>CAZNLH010000026.1:0-35285 GCA_964573995.1 uncultured Gemmatimonadota bacterium
GAATACCCCCACTGTGCTCAAAGGTGCTGCGCACGGTGGGGCCCCCCCATCGGCGCCAGCCTCGCGAAGGGACGAGAGATTTCCGGGACAAGACCTTGGAACAAGGGGGCGCCTCTTATCGATAGAAAGATGTATAAACTCCTGACATCAGCAATCTTGCCCTTTCGGGCTTTAGATATCATATTATGACCTTGCAGCCCGTAAGAGCATTGGAAGGTATCGGTGGAGGAACATTCCCTTCTTGCATGGGTCTTATCTGGTACCGGAATTGAGCGGTTTCCATGGGTTCGTCGAGAGATTGCTCGATGGGGGGCTTGTGCTTCTGGTGGAAGGAGATATGAACCGCCGCGAGATGAGAGGGGAGTGAAATTTTGGATTCAAACAGGATTGGAGTGCGACGATGAGAATACGGAACAGGCTTCTGTGGAGAGCGGGGATCATCGGATTTTCAATGAGTATGTTCTTTCAACCGCACCTGTTTGCTCATCCGAAGCGGAACAAACTCGTCAATCTGACCATTCTATACACCGGCGATGAATACGGCTACCTGGAGCCATGCGGGTGAAAGAAGCACCCTATGGGTGGAATCGCCCGGCGGGCGACGGTAATAAAGGAAGCAAAGAAAGAGGGTAGGGAGGTAATCCTGCTCGGGTTGGGAGATTTCGCTGGAAGGCCGGATACACAGGGTACCATCAAGTCCAAGGTGGCCCTTGAAGCCATGAAGAAAATGGATTATGACGCGCTCGTTCTCGGCGAGCGGGAGATAGCGCTTGGTGACGACTTTGTCTTCAAGCAGATAAAAAAAGGGGGCGTACCACTTGTCGATACAAATGTTGAGTATAATGGAAGAGATGTCGGTAAAAGGAAAATCATCATCAAGAGGGGAGGCCTCAAGATAGGTATCCTCGGCCTTACACTTGATCAGACCCGTGCGGGGCAGGAGGCGTGGACGATCGAGGATCCGTTCGAGGCAGTAAAGGAAGTACTTCCTGACCTCAGAAAAAAGGTCGATATCGTCATACTCCTGAGTCACATCGGCTACAGGCAGTCAGTTGCGCTTGCCGAAGACAAAGACATCGACGGGATCGATGTAGTGCTGGTCGGTCATGGCGGGCGTAGGGTAAAGACACCGCAGTCGATAGGAAACGCGATTATGGCCGAGGCGGGGAGTCAGGGGAAGTACGTAGGGAGGGTGGATCTCACGTATGACAGGGAAGAGAAGAAGATAACCGATTTCTCCGGGAAGTTGATACCGCTGGATTCCAAGGTCGCTGATGACGAGAAGATGCAGAAGTTGTACTCCTCCTATCAGGAACAGGTGAAGGACTTGGTGAAGAAAGAGGCCAAGGGCCGTAAGGAGACAACAGGCACCCAGCCTTCCAATTACATGGGTGCAGTATGGTGCAGATCGTGCCATACCGATATCTATAAGGCGTGGAATGGAACTCCTCACGCCAAGGCGTTCTTTACACTGAGGGAGAAGGGCGAGGAGTACAATCCTGAATGCGTGGGATGCCACACTACGGGTTACGGGAAGGGTGGATTCCTCACCGCGAACGAGACACCAACTTTCATCAATGTCCAGTGCGAGGCATGCCATGGCTCTGCTTCCAAGCACGTGGCGGATAAGGGTAAGACACCCCTGCGGAAGATGGAAGCCGCTGTTTGTCTGAGGTGTCATACACCGGAGCGGGATGAAAACTTCGATTACAACGGCAAAAAGGCACTGGTCCATTGATGTGGCGCTGGTCGGCGAACGTGAAACAGGGGATTGGTCGGTTGAGATAGGATGAGGGGCCTGTCTATATGTTGATGAGGCAGATGGAAGGCGGGAGGCCTACCCTGGTTGGAGCCTTCGTGGCCCTCGCAATGATGGCTGGTGTTTGTCTTTCTTGTAGTGGCAGGCATCATGGCCTGCCGGTTGGATCTTCACTGCCCCGCTTTACCTTGAGGGATTACCGTTCCAGGGAATACAAGTCTTCGGAACTGTGGGGAAAGGTGGTGATCGTTGTCTTCTGGAAGGTTTCGGCCAAGGCGAGCGTGGCGGAGATACGCGCGCTCGACACCCTCTACGATAAGTACCAGGACCAGGGCCTGGCAGTAATAGGTATCGCCCTCGACGCGGGAAAGGGGGGCAAGTATGTCAAGGCGTTCGCCCACCGTTTCCCGATTAAGTTTCCCCTGTTGATCGGTTCTGTCGACACGGCCCACCTCTTTGGCGGTATCTGGGGCGTGCCGACGACCTTTATATTCGATCGGAAGGGGAAAGTACGCGAATCAATGGAAGGCTTCCAGGGTAACGACACCCTGGAAGCAAAGATACAGAAACTCCTCAAGTGAATAATTCCCGGCGCATTTTTACAGTGACCTTCTCCATCACGGTGATCTCTCGAATCCGCTGCTCCGGCCGGCTATAATTCCTTCCGAGACAGCCGCCCCTTTATTAGCCAGCCATAGACAGGTCGAGATGGTCATGGCTGTCATCCGTGAAAGGCGCTCTCTTTATCGAGACTATCTATTCGAAAGTTGCAAGTCCTGCTCGCTGATCTTCAGCACGAGTTTCCCGAATTGTACGCCCCGGAGCATCTTCTCGTGGGCCGCTCTCGCATCTTTCATGGGGGTGACCGAGTCGATGATGGGCCTGAGGCTGGTTCGCTCCACGAAGCGGAGCATCTCCCGCATGTCGTTCCGGTTCCCCATGGTGGAGCCGATGATGGTCAACTGATTCCAGAAGATGCGGCGGATATCGGTCTCCACTACCGGCCCGCTCGTGGCGCCGCACGTCACCATCCTGCCTCCCCTGGCCAGACACTTTAGGCTCTCGGTCCAGGTAGCCTGCCCCACGGAGTCGAAGCAGAGATCGACGCCCCGGTTATCGGTGAGCCTCCTCACCTCCTTTGAGATATCCTGCCTGTTGTGGTCGATCCCCCGTGCCGCGCCAAGGCCGACAGCCCGCTCCAGTTTCTTCGAATCTCCTGATGTGACGATCACCCGCGCGCCGAGTGCCAACCCTATCAGAAGGGCGGCACCCGCCACGCCACCTCCGATGCCGATGATGAGCAGGTCCTCGCCTGCCTTCATCTTTCCCCTTGTGATCAGCATCCGCCAGGCCGTCAGGAAGACGAGTGGGAGGGCGGCCGCCTCATCGAAAGAGAGGTGCTCGGGAATCGGGTGGATGTTCTCGGCGGGGACCTTCACGTACTCAGCGAATGTGCCGTTGATGTGCTCACCGAGGAGGTGGAAACTTAGGCACTCACTATGTTCGCCCTTCGTGCAGAACTCGCACCGGCCGCAACTGATCCCCGGGTCGATGAGGACCCCTTGTCCTGCAAAGGCGCCTTCCACGCCCTCTCCGATCTCATCTATGGTCCCCGAACCGTCGGAGCCCATCACGTGCGGAAAGTCAAGCCTCAGGCCGTGGATGCCACTTCTTACCCAGATATCGAGGTGGTTGAGTGCCGCCGAGGCGAGTTTGACGACGACTTCTCCCCGGCCGGGCACGGGCCTCGGTACTTCGTCGAGCATTATCTCTTCCGGTCCGCCGTGGCGGTGTATTGTAATGGCGCGCATAACATACCCTCCTCCCGGGTGTTATCTTTAAATCATTCTCCCCTCGTTGTCCAGATTCGGGATTAGATCAAGTGATGTTTGTTGAGCACCTTAAACTACGGTAACGAGTCATCGATGTCAATTCTGCCCGGAACTTGCACATCTCAAGGCGAGAAAGTGGGGAATGTCCTGGCGCCATATCGCTTGACAAATGATAACTCGACAGGTAACTTATCCTGATAATCATTCTCATTCTCAATGGTCTTGCTATGGATTATATCGTGCAATTCAAGGAATACCTCCAGGGCGAGAGGCTCCCGTTGACTAACCAGCGGGAAGTGATCGTCCAGGCGGCCTTCACCATCAAAGGTCATTTTTCCGCTGAAGACCTTGCCAACACCCTGAGGGGCAGTGGGGTCAAGGTAGGCCTGGCGACGATATATCGGACCCTCGGGTTGCTTGTTTCAAGCAGGCTGCTCCGTGAACTCGACTTCGGCGAGGGATTCAAGGTATATGAGAAGATTGTTGATGATCGCCACCATGATCACTTGATCTGCGAGTCTTGTGGCCGAGTGATGGAGTTCGAGGTCCCTGACATCGAGAGGCTCCAGAAGGAGGTGATCGAACAACATCACTTCAGGGCAAGGAGCCACAAACTCGAGATCTATGGCCTGTGCAGAGAGTGTGCCGGAAGAAGAAACGGAATAGGGGAAAGAGTTGAGGATAAGGGGATAATGCCGCGATTGAAGAGCAACGCATGACAAGAAGCAGCGAGCACGGGCAAGAGAAGCGACTGATTCTGGTCGGAAATCCGAACGTTGGCAAGAGCGTTGTCTTCAATATCCTGACAGGCAGGTACGTTACAGTATCGAATTATCCGGGTACGACTGTGGAGATGAGTGTCGGAAGGGCGATTATCGGGGGGCGGAGGTACGTCATTTATGACACGCCGGGTGTCAACAGCCTCATCCCGACGTCTGAGGATGAGAAGGTCACCCGGAATATCCTCCTTAAAGGCGGAGCCGATGTGGTCATCCAGGTGGCGGATGCCAAGAATCTCAGGCGTGCGCTTACGATATCTTTGCAGTTGAAGGAAATGGGAATTCCTTTTCTACTCGACCTGAACATGGTGGACGAAGCTGGAAGCCGCGGGATAAAAGTAGACATGAGCAGGCTCTCGGAACTCCTGGGCATCAACGTAATTCCAACGGTGGCCACACGGCGGGAGGGGATTGAAAATTTGACCAGGAGGCTCTCGCGCAGGAGGCCGCCCGCCAATGGTACCAGGTATTCGGTGGATATAGAAGAGGCCATCGATAGCCTTGAGCGGTTTCTACCTCGGAGTCCGATTTCCAAGAGATCGCTGGCACTTATGCTCTTATCGGGGGATCGGAGCATCATCCCTTTTCTGCGTCGAAGGGTCGATCATGCCGATATCGAGGAGATTGAGAACATATGCAGGAATACCGCCACGCGTTATGCGCAGCCCCTCGGTTCGATCATCCATCAGCAGCGCGGGAAGTTTATCGATGATATCCTCGATCGTGTCTTGGTCAAGGGCGAAGTCAAGAAGACATCCATATCCAGGGGGATCGGGGAGTGGACCATGCACCCGGTCTGGGGAATTCCCTTCCTCCTTGCCATCCTCTACGTGATGTATGAGTTCGTGGGTGTCCTGGGGGCCGGGGTGATGGTGGATTTCCTGGAGGGGACCCTCTTCAGCGCTCATATCAATCCATTTGCCGTCCGCGTGGTAGATGCGATCCTTCCCTTCCAGTTGCTCAGGGACTTCCTGGTCGGGCCTTACGGGGTGATTACCATGGCGATCACGTATTCGGTCGCTATCGTCCTCCCCGTCGTGGGTACCTTCTTCATCACCTTCGGTATCCTGGAAGACTCCGGATATCTGCCGCGCCTCGCGATCATGGTGGATCGGCTCTTCCGCACGATCGGTTTGAACGGCAAGGCGGTGCTCCCGATGATACTCGGCCTGGGATGTGACACTATGGCCACGCTCACAACGCGTATCCTCGGGACCCCCAAAGAGAGGACGCTCACCACCCTACTACTGGCCCTCGGGGTCCCATGCTCGGCGCAACTCGGCGTCATACTCGGCATGCTCGGCAGCCTGTCCCTGGGAGCGACTGTGTTGTGGGTGGGCGTAGTTGTCGTTGTCATGCTGGTTGTCGGTTTCCTGGCGTCGAAGATCATCCCGGGCGAGAGGGACGACTTTATAATGGAAATTCCGCCGATACGGTTCCCCCAGTTGAGAAACATCGCGACCAAGACTATTGCTCGGATCGAGTGGTACCTGAAAGAGGTCGTCCCCCTGTTCATCCTCGGGACGATCGTCCTCTTCTTGGGAGATCTGACCGGACTTCTGTCGGGGCTGGAAAGGGTCTCAAGACCCCTCGTAGAGGGCTTTCTCGGCCTTCCTGCAGAGACGACCCAGGCCTTTCTTGTTGGTTTTCTCAGGAGAGATTACGGCGCAGCGGGTCTTTTCATGCTTGCGCGCGAAGGGAGGCTCGATGGTGTACAGGTTGTCGTGAGCCTGGTCACCATCACCCTCTTCGTGCCTTGCATAGCGAATTTCTTTATCATAATCAAGGAGAGGGGCCTGTCCATGGCCCTTGCCATGATGGCCTTTATCTTCCCCTTCGCGTTTCTTGTCGGGGGGGTTTTGAACTTTGCGTTGAGGAGTACGGGATGGACGCCCTGAAGTGTCCACTTTGCGGCCTCGAATTCAACAGGGAGGACGCAGGCTGCGCAGGCTGTTCGAGTTGCCCCATGGCGGGAAAGGGCCATCTCGTATGCTGTCCACGTTGCGGTTACCAGGTCATAGGACGCTCTGATATCCTCGACTTCCTGGGCGCTCTATGGAGACTTGTCAGGAAGGGCGGGCGGGGTGCCGCTTGATGGTGCGTAGAGAGGACGAATCGAATGGATGAGCTGATTGAAGAACTGCTGGAAGGGTTGTGGGTCCAGGAGGAGGAAAATGGGGGAGGCGGAATACCTGTCTCCACGATCGCCCCGAGAAGGCGCCTGAGAGGGAGGAGACAGGGTGGTATTCCCGGCGGATCTGAAGGGCATTCTCGGGGGCCCGGCCTGATGGGTGACCTGCGATCAATGGAGAGAGAGGGACTGGTCGCCGTTCGGGAGGACAGGGTATACATGGAAGAAAAGGGCCGTGAGATTGCCAAGAAGATAGTGAGGAACCACCGTCTCGCGGAGAGGCTCCTTATGGAAGTCTTCCAGGTCGGGGATGTCGAGGCGGAGGGAAGCGCCTGTAAGTTCGAGCATATATTGAGCCCGGAGGTGACCGACAGGGTCTGTACCTTCCTGGGTCATCCGCCGACCTGTCCCCATGGGAAAGCGATTCCCAGGGGAGAGTGCTGCAGGATCTTCGGTACACACATCGAACCGTTGGTAAAGCCTCTTACCAGCCTTGATGTCGGAAGAAAGGCCCGGATCGTCTTCTTGACGCCGAGTTTCCAGAGGAGGTTACAGCGCCTTGGAACTCTCGGCCTGGCGCCGGGAGGGACTGTGAGGCTGAAGCAACGATACCCGAGTTATGTCGTAGAGGTGGATGAAACGACGATAGCCCTGGACCGGGAGGTTGGACGGGAGATATTTGTCAGGGAAGTATCATGACAGGGCAGCGGCCGGAGTATTGCCTTGATCCGGAGTGACGGTTCTCCATACCGCCCCTGGAAATTAAAGTCGTACCATTGCCCGAGGAGTCCCTATCCTGATTGTGGAACCGACGGCCTCTCCCCTAAGGGACCGATTCGCGTCCGCGGTGATTGCCGTTTGCTATCAGTCACCGGTATGGAACAATGCAGAGGCACAAAGATGTGGTATAAACGGTTGAAGAAGGCCGTGGGGATCATCGCCCGCAATAAGGGGAGACCCTTGGCCCTGGACGTGGAACTCTTGACCCGCCCCGGTTGCTCCCTGTGCGCCAGGGCAAGGAGGGTAATCATGAGGGTGAGGGAGGAGATACCCTTTGACTATAGGGAAGTGGATATTTCCGATGACGAAGAACTCGAAAGGCATTATGGAACTGAGATCCCGGTGGTCAGGATTTGCGGGAAGAAGGCATTTAAATATAAGGTCGACGAGGAACGGCTCAGGAAGTCTCTCCTGTCCAGGTATACGGTGAGGGGTTGCGGGCATTGAGATGTTTTCATCTCGCGCCGTCCGTATTTCCTGCGACTTCCGGTGTCGTATCCCGGAAGTTATTTTGCAGGTGTTCCGCGGTGAACTGAGCGGGACCTGTCGCCGAACGCCTTTAGCCGTGCTCACATGTGCTGAGCGCGGTGAAATCAGTATTGAAGAGGGGTGCAATCCCCCGGCCCTGGCTGTTTTCCCGGTGCAGGTTATTACGAGGATGACGCGGCTGGATCTGGTGCTCAACCGCTTTAGTTCCCGTTACTTGGGGCGACATGGTGGACTGAGCACTCCTCTGGGGATTTAGGGGGCCGCGGAAGGGCCCCTAAGTGGTGACAGGAAGTGGAGTTCCTGTGCAACTTCCCGACCGCCAGAGGGGCGTGACGCCCCTCTGGAAGTGTCTCGCCCGTGAGAGAAAACCTAATGCGGACTTTGGCAGCGAGACACTAGCTGGTCATGCCACATAAAGGAGCAATCTAATGCGGGAAGCACTGAGCATGGACAGGTTGAAGACAATCTATGATGGGATAGCAAGACGATATGATACCCGGCACTCGCTCCTCACCGCGAGGACAGACCAGCAGGGCAGGAGGATCCTGATAGAGAATTCAGTGGAAGATGGCGACAAAGTGCTGGATTGTGGGTCGGGTACCGGCACGACGGGCATCATGGCCGCGAGGAGGGTGGGGCCCGGTGGAAGGGTAACGATGTTTGATCTCAGCGAGGCAATGCTCGCTGTCGCCCGGGAAAAGGCCGTTCAAGAGGGAGTGGAGGGCAGAGTTTCATTTCAGACGGGAGATATGGCTCATCTGCCGTTCGATGACGACATCTTTGATGTCGTCCTTTCGACCTACAGCTTGTGCCCGATGTATGACCCCGCAAAGGGTGCCCTTGAACTCTATCGGGTGATCAAGCCGGGGGGAAGGGTTGGTGTTGCCCACTCGACAGAACCTGTAAATCCGGTTGTAAAGTGGCTGAGCGACCGGGTAGAGGGGATTGCGTGGCGATTCCCCCGGCTCTCGATGGGATGCAGGTCCGTCAGCGTCCTCCCCACGCTGCGGAGCGCAGGAGGACGGCTAATCTTATCAAGGCGCATCGGTGTACCGTTATGGCCATTTTTCGTCTTCATAATCGAAAAGCCGGCAACTTGACAAGACCATATCCCAGGCCTTGATCCCGCGACGCTCCATCAACAGCGGCCTGGCCGTGTCGCGGTGTTGCATGGGGTTGGATGGAAGGAAAGTCATCCGAGGTGGGAAACGTGGCATGAGGGTGGCCTCTTATAGACTTCAAGTGTGTGTTTTCACCCTGTTGACGGCCTTTGTAATGGCTTCGCCTCGCAGGGTCGTGGGACGGGAGATGGAGAAGGAGGCCCCGACTCGGGACCGCCATATTGCCGTGGCCCGCGATTTCTATTGCTTACCATCATGTTAGAGGCTGCCATACGTGGTGGATTGGAAGAGGATATCGTTAATCGGGTTTGTCGTCCTCGTACTCGCCGTACTTGGACTCTTGTTTCGTCAATCCCTTTTCGGCAACGGCCCGCTCACGATCTCGATTCAGGTACTCTCGCTCTTGCTGATAATCTGGGCGCGGCTTAACTTGGGGATGAGGAGTTTTCATGCCGCCGCAAATCCAACCGGCGGCAAACTGGTGACGACTGGTCCTTACCGGTTCCTGCGCCATCCCATCTATGCCGCCGTCCTCTACTTTGTCTTGGCTGGGTTGGCGTCACATGTCTCGATGATGAACGTCCTGCTGGTCATTGCCGCCATGGCTGCAATAGCGGTTCGAATCGCGGCGGAGGAGCGTTTTTTATTGAGGTATTACCCGGAATATCCCTTATATTCTTCTCGTACGAAGCGAGTCATACCTTTTATCTTTTGATACCATCCGAGAAACTCGCAGGGACACTGGTGAAGTGAATGGGCGCGCCGCCCCATATCTCTCGAAGAACGACCCGAATGCCAGTGAAGCACTGCAGTTTGCGAAGGCCTTTCACCTCGACGGGAGAACACGGTATACAGTGGAATTAAAACCATGGCTCGGGCATTACGATGAGGGTGTCCCGCCCACGTTGCAGCCGTATCCCCGGATCACGCTGTTGGAATTGGTGAGCGAAGCCGCAAGGCGGCGACCTGGGCATCCCGCCTTGTTCTTCAAGGGGGCGTGCCTGTCTTATTCCCGACTGGAGCGTTTGAGCGACGCCTTTGCCTCTGCCCTGGAGGCACAGGGGGTGAAAAAAGGAGGCCGTGTTGCACTGTTGTTACCCAACTTACCACAATTCATAATTACCCAGTTTGGAGCGTGGAAGGCCGGTGCGGTGGTAGTGCCTCTCAATCCCATGTATACCAGGCGGGAACTGGAGCGTGCCCTTGCCGAGTGCGGGGCGGAGACGGCCGTGGTGCTCACCTCGTATTACAGAAAAATAAAGATAGTGCAACCGGCCACGGCCCTGCATCGGATCATCGCCACCAACATCAAGGAATACCTGCCTCTCCCTGCGCGCTTCCTGTTCACCATGTTCAGGGAGAGGGGGGAGGGCCACCGCGTGAGCATTGAACCTGGTGACATGAGGCTGATTGACCTGCTGCGCCGTTATGCGGGCGTTCCACGGCCTGACGTGCAAGCGAGACCGGAAGACCCCGCCGTGCTCATTTACACCGGGGGCACCACCGGGGAGCCCAAGGCCGCCCTGGGCACGCACCACGACCTGTTGATATCTGGGATGCAGTTCAAGGCGTGGCTCGGCAAGGTGCTCACGGACTGGGAAGACTCCATCGTATGCAATATGCCCTTGTGCCACATTGCAGGTTTTGCAGCCGTATTGACGACAGCCATGGCGGGTCATCACCCATTGGCCATGGTACCGGACCCTCGTGACATAGATGACACTCTCGCCACCATCAGGCGTGTTCGTGCGGTGTTGTTGCCCGGCGTTCCAAGGCTGTTCAACAAGTTGCTCGAGCGTCCCGATGTCCGGGATGGGAAGGCGGACCTCGGATCCATCAAGTTGTGTATCGCGGGAGCAGAGCCGCTACTTGCCGAGACTAAACAGAACTTTGAAAGGGTAACGGGGCTGCGTCTCATCGAAGGATACGCGCTGACCGAGTCGATGATGGCCGGTGTCTTTGGCCCAGTCCATGGCGCTTATAGGCCCGGCGCGGTAGGTTTGCCGCTACCGGACGTGGAGGTCCGCATTGTAGATTCGGACACCGGCCGGCGCATCCTTCCCGCGGGAAAGGTGGGTAAGATCCTGCTGCGGGCGCCCCAGTTGATGGCGGGCTACTGGAGGCATCCAGAAGAGACGGCGCGGGCCCTGCGGGACGGATGGCTGTATACAGGCGACCTGGGCTTCCTGGACGGGGACGGTTATTTATATGTCGTGGACAGGGAAAAGGACGTCATAAAGCACAGCGGTTTCCAGGTATGGCCGCGGGAGGTGGAAGAAGTCATAGGATCCCACCCTGCAGTTGCTGAAGTGGGCGTGGCAGGAGTGCCGAATGACTGCCTGGGTGAGACTGTGAAGGCGTGGGTCGTGGTGCGGGACGGGGAAGGGCTCACGGCCGGCGAGTTGCGCGCATATTGTCGCGAGCGCCTCGTTGCCTACAAGGTCCCCGAGTACGTGGAGTTCCGCAACTCACTCCCGAGGTCTTTGCTTGGAAAGG
This sequence comes from uncultured Gemmatimonadota bacterium, assembly GCA_964573995.1. GTDB lineage: Bacteria > Gemmatimonadota > CAZMKB01 > CAZMKB01 > CAZNLH01 > CAZNLH01. The sequence continues at coordinate 11,388 of CAZNLH010000026.1, forward strand.
TGTTGCGGAGGAAACTAGTGTCTCAGTCTTCTGACTCGCCTGAGTGACGTGAAATTACGCACACTGGCTGCAGGGGAGGTAACGAGCAAGACATGGTTCGCTGCTTTTACGGCGCTTGACAGGGGTCGTTTCGGCGCTTATTATCACAGCGGAGTCAATTGTAAGAGTGAAGGGGGCGCCCCGGTAGAGAGAGGCACTGAAGACAAGGGAGGACCGCTATCCTCCCTTTTTATTAAATAACCATATCCGTTACATGGCAACGGCGCAGCGATCATGAAGAACAAGAGAGAGCGGATGGGCCGCCAGGTCCCCCTGCTGACCCCGATCAAGGGTTGGTTCTCCAGGAATATCGTTTTAAAGATAATATCTCTTCTCCTTGGGCTCTTCTTGTGGCTTCACGCGGTTACCGACCAGTCACATCAGATGGATTATTCCATCCCCCTCGAACTTTCCCTCTCCGATACCTCGCTGATCATTGTAAACAAGCCGCCGTCCATCGTGAATGTCATCTTTGCAGGAACAGGGAAAGAGTTGTTGAAACTCTGGTGGAAGCACCCAGTATGCGTCAAAGAGATAGAGGATGGTGAAGCCGGTGTGCTCAATCTAAACCTGGACGTCTCCTCTCTGTCCATGCCGACCGGCCTCCACCTCATCCCTTTAGGGATCAAATCACCTGCCACGCTCCACGTTGTCCTGGACAAGCGGATCAGCAAGGAAGTAAGGGTCGTTTCACGCCTCAAGGTAATCCCTGCGGAGGGGCACGTCTTGGTGGGTGAGGTCAAGGTGCATCCCGAGACCGTGGTATTGACAGGGGCCCGTGGCGAATTAAAGGACATCGCCAAGGTCCAGACCATCGAGAGTGTGGAGGAAGGAGTAACTGATTCCTTCACGACGACCCTGCCCATTGATTTATCGGGCTTGAATACAGTAACCTCCGGAACCCAAGAAGTTACGTTGACGGGGAAGGTTGAGAAGTATGTAGAGATTGAAGTGGGTGAGATCCCTGTCGGCCTGAAGGGGAGGCTGAAGGAGAAGTTTGTCCTGCAGCCGAAGTCTATCGAACTTGTCCTTATCGGTCCGGTATCCCTCATGCAAGAACTAAAGAAGGAAGAATTGAAGGTCTATATTGAAATCAACGACCCTCCTATTGGTGAGACCTACTATTCGCCAACGATCAGGTTGCCCGACGGCATAAAGCTCCTCTCGGAACAGCCTAAACTCTTTAAGGCAATTCCGGTAGATGAAGCCGGCAACGAAACTCCTGAAGACGTCACATTCTATCGGGGGCCCAATTCCGCCCGCCCGTAGGTACTTTCCTATCCACCAATCCGCATGTGTCATTTATTGCTTCCATGGAGGCGGTTTATGGGTCTTGTCCGTCACCCCTGGCCCTGATCCGTTGCGCAGGGGTATGGTGCCCTGCCCCACAGTGATAAGCACTCAGATCGCTCGATCCGAGAGGAAAATATTTCCCTGAGGGCCTGTCTTTCACCTTAAACTTTCCCCCCGGGTCAAGGCCTGAAACCCAGCCATAGACTGCCCCCACTGAAGCCTGTTTGCCTTTTCTCGTACATGTTCGCCGGTGCCCCATCTTTTTCTACTTTGAAAGTTTTGTGGCATGTTTATTGAAGTCGTGAGTAAGGAAGAGAAAGGCCGGAATGTAATCCAGTTGTGCCTCTCTCCTTGAGGTCCTCGAGTTTCGCTCCGTAGTGAAGCGGAGTTCAACTCAGAGAACGATCAAATTCAGCGAGGAGAAAAATTGAAAGGGGCAAAGATCAATTGTGGAATCTTCCAGCAAGAGGAAGAAGTGATCAGGGGGTTGACCCTCCAGATCAACCGGATAAAGATCCCTGAAGTCCGTAAGATTCGAGCCCAGGACCTCCTTGATAAGGTCGAAAAGTTGCTGGATTGCTGGATGTACGAAGAGGGAAGGATTGATTGCTATAACTGCCAGTTGATATCGAGACTCAGGAAGAAGACCGCTCTCTTTGTCATAGGAGTATCCGACCTGGAAAAATAGGATCGGCGCGAGATGGAAGAAGGCGTTTCGAAGTTGAGAAAAGAGAAGATCCTGGTTGTCGATGATGAGCCGGATACGGTCGCCATGATCAGGTTCATCCTCGAGCAGGAGGGCTTCGAGGTGATCGCTGCAGAGAATGGATACGAAGCCCTGGGCGCCGCCATAGCCGAGAACCCGGACCTGATCATTCTCGACGTGCTTTTGCCCAAACTCAATGGTTACGAGGTATCGAGGATCATAAAGGAAGAGTCGAGGGGGAAGCCATCAAGCGAGTATGTCCCCATACTGATATTGACGGGTGCAAAGTTTTCCGACACCGGGAAGGAGAAACTCCTCAGGTCCTGGAGCATGGCGGAAGATTTCATGTACAAGCCGTTCGATATCGATGAACTCGAAAACAAGGTGAAGGATCTTCTTGAGGAGAAGAGAGGGTCTCAATAATGGAGAACGGGGACAAGAAAAAGGTGCTCATTGTCGATGACGAAAAAAATTTCGTCAAACTCCTTCGTTTCAATCTGGAGGAGAGGGGATTCGAGTGTTGTGAGGCCTACGACGGGAAAATGGCCCTCGACCAGGCGATGGAGTGCAAGCCCGATCTGATCCTACTGGATCTGCTGCTCCCCGAGATGACTGGAGTCGAGGTCTGTTCGCAGTTGAAAAAGAACTTTTTGACCTCGCACATCCCCGTAATAATGATTACGGTGAAGTCCGATTACCACGACAAGATACTTGCGTTCGAGGAGGGGGTCGATGACTTCATCAGCAAGCCCTTCCAGTTGGAGGAGTTCGGTGCCAGGATCAACATGATTCTCAGGAGGATGGAGAAGAGCCTCAGTTCCAATCCGCTGACGAAGTTGCCGGGCAATATAAGCATCAACCAGGAAATAGACCGCCGGATCAGAGAGAATTCGATATTCGCCCTCGCCTACCTCGACCTGGACAACTTCAAGCCGTACAATGACCATTACGGCTATGTCAAGGGCGACATGATAATTCAAAAGGTCGCGGACATCATCCTCAATGTGATCGATAAGTCGGGCAGCCGGAACGACTTTATCGGTCACATCGGTGGTGATGACTTCGTCTTCATCACACATCCAAAACGTACCAACAGGATTTGTGGGGAGATCATAGAAGAGTTCGAGAAAGCCCTGCCGGCTTATTATGATAAGGAAGACCTGGACCGTGGGTTTATCGAATTGCCTGATCGTAGGGGGAACATCGTCCGATATCCCAGGGTCTCCATCTCGATCGGGGTGGCCACCAATGTTCACATGGACCTGAAGTCTCATATCCGGGCTGCAGAGGTGGCAACAGAAATGAAAAATTTCGCGAAGACCTTCCCGGGTTGTTCCTACAAGATAGACAAGAGAAGGTCCTGAGGTCCTTACAGGTGGCCTGTCAACGGAGGATGCGATGTCTCGAATCCTGATCGTCGATGACGAAGAGGAAATTCAGAAGAGTATCAAGATTACCCTGGAAGGCTACGGTCACGAGTGTCTCTTTTCGTCGAACGGCCTGGACGCCCTGGAAAAGGCCAGAAAGTGGGACCCAGACCTGCTCATCCTCGACATCATGCTCCCCGGTATGGACGGCTACCAGGTCAGCAGGTACCTGAAGTTCGACTCTAACTTCAGGCACATACCTATTATCATGTTGACGGCCAAGAGCGACGAGAAGGACAGATCCCTCGGGTTTGAAGTAGGTACCAATGCATTTCTTACCAAGCCCTTTACACTCAATGAGTTCATCAGCGTCGTCGGGCGTTATGTTCCGATAACGGCTTCCTGAGAGGACTTGGCCCTTGTGGCTGGGTTTTCTCATCCTGAGGAGCAATAGGAGAAGGTAAATGGCCCGGATACTTGTCGTGGACGATGAGCCCGACATAGTGGAGACGATAAGGTTCGTCCTTGAATCAAGGGGGCACAAGGTCATCGAGGCCAGGGATGGGATGGAGGCCCTCGACCGGGCCAGGAATATGAGTCCCGACATCATCTTCCTGGACGTGATGATGCCCAAGTTGGATGGTTACAAGGTTTGCCGGATGTTGAAGTTTGATTCTCAATATCGCAACATTCCGATCATTCTCCTGACGGCAAGGGCGGGCTCCAGGGATATATCGATGGGTGAGGAAGTGGGTGCTGATGAATACTTGACCAAGCCGTTCGATATCGAGAAGGTGGTAAGCCTGGTTGAGAAGTTGGCCGGTAACGGTGGGGGTACGGACATGGTAGGTGGAACACCGTGAGCAGGAGCAAGAAAGAAAGACTTGGAGAACTCCTCCTTTCGGCGGGGCTCATTACGGAGGAGCAACTCCAGGAGGCGCTAAAGGTCCAGAGTAACACGCACCAGAGACTGGGTGAGATCCTTATCCAACTCGACTATGTAAACGAGGCGGACTTGATGAATCTCCTGAGCGAGCAACTGGGTATCCCCACAATTGACCTCGAACATTACGTGATAGAACCGCAGACGATCTCCTTGATATCACAGTGGCTGGCCGAGACGTACAAGGTAATCCCGCTTTTCAAGTTGGGAGATACCCTGAATGTGGCTATGGTGGACCCCCAGGACATAATGGCACAGGACGAAATCCGGCGTGAGACGGGACTTGAGATCGAGCCGGCTATTTGTACGCATTCCGCGATGGAACGGGCCCTGAGCCAGTATTACGGTACCAAGGCCACCCTTGAAGACGTCATCGACGAGGCCTCGCAGACGACTCTGGAAGGGGATCAGGTCGGCGAACTCGAACTGAGGAACCTGGAGGGGATCATTCAGGAAGGACCGGTGGTTCGTTTCGTAAACGAGTTGATCTTGCAGGCCGTAAAAGAGAAGGCGAGCGACATTCATATCGAGCCCGAGGTGAAGTATACGAGGACGAGGTTCCGTATAGACGGCGAGATGTCTGAGGTGTCAGTGTTGCCGAAGGGCCTGGAATTACCGGTTATTTCGCGGATAAAAGTAATGGCTAAGTTGGACATAGCCAAGAACAGGGTGCCCCAGGACGGCCGTTTTGAACTGAGCCTTCCCAATGAAGAGATCGGGATCAGGGTGTCGACCTTCCCAACGATCAACGGTGAGAACCTCGTGATGCGGGTCTTGAACAAGAATGCCGTCTCCATGGGGATGAACGCCCTTGGTGCCGAGCCGGATGATTTACAGAAAATATTGGATTTGCTCAAGCGTCCTTACGGGTTTATACTGATCACCGGTCCTACTGGCAGTGGAAAGACTACTACGCTTTACGCAATGATCAACGAGATCAATTCAATAACAAAAAATATTATTACCATCGAAGACCCGGTTGAATATCAACTGGAGATGATCAGGCAATCACAGGTCAACCCCAAGGCAGGCTTGACATTTGCGAGCGGGTTGCGCGCCATCCTGCGGCAGGATCCGGACGTTATCATGGTTGGGGAGATCCGTGACAGGGAGACGACTGAGATCGCCATTCAGGCAGCCATGACCGGCCACCTGGTCCTGGCGACATTCCACACCAATGATGCGCCCGGTGCGCTGACCAGGATGGTGGAGATGGGTGTCGAGCCGTTTCTCCTGGCCTCGACCGTCACGGGGGTAATCGCGCAGAGGCTGGTACGTACGTTGTGCAAAAAGTGCAAGCAACCCTATGACCCCCCTCCAGAACTCCTGAAGCGGCTCTTCGGGAGGGTCCCGAGCAATGGATCGTTCTTCAAGGCAAAGGGTTGTGAGAGTTGCCGTATGGGCGGTTTCAAGGGGAGAAGGGCGATCTTCGAGGTCCTCATGATAGATGATGAAATAAGAGAATGCCTGGTGACGCAGCCTCACAGCGGGAGGATACGCGAAATTGCAGCGTCCAAGGGGATGACGAACCTCAGGGAGAGTGGCCTGATGAAGGCGGTGTCGGGGGAGACCAGTATCGAAGAAGTTGTCGAGGCAACCATAGAGGTGTCCTGAAACAGGCAGGAGCAGTTGGCAGTGCGCGGCCTGACGATCCATTTGAATGGGACAGATGGGGCAGAGTGTCCCCGGAGTTCATGATATGCCCCTCTTTACCTATAGGGCGAGGAATGAACAGGGGACCCTTGTCAAGGGCAGAATCGAGGCGGAAGATCAGTTTGATGTCGCCAGGGAACTTGGTGTTCAGGGGTATGTCCCGGTTCGGATTCGGAGGAGTCTCGGTTCCGGGGCGAAATTTTCGTTGAAACTGGGACACCGGGTCAAAGCGGATGATCTAATCCTCTTTACCAGGCAGTTCCATACCATTATCAGGACGGGCGTACCCCTTGTCAGGGGTCTCCAGACCCTCCGGGATCAGAGCGAGAACGAGGCCATGCGGGAGGTCGTTTCATCGCTCATGGAGGATATCCAGAAAGGAAATCCCCTTGGCGAGGCCATGAGGAAGCATCCGAAGGTGTTTTCCTCCATCTATTGCAATACCATCAGGGCTGGAGAGACATCGGGTCGTCTGGAAGAGATCCTCGATAGGCTTGCTGAACTCCTCGAGTATGATCAGAAGGTGAAAGAGGAGATAAAATCAGCGACGAGATATCCGATTCTCGTGTTGATCGTGATGAGCCTGGCGATCTTCGTGTTGATGACGTTTGTCGTGCCGAAGTTCACGACGCTCTATGCGCGCTTCGACATGGAATTGCCACTCCCCACAAGGATACTCATGGGGGTGAGTTCATATTTTCAGAATTACTGGTATGTAAACATCCTTGCCGTAGTCGCGCTGATTGTGGGTTTTCGCCTTGTGGTACGAACGGCCCGGGGGAGAAGGGCATGGGATTGGTTAAAGTTGAATGTGCCGGTAATTGGGAAGATTACTTTCAAGGGCATCATTTCGAGGTTTTCCCGGATGTTCGCGACCCTGACGGGCAGCGGGGTCCCTATCCTCGAGACGCTGAATATCATGAGACTTGCAGTCGGGAACACGGTGATTGCCGGGAGGATCAAGGAGGTTCGGGACAAGGTCATGGAGGGGACGGGGATCGCTGGTCCCATGAGCAAGACGGGAAAATTCCCCCCACTCTTTGTCCAGATGGTTTCTATAGGGGAGGAGACGGGGGCCCTGGAGGACATGTTGCTGGAGGCCTCCCGTCACTATGAGAGAGAGATCGATTATCACCTGAAGCGCCTTACGGCTGCAATCGAGCCGATTCTTATCGTGTGTCTCGGCGGTATGATGCTCCTGTTGGCCCTGGCGATATTCATGCCTCTATGGAACCTGGTGGGAATCGTCAGGCGATGACCCGGATGGCAGGTGCCGTGCGGCCCTCTTCAGGTCCTGGTCCGTGGAGGAAAGGAGGAATGATGCGGGATCGAATCGCCGCCTTTACACTGATAGAATTGACGATGGTGCTCGTCGTGGTGGCACTGATCATGGCAGCCGCTATCCCAAGGGTGGGGATGATGATAGAATCATCCAGGAAGGCGGCGACGCTGGAGGAGATGATGGAGATCAAGCGTGCAATAGTGGGAGACCCCCAGGTTACAAGCGGGGGGCAACTGGTAAATGCGGGCTACGAGGGAGACGTCGGCACCCTTCCGGACAACCTCCTTGCCCTTTCGGTGAAACCCCCCACCGTGCCTTCGTACAACAGGTTCACCAGGAGGGGGTGGAACGGTCCATACATCGATCCTTCCAACAGTGATTACCTGCTCGATGCATGGGGAGTGGCATATCAATACAACAGGAACAACCGAACACTAACGAGCGTGGGAGGTTCGGAGACCCTTGTTATTACATTTTAACCGCGCAGGATCAAGGACACTGATAATGAGAAGAGATCTGATGTCTCGAATACTCCAGCGAGGGGCCAGGTGCTCGTCGGCCCGCGCGTTCACCTTCCTGGAGATGCTAATGGTGATCGTGATCATCGGTATCCTGAGCACGGTCGCCTTGCGGGTGATCGATAACGCCCTGGATCGGGGTCGGTTCGAGGCGACGGTCAAGGAGATGGACCAACTCGTAGAGGCAATGGTGGGAAACCCCGATCTCTATTCAGGGGGAGTCAGGACCGACTTCGGTTACTTCGGTGACGTGGGTTCACTGCCACCCAATCTCGATGCCCTGGCGAGCAATCCTGGATACGGGACCTGGAACGGCCCTTATATCAGCCGGGATTTTACCCAGGACCCGAATGGATTCAAGATCGATGCCTGGGGAAACTCATATTCCTATCAGGGCCTGACCATCACCAGTAGCGGCGGCGGCAGCACGATTACGCGGAGGATCGCCGACAGCCAGAGCGATCTGACAAGCAATACAGTCAGGGGAGTAGTCCTCGACGGCGTAGGGAACCCGCCGGGGACGGAGGCCTCGAACGTGACCGTCAGGATCACTTTCCCCAATGGTTCTGGGTCGATGACGACCCGTGCCACCTCGCCCAATGCCTCGGGCTCTTACGGTTTCCTCAACCAGATCCCTATAGGGAACCAGGAGGTCAACGCCGTATATTCAACCACATCCGATACGGCCACCCTCTTCATCTCCGTTCTACCCGGGTCCGAGACGATCGCGAACCTCCGTCTGCCGGGAAATCTCTGGAGTGCGGCCGGAGGAGGTGGGGGACTAACCCTGGTGGCAGGTTCCGCTACTACTAAGAATGGGGGGAGGGATATAGAATTCAGGGTGGAGAACAATTCGGGCAGCGATATATCGATTACCTCGATAAAGGCCGTATATGCGACCAGCGCCTGGTATGAACAGGTCAAAATCGCCGGCAGCACTGTATTCAACAACAATAACCCGAGAGGGGGGAGTGGGGATACCCAGACGTTTTCATCCATTATCATCTCGAACGGCAGCAACGTCAAAGTTGAGTACAAGAAATTCAAGGATGCCCAGTCGGGGCCGGCCATGAACGTGGATATGAGCGGTACATCTTTTACCATCACGTTCAGCGACGGCTCGGTGGTCACCTTCAGCGTTTAGAGAACCCCTTAAGTTTGTGTGGGGAAAAGCAAGGGAGGCTTGTCGGATGCGCTATTTTGAGCAGTTGGGGATGTCTAAAGACCCTTTCGGTCCGGTGAACGACACATCTTTTTTCTACCCTACACGCGGGCAAGTGGGGGCGATTAAAAGGCTGGAACTCACGCTCAGGATGAACGGCGGCCTGAACCTGATACTGGGAGAACGGGGAACCGGGAAGACGATGTTGAGCGAGGTGATTGCGGAGCAGGTCGATGCGTGGGGAAAATATTTTCTCTGTAAGTTGTTCTCGAAGTCTCAATTCAGGACGGATTACCGTTTATTCCGGGAACTGGCCGGCCACCTTGATATCTCAACACCATGCAGGTCAACGGGAGAATATAAGAACGCGATACAGGATTATCTCTTCCGCCATCTGGTCGAAGAAGAAAAGACAGTCGTCATCGTGATCGACGATGGCCATTCCCTTGGTGTTTCCGGTCTCAGGGACCTCGCATGGCTTCTTGGCAACGGCCTGGCAGGCTCCCGCCTCGTCCACCTGGTTGTCCTGGGTGAGTTGAAACTACTGGAAAGCGTGAATAAGATCGAGAATATAGGCGACTATCTCAACTTGGTTTACACCCTGAACCCGCTCGACCCCGAGGAGATGAAAGAGGTGATCTTGCATCGCTTGAATGTTGCAGGAAACATGAAATCGAGGGAATTGTTCGATGACCTGGCGTTGAATGAGATATGGCGCCTGAGCAAGGGCAACCTGATGAAGGCGAACCTGATGTGTTTGCATTCCCTGACTTCCATGACAATCCGTCAGGGTAGGATCGTGTGTTCTGATACAGTAAGATCGGTGGCGAGAGACTGGGGAGTCGGCAGATGAGCCTCGGAAAGGAGACCTCACCCAGCGAACCTGAAGGGGAAGACGCCGTGCGCAGTGAATATGCGATGGGTGAGGAGCATGAACCTGCACCCTTGTCTGAGGCCCGGATGGAGAAGGCAAGCGCACGCAGGGATGAACATTCTCAATTTTCCTTGATGAAAGGTCTCAAGGACATCCTCCGGAATCCGTTCAAAATGAGGGACAGGACCACCCTCGGGATAGATATAGGGACTCATTCCATTAAGATGATCCTCGCGAGAAAGAGGGGCAAGACCGTTGCCTCCCTATCGGCGCGGATCGTCCGCAGGGCGGAAGAGGGACATGGAGAGAAGGACAATTTTAATGACATAGTGCCGTTGATAAAGGAGTCGGTAAGGGAATTCAAGGGTGAGATCAACAATGTTGTAATGGTGATCCAGGGCCCGGCCGCTATCGTCAGGAGGGTTGAAGTTCCACCGATGCCGAAGGGAGAGTTGAAGACGGCGATACCATGGGTAATCAACAAGTTTCTGCCTTATTCAATAGAGGACGCCGTCTTCGACTACGAGATAATAGGAGAGAGGACAGGTACGGGTGAACTGGAGTTGATCGTAGCGGTAGCGGAGAAGGAGTGGGTCAATCACTTGATTTCCCAGGTGAGGAAGATAGGACTTCCTCCTTCCATAGTCACTGTGGCCCCTTATGCCCTTGGGAATCTGATGAGAGAAGTCGATTGGGAAGAAGGGGACATGAATGTCGTCGTCAATATCGGAGAACAGGTAACAAATATATGCTTCTTCTCGCCCAAGCGGCTCGAGTTCTCGAGGGATATTCGGACGGCCGGGGGAGCGATCACCTCATCACTGACCGGCAAGGTGAGTTACAAGGGGGAAGAATTCAGCATCGATCCGGAGACCGCAGAGAGACTGAAGTGCAGGTATGGTATTCCAATGGGTGAGATGCCGGAGTTCTCCGATATGGAAATACCCTTTTCAAGCATCCAGGCCCTTCTCAGGCCCTCTGTGGAACGACTTGCAACGGAGATTGATCGTTCTATCAAGTATGCGGCGAGGACCTATGGCATACACGATATCCACAGGGTGATGTTGACCGGCGGGTCAGCCAACCTGGTCAATCTCCCCGAGTACCTTACTTCCACGCTGGGCCGGCCGGTCGAGACATTTAACCCCGGTCTTGACCTGGATGGCGTCAGGTGTATTCTCGACGAGGGGAGCCAGGCAGTCTTCCAGAAGTTCGGCCTGTCGCTTTCCGTTGCCCTCGGCCTTGTAATGGAGCGCGGTGATTCGCTGAACCTGATATCGTCGGGAGTACATGACATAAGGCAGGCGGTACTTGAGAGGAAGATCCTGAAGACCGCCGCCGGCCTGCTCATCCTGGTGCTGGCGGGTACTTCCATAAATATGGAGGTAAAACGCAGGATCGACTTGCTTGAATTGGCCGGTGCCAACATGTCATGGAATTCTATCCGGGACGACCCGAGTTATCAAGACGTACAGACGATAAGGGGTCGAGTTGGGATGGAGGAAAAATTGCTAAGCAAGTTTAATGCGAGTCATGATATCACCCCGCTCCTGCTCAAGGACATCAGTCATCGCATCCCGGAGGGCGTGATCCTTGACGACCTGACGTTGAAGATGGTCAAGGCAGTAAGTGACAGCACAAAAGGGTCTGAAGATCCTGAAGTGGCCACGGATGAAGGGTCGGAAGCGGGGGGTGGGAGTGAAGATGTTTCACGTGAGAAACCATCGAATAAGACGAGCGGTTGGATCCTGGAGATCGGTGGGATCATCACTACCCCACGGGCGTTTGCCGAACCCTTGTTGAGCAATATCATGATGGACCTGAGCCTCTCTCCCTTTCTCGGAAGGACTGACTTGACCAGCCTCGATGAGGCGAACGAATTGGGTCTCAGCGGGATGGAATTTTTGATCCGATGTGATGTCATAAGGCCTCCCTTCGAGGAAGTTGGTGCCCAGTAACAGGGAGAACAACGGCTGATGAAGGGCGTTATTGCGAACAGGAAGATCTTGGTGAGCGTCATGATAATGACGGTAGTGGTGTTCCTTTGGTATAACCTTCTATATACGAGACAGAAGAAGGAACTCCTGAAACTGGACCAAGAGATTTCTAAGGTCGAGTCTCTCGTGTCACGATGGGTTTCGGATACAAGGAGCCTCTCCGATTATAACAGCAAGCACCTTGTATTAAAGGAGAAACAGCATCAATTGCTGGAACGGATCCCGAAGGCGGATCAGGTCCAGGAACTGGCCGAACGTATCGTGGACCTGGGAAGTACACATCAATGCCAGGTGACCTATATCGGGATACCCTTTTCGAGCCTTTTTTCAGATCGGGCGAGAGGGGATGAGACCATTCAGGGCCAGTTGATGGTGGTTCCTTTGCAAGTAAACGTAAAGGGGCAATTTATTTCAATTGGGAACCTCATGGAATCGTTGAGCAAACTGCCGTTTTTTTCATCCTTTGGAGACCTGGAAATCACCCGCCTCGCCGGTGGAAACGGCGATCTGGTGTCCAGTTTTTCCATGGTGGTGTATGTCCTTCGTAGTACATCACAGGTGGGAGAGGCCTCCTGAGGGATGAAAATGAGATCGTTATCAGGAATAATCACTTCTCTTTCCAAGTCATTGTCGGGATGGATAGGGGATCCGTCGCAGTTCAAGGAGAAGAAGTGGATCGCCTACGGATTCTTCCTGTTGATCGGCATTGTCCTGTTTATCTCCGTCGGGGGGAGTCGGGGCAGGTACTCCGATACTTCTCTGGGGCAGGATAGTAATGCTGGAGAGGCATTCAATAAGATGAGCGCAAAATTGGGCGATCTCGGTGGTGGTGTGGGTGTGGCCAACAGGCAAGGCCTTTCTGCTAAAGAGGCCGTGCCTGTCTATGATACATGGGGACGGGATCCCTTTGCAATCCCTCGAAAGGGTAAAAACGCCGCCACGCGTCACAAGGAAAAACAGGATCTCCACCTCTCCGCCATATCATGGAGGGGAGACAAGGCCTTTGTCCTGATCAATGATACTGTCCTGAGCAAGGGCGATAGGATCGCTGGCGCCGAGGTCCTCGAGATCTACCAGACCAGCGTGGTGCTCAGGCGGGGAGGCCGATGGATCGTTCTGGATTTGAATGGAGACGGGTGATTGTGTTCATGGGTGCAGGTAGTAAGGCTCGCCTTGTGGCGTCGACCGGTGTCTTCATCCTCTTGGCCGGGTCGCTCGCGGTCCGGCCAGGCATGACGGCCGGGGGGAGTCTGGCACAAATGGATGGGAGTGGTCCAGATCACAGGGGCAACCTGCTGACGATGGATTTCAAGAGCGCGGACCTCAAGAACGTCCTCCGGCTTATCGGGGAGCAGAATGGATTGAACATCGTGGCCGGGCCGGATGTATCAGGCAGTGTGACGGTTCATCTCAAGGACGTGTCGGTTGATGAAGCCCTCCGCAATATCCTCATGGCCAACGGGTATCACTTTGTCAGGGACGACAATGTCATCCTGGTCGAGCCGAAGGGAGAGGCGGAAGAACAGCCGCGCGAGTCCCGGTCAATGAGGGTGTTCTATCTCAATTACGTGGATGGAGGGGATATCAAGAGCGCCCTCGACGGTATCCTGAGCAAGGACGGCAAGGTACAGACGTTCAGCCGGACCATGGTGAAGACCGGCGACGATAATACGAAGGTGGCTCGCTCGGACGCAATCATCGTGTACGATAGGCCGGAAGTAATAGATAACGTGGAAGAAGCCATCAGGAGTCTCGACGTGCCCGAACCGCAGGTCATGATCGAGGCCAGGATCATAGAGACTCTCTATACAAAGGAAGATCAGAGGGGCATAGCCTGGCCCAACACCTTTCAACTCCTCTATTCGAAGTTGTCACTGGAAGAGAAATACCAGTCTAGCACCGGCACTTCAGGGGGGACCACCGAGCAGATCGCCCATGCCTTCCAGTGGGGAAGGCTTTCCGTCAAGGACTTCCAGGCGGCAATCGACATACTGAGCCAGGAGCAGAACTCTAAACTGGTCTCCAACCCGAGGATCACCACCCTGAACAACCAGGAGGCGGAGATCGCGGTAACGACTTCCGTCCCTATCCAGACCGTCAACAGATTCAACATCGCCAATGAGTCGCAGGATGTCGCCTCCTACGAGTATATAGATATCGGGGTGACGCTCAAGGTGACCCCGCGCGTAAACGAGGGGAATTCCATAACGATGGAGGTCTCTCCGAGCGTCGAGGAGATCTCCGGGTACTCGGGACCGGTCGATTCCCCGGTTCCGATTACCACCAAGCGTAGCACGACCACCCAGGTTCGTGTGAAAGACGGTGAAACGATCATCATCGGGGGTCTCTTAAAGAACAACCGGGGAGAGACCATCTCGAAGTTGTGGCTCCTCGGCGACATCCCTGTCCTTGGACAACTCTTCCGCCATAGGGCATTGAAGGAAGACAGGACGGACCTCACAATCTTCATTACCCCCCACATCGTCCAGGATTAGTAAGAGGCAACTTTCCCGACCTATCCTATCTCTTTCTCTCGCCAAGCAGGATGACGTCGCGAAGCGCCTCTTTATTCCTGGCGGCCATCCATCTCTCTTCGAAGTGAGGGTCCCGCACGATCTGGGCGATTGCCGCAAGGGCACGCAGGTGAAAGTTGCGCTCATCCCTCGTGCCCATCAGGACAAATACGGCGTGGACTGACGGTGCCGACTCGGAGAAGGCGATGCCTTGCCGACAACGGGCGAGGAGGATGTCGAAGACGCCCTCTCCCTCGATGATGACGTGCGGGATCGCCAGTCCTGGATTGAGGACGGTGCTGGTCTCCTTCTCCCGTTCATTCAGAAGGCGGAAGATTTCGGTCGGCGCGATACTCAGGCGATTTGATAAGGCCTCGGCTGTCCTCCTGAAGAATCCCTCGGATGAGATGGGCTCATCTATGTCCATCACCATACTCTCCTCTATGACGTGATCAAACCTGTCCCGGACAATCTCATCTCGCTCCCTTATGATCTCCTTGAGTTCGGTCTCCAGGAGGTGCGAGGTCAGTTCCCTGGCAGTGATACGCTCAATGAGGTGGAGGAGGGCGTATTCGCGTTCCGCGCGGATGCGGCCGTAGAACCAGTAGATGAATAACCCACCTACGATCAGAGAGGTGCTGATTGCCCATGCCTCCCTTCCTATTTCGAAGAGCAGCAATCCGAACCCGATGATCCCGGCAACCTGTGTCCAGGGGTAAAATGGAGTGAGGAACTTCGGCTGGTAATTCTGCAGGCGTCCCTCCCTCAATATAATCAATGCAAGGCACGAGAACATGTAGGTCAGGATCAGGACACTGGACGCTGCCTTGATGATGGAGTCAAGGTCCAGAAACAAGGAGGCGGTTATCAAGATACCGGTGAGCAATATAGAGGGGTGCGGCGTCCTGAACCTGCGATTCACTTTCCCCAGGAACCCAGGGAGCAGGTTGTCCCGGCTAAGGGCCAGGGGGTAACGGGAGGCCCCCATAATCCCGGCATTGGCGGCCGAGATGAATGCAAGAATTGCAACGAAGGCAAGTACGATTCCACCCCATGGCCCGAGGATCGCCCCGGCGGCATCGGTGACCGGAGTGAGGGAACTCTCAAGGCCGTGAGTATCCAGGACACCGAACGTCACGGAGATAACCATGATGAAGCAGGTGATGATGACCGGCAGCGAAAGCACCATTCCCATTGGGAGGGAACGCCCGGGATCCCTGACCTCTTCCGCCAGACTCGCCACCTTGAGGAGGCCTCCGTAGGAGACGAATACGAAACCGGCCGTTGATAGGATGGCGGTCGTTCCCATCGGGGCGAAGGGGTCGAAGTGCATGACACTAACCTTTGGGATTCCTCGGAACACGTAGACCATCAGCGCAACGAGTATGGTCATGACAAGGACGATCTGCACCCTCCCGGCCCCCTTGATGCCGACTATGTTGATCCCTATAAATATGATACATAATGCGAGGGCGATCAGGCGTATATCGATATCGACTATCATGCGGGTGTAGATGGCCATACCCGTCAACTCGAAGGCGCTCTTCAGCGAGAGCGCCATGAGGGTAATCAAGCCGTAGACTGTGCCCACGGCGGGTCCTACGCTGCGTGTGACGAAGAAGTAGGCCCCGCCCGCCTTAGGCATTGCGGATGCCAGTTCCGCCTGGCTGAGCATGCCGGTGGTCGCCAGGAGCCCTGCAAGGAGGTAGGAGGCCAGTGCGGCGGGTCCGGCCCTGGCATGAGCGAGCCCCGGCAGGATGAAGAGGCCTGAACTCAGCATCGCCCCGACCGTGATGCTGAATACGCCGAGCAGGCTAAGTTCTTTTCTCAGTTTCATAGGTCCATGGAGTGGTGGGGTGTCATGGGAGATTCCGCGTCTCACGTCTTTGGTGGCACTTTTAAACCGATCCTCCGGTAATATATGTCGAATCGCAACAACTCTCAAGGATACTCCTCCCTTTAGTCACGGGATGCCAATGTCCCTTTCTTGACAATCCTCCCGCTCAAACATATCATCCCTTTGATAGAAGGCCCGTGAAAGATAACCCTGTTGTGCAGGTTTCGACTTTTTCCCTGTTATCGCGGCGCACTTTCAATTCGTTTTGCCAGGGAGGATACGATAACCCGCAATTGCTGATTGTCGAGGGAATTCCATTACCATGTGCCGCTTTTGTTGCCTCGCTGGTTGTTTCAACATGGCTTGAGCGGTTCCAGCGATGAGCCATGGCTGCACAGATGTGCCCGCCATTCCGAATGGTCCATGGCTCCAGAATTACTGGTAAGCCCTCCCGCCGTGCCCTGATCGGATCTGGAATCGCTCAGTTGCTTGTGAGATTGAACGAGGGCGTCTCGTATGAACCACCCGTTTAATGAGAGATTGAGGTCCAAGTCCTTGCGCTGGTCCCTCGTAATGTTGATCGTCCTGCGGCCTGGTGCGTTGCATGGGGCCGATGGCATCTGTATAGGTCCCATAAAGTTGCATGTCATGGACGTCTATGGCCCTAATGAGAGCGCGCGCGGCCGGGTTTACAGGTTGGCCGATGCACTCCACGTTTCCACGCGCGAGTCGGTGATCCGCAGGTTCCTCCTGTTCCACGAGGGTGAACCGTTCGACCCCGTGCTGCTCGAGGAGACGGAGCGCAATCTTCGCGATCTCCCCTTCATCAAGTCAGCATCGGTGACTTACGGACCGCCCCATGACGGATCCGTTGACGTGGATGTTGTTACCCAGGATACATGGACTACCGACCTGATCACCTCATTCGGAAAAAGGGGGGGGAGTAACACGCTCGGCGTTGGATTCAGGGAAAGGAACCTGCTTGGCAGCGGAATGGACGCCCATATAAACGTGGAAAGGGGGGTCGATCGGACCACTCGATCCTTCGAGTACCATGACCCGTACCTCATGGGGCCGTATTTCGAGGGAGATTTTCTTTATTCCAATAATTCGGATGGAAGTGAGCGCATGCTGGAGATAAACAGGCCTTTCTATTCTGACCGCGCCTCGTGGTCTGTCGACCTGCGGGGGGACCGGTTGGAGAGGGTGGTGAAGACTTACTCAGGGGGCATGATCGATTCACGCTTCGCCGATCTTCATACCGACGTCGTTGGCGAGTTTTCCAAGGCGCTAAGGGCGCAGGACTACGATGCAACGCGCCTCAGCCTGGGCTTCGAGGTCCTGAGCGATACGTTCGGTGAAAACGGTGGAACTTTGCCGGAGTCGCGTTCATTCCGCTATCTCTATACACGGTTTGAAATGAAACACAGTGATTACCTGAAAATGAACTTCGTGAACCGGGACCTCCGTTATGAAGACTTCAATCTCGGCAGGAAGTTTTCTATCCAACTCGGCGTTTCTCCTTCGGGTCTCGGCTCCCGCGAGACGGTGGGCCTCTTGTCGGCATCCGCTTCGAGGGGGATTCACCTGGGCGGGCAGGGATACATCCTTGGTGATCTTTCCATCGTGGGGCGCATTGATGGAGGCCCTCGGAATGCAATCCTCAAGATGGATGTCGAGTTGGTAAAGAAGGTCCCTTCTCGTGTAAGGCAGACCTTTGTCTCACGGTTCTGCTACCGCAGAGGCTGGAACCTCGACCCTGAAGTGCAGTTCATGGTGGATGGGGAGAACGGGCTCCGTGCCTATCGGATTCATGCGTTCGCCGGCGACCGGTCCTTGATAATAAACGTTGAGCAACGAATATTCTCGGGCAGGGAGTTCTTTCAATTGGTGTCACCGAGCCTGGCCCTCTTTCTTGACACCGGTACCGCGACCTATGGGCCGCTTGGGATCCGGGACCTTCACGCGGATGTCGGCGCCGGTCTCAGGTTCGGAATCGCCAGGGCCTCCCAGCACGATATCATCCGGATCGACGCAGGTTACGCACTGAATCCGGATGCACTCGGCCGACGTGGTCTCCTCTTGTCCTTCTCAAGCGGACAGGCCTTCTGAGGGACCTCAATCGATGGAGAGCAGGGCCGTTTAAATCATGGAGCGGATCTATTATACCTAACTAAGGCGGTTCGATTCGGGTCACAGGTGTCGATATGGGGAAAAAAGAGCGGAAACTCACGCTGGGAATAGAGACGTCATGCGATGAGACCTCCGTAGCGGTCCTCGAGGGAGAGACGGATATACGTTCTCATATCGTCCTCACTCAGGATGAGCATATCCGATACGGAGGGGTAGTGCCCGAGATAGCCTCTCGCTCACACATGCGGACGCTTTTGCCGGTAATCTGGGAGGCGCTGAGGCGGGCGTCCTGTGAACTTTCGGATATCGACCTGGTCGGCGTTACGAGGGGCCCCGGGCTTATTGGATCGATTTTGGTCGGTCTCTCGGTCGCCAAGGCGCTGGCGCTCTCCATAGAAAGGCCCATTGTGGGGGTAAACCACCTGGAGGCGCACCTGTTTGCCAACCTCCTGACGGAGCCTGGCTTAAAGGGGCCATTTGTCGGCCTGATCGTCTCCGGTGGGCATACGATCCTCCTGAAGGTGGAGGATTGGGGCGACTACAAGGTCCTCGGGAGGACTCGCGACGACGCCGCTGGTGAGGCCTTCGACAAGGTGGCGAAGATCCTCGGGTTGCCTTATCCCGGTGGTCCATCGATTGAAGAGGCCTCGGCTGGTGGCGGGGAAGATTTCGTGCGGTTTCCAAGGCCGATGGCAGACCGTGCGGACAAGGCTGCGAGTTACGACTTCAGTTACAGCGGCCTCAAGACCGCGGTAGTCAACTTTTGCCGAATGCAGGGAGAAGAGGCAGTCAAAGAACATATCTCTGACATCTCAGCGGCCTTCCAGAAGGCCGCCGTCGAACTGCTGGTACGGAAGAGCCTGATGGCCGTGGATGCCCTCGGCCTCAACAGGATCGTCCTTGCGGGCGGCGTGGCGAGGAACCGGCGCCTCCGGCGGGAACTTGGAGAGGAAATGGCCGCCAGGGGGGGCGATATACATGTTCCGATGCCGATTCTCTGCACCGATAACGGCGCGATGGTGGCCCGTACTGCCCTGTTCCATTACGTGCACGGCGTGACGGATGGCCTCGACCTCGACGCAGTGCCCGGCCTCCCGTTTCCCAGCGGCTGAATGCGGGCGGTTACTGCAAGATTGGCCCCTTGTCATCCAGTGCTCGGTCGTAGAAGTCCCCGTCATTCCGGCGACCCGGAGAACTGGTGCTCAGTTGCGTAAGTTCCTGTTACTTGGGGCGACGGGGAGGGAAGTTCCCGTAGAACTTCCCGATCGCCAGAGGGGCGGGACGCCCCTCTGGAAGTGTCTTGTCCCTGAGAGAAAACCTAACGCGGACTATGGCAGCGAGACACTAAGGCCGCTGGAACGTTGTCAGAGGATCGGGAGAAAGTTGTCGATTTCGTACTGTGTGATCTGGCTGCGATACTTGTTCCAGGTGATCTTCTTGCTCCTGAGGAACTGCGAAAAGATGTGGTCTCCCAGCGTTTCCCTGACGAGTTCACTCCCCTCCATCAGGCGGATTGCCTCCCAGAGGTCGGCCGGCAGGCTCTCTATGCCCATTTTACTCCGCTCTTCATCGTTCATGTCGTAAATATTGTTGCCCACCTCTGGGGGTAGTTGATACTTGTTTTCTATTCCCGCAAGGCCGCTTCGGAGTATCACGGCAAAGGCAAGATAGGGGTTGCAGGCAGGATCCGGAGAGCGGAACTCGATTCGGGTGGCGCCCTCTTTACCCGGCTTGTACTCGGGGACGCGGATCATTGCGGAGCGGTTCTTTCTTGCCCAGGATACGTAGACCGGGGCCTCGTATCCCGGGACAAGACGCTTGTATGAGTTTACCCACTGGTTGGTTACGCAGGTGATTTCCCGGGAGTGGCGCAAAAGGCCGGCGATATAAAATTTCGCCGTGCCCGAGAGATGAAATTCGTCTGAGGGGTCGAAAAAGGCATTCTTGTCCCCGTTGAAGAGGGATTGATGGGTGTGCATCCCGCTCCCATTGATGCCGAATACCGGCTTTGGCATGAAGGTGGCGTAAAATCCCCTCTCGTGTGCCACTCGCTTCACGATCAACTTGTAAGTGAGGACGTTGTCGGCCATGGTGAGGGCGTCGGTGTACCGGAGGTCGATTTCGTGCTGGCTGCTGCCCACCTCGTGGTGGCTATACTCTACGTCGATCCCCATCTCTTCGAGGTACTTGATGGTTTCTTTCCTGAGGTCCATGCCCATGTCGAAGGGGAGAAGATCGAAGTATCCCCCCTTGTCCAGCGGCGTGGGATCCGTGGGGCTCGAGAAATAGAAGTACTCGAGTTCGGGGCCGACATAGAAGGTGTAACCCTTCCGGCGGGCATACTCCAGGTTTTTCTTGAGTATGTACCTCGGATCCCCCTCGTATGGGGACCCGTCCGGGTTCCTGATATCGCAGAACATCCGGGCGATGAGGAATCCATTGGATTGCCACGGCAGGACCTGGAAGGTGGATGGATCGGGGAACGCGATCATATCGCTTTCCTGTATCCGCGTGAACCCCTCGATTGACGATCCATCGAACCCCATCCCGGTCTCCAACGCTTCTTTCAATTCGTGTGCCGGGATCGCGAAACTCTTGGGCATTCCAAGGATATCGGTGAACCAGAGATTTACGAATTTGACATCCTTCTCTTCGACGACACCGAGGACGTCCTCCCTTGTTTGCGACATGACCCCTCCTTCTCGTTGTGGATTCACGGTACAGGTAATCTTACTGGTCATGGGGCAGGTTTGTCAATGACTTTTTAATCTCATCTTCCGGAATTGACTTGCCCTGTTAAAAGTGTTAAGATTGACCCGGTCTGGATGGGGGAAGGTCCTGTCCAACTTGTTCTTTTCACTGAATGGGGGAGGGCCTTGGATAGATGAAGACACACGATGTTTCGGTGGTTTTGAGGCCCACTCTGCCTGTTTGGCCTGGTGAGCCGGCCTTGGAGATAAGGCGGGTGCGGTCGATTGCGAGTGGGGATCCCGCCAATGTGTCTGCCTTCGGCAGTGGTTGTCACATAGGGACCCACATCGATGCCCCTCTTCATTTCATAGAAGGAGGCAAGAGCGTTGAACAACTCCCACTCGACCTGTTCCTTGGGAGAGTGAGGGTGTGCGCCATGGAGGTCCGGAGTTGTATCGGCCGGGAGGATATCGAGCAACTCGGACTGAGGAGCGGGGAGCGTGTAATCTTCAAGACTTCGAACTCCAATCTCTGGGAGATGGGGACGTTCCAGAGGGACTTCGTTTACATTACCGAGCAAGGGGCGCGTTGCCTCGTGGACACCGGGGCGAAGACGGTTGGAATCGATTATCTCTCCGTCGAACGATTCGGCCTCGAAGGATCTCCCACCCACCACATCCTCCTCGGTGCCGGGATCGGCGTGATCGAGGGACTTGATCTCCGCGTGGTAGAACCGGGAGATTATGAACTTGTTTGCCTGCCCCTCCGGCTCGCGGGCGCCGATGGTTCACCGGCCCGAGTAATCTTGAGGGAAGTGAATTGATCGGCCTCATGTTGCGTTCCTTCGATATCTCACCGGTAAATCACGTGCCTGGGTTCGCGGTGTGGGCGCTGGCCGGGATATTCTCTTCACTCCTTATTTCAACACCGATGATTCCGGCGGAGTCGGGCAGGGATCAATTTGAATCCTCCATAATCTGTGAATCGTGTCACAGCGATATATATGAAGAGTGGAAGGAATCGTCCCACGCTGTTTCCTGGGAAGATTCCCTTTACCAGGACTCCTATGCCTCCGTCCAGTCGGGTCCGAGCAAGGAGGCCTGTCTCGCGTGTCATGCCCCTGTCGCCTTGAGTACCGGTGACCGGCTGGCAATGAGGGGGATATCTCGAGAGGGAGTGACATGTGACTATTGCCATACCCTTCAGTCCGGTGGGAGCCCCGGGTCGCAGGGGACCTTCCACTCTAAAGTGGGCCGGGAAAAGGTCGGTCGAATCAGCGACGGCCGGTCGATCTATCACGGGATCAAGGTGGAGGAAGACTTTGGCGGGGCTCGATTTTGCGCCGCTTGCCATAATTACGTCAACGCTTACGGGGTATTGATATACTCGGACTATGAGTCCTGGAAGTCGAGTTATTACAATCAAAGGGGAGTCGACTGCCGGAGTTGCCATATGCCTGAGACGCCGGGGAGGGCGTCCAACTTCGGAAACGGGCGAGATACTGTTCCAAGCCATCGATTCAGTGGAGGGGGATCTGTTGAGATGTTGAGGAAGGCCTGTTCCTTCAACGCAAGTCTGTCTGCGGGCGGTGATTCGGTGAGGATCAGGACGTCGTTGTCAAATCGCGGGGCGGGCCATAAGTTTCCCGGTGGCTCTCCGCTCCGGGAAGTCGTAGTGAAGTTTACGGGGCTTGATCCCTCCGGTAGAGAACTATTTGAATATGACTCTCTCCGTTACGGGGTTGAGTTTGAGGCGCCGGAAGGGGATTCACTGGATATCTGGGCCGCGAGGTCCATAATCAGTGACACCAGAATCGACCCGGGAGAAAAGCGGATAGATACAACTATCCTTCCTATTGTAGGCTCGCTTGACCGGATAGAAGTCAGCCTGCTCCTCTATCCGATTCCATTAAAGGTCGTGAAGAGGCGCGGGTTGGAGATGAAGCCGCCGGAGATCTACCGACATGTACTCAAAGTCAGGTAGCGAAAGTGAAGGGGTCGTCATGACCCTCAAGGTGGGCAGGGGGAACAGTTGAATAGGAGCAATCACTTTTGAACTGGAAAAAGTGGGCTGGATTACTGCTTGGCGTATTCTTTCTTGGACTGGTAGTGTTGAACCACAACCTCCGGGAACTGATCGGTGGGGTTCTCAGCATGAACCCGAAAATGATCTTCAACCCGGAACTCCACCTGGGCATGATCCGCTACTATCTCCTGCATGCCGATTACTGGACCCTCCTGCTGGCTACCCTGATTTCACTGGTGCAATTCCCTATAAGGGCAATCCGCTGGAAGTTCCTCCTCCTCCCTCGAAAGAACATCAAGTTCCCCCCGCTGTTTTCCGCTACGATGATCGGTTTCATGGCAAACAACCTGTTGCCCGCGAGGTTGGGGGAATTTGTCCGCGCCTATGTTATCTCGAGAAAAGAGAATGTGAGTGGGAGTTCAGCAATGGCTACGATCGTGGTGGAGAGGCTATTCGACGGTCTCACCCTCCTCACGATCCTCATGGTGGTATTCTATACCTATCGATTCCCGGGCTGGGTCGTCATAGTCGGATGGTATGCCACGGCGGCCTTCCTTTTCCTGTGCGTTTTCCTCGTGTGCATGATGGTGTGGCCCGGCGGGTTCGCCCGTATCCTGTCCAATGTCGGCAGGCTGTTCTCACAGAGGATAAAGGAGAAGGTGGAGTCTCTCATCCTCCGTTTTATCAGCGGCCTTGAAATTCTCAAGGATCGACGCCTGGTTGTGGTTGTGTTCGCCCTCTCTTTCGTACACTGGCTCGTTGTAGGCTGGGCATTTTCAATTGCCCTGAGTGGTTTCAGCATCGACATACCAAGGAGCGGACCCTATTTCGTCATGTCGATCGTGGCCCTCGGCCTGGCCCTCCC
>CAZNLH010000027.1:0-34580 GCA_964573995.1 uncultured Gemmatimonadota bacterium
AAAAGGATGATCTTGTCCGGCGCGGCCGCGGCGAGAATCCGGCGGACGATCTCTTTTACCAAGGATTCGTCAATTCCCATGGCCGTCTCGTCGCAACCCTCTAACAAATCAGGGGAAACGGTCATTTCTCTCCTCCCGTTTCCCCTGACTCTATCATTAACCAACGAGCCTCGGGAGGTTCGTGGTTTTAATCTGGCTCCGGCGGCAGGACTCGAACCTGCGACAGGGTGGTTACAAGGCCCCCCTGATTTCCCAGGGGCTTGGACTATCTCATCACCCTCTGACTTTTTCTCAATCCCCTGGAGATCGTCAGTCCGGGTGTCGGGCGCTTCAGAGGCTTATCGATTGGGGTTCTCATCCTCTAGTCTCTGCACGTTCCCGCTTACCTGCTACCCCTTCAGCGGGCTTCGCTCAGGATTACCATGCCGGATCTGATCCTGTCCGGTTTAGGCTTCCCTGAATTCACCCGATTTTTCAACTGGAGTCTCCTCCAGAAGCTGCATTCGGGTTGGAATACAGCCACCTGCTCTGCCAACTGAGCTACGCCGGAGCGTACGAATCGGCTTGCTTTCAGGCGTAAATAGTAACACCAGGCTCTCGCGATGTCAAGCCGGCATACCAAGAGGGGCAGGGCCCATCACGGGCACCTGCCCCCAATTCTCCGGCCTGGACGATCCCTTTAACTGATCGTAATCTTGCGGCTCTTGGACTCTTCCTTCTTGGGAAGGGAGATCCTCAGGACGCCGTCCTTGAAGGTCGCCTTGGTCTTGTCGGCTTCCACCGTTGCCGGGAGGGTGAAACAACGCTCGAACTTGCCGAAGAACCTTTCGTTCCGGAAGTAGTCGCTATCCTTGTCACCTTCCCGACGCTCTTCCTTCTTCTCGCCCTTCAGGGCAAGGACATTGTTCTCCACCGAGAGTTCGACATCGCTCTTCTTCATCCCGGGCAACTCGGCGTTGATAACGATCTCGTCTTCCTTCTCCTCGAAATCCACTACCGGGCTCCAATGCCGCTCAAGGCCCCTCATCAGCGGAAGATTGAGCCACCTGTCATTGAAGAAACCATCGTCGAAGAAGGGATCGAGGTCCCTGGAAAAGGATGAGACGATGTCTCTCACGGGGTTCCACCTTACGAGTTTCATTGTACCCACCTCCTATTGGTTTTGGTTTGAAAACTTCCCACGGGCCGTTTCCCGTGTCTCGAGTCCATCATTACAACCTCGACCGAACATAGTAGCAAGTGGTGTGCCAAAGGTGGGAGACAAGTTTCAACTCGTTACGATCAAAGAAGATACAAGGAATGCAGGGAATGTGGAGTGAGACCTGACCAATGCCATAATGACAATATATGTCAATAAGGCATATCCAAGGGGAATGTAAATGCCATAACGGCGCAGTATGCCATTATGGCTTATCCTTCTGCCCCTCCTCGCCCCACCTCACTCGGGACGAAAGTACTCCCGGAGGTAACGGCCGGTGTAGGAGCCCTCCTCGCGCACAATGTCCTCCGGCGTGCCCTCGGATACAATCCTCCCCCCACCCTCGCCCCCTTCAGGCCCGAGGTCTATGATCCAGTCGGCACGGCTTACGACATCCAGGTTGTGTTCGATGATGATCACCGTGTTCCCCACGTCCACGAGCCTGTCGAGCACCGTTAGGAGTTGGTGGATATCGTGCGCGTGGAGCCCGGTCGTGGGCTCGTCCATCAGGTACACGGCCCCTCCTTCTCCCCTTCTTCCAGGGACCCTCGCCAGTTCCCTGGCTATCTTTATCCGCTGTGCCTCGCCGCCCGAGAGTGTCGTTGCGGGCTGCCCGAGCATTAGGTACCCCAGGCCGACCTCCTGGAGGTGCCACAGTGCCTGCCCAACCTCGGGCCTCTCTTCGAAGAAGAGGATCGCCTCGTCGACCGTCATCTCCAGCACATCCGCTATGTTCTTCCCCCTGTACTTGATCTCGAGGGTCTCCCTTCCGAACCTCCTGCCGCGGCACTCCTCGCACCTGACGTAGAGGTCGGCCAGGAAGTGCATCTCGACGACGATGAACCCCTCTCCCTTGCATGCCTCGCAACGGCCGCCCCTCACGTTGAAGGAGAAGCGCCCCGGCCGGTATCCTCGCTTCCTCGCCTCGAAGGTGCCGGCGAAAACGGCCCGGATGGAGTCGAAGGCCTTAACGTAAGTGACCGGGTTCGACCTCGGCGTCCGCCCGATGGGAGACTGGTCGACCATCACTACCTTCCCCGGTGGGAGGTCCCACCTGATATCCTCGAGAGGCGCCTTCCCCAGCAACTTTCCATGGGCGAACTTCTCAAGTGAGCCCTCGTAAAGGACGTCCCTGAGTAGTGTGCTCTTGCCCGAACCGGAGACACCGGTTATCGCCGTCATGGTCCCGGCCGGTATCCTCACATCGATGTGCTTCAGGTTGTTTCCATGCGCCCCTTCGACCACGATCCACCCCTTTCCCTGCCTGCGCCTCTTTACGACGCCTGTACGACCGTCCCGCCGGTCACGAAGGTACCGGGCCGTCAGGGTGTCGGCATCCAGCAGGTCGCGGTACGCGCCGGTAAAGACTACCCGGCCGCCCCCTCGGCCAGCGCCGGGCCCGAGTTCGACGATGAAGTCGGCGTTCCGGATCATCTCCCCGTCGTGCTCCACGACGAGAACAGTGTTGCCCTGGTCCCTGAGTTGCTTCAGTATACGGATCAGGCGGCCGTTGTCACGGGGATGGAGCCCGATGGTGGGCTCATCGAGCACGTAGAGGGTGTCGACCAGGCGGCTGCCGAGGGAATTGGCGAGCGCTATCCGCTGGACCTCCCCGCCGGAGAGGGTCCGTGTCATGCGATCAAGGGTCACGTAGTCGAGGCCTACACCCATCAAGAAGCCCAGCCGACTCCTGAGTTCCCTCAATATCTCCCCGGCGATGCGCGCCCCGGACCGGTCCAGTTCGAGACCTTCGAAGAAATTCCAGGCCTCCGATATGTACATTGCGGCGATTTCGGCGATATTCCTCCCCCCCACCCTGACGTTCAAGGCCTCTCCACGAAGCCTGCTCCCGCCGCATTCCCCGCAGTCGCGGAAGACCTGGTACCGCCTCAGGAAGAACCTGACGTGGCGCTTGTACTTTTTCTTCTCCAGGCGCTCGAGAAACGGTATGACTCCCTCGAATGCCTCTCCATCGCCGTGTAGGATCCTCCCGCGATGTTCTCCCGAAAGGTCGTTCCAGGGCACGTCCACCGGGATCCCTGCCCGCCGGGCGTAATCCATGAGTTCTTCACGAAGCCACCCGTAAGTCGGCTTGGATAATGGATCCACGGCACCCTCTTCGAGGGTACTCATGGGATTTGGCACGATCCTGCCGGCGTCGTATTCCAGCCTGTTCCCGAACCCGCGGCAGCCGGGGCAGGCGCCGTACGGGCTGTTGAAGGAGAAGAGGTTCGGGGTCGGTGCCGGGAATTCCCTGCCACACTTCGAACAACGGAAACCCTCGGTAAACTTGAGGCGCCTGTCGCCACCCTCTATCATCACCTCCCCCTCTCCTTCCCCCTCCCGAAAAGCGGTCTGGATCGAGTCGGCCAGCCGGCTCCTGCTTCGCTGGTTCACAGTGATTCGATCGACCACAACCTTGAGTTCCGTCCCAGAAGCCAGGTCGACATCCGGCCTCTCATCGATCCTCATCACCTTCCCCCCCACCATGACCCGCATGAACCCGAGGGCCAGCAACCCATCCCAGAGTGGCCGACCCCTCGCCAGTTCTGAGACACCCAGGGGGAACATTACAAAGACACGCGCCCCCTTGCAGAGATTCATCACCTCGGTAGTAGCCCCCTGGACGGTATCAGACTTCACCTCGACCCCGCAGTCGGGACAGATCGTCACGCCGACCCTCGCGAACAGGAGCCGCATGTAATCATACACCTCCGTGGCCGTCCCGACGGTCGACCTCGACGTCTTCGTTGCGTTCTTCTGCTCGATGGCTACCGACGGACTGACCCCCTCTAACTTGTCGTAGTCCGGCTTCTCCATCCGTTCGAGGAACTGCTTGGCGTATGTGGATAGCGATTCGACGTACCTGCGCTGTCCCTCGGCGTAGAGGGTATCGAAGGCGAGGGATGACTTTCCGGACCCGCTCACCCCCGTGATTACACTGAGTGAACGCCGGGGGATATCGAGATCTATTCCCCTGAGGTTGTGCTGTCTCGCACCCCTGATGATGATCTTGTCCAGCATGAGCCTGAAACGGTCGCCCGCACCTATGATAACGTATGACCTTGATTGATAGACAGGTGGCATGTAAAGGGCATCTTCGCATATCCTAACGACTTCCCCCGGCAGTGTCAACCGGCCGGGACAACTGGATCTTCCTGAAGTTCCCCCTTGACAGGGCGCGAGACATATAATTATATTATCATATTGTTATATCTTAATATTTCTCTGTTCAAGGAAAGGCGTCGAGAGGTATCGTATCCCGTTCACGATACGTCGGCGGGCCGCGAGGAAAGGAATACGATGTGCCGTAATCCTGCGACGGGTATGCAGGACTTCAGCCCGATGGTCGGGATCTTCAAGGCGATCTCGGACGGGACTCGCCAGAAGATCCTGATCTTGCTCGAGCAAAGGGACATGTGCGTCGGCGATCTCGTCCGCGAGTTCGACCTTACACAACCTGCCATCTCGAGGCATCTCCAGGTGCTCAAGAACGCCGGCCTGATAGTGGACCGGCGGAAGGGCCAGAAGATCCTCTATTCACTGAACCCCCACAGGCTTCGGTCGTGCTGCGGTGACTTCTTCGGACACTTCCGCTGTTGCTGCGGCATGGTCATCCCTCAATCGAGGAGAAAGGAGGTGAAAAATGGAAAAGGTCCTGAAGGAAGTCCGGGTCGTTGAGACCGACGACGGCTTCCGGATCGAGGTATCCGGGGAGAATGCAAGGGAGTGGTTCGACTCCTGCTGCTCCGGCGCCGGAGGTCACGGCATGCCGTTCGTCTTCACGTGCTGTGGCCATTCGCATGGAAGGAAAGGAGACAAGGAGGAAGAAGGGTAAAGCGGGAGGGGTGTCGGTTGGGATACGGGACACTTCTCGGCGAAGGGTCTTCTCCCGTCGGCACCCCGCTTACCCGCCTCTCTCGACGTGAGACCAGGCTAACCACCCGTGAACTCCACCCGGGCGAAGATTCGCTTGCCTACCTTGAGGACAACCGCCCGGTTCTCGGGGATGGCGAAGTTTTCATCCTCAACGCGCGCCCCGTCGATATATACCCCCCCCTGCCGTATCATCCTTCTTCCCTTACCGCTGCTCTTGAGAAGCCCCAGGTCGCGGAGGAGCCCGGGCAGCCACACGCTGTCCCCCTCGCATGCCACCTTGTATTCGGGCATGTCTTCCGGGGACTCCTTTTCAATGAAGATCCTGTCGAACTCCCTCTCGGCCTCCACAGCGGCGGGCCGGGAGTGGCACTTCGCGACTATCATGGAGGCCAACCTGCGCTTGAGGTCGCGCGGGTTGACGCCGCCCGAGGCCATCTCTTCCTCGAAGCCCTTTAACTCCTCTTCCGGGAGGCTGGTCAGGTGCCTGTAGTATGGGAGGATCAATCCATCGGGAATGGACATGACCTTCCCGTATATCTCCCGGGGAGGCTCGGTGATCCCTATGTGGTTCCCGAGGCTCTTGCTCATCTTCCTGACCCCATCGGTCCCCACCAGGAGGGGCAATAGCAAGATCGCCTGCGGGTCCTGGCCGAACTCCCGCTGGATGGTCCTGCCGAGCAGGAGGTTGAATTTCTGGTCCGTTCCACCGACCTCGACGTCGGCCTCCAGCGCCACCGAATCGTACGCCTGGGCGAGCGGGTAGAGAAACTCGTGGATCGATATCGGCCGGTTCTCCGCGTACCGCAGCGCGAAATCATCCCTCTCGAGCATTCGGGCGACGGTGTAGTGCGAGGCGATCCTGATCACCTCCTCGAATGTCAGCCGGCCGTGCCAGGTGCTGTTGAAGGCGAGGCGGGTCTTCTCCGGGTCCAGGATCTTGAACACCTGGTCCCGGTAGGTGGCGGCGTTGGACTCCACCTCTTCGATGCTGAGCCTCGGGCGGGTCACATCACGCCCGGACGGATCGCCGATCATGGCGGTGAAATCGCCCACGAGAAAGATCACCTCGTGGCCCAATTCCTGGAACGTCCTGAGTTTTTCTATGGAGATCGTGTGGCCGAGATGGATGTCGGGAGCGGTAGGGTCGAACCCCTGTTTTATCTTGAGCGGCGTCCCATCGCGCCTGGACCGCTCCAGTTTCCTCTCGAGGTCCTCCTCCGAGATCACCTCCACAACTCCGGAGAGGATGGCCTCCATCTGTTCCCTGACCGGGGGAAAAGGCATCGCGTTCATTCCTTCCTGCCAATTGCCTGGCCCGCAACGGGTAGGTAATTTAATACCGCACCCCCCAGGAGGCAACTTTATCGGCAAAAATCCATATAATATTCGTTCCCTTGACGGTATAGACGGCGGCGATTAAGATTGATGGTCGAGACGCTGCCTTCTTTTCCACATTCACCGGTTGATTCCCATGATCAGACGCCGCAGGAAGACAAGATCCGCACCGCTGCGATCCGGCAAGAAGGGGAAGATGGGGTTCCGAGCGATTCTCTTGACGACGATCCTTCTCCTGTTCTCCTTTTTCGGCGGACTTGGATACGGTGTCTTCAGGTACTTTCAACGGGACCTGCCGTCGATCGCCAAACTCGAGATGGATGACACGACCACCGGCCTGATATCTCGCGTCTACTCCTCCGATGGCAAGGTCATCCACGAATTCTACGAGGAAAAACGGATCCCGATCTCGTTACAGGAGATACCGGACTTCCTGAAGGAGGCCGTGATCGCCGTTGAAGACAGGCGTTTTTATAAGCACTGGGGGGTCGACTTTACGGGGATACTCCGCGCCTTCTGGGTAAACTTCAGGTCGGGAGAGATCGTCCAGGGCGGAAGCACTATCACCCAGCAGTTGGCCAGGAACCTCTTCCTGACGACGGAGAAGACGCTATCGCGCAAGATCAGGGAGGCGATACTGGCGCTCGAGATCGAACGAACTTACTCGAAGGACGAGATCCTCGAGATGTACTTCAACCAGGTTTACTTCGGCGCAGGGGCGTACGGGATAGAGGCCGCCGCCCAGACATACTTCGGCAAGCATGCCAGCGAACTCACGCTCGATGAGGGGACACTCCTCGCCGGAATCCCGCGCTGGCCAAGCAGGTATTCGCCGTATCTCAATCTCCAGGCGTCGCTCGCAAGAAGGGCAACGGTCCTGGACCTGATGGTCCAGGAGGGGGATATCTCCCCGGCCCGGGCGGAATCGGCGAAGGCGGCGCCGGTTGTATTGAAGGGAAAGACCCAGAGGGACAACGTGGCCTCCTACTTCATCGATTATATCCGCCAGGACCTGGAAAACCGTTTCGGCTACAACCAACTCTACCGCGGCGGCCTCAACATATACACCACGCTCAACTACCAATTGCAGCAGAAGGCCATGGAGATCATGGAGAAAGACCTCCAGGCCACCGAGTCCCGGTGGAACTACAAGCACGTGACGTACGACGAGTACATGAAGGAGAACAACAGGGGGAAGGGCCCGGGTGAATCGACTCCTTACCTCCAGGGTGCCCTTGTAGCCATCGAGGCCAAGACAGGCCACATAATCGCAATGATCGGGGGCAGGGACTACAGCGACAGTAAATTCAACCGGGTCACCCAGGCCAGGAGGCAGCCGGGATCGGTGTTCAAGCCGTTCGTCTACACGGCCGCAATCGACAACGGGATCCCCCCCTCGACAATCATCATCGACTCGCCCATATCGCTCGAACAGCCGGGCCGTGAGGACTGGCGACCGACGAATTACGACGACACCTTTCAAGGCCCGACACCACTGCGCGTAGGCCTCAAGAAATCGATCAACCTCTTGGCCATCAAACTCCTCTTGAAGATCGGGATCCCCACCGTCGTCGAATACGCGAAACGGATGGGTATAAAGAGCCCGATCCCGCCGGTGGCCTCTATCGCAATAGGCTCGGCATCCTTGACCCCCATGGAGGTCACTTCGGCCTTCTCGATATTCCCCAACCAGGGCGTACGCGTGGAACCGATCGCCATTACCAGGGTCGAGAACAGGGAGGGAGAGGTCCTCTGGGAGAACAAGCCGAGGAAGGAGGCGGTCCTCAGCCCTCAAACCGCATACATAATGACCTCGATGTTGCAGGACGTCGTGGCCTCCGGGACAGGACGCGGCGCACGGCTCAGGGGACTCACCAGGCCGGCCGGAGGAAAGACCGGGACGACCAACGACTTCACGGACGCCTGGTTCGTGGGCTTTACACCGGATATCATAAGCGGCGTGTGGACGGGCTTCGACCAGCCGCAGACCATCATCAAGAAGGGGACGGGGGCAAGGGTGGCCCTGCCGATATGGACCGATTTCATGATCGAGGCGAACAAGGACATCCCCCCGAAGAACTTCCCCGTGCCGGCCGGGATCATCTCCAAGAAGGTATGCAGCGAATCAGGCCTCCTGGCGACCGAATCGTGTCCCAGGAAAGATATCTACACCGAGGTCTTCATAAAGGGGACCGAGCCCACACTCGATTGTGACATCCACCAGCCTACTCTCATCGAAGGGGGAAAAGAACTCTGGGAGTTCGACCGGCCCTCCGATGACATTGAGGACGACCAGACCTTCTGAGGCGATGGCGGAGGGCAGGTCACTCCCGGCGTTCTTCCTACGCCGCGCCCACCAGGTGTACTGAAAGACGTCACCGATGAGACCATCACCATTCCCAGGCTCCAGGGACCTGCTGTGGCTACTCTTACTGGCCATACTCACGGCCTTCTCCTTCCAGGGTTCACGCGGACTCTACGAATCCACGGAGGGCAGGTACGCCGAGGTCGCGCGCGAAATGGTGGAAACGGGAGACTGGTGGACGCCTCGATTGGAATACCGGCCGCACTGGTCCAAGCCTCCTCTCACCTACTGGGCGATAGCCTCCGGAATCCTCCTCATCGGCCGGAACGAGTTGGGTGTTCGCCTGTATGGAGCCGTCGCATGGATCATTGCGATCGGGGCAGTGGTCTGGCTGGGGACGCTGACCGAGGGAATAGAAGTGGGCTACTTGGCCGGGTTGATCTATGCCACATCACCGCTTACGATCCTTGGATCGAACGCCGTCTCCGCCGACATGCCCCTCGCGTTGTGGGAACTCCTGGCAGTCCTCGCTTACTGGGCGGCCGTCCGCTCTCTTGAAGGCCACGGGCGCCGTTCCAGGAGGTGGATCATCGGGATGTGGGCCTTCCTCGGCCTGGCCTTCCTGACCAAGGGCTATCCGGCCCTGCTCGCCCTGCTCGTCATCCTGGTGTTTCATATCACGGGGAGGAGAAGGGGGGCCGATCTGCCGCGCCTGCTGGAACCTGCCGGCCTCCTCCTGTTCGTATTCGTCGGGTTTTCATGGTTCATCGCGGTCACCTGGAAGGACCCCGGTCTCCTCACCTATTACTGGCGGGAAGAGTTCGTGGCCCGCCTGACCACCGAGCACTTTCACCGCAACCCCGAATGGTACAAGCCATTTGTCATATACCTCCCCGGCATCTGCCTCGGCCTCGGGCCCTGGTCTTATTATTGGATCAAGACCCTCAAGGACCGCGGCGCGTGGCAGGGAGAAGAACTGGCTCACGCAGTACCATCCGACGTCATGTCCAGGCGTTTCCTCCGTCTATGGCTCATCATACCATTGGCCATCCTCTTCCTGTCCAGGAGCCGACTCCTCCTCTACATCCTACCCTTCTTCCCGCCCGTATCGCTGATGGTCGCCTCGCTGATCAACCGGCGCCTCGGCCTGACGGCTCACAGGCGGTCGTTCACGCAGGTGGCCGCAGTCACGGCCCTCCTCATGATCGCCGCTAAGGGGATCATTGCGCGGATTCCAGTGGAGGCCGACATGCGGCCCCTCTACAGGGCGGTCGCCCCCTCGGGAAGACCGCAGGGGCCGGTATTCCTGGTGGACGAGGGGAAGCACTATGGCCTCTGGTTCTACCTGGACGGGGATATCGAGCGCGTGACTTCGGGCGTGGTGCATGGGCATGGGACGCGTGACCTGGGGACGGTCTTGCATGAACTCCCCTCCGGACCGGGGGCGCCCACCACCCGGTTCATCCTGAAGGAGAAGAACAGGGCGGCGATAGATATCCTCGAAGGGTCAGGGAAGGCGCGCCGAGTGTCAAAGGTCGACGGCTACATCGTTTACGCCGCGAGGTGGTGAGGGCCACGTTATTGTTGATTCCGCAATCCACCGTCATTTCCGCGCGAAGCGGTCGAGGTAGGTATAGATGACCGGTATGAGGTAGAGGGTAAAGACAGCGGAGACGAGGACACCCCCCATCGTGACGACCGCCATCGCGACCCTGAACTCCGACCCGGAGCCGCCCATGGCCTGGGGCAGGATGCCGACGGCTATGGCCAGGTTCGAGATTACTATCGGACGCAGCCGCACCGGCGCCGCCTCGAGGAGGGCCTCCTTCATACCCATTCCTCCCTTGCGCAGGACGTTGGTGTAATCGAGGATGAGGATGGCGTTGTTCACCACGATTCCAACCAGCATGACCAGCGCCATCATCGAGAAGAGGTTGATCGTCTTTCCCGTAAAGAAGAGCGCCAGGCTGGCCCCGATCAGCCCGAGCGGGAGGGTGAGCATGATCGTGAGGGGGTGGATGTACGACTCCAGGATGGCGGCCAGGACCATGTACGTAAGGATGGTGGCCAGGAGGAGCGCCTGCAGGACCTGGGCAAACGACTCCGCCCGGCGTTCAACCTGCCCCCCGAAATAGATCCGGTACCCTTCCGGCAGGTCTATCGAAGCCGTCTTCTGCCGGAGGGAATTGACGTGCTCCATCAGCGAACCGGAGGCCACGTTCGCGTACACGTCAACGAGCCGCTCCTTGTCTTTCCTGAGGATCTCCGATGGACCCGTTGCAGTCGTCACCCTGCCGAGTTGAACGAGGGGGATTGGACTACCCCTGGAGATGACCTCCGCGCGGCTCAGGTCCCTTGTCTTCGAT
This sequence comes from uncultured Gemmatimonadota bacterium, assembly GCA_964573995.1. Classification (GTDB taxonomy): domain Bacteria; phylum Gemmatimonadota; class CAZMKB01; order CAZMKB01; family CAZNLH01; genus CAZNLH01. The sequence continues at coordinate 11,084 of CAZNLH010000027.1, forward strand.
CGATCCGCCTCTTGCAGCCTGACACGGATGTCATATTCTTCCCCCCCCTCCCTGAAGAGGGATGCCGTCACACCCTCGAACATGGCGCGGATCTCACCGGCGATCCTGGCCACGCTCAGGTCGTAGTCGGCCAACATCTTCCTGTCGGGAGAGAAGACCATCTCGGGCTTTCCTTCCTTCCACGACGTCCTCACATCGACGAGGCCACCCGTGTCCCCGGCCATCCCGGCTACCCGGTTCGCAATGTCCCTCAACCTGTCGAAGTCCCTGCCTGTAATCTCTATGATAATGTCGGACTCGTTCCTGAAACCGGAACTCTGCTGCACGAATATCTCCGCCGCCGGGATCCCCGCCAGCCTTGGCCTCAGGTCGTTCATCACCTCCATGATGTCTCGCTCACGCTCGCTGCGATCCTTGAGCCTCAGTATCAACTCGCCGTTCTCGACCCCGCGGTTCTCCCCACCGACAGTGGCCATTATCGACTCGACCTCGGGCAGTCGCCGGGCAATCGACTCCATCTCTTCAAGTGTCTGCTCCGTCCTGAAGAGCGGCGTACCGGGCGGCATGTCGACCCGGACGGAGATGAGTCCCTGGTCCCCCGATGGAATGAACTCCCCGCCGATGTAGCGAAAGAGGAAGATGGCAAGTCCGAAGGCCAGGATGGAGACCCAGATCACAGCCCCCCTGTGGGATAGAGACCATTCGAGGCCCGAGCGGTAGGAACCCTCAACGCTGGAATAGAACCGGTCCCACGCCTCGAAGACGCCCCTCAATGGATTCTTCCCGGGTCCGCCGGGCGCTTCGCCCCCGCTCCGAAGCACCTTGGCAGCCAGGAGGGGGGTCAGGGTGAACGATACGAGGAGGGAGAAGAGGGTTGCGAATACGACGGTCATCCCGAACTGTATGAAAAACTGCCCGATGATACCAGACATGAAGGCGATCGGGGTGAAGACCACCACGTTGGTCAGGGTGGATGTCACCACTGCAACGGCGATCTCGCCCGTTCCCTTCGCCGCGGCGGCCGCGGGCTCCTCCCCCTTCCGCCGGTAACGCTCGATGTTCTCGAGGACGACTATGGCGTTGGTCACCAGCACACCTATCGAGATCCCTAATGCCAGGAGCGTCATGACGTTGATCGTGAAACCGGCGAAGTCGATGAGGAGAAAGGTGGCCACGATGGACGTGGGCATGGAGACGGCGGCGATGAGCGTGACCCGCAGATCGTGTAGGAAGAGATAGAGCAAGAGGGCGGTCAGGAAGATCCCTATGAATATGTTGGTAAGGACGTCCCGGATCGACTCCTCGATATACTTCGAGCGGTCCTGGGCAATGTCTATCCGTAGGTCGCTCGGCAGCGTCTCACCGAGTTCCGTTAAGGCGGCCTTGATCCCGTGAGCGGTTCCAACGGTGTTCGCATCCCCCCGCTTCTTTATGACCAGTCCAACGGCGCTCTTCCCCTCGTAACTGGCCGTTTCCCGCTGCTCCTTGAAGCCGTCTACCACCTTGCCCAGGCTGGACAGATAGACCTCCCCGCCCCCATCAAGGTGAAACTTCAGTTCCTTGAGGCCCTCGATATCCTTGAACTCACCGAGGACCCTCAGCGAATATTCACGGTTCTTCTCGGTGATGCGCCCCGTGGGGACGGTGAGGTTATCACCCGCGATCCCGCCGACCACGTCCATCACGGAGAGCCCGTAGGCCTTGAGCCGGTCCCGGTCGAGGTCCACCTCGATCTCCCGCTCCTTCCCGCCCACGATCTCGACATCTGCGACGCCCGAGACCCGCGAGAGTCGATCCCTTATGACGTCATCGGTGATCCGGTAGACCTCCTCCAAGGGGCGGTCGGCGGAGATGGCAAGTTCCATGATCGGCATGGCGTTGATGTCAAACTTCTTTATTACGGGAGGGTCTATCTCGTCCGGGAGGTCTACGAGGATGGCATTCACCTCGTCCTTCACGTCCATCGATGCCAGATCTACGTCGACACCAAGTTCGAACTCTATGACCACGAGTGAAAGGTTCTCACGTGAAGTTGAATCTATCCGCTTGACACTGGAGAGGGTACTTACCGCGTCCTCTATCTTCTTCGTGACCTGCGATTCTACCTCTTCGGGGCCGGCCCCAGGATAGACGGTCGATACGGTGACGTAAGGGAAGTCAACTTTGGGCAGCAGGTCCACGGCAAGGCGGCGGTAGGAGAAAAACCCGAGCACGACGAATACCATAACGGCCATGGTCGTCATCACCGGCCTCTTTATGGATATATCAGAGAGAAACATCGGGGTCCCTTCGACCTTTCACCGCTCCCGGTGGATCAACACCTTCTCGCCGCCGCGGAGGCGATTCTGGCCGTATGTCACGACCCGGTCGCCCGTTTCGAGGCCCGAGGTGATCTCTACGAATTCCCCGTCGGAGAGGCCAACCTCGACGGGCCGGAGTTCGGCACGGCCGTCTTTCACCAGGAAGACACGCCACCCTCCATCCATCCTGAACAGCGCGTCCTCGGGCAAGGCTGCAACCGACGACCTCGAATCGACGGCTATCTCGACGTCGACGATCGTCTCGGGCCGGAGAAGGCCTGCCTCGTTGTCTATGACCACCTCCACCTCGAAGAGGCGCGTCCTTGGGTCGGCAGACATGGATATCCTCCTGACCTCTCCCTTCTCTTCAATGCCGGGCACCCTCGCGGGCTGGCCGACCTTGATCAGGCGGGCGCGTTCCTCGCTGACCTGGAGTATTACCCGCACCTGGTTTATATCCGCGATCGTCGCGATCAATCGGCCTGGTTCCACCCTCTCACCCGGCTCGACGCCGAGAAATGTCAACACCCCTGAAATTGGCGCTTCGAGGTCGACCTCCGACCTGACGGTCATCCACTCCGCCCTGGCGTTCTCAAGGGCCGTCCTGGCCTGGTCCATCTCGCTCTCGGAGATGGCACCCTCTTCGAGGAGCGGCTCGAGCCTGCCAACTTCCCGTTCCGCGTTCTCGTAATTAGCCTTCGCCTGGTGGTACCTTGAAAGGCCCATCTGCGGCGCGTTCGGGTCGAGAGATACAACGACCTGGTCCTTCTTGACCCAATCACCAACACGCCGGTGTACCTCCTCGATGACGTTGGCCGCGTTGGCCCTGATTGTCCCCTGCCGGATACCCTTGACGGTGCCGGAAAACGATTCCCAGGCGCTCAGGTCGCGCTTCTCGATGGTCGTGACATCGACGGGGACACCCTTCTCTTCCTGGATACGTTCGATCCCCATCACTGGGACCGTCTTCTTTACCGTGAGGATCCTCCCCACCACGAGGAGGAGGAAGATTAGAGGGATCAACACCCACTTGCCCCTGCCCAATAGAGATGATTTCATTGAATGTCCTCTCCGATTGCCTTCTCTACCTTCGCCTTTGCTATGTTGTAATTGTACAGTGCCTGGATATAGTTGGTCCGCGCGAGGTTGAGCGCGAGTCCCACATCATTTACCTCGAGTTGGGTAGCAAGGCCGTTCTCGAAACGTATCTTCGCCAGGCGGTACGCCTCCTCGGCCTCCTTGACATTGGCCTCCTGGGAGGCGATCTCCTCACGCGCCGCATCTATGTCCTTGAACGCCTCGATGACCTCGAGCCGTATCTCCTCCGTGGCCTTCTTCTCCCGGTACCTCGATATGCTCAACTGCGCCCTGGCTTGATCGACGTGGCTGCGGGTCTTCATACCATCGAAGATGGGCATCGTCAGGCCGATACCCGCGCTCCAAGACTTGGCGAACTCCTTGTTCTCGGGAAAGGCGCGCTCGGTCTGCCCCTGGATGGAGTAATTACTCGAGAAAAACAACGCGGGGTAGTGCTCGAGCTTGGCCAAACTTAGTTGGATCTCTCCCATCTCCTCGTTCATCCTGATCGACTTGAGTTCCGGACGCCGCTCCAGCGCCAGTGAAATCCCCCTGTCGACGTCCATGTCGAACGGTTCCATCTCGAGATTGTCGAGGAGCCTGATATCCTGGTCAAGCGGTATCCCGATGATACGCTTGAGCCTCGAACGGGATAGTTCGGCGTTGTTCCTCGCCCTGATCAGTTCAGGCTTTCGATTGGCCACCTCCACCCTCGCCCTGAGCAGATCGAACCGCGAGCGCGTTCCCTCCCTGGTCATCGATTCGACCTGCTCCAGATTCGCTTCCGCCTGCTCGAGCGACTGCTCGGACACATCCTTCATCTCTTCCGCGAGGACCACGCCGTAATAGAGTTGCTTGACGTTGAACGCAACCTCACGTTCTACCTGATCCAGGGATTGATCGCCTATGTCCGCAAACAGGTGGGCCGCACCCAGGGCCTTTGGAACCCTGCCGAAGACGTCGATCGTCTGCTGCAATTTCAGTCCAAAGTTATAGGCATTGGACTCACCGATCGTTATCTGCTGGATCCCGTCAGGGGTTTCAAAAAAGATGACCGGCAATTGAATGTTGCGCGCGTAATTGAAGTCCCCGGTCAGGCTGGGGAGGACCCCGGACCGAACCTCCCGGACCTGGGCCTCCCTCTCAGTCAGGGACTGCCGGGCGATAATCACGTCCTCGTTCTTTTCGAGCGACATCTCGATGGCTTCCTTCAGGGTCAGGGACAGCACACTCGCCGCGTTACCCGGTCTCGCAGTGAGTGATACCGCGAAGGCCGCGGCCAGGCAAGGCAACAGGACCATGATTTCCTTGAAACGGCATCGCATCTCAATGTCCTCCACCGGATTCGATGATGATTATCGTCAGAACCGTCCACATCCCACCAATCGCCCTATCCCATTCCATTCAATCGTTATACCCCCATCAGACGTCACCGGTTTGAATTCTATAAAGGCCGAGGGAGAAAATCAGATTGGTTGAAAACGCCTTGGCGCGAAAGGGAAAATATACTACTGCAGGCTATTCGGGGCAATACCCAAGATCACATGACATTCCCCGATGTTCTATTAATCACGGTTGGAGTCGTCTTCGGAAAAAATCTTTCCGTAGGAAGGCGGATCAGGCGGTATGCCCGGAGTCGAAATAGCCAGAGGCGGACTCTTGGTTACACGCCGATCAAGCCGCTCACACGAGCCCGCCCCAAGCAAGAGATGCATTACTTAAGAGAAGACCTGCAATTGGAGACTTAAAACAGGTCCTCTTCGTGACTGAAGACTAGCCCCCCCGGTCCACCTTGACCCCCCGTCATAGAGCCGGTAGCCGTCTTCTGGAAGCCGTAGTCACTCTCATCGTCCACCACCGAGGGATAGGTCCCGACCTTCATCCGCACCACGTAGATGCCGGCAGGCGCCATGGCAGGCACCTGTAGCGATATATTGCTGGCGGAACGAACCTGGCCGGGTGAAAAGGAGAGCGTGTACGGGCCAAGGACCGGCCCGTAGGAAGAACCGCTCGGCATCCTCGCGTCGAACCATATATCGACGCTGTGGGATGACCCCGTAGTGTTCTCCGCGGTTGCATCGAACGTCCAGGTCCCACCCGACGGGCCGAAGGTGACTCTCTTGTCAACCGGGTACATCCGTACTGCGATATCGGGTTGACCGCCGTACCTCGCCTGAACACCATCGATGTCGTCCTGGTCGAGGTCTCTTGAGATCAGGTGATAGGCGTAATACATCGTTGCCACAAACACGCTGGAGTGATCGAGACCAAGTGCGTGTCCCATTTCGTGTGCAGTCACGGCCCAGATGTCGATCTCCCCGAGGTTGAAGTCGGGGTCGCCGGGCCCGCTCCATGCCACGTCCCCGTCGTAATATCGGATATCGAAGCCGTGGTAGCCTCCCCAACCAAGGTGGCACCAGGTCTCGGCCAGGACCCCGTAACCGTTCTGATTGAACGAGAAGAGGACGTTCTCTCCATCGTCCGAGATATAGTCGATGGTCGAGGTGCCGTTGTACTGGAAATCGAAATAGGAGGCCCCCTCATTGTTCCACGCGTAGGCACCGGTCAGGTGTGCCAGGACCTGATCCTGTGCCGTCCCTGCCGATGTATCAGTTATGTTGGGGTTGATCTCGAAGGAGACCTCGGGTGGCGACCACTCACCGCATCCACCAAAGACATAAGCCTCCAGCCTGCTGCCGGCGAGGAAGAGCATCACCAGGGCTGAGACCATCGCGAAAAAAGCGCTCGTTTTCTTCATCTCTCAGTCCCCCTGTTCCTGATCATGTCCGTCGTCGAGATAGGCGCGTATCGCCAGGATATAGCCCTCAAGGGGGACACCCTTCTCAACCACGATCCCGTCTTCGATGGTGTACTTGCCGTTCTCTGCATTGTACAGGACATCCTGCCCGTCCACCTGGCGGGCTGCAAAGACCAGGACCTTCTCGCCGATCATGAAGTCGGGTTCATGCTCAACCACCATGGTCTCTTCCCCCACCGTTCCGCCTGGCACCCTCAATGTCAGTTCATTACCCGAGATTTCACCCTTCAAGACCTCTTCCACGTCGATCGTCACGAACGTGTAGATCGCCCTGCCCGGCACAAGGTACTTCGATTCCGTGTCCACTACGTTCCCTATCACGATCTTATCCGAGCCCGTGCTCAGTCGCTGAAGGTCGTAACGAATCATGAGCGCGCTCGCCGGGAGGGCCCATAACAGGCCGGCGACGAGAGCGGCCGTCAAGCAGCGTCCTTTCATCAGCATTCCTCCATGAAGAGTGTTTTCCCCTTACCTTGCCTTCAATGGATATCGAAGGGGATACACACGGCCAACTTATTCAGTGCAATCGCCCCCCGGTATCCATCGCGGGCATCGGGGTAAAAAAAGAAAGAGCAAACACATTATACCACAGGTTCACTCTTTCTTCAAGTCTTTTTTTCAGGTCCTGGGCGGGATCTGGCGCTTATCCGCTATTTCGTCAGCACGCCCTTCCTGATCGAGACATCGTGGCCGGATTGGACCCTGAAGATGTAAATACCAGACTCCACTCCCAATCCCCGCTCGTCCCTTCCATTCCACCTCACCGTGTAGATCCCCGCCGTCCGCCGACCATCCACAAGCCTCCTCACCAGACGGCCACGAACATCGTATACAGCCATAGACACCGGTACACTGCCAAGATCCGGGGTCCGTACCTCATAGGTGATGCTGGTCGAAGGATTGAAAGGATTGGGATAATTCTGCACCATCTCAACGGCCCGCGGAACAGACGCCAATGAGCCGGCCAAAAATACCCTGCCCGCCTCGTTGAGGGCACGAACCGAGGTGATTACCCAGGCGTCTCCGTTCGCCCCAGGCGCCTGGTTCCTTATATTACGCTCAACGATAACGCCGTTGAAACTGTCCTTCTTATTTACCCAATCACGGTCGTACATTCCGGCCTTGGCATAAAAGGTATAGGGACCAACAGGCACACCGTCCAAGGGGTGTGCGCTGAACTGAAGATCGACTTGTTCCTGGCTCCGGATCAGGCCGCTCAAGGGACTTTCCTTGCTCAAGTACGGACTCGTCACCTGTTTCTCATGATCAATGCCCGTGAGGTCCACCGTGAACCAAAGATCGGTATTGATCTCGGAATTACCGCTATTAATCAACGAGACATCGAAGAGGACATTCTCATCGATCGCCACGTTCGTATCCGAGAGCGGAACCAGTTGCATGGTGAGTTGATTCGCGTACATGCTCGATAGCGAGGGGGGTGCAGGTACATCGTCACCCGCATAAAGCATAACTCCCCCAAGCAGATACGCCGCTGAAAATATCAGCAACGATAACAGACCAAATGTCTTTTTCATTGAATCCTCCTTACCCTATATATTCCCATAAATCGCTCGTATTGAACAGGAAAGCGAGTACTTTCCATACAATGAGGCACACTCCCACTGTTACATTCTACCACAAATAATCGTATTTGTCAAGTAGTAATGTGCTTTTTTTAGATTTTTTCGGAGATACTCTTCGCCTGGGTGAGGAGGAGGAGGTAATCCCGGCCGCCCGCCTTCGAGTCGGTCCCCGACATATTGAATCCGCCGAAGGGATGCGCCCCCACAAGGGCGCCGGTGCACTTGCGGTTTATATAGAGGTTTCCCACATGAAAGTTCGACGCGGCTTGCTCGATCTTCTCCCTCGACCGGGTGTAGACCGCGCCTGTGAGGCCATATTCAGTATCGTTGGCAATCTCGATGGCATGGTCGAAGTCATCGGCACGGATTACGCTCAGAACCGGCCCGAAGATCTCCTCGCGGGCGATCCTGGCATCGGGGTCCACATCGGCGAATACCGTCGGCTGGATGAACCAGCCCTCATTCGATGCATGCTCGCCGCCGGTCAGGAGACGGCCCTCTTTCCTGCCGATGTCAATGTATTCGAGGATAGACCTCATGGCCCCCTCGTTGATCACGGGACCCATGTAATTCTTCCGGTCGACCGGGGGGCCCACTGTGATCTTCCCGACCTCGCCGACCAGCCGGTCGAGATAATCATCATAAACGTCGCGGAGGACTATTGCCCTCGAACAAGCAGAGCACTTCTGCCCCTGGAAGCCGTAGGCAGAGACGGCAACTCCCCGCACCGCCTCTTCCATATCCGTATCGCTGTCGACTATGATGGCGTCCTTTCCACCCATTTCGGCGATCACGCGCTTGATCCATATCTGTCCCTCCTGGACCTCGGCGGCAAGCCGGTTGATCCTCAGCCCCACCTCCTTCGAGCCCGTGAAGGTGATGAAACGCGTCATCGGGTGGCGGATCAGTGTATCGCCCATCGTCCGGCCCGGCCCAGGGAGGAAATTGACCACACCATCCGGCAGACCCACCTCACCCAGGATCTCCACGAACTTTGCTGCCACTGTCGGGGAGTCGCTCGACGGTTTCAAGACCACGGTGTTACCGGCAACAAGGGAGGCCGATGCCATCCCGACCATTATGGCACCGGGAAAGTTCCACGGAGGAATCACCGCACCCACTCCGAGCGGAATGTACCTGAGTTCGTTCTTCTCACCCTGGACCGGCACGAGTGGCTGGGGACCGGCGTACCTGATCATCTCGCGGCCGTAGAACTCGAGGAAGTCTATGGCCTCGGCAACGTCCGCGTCGGCCTCAACCCACGACTTGCCAACCTCGTAGACCTGCCAGGCCGCCATCTCGAGTTGCCTCTGCCTCATCCTCTCCGCAGCCTTGAAGAGGTAGCCGGCACGCTCCTCCGGACTTACTCGCTTCCAAGACTCGAACGCACCCGCCGCAACCCTTACGGCCCGGTCCGCAAGTTCAGGGTCCGCCTCCTGGAAGACCCCCACCACCTCACCCTTCCTGGAAGGATTGAATGAAGAAAACTTTTCCTCCAGCGTGATCTCCTCGCCACCAATGATCGAGGGGTATTCGCGCCCGAGTCGAGATTGGACATACTCGAGGGCCTCCTTCATCTTCTTTACGTTTCCCTCATCAGTGAAGTCGGTCAGCGGCGTGTTCTTGAACTCGCTCAGTTTCATGGTAGAATTCCTCCGTCCTGGCATCCATGATCTATATACCGGATCTCTTACGTCGATAGTGGTGCACCACAATTTACAACATCGGGGCAGGATGTCAACGTGCGAGGATGTGAGCCGTACTGGGATCGAACCAGTGACCCTCTGCTTAAAAGGCAGATGCTCTACCAACTGAGCTAACGGCTCACGGGGCGTGGAGAATATAACTCTTTTTCGATGATACCGGGACTGAAAAACTAACGTCCCGGCCATGAATTGTCAACATACGGAAGGGTATGACGAGGAGTACGATCAGGTCTTCGTTTGCCGGCGGCACACCCCTTGGGCCGCGCCTGATACATAGAACGAATTGCGGCTGCGCCCGGGCCGCCAGCCGATAAATCAGCACACCACGGCGATCCACAGGAAGATAACGACCGCCACGAAGGCGAGCCATAGGGTGGCGTCAAGGACGAACTTCAAGAGCCTTTCAAAGGGTGTCATCGACATGGCCCAACGCCTCCGCAGTGATATCCAGGCGGATCCCTATCATACGACCACGTAGTCACCGGTCCTTGTGAAGTAGAGCCCGGCCTCCTTCACCGGTTCTCCCGTTATCTCCCTCCACGCGCCCGCGTAGGCCAAGACCTGGCCACGATAGTGTTCCACGAGGCGGTCCAGTCCCCTGCCGGCGACGACGTCCGTCTTGTAATCGATTATCACCCACTCCCCCTTCTCCTTGAAGGCGAGGTCGACGGCCCCCCCCAGGATCAACGGAAGGCGCCTGTCTCCCGATTTCGAGCCTCTGCTCATGACGAAAGGCACTTCCACCATGACCTCCCCAGCGGCCCCAGCGCGTCTCCAGACCTCGGATTCACGGACGGATTCCACTGTCCGAAGGGCGCGTTCAGCGGCCTGAGGCTCGAGCCCCTCCTCCCTGACAAGGGCCCGCGCCAGTTCCTCCAACCCCTCCCCGGCGTCGAGCATGGCCGCCTCGAGGAGCGCGTGTATGACCGTGCCCCACTCCATCCCGTGCTCTCCACCCGAGACCGCCGGTCCCATCTCCTCCTCGGTGACGGATACCTCCTTGGTCGCCGCCTTTTCGTACGTCGGTGCGGCTATACCGCCCAGGCGACCGTATATCCCCTCCATTGCCTCCCTTACCTCCCCCACCGCAACCCTGATCCTCTCAGCCTCCCTCCGTATCCGGGGTCCACCTGTCTCCTCGAGGGCACGGCAACCCTCGAGGAAAGGAGCGAAGAAATCCCAGTAACTCTTCTTGCCCCCGTTGGGCCGGCTGGATATTATCAGCCTGCAGGCGGCACGGGTCGCGGCCACGTAAAGCAGCCTTTTCTCCTCGGCCTCCATGAAGCGCCTTTCTTCCGACTCGCAATCCTCCCAGGAGAGGGGGCTTGCCACCATGAACCTGCTCCTGCCCCGTTCCCCCCGTATCGCCATAAAGCCCCTCGACCTCTCGCCGGAACGGTCGATGTAGACCTCCACATCGTGCCTGCTCTTCCCCGTCGGGTCCGCCAGGAAGACTATAGGCGCCTCGAGCCCCTTCGCCTTGTGGAGGTTCAAGACCCGAACTCCGGCCCTTTCCGGCGGTTTTACGGGGATTCCGTCGAATTCCCGGTCCTCCTCTACCTGGCGCGCCATGTAGCCAACGATGTCGGCGGCGCACGCGCGGCCGGCGCTCTCCAGCCTCAACAACTCGAACATCTTCTCCATGCTGCCGGCCAGCACGTCGCCCCCTGGACGCACAAGGGCGCTCATTTGAAGGCCGAGGTCGCCCGCGATCCGCTCTATGGCGGTGGCCGGAGGAAGCACCCTCAGCCAACCGTCGTACCTCATCAGCCTCGAAAAGGCATCCTCGAAGCGACTGGAGGTGTTCCCGTCCATGCCGGAAGGACATTCGGACCGGTACGAGAAGCGCCCGCCGGCGCGCTTGAAGGCATAGAGTTCGCGGTCGCTCAAACCGAAGAGGCCGCCACGGAGTGCGGCAACGAGCGCCACGGGGTTCTCGGGCTCCACAACGGCTTTCAGGCAACGGGCCAGAAGCCCCAGTTCCTCGACCTGTCTCAGCGCGTGTCCACCAGTGACCTGGTGAGGTATGCCCAGTTTCCCGAGTTCCCCGGCGTATGCCGCCAGGTTCTTCTTGTTCCGCGTGATTATCATGAAATCACCCGGTTCCACCTCACGGCCTCCCCACTCTTCCGTCCCCGGCAGCCGCAGGCCTGCGTCCAGCCAGGAACGGATGGTCCGCGCTATGAAAGACGGCTCGAACGACAGGATGTCCGCCTTCTTCCCGGAGACATCTCCAGGGAGATCGATCCTGTCCACACCGGACAGGCCAGCGCCCTCCTTCTTCACGAGGCCCGCGAGCATGGTGCATGCGGCCGGAGAGTAATCGTCCGCCTCACCGGGGAAGGCCGAGTCGAAGACGAGGTTCAGCCAGTCGAGCAACGCCGGCACAGAGCGGAAGTTGGCGCTCAGTTCAACCACTGACCCGCCGCTGCGTGAGATTATCTCCTTGACCCTGTTGTAGGTTACGATATCGGCCCTGCGGAACCGGTATATCGATTGCTTGGGATCACCGACAACGAACAACGATCCGCGGGCCGGCACGCACCTGCGCCAGTCTCCTTCATCAGGGTCCTCCGACGTCAGGTACATCATCACCTCTGCCTGGATCGGATCCGTGTCCTGGAACTCGTCTACCAGGAGTCGGGTGAAGCGGCCCTGAAAGTAGCGGCGGACCTGTGGATGGTCGCGCAGGAGGCTGGAGGCCCGAATGAGGAGGTCCTTGAAGTTCAGCCGGCCGGAGGCCGATCGGCGCCGCTCATAGACCTCTGCGGCACCACGGAAGAGCGGGATCACCGCGGCGTACCGCTTCACGTACCACCTGGCAAGTGCAGGCGACGCGACATCGCGCTTGAACGAACCCCACCGGCGTTGCTCCTCCCTGGCCTGCTCTCCACCGCCCGGCCAGTATTTCTGGACAACCTTCGGATTCCGCGCGAAGTCCTCGAGGACTTCCATCAATTCCGCGGTCCTGGCCAGGTCCCTCGTGCGCGCAAGCCGAGCCACGCGCTCGTACGCCTGCATCATGGCGTCGCCGCCTCGGTGTGCCGGAAAGGATGGAACCAACCGCTCCATGTGTTCCACGTAATCTCTTAGAGACCTCCGCACCTCGTGGAGGTCTCCCAGGTCGATATCCGGCGCGGGCCACTCTTCCACGTCCGGGTACATGCTGAAACACCTGAATCCACCCCTCAACTGTTCGACCTCGAGACCCAGTTCCTCGAGCCTCTCAATGGTACCATCGTCCCCCGCGTACAGGCCGGCGACGTACTCCTCCCAGGTCGCCTCGCGCAGCACGCTGTCTTCCTCCTCTTCGATCTCCTTGAAGTCGAGGTCGACCCCGGCCTCTATCGGTCGCTCTCTAAGCAGGCGCGCGCAAAACGAGTGGATGGTCCCTATGAAACAACGATCCACATGGCCGATCGCATCACCCAGTCTCGCCCCTTCCTCACCTCCCACCTCCCTCGCCGCGCGCTCGAGTTCCACCTGGAACTTGGAACGAAGCTCGGCGGACGCCTTCCTGGTGAACGTGATGGCCGCCAGGTTTTCGATATTGCAACGTCCCTCCCGGACAAGGGCCACCATCCTGGCCACGAGACAGGTGGTCTTCCCGGTACCAGCGGCGGCCTCGACGAGCATCGTCTCGTCCAGGTCTTCCAGTATCTTCCGCCTCTGCTCGTAATCGGGGGGCAGATCGTTCATCGTCGATTTCCGAGTCCTCCCTCTCCTATAAAACCCCATGAGGAAAACCCTCGCACCCCCACCTTCCCGTACCAGCCCGGGGCCAACCGGTTACCTCCCGGTGCCTGCACGGGCGTTATCCCCCCCGCGCAGGTCACTGAAGGGGCCAAGCACACAGTTTGCCTCGTCCGCGAGTTTCCTCTTGGTCGAATCAGATACCGCCTCCACGTCGCCGCATATCCCGATGTAGTCGCAAAAACTACAGTCCGCCTTCGCATCATCCGTTGCGATGAACACCCCCGTCGAGACGATCCTGCACAGCATCTCGAGGACCATGTCCCCTCCCCTCAACTCCTCCGGTGTCCATCGAATCCGCCTGCCTCCCTCGTAGACACCCGGGAAGAAGAAGCCGAACGACTCGACTCGCGCCTTCGCGGAGACCCTCTCTCCAAGCGCCCGGGACAGCATCTCTACGTAAAGATAATGTTGGATCCTCCTGCCGTGCTGGAAGGGATCGGCAGGCTTGAAGGGCCTGCTGCTGCCCGTCTTGTAGTCCCAGATACAGTAACGCTCGGAATCGGCTCCGCTCATCTGGTCCACGCGGTCTATCCGGCCGCGCGCTCTCATGGTGCCGCCCCCGAGCAACCCGATCCGTACGGGCGATTCCGTGTCGACAGGTGTCCCGCCGCCATTAGCGGGCAGGCCGAGAGACGCCTCGAAGAAGGCCGGCCTGCGGTCGCGACCCGAGAAGTACAGCCATTCCCCCACCAGGAACGTCCTGGCGGCCCGCTCGAGTTCCCGCCGTTCACGCCTGAAGGCGTCCTCCGAGGACGGGGGGCAGATCTCCATGTATTCCTCCACCTTCTCCCGCAGGATCCCCTCCAACAGTGGCCCGTCTCTCCCAGGTTCCGGGAGCCTACCGTCATTGGCCAGTTCCCGAAGGAACCTCTCGAAGACCTGGTGGAGCAGCAGGCCGCGGACGGATGGGTCAAGCCACTTACCGGGATACACCGACATCTCTTCAGGCGATTCGATCCCGAGGACGAAATTGAAAAAGAAGGCCAATGGGCACCTCCCGAGCGTCTCGAGCCGTTGCGCAGACATCACCATACCCGACCGTCCAGAGGGGTCCAGGTCCCTGCCGGCCTCCGGGACATAGCCGTCGAACTGGGTAAATCTTGTCCCGGCCCTCTCCATACCCGCCCTCATCCCACGGCCGAGGTGGGGGTAGACGGCGCTCACCAGGCCCCCCGGATCCTCAACCAACCGGGAGCCCGCAAGCCGCCACGCCCACCACTCGGCCCCTCCAAGACATTCCTCCTCTCGTGCGGGCGCGAACGACACGGGGGGGGGAAGCCAGCGCAGGAGGTCGTCCTGGTCACCATCCACCTTCCCCGATAATAGCCTGTACACGGAAAGGAGGAACGGGCTCGGGAACCTCTCGCGGTCCTCGGCAACGTCGTAGCATGAAAAGGAGAGGGTCACCTCGCCCCTTAGTCGTGCCAGCGTGCGGGCAAACCCCTCGACCTTCTTCTCGAACCTCTTCGTGGCCGTCGGGATCCTCCCGGAAATTCCTTCCCTCTCCACGTCCAGGAGCAAGGGGTCCTGGCGGACCGATCCCGGGAATCTGCCGTCGTCCAGCCCGAGTATGAACGTGAAGTCGCGGCCGCTATGTCCACCGCTCGCCACGTGATCTACGTGGATCCGGCCGGGCATGGGGCCGCTTCCCATCACCCTCGCCTCGAGGGCGAGTTCCTCCATCCAGTCCATGACGTCGATCCCGGGGCCCCCTCCAGTCCTGAGCAGCCACTTTTCCATGTCCGACAATTCCTCGACAAGCATGAGAGAGGCGTAGTTGTCCATCTTGCCGTCACAGCGGGCGATTCCCTCAAGGAACCTCCTGGCCCCCGAAACCGCCTCCGCGGGGGTTGAGCCAGGGCCGGGGGCGCAATCCAACAGGGCAGAGACCAGGTCCATCAGTGCCCCGAGCCCCTCGAGATCCCCGTCAGGATCCCCCACCAACGCCCGGCCACTGCCTTCTTCGCGGTTGCGCGTTCCATGATACCTGTCCAGGTCGACCTCGAGTTCCCCTACCCTCTTTTCGAGCAATCTAATGTACCTGTCACGACCACGGCCTATCCTCACGCCGCGAAGCAAGGCGGCAAGGCGCATGAGACTATCGGGTTCTCCCCACCGGGCAGGCTCGAGCAGTCCCTCCCGGATCATACCGACGAGCCCGGCCTGGGGAAACCCGTCTTCGATCCAGCGGAGCCAGGCCGCTAGGGCCCTGCCGGGGCATGAATACCGGCAGGGAATCCCCTCGCTGAAGGTGACCGGCAACTCCTCCATCGAGCAATCACCCGGCGACAGCATGGCAACCATAGTCTCGTAGATGAGGGGTACGTAGGTCTCGGTATCGGTGTGCAATATCTCCACCCTGTCCCAGTTTATACCCTTGGCCATGCAGTACCTCAATACCGCCCGGACTTCATTCGAGGCGCCAATAGCCCGGACCATGCGTACCGACCCATCACCGAGGGGGCTTGGGGCCCCTGCCGGGTCGAGTACCCATCGAAGGAGGTCGAGATCTTTGCCGGCGCTCGACTTTTCGTTCCGCGCGCCCTCTCCTCCTTCAACCCCAAGGGTCCTGACAATCCCATCCGGAAAGGCCTCGAGCAGCCTCTTCTCGAGAGCTGTGTACTCCCCCGGCTCTTCACCAAGGAGCACCATCAAGTCCGGTCCCGGTACTCCACAACCCTCATCGAGCCTACTTACGGCCAGCTGGACTACCCCCGCATAATCGATGAGGCGTCCATCTTCGAGAAGCGCCATGTACCGCGCCATTATCCCGGCCAGTTCCCTCCCCTTCTCCGGCACCTCGAATCTGTCGGACAAGAGATCATCCGGGGTGAGCCCCGCCAGCCTAAGATCGTTTATTCCCGAAAGGATCACCCGGGCGATCCCGAGGCCGCCCCGCACCCCCGACAGGTACTGCAGGTCGCCGCTCGGGGCCTGCCTCATGGCCTGATCTACGATGAGGAGGAGACCCGTCTTGGGCGGCACCGTGAGCCCCCTAACGGCGATCTCTTGGGCAGCGAGTTGGAAGGCCATGGACCGGATGGTCTTGACCCTCACGTTCAGCGCAGGCCGCCCCGCCCTGGCGACCACCTCCAGCCATTGGTGGCCCACTCGAAGGGAGGGCACAACGAGCCACTTCTCCTCGAGCAGGTGCTCCGAGCAGGTTCGTGCCAGGTCATCTGTCAATCGGCTCATTATAATGATCCTCGCCGTAGGATTTACCCTGTCGATCCGGAAACAACCGGGCCATGAGGTTCCCGGGGGGTACAGGCCGCGGGCCACGATTTTCATAATATCACTACGGCCCCCGTTTGTCAAAGCAAAGTATCACCGAAATACGGCAGTAAGTCGAACCCCTGTACTACAGCCCTTCGAGTGATTAGATTTCAAAATCGCCGAATTGAGACCAAAATAAATCATCGAAGGGAGACATGGCATGCCAGGTCTCTTCAGCCGATCCCCGGAAAGAGGCGAATCGACCGGGTCCCGGGGAAAGGAACCAGGGGACGACGTCCGCATCGCCGCCTGCGCCCTCCTCGTGGAGATGGCGGAAATCGACGGCGAGTTCAGCGATGAGGAGAGAGCTCGAATTGTATCCATCATCAGGGAGGAGTACGGCCTCCCCGAGGACCGGGTCGATGCCCTTATAGCAGAGGCGCGCAGTGAACTCGAATCGAGCATAGACCTGTGGCGGTTCACGCACAGGATCAACGAGACCTACCAGGAAGAAGAAAAGGTGAGGATCATAGAGTTGGTCTGGAGGGTGGTCTACGCGGACGGCAGGCTCGAGGAGCACGAGGACTACCTGGTCCACAAACTATCAAAACTCCTGGATCTCTCCCACCGGCAACTCATCAGCGCCAAGATGAAGGCACTGCACGGCGGGCCCTGACTCCACATCTCCTCGCCCGCGTCAAATCCATTCCCGAAAAGGCACCTTGAGAAAATGATCTATCTCGTCGCCAGCATCATCTCGAGCGTCCTTATCGCCGTCGTGATCCGTATCAACGAGGAGCGGGGCCTCGACCGCCTCGGAGTGATGTTCTTCAACTACCTCGCCTCCTCGATATTCTCTCTCGTCGCCGTGGACCGGTCCACCCTGACATCCCACCTCGCGCCACTGGCACCGCTCGCCCTGGCATCAGGCTTCATCTACGTGACGGCCTTCCTCGTTTACATGAAGGCGGTGGGACGGTTCGGACTGGCCATCCCCGTTACGATTACCCGGCTCTCCGTGGTAATACCGGCCCTTGGCTCCGTCATCGTCTTCGGGGAGAGAGTGAACACTTACCAGGGAACGGGGCTTCTACTCGCGCTGGTCGCAATCGTCCTCTTCAGCAGGGCCAATTCGAAGGGAGGAGGGGAGAAGAAGGGGGCCGATCTGTTCCTGATGCCGCTCCTCTTCTTCATGATGGGCTGTGGGGACTTCACGCTGAAGATCTTCGAGGAGTCTTACCCCGGGGGATGGCTGATGGGCTTCGTCCTCGCGGTCTTCGGGATTGCAGGAGTCTACACGCTAATCATTATCGTCATCAAGGGGATCAAGATCGACCTCGGAATCGCCGCGGGAGGGATCCTCCTGGGCATACCCAACTTCACGGGGGCATATTTCTTCTTGAAGGTCCTCCAGGTCTATCCGGGGCCGAGCGCCTTCCCATTGAACAGCATCGGGATCATTCTGCTTTCCACCATGGTGGGCGTGCTATTCTGGAATGAACGCTTCAGGAGGAGGACCTGGACGGCCATCGGCATGAGCCTCGCCGCCGCGGCCCTGCTCAACCTGTAGACCGGGGTACCGCCAGCCGGCGGTTGACGTAGGCACAGGAGCCTTGACATGGAAATCGTTGAGAAAGACCGCGAGGGAGCGAGAGGACGCGTAGTGGTAACGGGATCGAGCGGCCTCATAGGTAGGAGCCTCGTGAGATATCTCACGAAAAGCGGCCGCAAGGTCCTGCGCCTTGTGCGGGAACGATCGATGGAGGGAAAAGACGCCGCTTTCTGGGACCCTTACTCGGGCACGATCGACCATGCCGCGATGGAAGGGGTGGAAGCGGCCGTGCACCTCTCGGGCGAGAACATCGCGGGCCGCTGGAACCGGGGGAAGAAGGAGGAGATCCGCCGGAGCCGAGTCGACACGACACGCTTCATCTGCCGGTCCCTCGGGACGCTCGAACGGCCTCCGACCGTCCTCGTCAGCGCCTCGGCGGTGGGCTACTACGGCGACCGGGGCGACGAGGTGCTTACAGAAGAAAGTCTCCCCGGCTCGGGCTTCCTGGCCGACCTCTGCCGTGATTGGGAGGAGGCCGCGCGGCCGGCCGTGGAGGCGGGGATCCGGGTCGTAAACATGCGGATCGGGCTTGTGCTCAGTCCCGCCGGCGGGGCTCTGGGACGGATGCTTAGACCATTCAGGCTCGGCCTTGGGGGAAGGATAGGCAGCGGGCGGCAGTACTGGAGTTGGATCTCGATCGACGACCTGGTCGCGGCCGTCCTCCATGCGATCGAGACCCCCTCCCTCGTGGGCCCCGTCAACGCCGTCGCGCCCCACGCCGCTACGAACCGCGAGTTCGCCCGGACCCTCGGCCGGGTCCTCTCCCGCCCAGCCTTCCTCCCCCTGCCCGCGCCGCTCGCCCGGATCCTCATGGGGGAGGCGGCCGGTCCCCTCCTCCTCGCGAGCGCCCGCGTCCTCCCCCAACGCCTGCTGGCGAGCGGCTTCCGGTTCCGCCGGCCGACCCTGGAGGAGGCGCTCCGCTTGTTGCTGAAGGAAAACTGAAGTGGCGGCAGGTGTGAGAAGGGACCGGCCCTTCCCAAGATGCCGCCTGGGAGCTGAACTCGGATCAGAAGACCATCAAAAGCAGGTTGACGGTCCCGATCTCAATGCCACCCATCCTGCAAACAGAATACTTCGTAGTGTACCATAAATCCCGTTGGACGTCCACAAATTGAAAACGAGTTTGCGTAGAACGAGGACATCGAGATTGCGATACATACCAACAATTCGCCGGGAGGGCCTCAGGTTACACTTTCATGATTCAAATCGAAGCCTTGACAAAGTTAAATGGATAGTATATAATGCAATTAAGTGTTTATCACGCCAATGAAGAGGGGCGTTTCTCTGGTAATAAGAATTGTACATCACTAAGATTAACTCCATGCGGTACTTCACGCGTATACCGCCGATTTTAAATATCGGATAACCGGCGATGTTTTTTCACATCATCCCTATCACGGATCTTATTGGCACCCCTCGAAATTACCGGTAGGACTCGCGAATCAAACGGAAAGGAGACGTCGGAAGTGGGCATTCGGTCTATTACCCTCTCATCGGCCCTTGTGACGGCCTTCATACTGCCCGTTCTCCCCTGCCGGGCGCACCAGGCGTGGCAGCCGATCGATTCCCTATCGTGCAAGATACGCCTTCCCGCCGGGGAATCAGCGGATGTGACGTTCGATCCCTCAGGGCAAAGACTCATACTGCATCGATCCCCCTTTCCCCTTACTACACTGGCCCGGGAGGCGGTCGATTATGCCCCGGATTGGCTCAAGGTGGACCTCGCGGACAATCTCTGCCGCCTCGATCCTGGTTGCCAGGACGAATATGCCTCGCTGATCTTGAACACGGCCGACCCCTACGTGGACGAGGTGGCCTTTGAGATCGCTCACCTGGCCCCCCAGGCCCTCCAGGATTCGACCATGGACACCGGCATGTTGATGGAGAACGTAGAGTCGGTATACGCCAACGACCAGGTGCTCGATTACGTGAACATCGTGGATCACGGGAGCGCCGCCGATGGCGGGGATTATTACTCCACAACCCGCTACTGGGTCGCCGAGGAGGGGGACACGGTCCAATACGAGGCCCCGAAGGAGATCTACTACTGGTTCATCGTCCATCCGAGGCTCCACAAGGAGTTCCCCGCGTACATCGACCCTGATACCGGAGACCCGGCCCCGCCGCCGACCGGCGTCTTCTGGCGCGACTGGCTGATGAACCATGCTGACCAGGGCTATCCTCTTCTGAGGGATATGCTCGTGGGACAGCGGACCCTCTGGAACAACGTCTCCAACGATATAGACAACGGTGCGGTGGGAGCGATCACCCAGTGGATCAACGACGTCCTGGTGTTCGAGGATTACCCCCACCACGACCAGCCTGTCCGGATCTACCGTTACCATACCGGCACCTGCAGCGTCCATTCCTACCTCACGGCCGCAGCGTCACGGGCCGCCCTGATACCCACGGTAGTGACCGTAATGTACCGTGACAACCACAAGGTGAACGAGTTCTGGGACAGGAGGTGGGTTCACTGGGAACCCGTGGATATCTTGATCGACAGCCCCCGGACCTACGATCCTGGATGGGGCTGGAACATCGCGGCGGCCTTCGACTGGCGCGGGGACGGGTACATCTGGGACGTGACCAAGAGGTACACGGACGTGTGCACCCTCTACGTCGATGTTCGCGACTCGCTCGATCACCCGGTCGATGCCGCCCGCATCAAGCTCACCAGTGAAGGCTTCGTCGGCTGGGGGGCCACGGCCGGGTGGACGGATACCGCTGGAGAGAAGCGATTCCTCCTGGGGGACAGCCGGAACTTCTCCGGCCGTGTAGACAGCCCTATCGGTACATATCCCTCCTTCGGCACGACACCAATCATCACCGACAGCCAGGTCGGTGAGACCTATTATTGGGATGTTTCCCTGCCCGGATCTGTTCCATGGATCTGGGTGAGGCCCGATTCACTCCCATCCAACCCCCTCAATGAATACAAGTTGTCCTACTCGATCCGGGTCCCCAGGGAGATCTTCTACGGGATCAACTTCGACGACGGAGACGAGTTCTCGGAGTCCAGGAAGCCGGGAAGTATACTGAGTTTCATTTGCGATTCCCAGAATTTCCGATTGTACCGAACGGGGCACCCACTGTTCGCACATCAGATTGAAAGGGGCGTCAGTTCGGTCGATACCTCCTTCCTCTTCCCGACAAAGGACAAGTGGCACCTCGTCCTCTCCAACGAGGAGCGGGTCAAAACCACCCAGTTCGTCGAACTCACCGTACGGCTATACCGGCACGGCGGCGGGGGAAGGAGAAAATGATCGGCCGGTGATACGGGAAGGCATGCTGGAGAAGGTTGACTGGCAGGTTTGCCTCACCCCTCCGGCCGAGGATACTACCCGCGATGCAGGGTGTCAGCAGGTTTATAATAATAGCGAAAGGAGAGCCAAGATGAAAAGACATGCTGCAATGATCCTGACCGGAATCGTCCTCTGGATAATGCCTATTGAACTATGGGCAGTCGACTACGCCATCGTTGTAAGCAATTCCACTTACGGCGAGGCTGGCTGGCACGCTGTCGTCGACACCCTGGCGGCACGCCACGATGGGGAAGTATTTACATACAACAGTGATATCTGGGAGACCCAGTCCGGCCTTACTGATGCCTCCCCACGGTATATCTGCTTTGTCGCGAAGCCGCTCGACGCCTCGGCCTCCTTCGTCCAGCAGGTGTGGCAACTCACGAGGGCCCTTGACGACGATATCTATGGCGATGCGATCTGGGGGATCATCACCGGCTACAATTCCCACGATGCCATGCGCCTTGCGAGGGGCCCGGCCGGCTTCGACGTGAAGACGATCGTTGGGGGGACGATGAGCTGCGACCTCGATTACTACCCTCAAGGGATCGCCACGGACGAGGGGACATACAATCACATCCGGATCAAGAGCCTGGATGGGACCGTGGTCGATACAGTCGACGCGGACCTATGTCCGACAGACCGCACGGAGTTTCTGGTCAACCATATCAACAGCGATACCGTGGACATGTTTGTCACGAGCGGTCACGGCAACTACAACGAGTGGCAGTTGCACTACCCCAACGTGGGACTGGAGGGCTTCTTCCGGTCATCGGGCGGCCAGGTCTATGGTGATCCATACAGCGGTCCCAACATCGACATCAACTCCGTGAACCCCAAGATTTACTTCGGCCTGGGAAATTGCTACATCGGGAAGATCCAGAACATGGACTCTATGGCGCCGGCCTGGATACACACCGGCGGCGCGTCCCTCTACACGGGATACGTTATCGCGGAGGGCTCGTATAGCCACCAGCACGGAGGGACCAAGGCCTACTTCGCACGGCAGGCACACTACACCTGGCCGGAGGCATTCTTCCTCGCCAACCAGGCCCTCGTATTCGACATCGAGAACCACACGCCGGGGACCAACCCACCCGACCGGGACGGGTCGGCCTTGTACGGCGACCCCGCCATCCAGGCCAGAATGTCGGAAGAGGGGGTGCACGAGCCACTACTCTACACGCAGTCGATAGACATATCCCCCGGATTTCCGCGCGACACGATCACCGTCAGCATCACGATGAACAAGGAGGGCTGCCCGGGTTACGACGGCAAATGGGGGAACCGCCACCCCGCCGTGCTTCTCCCCTACCGGATCCGTTCGCCTCAGGTCATTGACACCAATGCCTTGCAGACCGTGATCACGGAGAACTTCGTCCTTATGTACGTCTGGTACCAGGGCCAGCCGCCGCTGGCACAGGGCGAAGAGCGGCACGTCACGTTCACGGCGGTACGCGATGTGGATACCCTCTTCGTGGATGTCTCCGGAGTGACTTCCGACAAGGCTTACATCAACCCCGCGGGCGACACGCTGACCGTGACCGTGGAGTGGAAGTACATCAACACCGTAAACGCACTCCCGTACGACTTCGAGGTCGCCGCCGGTCTCGGCCTGGCCCCCGACGAGTGGCGGACCCACAAGGCCGTTGTTCGCCAAGGACTCGATCCCGGCACTTATACCGAGGACTTCACATTCGTCACGCCCCCGTTGCCCGAGGGGTTGACCTTCCAGTGCGCCGGCCTGGTGCGTCCCCAACCCCCGTACCAGGGATACAAGGACTGGATGGTGGGAAACGACATCACCGTGGGGTTCCCTTCCAGAGCACGGGAATCATCCCAGTGAGGGCGATCTGGGTGATGGGCTCGTCGATGTCCCCCTCGACATGTACCTGTCGGCGACGATTGTACCGAAAAGCGGCCAACGGGTAGTCACTCCCTGATGAGCCACTTGGAAAGGCACTCGCACCAATAGAGACCTACGATGCAGATTGCCGAGGACATCCCCATGAGCGGCGAGAGGAAGTACCATCCGGCAGTCCAAGCGGTTTCGCGCAGACAAGCGTCTCTCCTCTTGACATGATTTCGATATCTGTGGTATACTCGCCTTGATGGAGAAGAATG
>CAZNLH010000028.1:0-29965 GCA_964573995.1 uncultured Gemmatimonadota bacterium
GATTGTTGACAAATAGTGCCTGATATGGTATAATCCACCAGTTGCAATGTATCATCCCGTTAAAACTCATCACTGGAGGGTGTTAGGTTATGAGGAACCTTACGGTATGCGTTATCTCCCTTGCGGCCGTTCTTTGCATGGGGACTCCAAACCTCAGAGCGGAGAAATGGAACGACAACCTGACTTACAGCGGAGGGACGATCGATTATCTCCTTGCAAGGCCTGATACAGGCGAGGTGAGGATCTCCGGTGGCGGGTTGCATGAGTGGAAGCAGAAATTCAGGGCCGGTGGGTTCAATAACGGGCCAAACGGAATACCTGAAAACGGTGGCGGGGACGATATATTTCTGGGAGTGTTGTTGAGCGGAGTTACTTGGTCGACCGTCGTACCGCCTGAAGTCGGCAATATTGGATCGTCTAACGGGTGGTTCTTTTCAGGACAGCAGACCGGTGAAGGCGATGTAACCGCCTCTTACCCGGGTGCCACGCCGGTAACGGTCTTCGTTCGCGTCTATCCACCCGATTGGCAACCCGGTAATTCGAAGCCCGACGACGGTGGAGGAGATAAGTATACCGTGGGCCAGACTACGTTGCAGAGCAACGAGAGTCTCAGCACGGACCTTCGAATCCAGAATTTCCCAAATCCTTTCAACCCATCTACAACATTTGCCTATCGCGTTCCCGAAGGGGAAACGGGGCGGGTGAGTCTTGAGATCTATTCCTTGCGTGGAAGGCGCATTGCCACGCTGGTCGACGGGGTTCAAGCGCCCGGCGAGTATCAGGTCCAGTGGAACGGCGTCGATAGCCGCGGGGAGAAGGTCTCATCCGGGATGTACCTCTACCGGTTCCAGGTGGATCGAGAAATGATCATCCGGAAGATGACGATAATCAAGTGAGTAAGTGAATGTTGCTGAAGACAGCCAACTTACCGAGAGGAGAATCGATCCATGAGTCGTATTGAACCTTTGAACCGGAAGGCCCGGATGATGTCGTCCCATGACGGGAAGGACGTGAGGGGTTATGCCGTGGAAGGGTGTTGCCCGAGTTATATACCCGGCTGGGAGGTCGGGTCCGACAACGGCCTGGACCCCTGCCCCTGGCAGTCGGACCTTGCGGCCTGTCATGGTTTTCTGTTCATCTGTTTCTGGGGTGGGCAGGTCCCGGATCACGGCGACAACCCTGGTTGGCTCAACAATTGCTCGAACATCCAGAACGACTGGACGAACCTCTGTGTCGTCCCGGATTGATCGACCGTGGATTGCTCTTGATATGTATTGGAGGTGCCAATGAGTCGTATTGAACCTTTGAACCGGAAGGCCCGGGCGATGTCGTCCCATGGCGGGAAGGACGTGAGGGCCTATGCAGTAGAGGGGTGTTGCCCGAGTTATATACCCGGCTGGGAGGTCGGGTCCGACAACGGCCTGGACCCCTGCCCCTGGCAGTCGGACCTTGCGGCCTGTCATGGTTTTCTGTTCATCTGTTTCTGGGGTGGGCAGGTCCCGGATCACGGCGACAACCCTGGTTGGCTCAACAATTGCTCGAACATCCAGAACGACTGGACGAACCTCTGTGTCGTCCCTGATTAAATCACGGTACCCAGCGATAAAGGAGGGTGAGTATGTCACTTCAATCTAAGAGGTGGATTGCGGCCACGGTTTCCATCTGTGTCTCTCTCTTGCTGACGGCAGGCGTGCATGCTGGGGATGGGACTGGTGAATTGGTCTACACTGCAAGCAACACGATCGATGTCGTGGATGTGGAGCAGGGGACCGTGCTCAAGGAGATACCCCTGCAACGTTTTGTCACCGATATGGTCTTTACCAGTTCCGGGGACCGCGCCTACGTCGCAGTGAGCGACGGAGTCACGATCATAGACACCAGGGAACACAAGGTGGTCGGTCACCTGGACGGTCCGCCGGCGAAGACCCTTGAACTCTCACCGGATAACACTATCCTCTATATCCTGGAACATCTCATGGTAAAGCAGGAGGATGGGACGACAAAGGGAGGGGATTACGAGGTCAATGCAATCGATATTGCTACGGGTCGATCCCTTCACAAGTTTGTCTTGGGAGAGAAGTACTATGACATCTTCCTGACCGCGGATGGGGCGTCTTTATTCACGCTGAAGTTCCAGTCTAACAAGGTCGAGGTGATCGATACACGGACGTGGCAGAGGAGCAGGACAATCACCGTGGATACGGATGAACTCCTCTGGAAATCGGCAGGCTCCAGGGAGAAGGGAGAACTCTACATCCCGCAGTACGGGACAAAGGGCCACCTCTGGATCCTGAAGACGGACACCGGTGAAGTCCGCAAGGTGGAACTCAACGAGCAACTCCCCCTCCGTGGGATCACGTATGCCTCCAGGACAGGACGGCTCTATCTCCTTACATTGGGCAGCCTGCTGGCCGTCAATACGGATGATGGTAAGATCGTTAAAAAGGTCAATCTCGATGTCCCTTATCAAGGCATCTCCTGCAGCAAGGACGGCAAACACCTCTTCCTGAGCAATCCCGTCTACCACTCGGGTGGAAGTCTCACCGTAATGGATGGAGAGAGCCTGGAGACGGTGAAGGTAATCGATACGCCGACGATTTCTCCCATAAGCGTTGCCGCATTGCCTTGATCAGCAGTACCGGTTGTTCAAGCACGCTCAGATATGCCCCTGCTCACTGTACGGTCAGGTCGGTGGGTGTTATATTACTGTAATTCTGTAATTCGACCTTGTGACCGGTGAGGAGGACGATGTGTATGCGTTCCTGGACAATCCTTTTTCCAGATATTCGGGGCGTGAGGGAGTTCCTGGGTAGTAGTGGTAATGGTCGGCAAAGAGGCCCTCGAGCCCTTGACGACGAATGGTTTGATCCGCCGTTCTTGGATCACTCTTGCGGTTCAATCGCGGATCTCCTGAGGACTTCGCTCCTCCCGGAGAAGTTGAAGGGGATATATTTCGGCGTGGAGTTCTGCCAGAGGCTTATCCCCACATCAGATGAACTTATCGAGGCGCTCCATCTGGCCCGGGCCGCGGGCCTTTCCTTTTCTTTTCTGACTCCACCGGTAACGGATCCTGGAATAGAAACCCTTAGATGCCGCTTTTCAGACCTGTCCGGGGAATCGTCCGTTGAACGAGATATCGAGGTTGTTGTAAATGACTGGGGGGTATTAAACCTCCTGAAAGAGAGTTTCCCGGTGCTGAAGCCGGTCTTCGGGCGGATGATGAACAAGATGGTCAGGGACCCGAGGGTCGCGCCCTATTACGTCTCGGAGCGGGCGCCCTCGGGGGGACTTACTGCGCTTCGTCAATCGAGTATCACGAATCCATGGTTCAGGAGGACCCTGGTGGAATGGGGGGTTGAAAGGCACGAGTTCGACAATCTCTTTCAGGGTATCCAGATGGATGAAGGAGGGGAGGAAATCTTTCTCTCGGTCTATATACCATACGGTTACGTGACTACCGGGCGTATTTGCATGCCGGGGTCATTCGCACTCGGTAAGGCGGACAAGTTCACCGAGTACATGGGCTGCAGGAGGGAGTGTAAGAGGTTTACCCATCGCCTGCTCAACACGAGGTCTCCCTTCTCCAACAAGGACATGGAGTTGATTCAGCGTGGCAACACGATCTTCTACCCGAATCCGTGGAACAGGCTCGAATCCGTCTTGGCCGGCGACGCAGGAGAGGCGGTGGACCGGATAGTCTACCAACCCGGCCTGCCTGTTTGAAGAGGAGACATGAATGAAGATCCTGGCACCATTGAGCAGGGAACGCGAGGTGGAGGTCCTGGCGAAGTGTGGGGCGGATGAGTTTTACACCGGTGTTATGCCCCGCGAGTGGATAGAGAGGTTCAGCACCTCCGTGTGGCCGAATCGAAGGGGACCTTTCTCTGGGAACTTCAACACCATCCCGGAACTCAATGGTGCGATCCGAACGGCCCACCTCCTTGGGAAGGCGGTCTACATAGTATTTAATTCGCCCTACTACACACTGAGCCAGATCAACGTGCTGATCCCCTTGGTCCGGGAACTCGTGCAGCAGGTGGAGCCCGACGGCTTGATCGTCGGTGACGTCGGCCTGATCCTTGCGATGCGTGAGAGCGGAATCGATTTGCAGGTCATAGTGAGCACCCTGGCGGTGGCGCACAACGTGGAGTCGATTCGCTTCTTCCGTTCTATAGGAGCCAGCCGGGTCATCCTCCCCCGCCAGATGTCGATTTCCGAGATCAGGGCGCTCAGGCCGAAGGTGACCGACGTGGAGATCGAGGCATTCATCCTCAACGACACCTGCGTCTTCCAGGAGGGCCACTGCCACACCCAGCACAATCTCCCCAACATGGAGAGTTTTTGTTATACCCCCTGGGAATACAGGACGCTGTCGAACGTCGACCTGCGGCCGGTGGACGGCAAGGAGGAGGAAGAGTGGTGCCACCACCTGGAGGACTACCGGGAGTGGCTCTGGTACTGTAAGAACTGCGGCTACTCGATGACGTTGCGTGGCCTGACAAACGGTGCCTGCGGCCTGTGCGCCATCTATAAACTTGTGGAGGCAGGGGTTGATGCGGTCAAGATCGTTGGAAGGGAGTCTTCTCTGGACCGAAAGGCGAAGAGTGTCATTGTGGTCCGCAAGGTCCTGGACCGCGTCTTGTCCGGGGCGAGCGAGGGGGAGGCGATGAGAGAGGCGCGGAACTTGAGGAATACTCCTGAACTGTGTGGCTCGGGATACATGTGTTATTACCGGGATGCGTTGAGCGGCGAAAAGGAGGCCAAGCCCGGTGCGGGATATTCAAAGGAAAAAGTGGGAGGTTGATGTGTGGAGCCCGTTAAAGGCCATTAGTCTCGAGGATAGGGATCGTTTCACGAAGATCATTGCCTTCGTGAGGCCTTACTGGAGGAAGATACTCCTCGTCTTCGTCCTCACCATGACATCCACGCTATTCGCCCTGGCCTATCCCCTCTTCATGAAATACCTGATCGATCGGGTCTTTGTCGGGGGAAACACCACAATGCTCGGCATTGTCGTGACCGCCATGTTCCTGGTTGCGGTCCTGCGATACGTAGCCTCTGCCGTCGGAGGATACGTCAACACGTGGGTGACCTCCCGTGTCTTGCTCGACATGAGGTTGAGTCTCTTCCGGCACCTTCACCAGGTCCCCTTGAACTTCTTTGCGCGGGCAAGGGTCGGTGACATGGTGGCCCGAATCAACGGTGATATCGCGGAAGTCCAGTCGATTGCCACCGGCTCCTTGCTGACACTCGCCAGCAGCCTTTTGACCCTTGTCGGGACGGTAGGGATATTGATATGGCTCAACTGGAGGCTCTTCCTCTTGAGCAGCGTCCTGATCCCGATATCTTTCTACGTACTCCGTCACTTTAAGCCGAGGGTCAGGGCCTTGGCCAGGAAGATACGGGACATCAATTCCGATATCGCCAGTTTTGTCGTGGAGACCTTTACCGGGGTGAAGTTCATACGTTCACATGCCCTCGAGGCCTATGTGGCCAGGAAATTTCTACGGAAGAACCGGGAGCAGATCAGGCAGATCTTACAATTCCAGGTGGTCAATGCCGTTGCCGAGGGGGCGAATGGCCTCCTCTTTGCTGCCAGTTCTCTCGCGGTGCTCGGCTTCGGCGGATACCTCGTGATGAACGGGGTCATGACCGTTGGAGGACTGATCGCATTCGAAGTATATCAGATGCGTATCTTCGCGCCCGTCCAGAACCTCCTGTCAGTCTATCTGAGGTTGCAGCGCGGCAGGGCCTCCATTGACAGGATATTCGAGTATCTCGACGTGGGGGTCCGGGTCAGGAGGGTAAAAAAGGCGCGAAGGTTGGGAGATATCAGTGGAAGGATCGAGTTCGACAGGGTCCATTTCTCGTACCTGCCCGGTCGAGAGGTACTGCATGGCGTCGATTTCATGCTTGAAGATGGGAAGAGGTACGCACTCGTGGGACGGAGTGGGGCGGGCAAGACCACGGTTGCGGACCTCATGCTGAGACTGTACAGCCCGACATCCGGTAGGGTCCTCGTGGATGGTATCGATCTCGAGGAGGTCAACCTGCGATCGTACATCAGGCAAGTCGCCGTGGTGGCCCAGGACACCTTCATCCTGCACGCCGACGTAATAGAGAACATTTCCTACGGCCTGAGAGGTGTATCACGGGAAGACATCATCCGCGCAGCGAGGACGGCCTTCGTGGATGAGTTCGTACACGGCCTCCCGGACGGCTACGAGACCCTCCTGGGTGAGAGGGGGTTCAGGCTCTCGGGCGGGCAGAGACAGCGTATTGCGATCGCTCGAAGCGTTCTGAGGTCCCCCCGTATACTGATCCTGGATGAGGCCACGTCCTCTCTTGATTGGATGGCGGACCAGTGGGTCCAGATGGCGCTCAAGAAACTGATGGAGGGTAGAATGACCCTGATCATAACTCACAGGCTGAACATGGTCAGGGACGTCCAGAAGATCTTTGTAATCGAGGCAGGGAAGATCGTCGAGGAGGGGACGCACGACGGACTAATGAGCCGGAAGGGGCTCTATGCCACCTTGCAATCAGGGAGCGGTTTCTCTCCCGGGCGACGGCTCGCCGAGGAGGAAAAGCGCGAGATGGTATCGAGGATGAAGGCCGCATATCTCGAGGAGGCCCAGTCGGACATTGAAAGATCAGGACTTGCCGGGTGAACTCGACATCCCGACCGCATTGATCCGTGCGCTCGGCATCGAGGGGATAACCGGCAGGGGTGTCCGTGTCGCAGTGGTTGACAGTGGGATCTCTGACGGCCATCCCCATGTGGGACACCTGGAAAAGGGCGTCAGGATCGACCAGGTGGATGGAGGGGGGATGGAGGTGGTGGAGGACTTGACGGACAACCTCGGGCATGGGACGGCCTGTGCCGGAGTCATTAGATCGATTGCCCCGGAGTGTGACCTTATCAGCATCAAGATCCTCGACGAACACCTCCTCGCCTCCAGTTGTGTCCTAATCCGGGCAATCCGTTGGGTGATGGAAGAAGGGGGATGTGACCTGATCAACCTCAGCCTTGGGACGAGGAATAGAAAGGCGGTTCCTGAACTCCGGGATGTATGCCTCGAAGCGTTGGGAATGGGGCTCATCATTGTTGCCGCTGCGGGCGATGACAGAAGATCGGATTACCCGGCCTCATTTCCAGGAGTCGTGGGCGTTACGTCTTCTGATGGCCAGGAGGTGGGTGTTTCGAGCGGGATGCCGCCCACATTTTATGCCTCACCTTACCCGAGGACGATCCCGGGAAGGCGCCGGGAGGAGAATTTCACGGGACCGAGTTTCGCATCTGCCAGAATAACAGGGTTGATCGCCCGGATGATCGAAATAGACCGAAACCTCGATTCCTGGCGTATAATGGGCGTCTTAAGCCGCGCAATACGATCGGTATCCCAAAGATAGCCCCCTTTTCCCTTTCCATGAAGCGCCATAACGGCATATTTTCGTTGTGGCATATATATTGCTATTTAACATCCTTGACGCTGGAACTTGCAACCTGCTTGAGCGTATACCGTGTTGGTTGCAGTAATCGATATGACGGGCGGGTAGAATGAAGTTTGAAGACCTGGATAAAGACAAGGTAATGAATCTCCTCGAGGACCTGGAATCCAAGGATTCCACGCTGACCCCGGAACTGCCGGTCATGCCCCTGCGGAACACTGTAATTTTCCCGGGCCTCGTGGTCCCGCTCGCGGTTGGCAGGAGGAAATCCGTCGAGGTAATCAATTATGCCCTCGCCACGGACAGGGTTATCGGTATCATCTCGCAAAAGGACCCGAACATTGAGGATCCATCCGACAAAGACCTCTACAAGGTGGGCTGTGCAGTACAGGTCCTCAAGTTCATCAAGTTGGCCGATGGGTCGCAGACCGTGATAGTCAGGGGGACGGAGCGTTTCCGGGCCATCGATTATATCCAGAGTGAGCCATGCCTGAAGGTCTCTGCGGTAGAGGTGATCGATGTTTATGACAACGACGTCGAGATCAGTGCCCTCTTGATCAACCTCCGACGAATGTCGGAGGAGGCCCTCGGTATGTCTCCGAATTTCCCGCCGGAATCACTGTCATTCATACAGGGCGTGGATAACCCGGCCCAACTCGCGGACCTGGTTGCATCCAATCTATCACACCTCTCGGTCCGCCAGAAGCAGAAGGTACTGGAGGAGGTGAATATTAGAAAGCGCCTGAAAATGGTGACCAAGTACCTGGACAAGGAGATCCAAATACTAAAACTGAGCAAAGAACTCCAATCCCAAGTCAAGGGAGAGATGGACCGGACACAGAGGGATTATTATCTGAGGGAGCAACTGAAGGCGATCCAGAAGGAGTTGGGTGAGGAAGACGAGCGAACGATCGAGATCGAGGAACTCAAGGCCAAGGTGAGGAAGGCAAAGATGCCGCAAGATGTCCAGGAGGTGGCCTTGAAGGAGGTCGATAGGCTCTCGAGAATCCCTCCCGCTTCCGCCGAGTACACCGTGGCGAGGACATACGTTGACTGGTTGATCGAACTGCCGTGGTCAAAGAGTACAAAGGATCGATTGGACATCAAGGTGGCCAAGAAGATCCTCAACGAGGATCACTACGACCTCGAGAAGGTCAAGAACCGCATCCTCGAATACCTGGCGGTCAGGAAACTCAAGGGTACGATGAAGGGACCGGTCCTCTGTTTCGTGGGCCCTCCGGGCGTCGGGAAGACATCGCTGGGGAGATCGATAGCCAGGGCGGTAGGCAGGAAGTTCTTCAGGATGTCATTGGGTGGTGTGAGGGATGAGGCCGAGATACGGGGCCACCGGC
Organism: uncultured Gemmatimonadota bacterium; assembly: GCA_964573995.1. Taxonomy (GTDB): domain Bacteria; phylum Gemmatimonadota; class CAZMKB01; order CAZMKB01; family CAZNLH01; genus CAZNLH01. Next base: position 8,805 of record CAZNLH010000028.1, read on the forward strand.
GGACCTATGTTGGCGCGCTGCCCGGCCGGATCATCCAGGGATTAAAGAGAGCGGCCTCGAACAACCCCGTCTTCATGCTCGATGAAGTGGACAAACTGGGTACGGATTTCAGGGGGGACCCATCCTCCGCGTTGCTCGAGGTCCTGGACACGGAGCAGAATTACTCGTTTTCCGATCACTACCTCGAAGTGCCCTTCGACCTGTCGAAGACGATGTTCATTGCCACCGCGAATATACTGGACACCGTCCCACCGGCATTGAGGGACCGTATGGAGGTCCTCGAACTGCCGGGTTATACAGAAGAAGAGAAGATCATGATCGCCCGGCAGTACCTGATTCCCAAGCAACTCGAGGCACACGGACTGACATCAAAACAATTGAGGTTCAGGAAGGCCGCCCTGTCCGAGATCATCCGCTTCCATACTCGCGAGGCGGGCGTCAGGAACCTCGAGAGGGAGATTGCGTCGATCTGCCGGGGAGTGGCGAGAAAGATCACCGAGGGCCTGGAGGACCCGATAACGATCACGAGCCGGATCGTGTCGGATTATCTCGGGCCCAGGAAATACTACTTCGAGGTGGCGGAAAGGACCGCTGAAGCAGGCGTTGCGACCGGTATGGCCTGGACCCCTTCGGGCGGTGACATCATCTTCATCGAATCGACCAAGATGAAGGGGAAGGGCGTACTGAACCTGACCGGTCAACTCGGGGAGGTCATGCAGGAGTCGGCGCAGGCTGCCCTTAGTTATATCCGCTCAAACGCGGGCGAGTATGACATCCCGGAGGATTATTTCGTTTCCCATGACATCCACATCCATGTACCGGCCGGTTCAATACCCAAGGATGGTCCCTCTGCGGGCCTGGCGATCTTCACCTCGCTACTCTCTCTGCTCACCAACAGGCTCGTAAGGAACGACGTGTCGATGACAGGCGAGATCACGTTGAGGGGGCTGGTCCTGCCGGTGGGCGGGATAAAGGAGAAGGTCCTTGCCGCCAAGCGGGCCGGGATCAAGACCATCATACTCCCGGAGAAGAACAGGAAGGATCTTCCAGAGGTCCCGGAGAAGGCGAAGAAGGGCCTTACTTTCAGGTTTGTCAGGCGGATGGACGAGGCCACGAGGTGGAGCCTCACGAAAGAGGAGCGGGGGAAGAGGACTTAAGCGGAGTCTCCGTTCCCGCCGCCGTTTGGGAAGAATCGGCCGATGGTGGCGAGCATATTATCCGCGTCGAAGGGCTTCCTGATATAACCAACCGCACCCAACCGGTATCCCATGTCGACCTCCCGTTCCTGTACCAGAGCGCTGAAGATCAGGACAGGGACCTTGCTCAGCACCGGATCGGACTTGATGGTCTCGAGGACCTCGTAGCCGTTCATCCCCGGCAGCATGAGGTCGAGGATAACCAATCCTATGGAGGGATCGCCCCTCAAGATCTCAAGCCCGCTCGTGCCGTTGTCCGTCGCCTGGACATCGTATCCGGCGTCTTCCAGGGCGAACCTGGCCAGGACCGCGATATCCGCTTCATCCTCTATCAGGAGGATCCTTCTGGAATTCAATTCCTGCCCCCCGCTCTCCCGTCTTGACCTCTATCCCCTTCACCGGTTTCGCGACAGGGGAGAGAAAAGGTGAATCGACTCCCCTTCCCCTGCTGGCTCTCAACCCAGATCCGCCCGCCGTGCTTCTCCACGATAGTACGGGCAAGGGCCAGGCCGAGTCCCGTCCCGCCTCGCTCCCGTGTCATCCCGTTGTCGACCTGTGTGAACCTGTCGAATATCTTTTCCTTCATCTCATCGGGGATGCCTACGCCCTCATCGGAGACGGAGAGTTGAACTTCACTGTCCCGATATTCCAATTCTATCTGGATCGTGCCCTTGTCCGAGAATTTTATGGCGTTGGAAATGAGGTTGAAGAGGGCATGGGAGATCTTTGCCGGATCTCCCAGGATTATCCTGCCGTTCTTGTCAGGACTGATCCGTGTCAGGAGGCGGATATCCTTTTTTTCACAAGTCTTCAGGGCCCTCTCGACGACCTTGGGGATAAGGTCGTCGAAGTTGAGGGGCCTGAGTTCCAGCCGGTTCCTCCCTGACTCGAGGTTCTGGATCTCGAGCAGGTCGTTGACCAGCATCATCAGGCGATCCGAGTTTCGGCGGCAGATGGAAAGGACCCCCTGTTTTTTCTCGTCGAGGTCACCCAGCATCCCCTTGAGGAGCATATCGACCGATGCCTTGATCGAGGTCAGCGGCGTCCGCAACTCGTGGGAGATGGTCGAGATGAAGTTGCCCTTCAATCGATCGAGTTCTCTGAGTTCTGTGTTGGCCCGCTCGAGTTCGGCGTTCTTCTCCCTCATCTCCTCCTGCGCCTCGTTCAAGGTGGTGATATCGGTCATGATTCCCTGATATTCGACCGTCTTCCCTTCCTCGTCGCGCATTGCCACGGCACTCTCGATGAAGGTGTGCACCTTGCCGTCCCTGCACAGGTATTTCATCTCGAGGTCCTTTATGAACCCATCCCTTTCGATCCGTTCCAGGAATTCCTGCCTCCCGATCCTCGCCTTCCATGTCTGCATGATATCGATATCGTTTAGGTCTTCGCTGCCCCGTGGAGCGAAGAGTTCGATACCCGCCTTATTCAGGATCTTGATCCTCCCCGCGGACGTGATGATGTAAATCACCTCCTTGGTGTTTTCGAAGAGGTGCTTCAGTCGCTGCTCGCTATCCCTGAGTTCTGTTAATATCCTTTTCCTGTGCAGGCCAACCGCAATTGTGTCGACAACCTGCCTGATGAAACTGATGTCGCGTTCCCAGTCGGCCTCCCTCCTCTCCTTGATGAACTGTATCACTCCCAGGAGGAGGTCTTGAGAGAGGAGTGGAAAACTGATGAGTGACTCCCCCTGCAGGGACGCCTGGGATGGGATATAGTCGAGGCGTTTGTCCTCGGCCATGTCGTCCACGATGATCACCTCGCGCCTGAGGGCCGTCCGGACCGCAACGCCTCGCTCGCCTGCATCGAGCCGGTAAGCCCTCTGCAGCGGCAGGTTCTCGTCCCGGATTCCCTTGTGCGCGACCAGGCGGAGTTCTTTCCCCTTTTCATCGTAGATGTATAGCGCACCGGCCCTCAGGTCGAGCGTCCTCGTTGTGTAATCGAAGGCCTTGGTCGCCAGTTCCTTGATGTCCATGCTGTTCCGGATGGTGTCGGACAACTCCAGCATGAGTTCCTTCTGTCCCTCGATCCGCTTGCGCTCGCTGATGTCCCGCAGTATCCCCTGGACCGCAGGCTTTCCGCGGTACTTGATGTAGGTCACGTTCGCCTCGACATCTACCTTCCTGCCGTCCTTCCGAACGATCCTGAACTCGTAGGTGGGCTCCAGGGCTTCCCCCCTCGCCAGCCTCTCCCCGCGCTCTCTGATGTAGTCCCGGTATTCAGGCGAGACGAGGCCCATCAGGTCGAAGTCCGGAGAGATGAGTTCATCCCGGCTGTAGCCGTGGAGCCTTTCAAATGCCTTGTTTACGAATACGAACCGATCGCCCTGAAGTATGTAAATGGAGTCCTTGGCGCCTTCTACCAGTTCGAAGTAACGTTTATCCTTCTCCTTGTTCTCTCTCAACAGCGCCGCCCGCCGCTGGAGGTGCCTGGCCTTTTCCTCCGCGACCAGCCGCTTCTTCCTGAGGTCGAAGATCAGCGAGGCTATCAGCCCGAATAGGCCCAGGATGAGGAGGATGACGGCGGAGAAGTGTGCCTGGAAACGGCCTATTGCCGACTCGAGGGATCGGCTCGGTACCGCAAGGGCGATGCTGCACCTCAGGTCCCCGAGCATCAGGGGGGTGAAGGCAACGTACTCGGATTTATCCGGGGTCTTCCATGTCGACCATCCTTCTCCACCGCCGGCCATGGAGCGCGGCAGGTCGAAGTTTTCATGGCACTGGGTGCATTCCGGGTCGTTCTCGAGGACGTTGTTCCCGTACATGTCGGGGCGTTCGAGTGAAAATATCAGGCTCCCATGCTCGTTCAGGATGAATATATCGGGTACTTCACCCGGCGCGGGGTGGTACTCCCCCCTGACGAGCCTGTCGAAGTCCACCTCGGCGGCCAGGGTGCCGGACTCACTGCTCCTACCCTTTCCGGCGACCGGCACCGTGACCCACAGGATGCGTGTGCCGTCTGCCGCTTGGATGGGCCCGATCACTCGCGGGCCGGGCCTCTTTGCCGGTGGTCGGAAGCCGAGCGAGGCCTTGAGCGTGTCGGTCGTGGAGGCCGGCCGGCCGTTCATCGCTATCCTCGTCCTCTCGTTCCCCGATTCGTCCAGCCATCTGACCGATATGATGCTGCTGTCGAAGGCGCCTTCCTCCAGGTCCTCGGTCGCCTTTTCTTTGAAAAAGAACGACTTGACAGCTGTTTCAAGCACCCCCACGTGGGAATGAGACCCGGTCAGATATTTACTGGACTCCCTTAGGTCTTCGATGATCGAGTCGAGGTCGTCTTCCAGGGCGTGCGAGATCGACCTCACGGCCAGTATCTGCTGTTGGGCCACCTCCCTTGTGATCCTCGTCCTGAAGGTTACGTACATGTCCCTCAGGGTGAAGGTGAGGAGTATGCCGAGCAGGCAGAATCCGGAGATATAGAAGATAACCCGCTTGTTCCTTGCCAGGTCGCGGGGCGTCATGGTTGGTCCGACTCCCGGTGCGAGGGGGCCTTTTTCATGTCCCTGTGCCTTTGCATTGACATTTGGGTCCTCGAAGCGATGGTCTTTTGATGTCCGCCCTTACGGAAAAAAGTTCCCCGTGACAAATGCCCATCCGGCGGCGCGCAGGATCGACTTCCTCGTGCGGATTGCGGTGCTTTGAGGGGTATCAGGCCGCGAGTCTTCCCCGGCGGCGTTCACTTGTCTCTCTGTATTCATCTTTGAGCAAACCGCATGCCAGGATTTGAGGACGTCAAAAGGCTTGACCTGATGGTATATGGTTCGGTAATATAGGTGGTGGCGGGCGATGCGTCTTCCTGCCAGGGAGGTGTTTCGTTCGCACGGTCTACCTTTCGATGGGAGCGAGATGCGATGGGCAGGATGAAAGAGGCCCTAAGGGCGATCCGAGAGGGTTCCCGGGAGGGGAGTATCGTCTCGTGGAGGGTGTCGCCGGCCAGGGAGGGGAGGTACGCCCCGCTGCCGGACGGCCTCGACCCTTCCGTGGATGCGGCCGTCCGAGAGCGCGGCATCGAGAGGCTTTACTCTCACCAGAGGGAGGCGTGGGATGTCCTGCGGAGGGGGGAGAACATCGTAGTGGTCAGTCCTACCGCCTCCGGCAAGACTCTCTGCTACAACCTGCCCGTCCTCGACGGAATCATGAGGGACGAACGCTTACGGGCCATCTACCTCTTCCCGACCAAGGCCCTGTCGCAGGACCAAGTGGCGGAGTTGAACGCATTGTCGCTCAAACTCCCCAGGAGCGTACGTGCATACACGTATGATGGCGACACGCCGGCCAACCAGCGCCGGGACATCAGGGACAGGGCCCATATCGTGGTCACCAACCCCGACATGCTCCACATGGGGATACTCCCCCACCACGTAAAGTGGATCCGGTTCTTCCAGGGGCTCAGGTGGATCGTCCTCGACGAGGTCCACAGTTACCGCGGCGTGTTCGGAAGCCACGTGACCAACGTCATCCGCCGGCTCAAGCGGATCTGTGAATTCTACGGGTCCGAGCCAAGATTTATATGTTGTTCTGCCACCATCGCCAACCCTAAGGAGCACGCGGAGCGGCTGATCGAGGAGCCGGTGACCCTGATCGACGATAACGGCGCGCCGGCGGGACCCAGGGAGTTCATCCTGTACAACCCGCCGGTGCTGGACCGGGAAACGGGTTTTCGTGTCGATCCGCTGATCGAGGCCAAGAGGTTCGCGCTCGAGTTCCTGAATCGGGACATCCAGACCATCGTATTTACAACGTCGCGGCTGGGCGTGGAGATACTCGTCTCATACCTGCGAGACGAGTTGAAGAAGAGGCCGGGAGGGGATGAGATCATCCGCGGCTACCGTGGCGGATACCTGCCGGATCTCAGGCGGGAGATCGAGAGGGGGCTGAGGGAGGGAAGGGTCAGGGGGGTGGTCAGCACGAACGCCCTCGAACTCGGGATCGATATCGGAAGGCTCGACGTCTGTATAATGGCCGGGTATCCCGGGACGATCTCCAGCACCTACCAGCAGGTTGGAAGGGCGGGGAGGCGCGCGGGGAGGGCGGTAGGGATACTGATCGCGAGGGGCTTGCCCCTCGACCAGTTCATCGCGGCCAACGCAGATTATTTCTTCGGACAGTCGCCGGAGCACGGGCGCCTCAACCCAGACAACCTCATGATCCTGCTCGCCCATATCCAGTGCGCATCCTTTGAACTCCCCTTCAGGGAAGGAGAGGAGTTCGGGAAGGAGGACTTGGGTGAACTCCTTCGTTACCTCGAGGACTCGGGTGTGCTCCACAGGGCGGGGGACCGGTGGCACTGGTCGAGCGACTCCTATCCCGCCGACGAAATAGGCATAAGGCACATCTCCTCGGAGAACTTCGTGGTAGTGGATACAACGGGTGGGGAAGAGGTCATCGCGGAGGTGGATTACAGTTCGGCCTTCACAACGATATACGAGGGCGCGATATACATAAACGAGGGAGAACAGTACCACGTCGACCGCCTGGATCTGGACAGGAGGAAGGCATACGTGCACCGCGTCAAGGTAAACTATTACACGGACGCCGTCAGTTCCACGCGAGTCCGGATCCTGGACGTCCTCGACAGGACCGGGGGCGGTGAGGAGCGACTCTGCGTGGAGTTGGGGGAGGTGGAGGTGAGGGAGAAGGCGGAGGGATTCAAGAAGATCAGGTTTTACACGCACGAGAACCTCGGTTACGGCGAGATTAACCTCCCGGAACAGGAGATGCACACCACGGGCTTCTGGATAACCACTCCCGCGGAGTACCTCTCGCTCATCGATCCCGACCGGTACGCCCTGGTGGACGGACTCCTCGGGGTGGCTTACGCGATGCACACCGTATCCTGCGTCATGCTGATGTGTGAATATCATGACCTCGGCAGGTCGGTGGGTGACAGGTTCGCCGAGTGGTATATCAAGGGCTCGGCAAAGGGGCGTGGTGTCTACACGCCGGCCAAGCCGGACGAGATGCTTACCGGGCCCCGGTCTCAATCCTTTCGGCCCACACTCTTCCTCTACGACAACTACCCGGGCGGGGTCGGCTTCAGTGAGTTCCTCTTCGCCGAGTGGAGAGAACTGGTAGGGCGCTCGTGCCGGCTGATCAAGGGGTGTCCCTGCGATCACGGCTGCCCGTCCTGCGTGGGGCCTGTGGTGCACGGCGGCGATCGGAGCAAGGAGGTGGCGATCCGGATCCTGGAGAAGATGATGGAGGACTTCGCCTGAGGCCCCGGTTGTCCTCACTCTGAACCGGATAGTATGTACGCCGGTCCAGGGGTACTGGCATCATCACGGTGTCGCCTATTGTCGTGTCCCGGAAGTCTCTTGTCCCACCGCGCGGGTGGCGCCGATGGAGAGTGTTCAGCGACAGGACCCGCGCGGTTCACAGCGGAACGCCCCTGAAATGATTTCCTTGACACCGCGCAGGTGGTCGGTAGCACAGGTTCCGGTTGCTCGCGTGACTTTGGAGGACTTGAGCGCTCCGCGGGGAAATCGGGGGGCCGAGAACCGGGCGCGTCGGGAATCGCCCGGCATCGGTAAAGGAGCGGAATTGTCGGATCTACAGGCAAGGCTCGATTCTCTCTTCCGGAGCGGCCTGCTACGGAAGGGGGTGAAGGGGGGCGGGGGTCTCTCTCCCGGCAAATCACCATCTCGCGGCCGTGGAACCGTCTTCGAGGGTGAAGAGGTGGGGGATGAAGGGGAGAAGTGCCTACTCTTCAGTCATCGCTTCCCCCCCGATTATGTCTTCGGCCTTGGGACTCCCGTATGCGACCTGCTGAGCGTGCCGGAGTCCCTGCAGGGAATCCACGCGGAGGAGGCCATCCCCGCGGTACGGCGCGAGGAGATCCTCTTTCTCGATATAGAAACGACCGGGCTCGCCATGGGGACCGGGACCTACGCCTTCCTCGTGGGCGTGGGATATTTCATGGACGAGGGGTTCCGGGTCGACCAGTATTTCATGCGTGATTATAACGAAGAGGAGGCGCTCCTTTCGTCCGTTGGCGAAGCCGCCGCGCCATTTTGCCTCTTGGTCACCTTCAACGGCCGCGCCTTCGACCTGCAACTCCTCAGGAACCGGTACCTCATGAACGGAAGGCTGCCGCCCTTAGAGTTGATGACCGACCTCGATCTCCTCTACCTCAGCAGGCGGTTTTTCCGCAGGAGGCTCGATGATTGCCGCCTGAAGACCATCGAGCGCGATGTCCTGGGCTTCCGTCGGGTGGACGATGTTGATGGATCTCTGATCCCCGGCCTCTACTTCCACTTCCTCAGGACGGGTGAGTTCCCACTCCTCGATCGGGTCCTGCGTCACAACCGGTGGGATATCCTCTCCTTGGCGTACCTGGCACACCTCTTTTCATCGGCGCTCCGGGACCCCCTCAGGTCCGAGTCTCTCCACGGGGGGGCGTTTCTGTCCATAGGAGTTCACTTTGAAAGGAGCGGGCACGGGGACAGTGAGATGGTGGACAGGTGTTACAGGGAAGCGATGAGGGGAGGACTCGGCAGTGACGAGGCTTACGAGGCAGCAAGGCGGCTGTCGCTGCGCCTGAAAAGGCGTGGAGACTACGAGGGAGCGGAAGAGATCTGGCGGCTGATGGCTCAGGATGATCATCGATTCGATGTCTTTCCCCTGGTCGAGTTGGCCAAGTACCATGAACATCGCCAGAGGGACTTTAGCAAGGCGCTCGTCCTTACGGAGAGGGCACTGGCGAGGCTCGAGGGCGGGCGTGACTTTCTGCCCCAATCCTGGCTCTCCGTGACGAAGGGAGAACTCCTGCATCGCCTGTCGCGGCTCAGGAGGAGGATGGAGGGGGAGGAAACGCGGGGAACTACGCTCGGTTGACAGGAGCAGGCGATTGAAATACATTAAATGTCTCGTGATAGTAGACCCTTGAATAGGGACCGTTGATAGGAGCAAGTCCATGGGGAGTGTAGTAAAGAAGCGCCGGAAGAAGATGAGCAAGCACAAGTACAAGAAGAGGCTCGATCGCGACCGGCAGAAGAAGAAGAAGAGGTAGGGTCGAGGCGGTAATCTTCGCCCGATCTCCCCTGGTGGAGCGGAAGTCACTTCATTTGTTCATCCATCGTATCATTCCATCGCTGTCCTCGATCCACTTCAAACAGGTCCTTGTTCCGGGGTCTTGAGTAAAAAGCCTGAAACCTGGAGCCATATACCTTCGCCTGACGATGGGGGAATGATTCAATGAATCCAAGGGGGCCTGTTCGCGTTTTGCGGGGGCAGGGCAAGGGTCGCGGCTCTTTCATCTCGGGGTGGTGGGGATGAACCGACCGCGGGTCAGCGTCATCATACCCGTCTTCAACCGTGGTGGTTTCCTGGCCGAGGCCGTCGCATCGGTGATGGAGGGTTCTTACAGGGACTTCGAGGTGATCGTGGTGGATGACGGTTCTACCGATGATACTGCCTCTTCGCTGGGGTCATACGGGGCCGGCGTGCGATACCACTACCAGGAGAACCGGGGGCCGGCCTCCGCGAGGAACGCCGGGGTAGCACTCGCGATGGGGGAGTACATCGCCTTCCTCGATTCGGACGATCTCTGGGCGAAGGAGAAACTCGAGACCCAGGTGGACTACCTCGATTCTCACCCCGATATACGGACATGCCACACCGGCGAGGTCTGGATAAAGAACGGCAAGAGGCTCAACCAGTCGAAGCGGCATGTGAAGTGCGGCGGGGACATCTTCGAAAGGTGCCTGCCCCTCTGCATCATCAGCCCTTCCTCGATCCTCATGGAGCGATCCCTGTTTGATGAACTGGGCGGGTTCGACGAGGATCTCCCCGTCTGCGAAGATTACGATCTCTGGCTGAGGATGACGTTGAGTTGCCCAGTGGGATTCATTGATGAGCCCCTCGTGGTGAAGCGGGGTGGGCATCCGGACCAGTTGTCCAGGGCGTTCTGGGGGATGGACAGGTTCCGCATTAAATCACTCTCTGGGCTGATACTCAGGGGAGAGGTGGAAGGGGAGAGGAGGGGAGCGGTCCTCGCCGAGATCGCGAGGAAGTGCCGTATCGTGGCCGGTGGAGCGAGGAAGAGGGGCAGGGAGGAGGAGGCCCGGGGATACGAGTTGCTCCCCGGAATGCTCTCGAAGGTGCCCGTGGGTGTGGACGGGATAGTGAGGTTCCTGCGCAGGGTCACGGTGACCGTCGGCGGCACGAGGGGGGACGTGTTGCCGGCAGCCCCTGTTCTTGCTGCCGGAAGGAAGGGAGGGTGAGGGTGCCGCTCGCTGAGGCCCGAGTCGAGGAGGTGGACCTGGAGGAAGAGCGCTTCCGTGTTCATGTCGGTGGGCCTGGGGATGGCCTGATCAGGTCGATCGAGCGCGTGGGTGTGATCAACCCTCCGTGGATCAGACGGGGAGGGGACGGAGGGGGGTACCAGGTCGTCATGGGGTTCCGGCGGATCATGGCGCTCCGGCTTCTGGGACGGGAGGTGTTGAATGCACGGCTAATAGGGGACGGGGAGATTACGGATGCCAAGTTGATGGAGGCGGTGGTCCTCGAGGACCTGTCCCATGGCCCGTTCGATCCGGTTGAAATCTCCAGGGCGATTGCCGGGCTCAGGCGCGTTGGAATAGAGGATTGTGAGATAGCAGGTCGTTACCTCCCGTTGATGGGTCTCGAGGGAAAGGTGTCCGTTATGGAGAGATACCTATCCCTTGCGGATCTCCCGGACGACCTTATCGATGCGCTCTCCCGCGGAGAGATCGGGGTGGGTGCGGTGGATAGGGTGTACAGGAGATTCGGCAGGGGCGAGGGACACAGGGTCCTCAGGCTGGTCCGGGACCTGAGGCTCGGCGTCAACCGCCAGAGGGAACTAATATCCCTGCTCGACGAGATCACGCGTAGGGATGGCGTCGGTGTGTCGGCCATCCTCGAGCGCGATGAGGTCTCGACCGTCCTATCGAACGAGCGGGCCGGTCTTCCACAGCGTTCCAGGGCGCTGATCGATCGGCTCAGGAGGATGAGGGCCCCCAGGACCATGGCGATGATAGACGAGGTGAAGGAGAGGGTCCGGCGGCTCGCGCTCGGCCCGCCCGTGACCGTGGAGTTGTCCCCGTATCTCGAAGAGCGCCTGGTTCGTGTTTCGTTCACCTTCGGTAATGCCGGAGAGTACCGCAAGATCGTCGAGACCCTCGTCTCCGCGGGAAAGGGGCCGGAGGTCGAGGCGATGATCAACGATCTCTTCGGAAGGGGGTATGATGGAGAGATCAGCGGGGGGAGTTAATCGAGGGTATCGAAGCAGCCGTGTCCCCTTCCGCAGGGTCTTGGTGGACCGCGGGGTGGAGGGCGATGAGATCGTCCGGTCTATCCTCCGGAGGGTCGGGACACGAGACGTCCGGTGGGTCGATGGGAGAGAGGAGGTAGAGGCCGAATTGGGGACGGGTCGGGACCTCATAGGCCGTGGAAAGCAAGTCCTCTATCTCGCCCGCCGTCGCGGCGGTTTCCTCAAGCATTGCCCGGGCTCGCCGGGTCAGGTATGTTGCGGCTATCGGATCCTGAACCTCTTCAGCAACTGCCCCTTCCGTTGCACCTATTGCATTCTCCAGTCCTACCTGACCTTTCAACCGATCACTCTCTATGTCAACATCGACGAGGCCGTCGACGAGATCATGTCCCTGTCGCAAGGGTCCCCCAGCGAGATCTTCCGTGTCGGGACGGGTGAACTGGGTGACAGCCTCGCCCTCGAGCCCGTTGTCCCGCTCGCGGGCAGGTTGATAGGGTCTTTGCGGTCGCTCGACAACGTGATCCTCGAACTCAAGACCAAGTCGAACCATGTAGATTGCCTCCTCGATGTCGAACACGGCGGGAAGGTGATCGTCTCGTGGTCGCTCGCGCCTGAAGGGCTGACACGACGGGAGGAACCGGGGACCGCCTCGCTGGCTGAAAGGCTTGAGGCCGCTGTCAGGGTGGAGGAGGCGGGTTATCGTCTGGGATTCCACCTCGATCCCATCGTCCGGTACCCGGGCTGGGAGGACGACTATCGGCTTCTCCTGGATCGCCTCTTCGACTCCATTGAGCCCGGGCACGTGGTCTGGTTGAGCCTCGGGTGCCTCAGGTTCCCTCCCGCTCTCAAGGAGATCGTGCTCGATCGCATCCAGCGCCCCATGATATTCCTCGACGAGTTCGTCCCGTGTCCCGACGGGAAGATGCGTTATCTCCGTGCGGTTCGCGAGGATACCTACGGGAAGGTCATGTCGTGGATCCGAGACCTGGCCCCCGGCCTGGAGGTCTACCTCTGCATGGAGAGTCCCCTGGTATGGGAGAACGTCTTCGGGGTGAAGCCATCTGGTAATGGGTGGCTTTCCGGCCGCCTGGACCTGGCTGCGTTGCGAGAGGGATCCCATCTGCAGGCCGAGGCGGGTTGTTCATAGTCGGGATATGATATGTGCGCTTAAATGGGATTCATTGCCCGGCCCTGGTAGGGCACCCTGTTCGTGGCTATAGATATATGTAGATAGTGGTTCCCCCCCCGACATGGGGGTGGATCGTATCATTTGACGACTATTCGTCAATTTATACGAACCTGTGCGCGCGGTTCAGCCATTGCTGGGCATAAAGTGCCTATTATCTAAGGTAATAGAAACGACCTCCGGATGTCGCCCGGCGACGGTGCCTGGCATTGTTTATGCTCAAAAGGTAAGTTGGTTACCATTGCCAATGGTGGCCGGACCTGCCGATTGAGCCTCCTGTTATGTAGTCCCCATTCTCAAGGGGAACTCACCCCGGAAAGGAGTGGCGAGCGATGAAAAGTCTCTTCCTTTTAATCATTCTACTTGCCTTCCTGTCTTTCTCGTCGAGTTGGACACACGCAGACCCGGTGGAGGAGGTCTTCACCTATTTCGACTCGACTGCAGAACCGCTTTTCGGCGTATTTGTCAGGAAGGACAGTTTTGCGGTGCGTATAGACCCTGTGGACTTTGGTGTGGAGGATTCGCTTGTCATCACGGGTATTTGGTTCGAGTCGATGATGTTTGGCCAGGTTCCGATAGCCTTACGCGAGGACGATTTCGCGGACCCTCCCGGCAGGCACTCCCCCGGTGAGCCGTTCTTCACCACGACGTATTACTTCCCATGGAGCGACCAGTTGATATGCGTCGTTCCGGTCGGTCACATCAGGAGAAAGGCCGACAAGCCGATTTGGATAGTTTTCCGATATGTGTGCGAGGTTATGCCCTTCCGTGTGAACGTAGGCAGCCCGCCGCCGCCGCCTGACCGCAACCTCATCCACTATCAATTGCCACCGAAGTGGTATGCCGACATCGTCTGCAACTGGTCCGTGGGGCTCGTGGTGCTCCGCAACGAGCCTGTGGGGATAGGTAGTGAGGGGGGAGGTGCCGGTCCTCCCAGGGCCTTCGCCCTGCGCCAGAATTATCCTAACCCGTTCAACCCGGTGACCACCATCCCGTTCACGCTTGCCGAGGCCTCCCGGGTGACGTTGAGGATTTTCGACCTCAGGGGCAGGCTGGTGGATGTTCTTGTGGATGGGCCCATGGGGCCTGGTGAGCATGAGGTGGTGTGGGTGGGAAGGAAGGGGCGTTCCGGTGTCTACTTCTACGAACTCCGTGTGGGGAAGGCAGTTGCGCGTAAGAGGATGTTGCTGGTCAAGTAAAAGGGGGGAAAAGATGAAAGAGGCCCTACTCACCCTGGTTATGCTGTTCCTGGCGGGTCCCGTGGCCCTCGTGCGCGGTGATCCGCAGTATGAAGATGGGGTCGTGCTGGTCGGTGTGCCGGCCCAAGCGGACTCCGTCCTGGGCACCTTCCAGGAGATCACGGGCGTGGTCGAGTCCATGGTAGGAGTCGACCTGGTGACCCAGGACTCGATGGATTTCTACTGCAACATGGTATGGGGGGACGACGACATCGACATGGCGGTCAAGATGGGGTGGAACTCGCGCAGTAACGTGTCGGTGCAGGACGTGGTGGATGCGTTCCTCTCCCTTGGTATCTACGCCCAGCCCAATTACAGGTACGATACCTTTCAATACACGAGGTCCCAGACCCCTATCCCTCGTGACAGGGCCGTGCCTGTTCCCCTCGATCTCTACTCGCGGTTCCAGGTTCCTTACCCGCTCGGCGGCGAGGATCTCCAGAGTGGTCTCAGGTACACGAAGGTGACCGAGTCGTGGTCCTATGCCGATGGTACGGACGATGTGATTCTCCAGGTGAACGACACAGGTGGTATATGGGGTCATCCCGAGTTGGGGCCCAACGTGTGGCAGAACTTGGGTGAGGACGCCGATGGGGACGGTGCAACGATTGTGAGGGTGGTTGGTGGTTGGTTGTTCGATCCGGATGATGAAAACGGTGTGGATGATGACGGCAACGGTTTGGTGGACGATCTCATCGGTTGGGACTTCATGGACCATGAGAACGACCCGGCTCCCAACTGGGATGGCTTTGTGCACGGCAATGCGGTCGGTAGCGTTGCGGGTGCAGTGGACTTCAACGGTGTGGGTATGTACGGTGTGGCTCGGCCTCCGGTGAGGCTCCAGTTCGTCAGGACAGGAAGTTGGGGATGGATCTGGACGTGGCCTGCGATCGATGGATTGGGGTACGCCATATTCAACAACCTGATGAGGGGCACCCATGTCGTTGCGAACATCTCCTGGGGGGCCCTGTCTTGGCCGCCTTCCGATGACTATTTTTTGGAGCACCAGGTGGAGTGTTTCAAGCGTGAGGGAGGGCTCCTGGTCTTCGCCGCCGGCAACTACGGGGACACCATGCAGACCTATCCTGCGGCCTACCACCAGGGGCTCATCGTGTGTGCGACCGACCGTTCGAACCTGAGGGCCCCCTGGTCCACGTACGGGCCCTGGATATGGCCTGACGGGCTCTCCTTCCCCGGCAACTTGGTGATAGTGATGAGGGCCGATGTCTTCATGGGAGATGCGGACATAAGTTACGGCTTCGCGAGCGGCACCTCGTTCTCGGCGCCGGGGGTGGCGGGAGCGGCGGCCAACTACTGGGCTGCGCATCCCGGTTTGAGCAACGACGAGGTGATGGCCGCGGTGCTGTCGAGTGTCTATGCGCCGGCGAACTATCCCGGTGTGAACCCCGATCCTGATAGCGTGGAGGAGTATATCGGCACGGGGATACTGGACGCCCTGGAACTGATGCAGAGTGGGGCGAGGTAGGGGAATGTATCTATGTGCTTCTTGTGGGTGTTATTGCCGGAAAGGAGTGGCGAGCGATGAAGAGTCTCTTCCTTTTAATCATTCTACTTGCCTTCCTGTCTTTCTCGTCGAGTTGGACACACGCAGACCCGGTGGAGGAGGTCTTCACCTACTTCGACTCGACTGCGGTGCATGGCTGTGGTTACATATTCGTCAGGAACGACAGTTTTGCGGTGCGTATAGACCCTGTGGACTTCGGTGTGGAGGATTCCCTCGTCATCACGGGTATCTGGTTCGAGTCGGCGATGGTTGGTCAGGTCCCTGTGGCCCTATGCGAGGACGACTCTGTAGGTCCGCCCGGCAGGCCGGAACTGGGCCATTCTCCGGGTGAGCCCTTTTTTACCACTACTTATTTCTTCCCCTGGGACAACAAGTGGATACACGTCGTTCCCGTAGGCCATATCAGGAGGGTGGACAACAGGCCTATATGGGTAGTCGTACAGTATGAGATCGACGGGCTCCCCTTCAAGAGTGCCATGGGGGATCCCCCGCCCCCGCCGTACCGTTACCTCGGCCATTGGGAAGTGCCCGGATATTGGTGGAACGACGAGTCGGGTTGCAATTGGTCAGTGGGGCTCGTGGTGCTCCGCAACGAGCCTGTGGGGATAGGTAGTGAGGGGGGAGGTGCCGGTCCTCCCAGGGCCTTTGCCTTGGGCCAGAATTATCCCAACCCGTTCAACCCGGTGACGACCATTCCGTTCACGCTGGCCGAGGCCTCCCGTGTGACGCTTAGGATTTTCGATGTGAGGGGCAGGTTGGTGGATGTTCTTGTGGATGGGTCCATGGGGCCTGGTGAGCATGAGGTGGTGTGGGTGGGAAGGAAGGGGCGTTCGGGTGTCTACTTCTACGAACTCCGTGTGGGGAAGGCGGTTGCGCGTAGGAGGATGTTGTTGGTCAAGTAAAGGGGGGAAAGATGAAAGAGGCCCTTCTCTCCCTATTTATGCTGTTCCTGGCCGGTCCCGTGGCCCTCGTGCACGGTGATCCTCAGTATGAGGATGGGGTAGTGCTGGTAGGTGTGCCGGTCCGAGCGGACTCTGTCATGGGCACGTTTCAGGATGTAACGCTTATGGTAGAGTCCATGGTTGGGGTCGATCTGGTGACCCAGGACTCGATGGATTTCTATTGCGACATGGTATGGGGGGACGATGACATCGATATGGCGGTCAAGATGGGGTGGAACTCGCGCAGTAACGTGTCGGTACAGGAGGTGGTGGATGCGTTCCTCTCCCTTGGTGTCTACGCCCAGCCCAATTACAGGTACGATACGTTTCAGTACACGAGGTCCCAGACTCCTATTCCTCGTGACAGTGCCGTGCCCATTCCTCTTGACCTCTACTCTCGGTTTCAGGTCCCCTACCCGCTCGGTGGTGAGGATCTCCGTAGTGGTCTCAGGTACACGAAGGTGACCGAGTCGTGGTCCTATGCCGATGGTACGGACGATGTGATTCTCCAGGTGAACGACACGGGTGGTATATGGGGTCATCCCGAGTTGGGGCCCAATGTGTGGCAGAACGTAGGTGAGGACGCCGATGGGGATGGTGTGACGATCGTGAGGGTGGTTGACGGCTGGGTGTTCGACTCGGGGGACCTCAACGGGGTCGACGACGACGGCAACGGTTTGGTGGACGATCTCGTCGGTTGGGACTTCATGGACCACGAGAACGACCCGTCTCCCAACTGGGATGGCTTTGTGCACGGCAACGCGGTGGGTAGCGTTGCGGGTGCGGTGGACTTCAACGGTGCGGGTATGTACGGTGTGGCGCGGCCGCCTGTGAGGTTGCAGTTCGTCAGGACTGGAAGCGGCGGCTCGATCGGGACGTGGCCTGCGATCGATGGGTTGGGCTACGCCATATTCAACAACCTGATGAGGGGCACCCACGTCGTTGCGAACATCTCATGGGGTGCCCGGTGGCTGCCGCCTTCCGATGACTATTTTCTGGAGCACCAGGTGGAGTGTTTCAGGAGGGAGGGAGGGCTCCTGGTATTCGCTGTCGGCAATAACGGTGACACGAGGCAGACCTATCCTGCGGCCTATCACCAGGGGCTCATCGTCTGTGCCACAGACCGTTCGAACCTGAGGGCCCCCTGGTCCACGTACGGGCCCTGGATATGGCCTGACGGGCTCTCTTTCCCGGGAGACTCTGTCATCGTCATGGGGGCCAACGTCTTCATGGGTGATGTGGACATAAGTTACGTCTTCTCGAGCGGTACCTCGTTCTCGGCGCCGGGGGTAGCGGGAGCGGCGGCGAACTACTGGGCGGCGCATCCCGGTTTGAGCAACGAGGAGGTGATGGCTGCGGTGCTGGCGAGTGTCTATGCACCGGCGAACTATCCCGATGTGAACCCCGATCCTGATAGCGTGGAGGAGTATATCGGCACGGGGATATTGGATGCCTTGGAACTGATGCAAGGGGGGGCGAGGTAGGGATTGTATCTGCTTCCTTCTTGTGGGTGTTATTCCCGGAAAGGAGTGGCGAGCGATGAAGAGTCTCTTCCTTTCAATCATTCTACTTGTGTTCCTGTCGAGTGGTATCCATGCGGACCCGGTGGAGGAGGTCTTCACCTACTTCGACTCGACTGCGGAAGCGCCTTTCGGCATAGGTGTCAGGGAAGTACCCCGTTACAAGGGAGGTGGCGTAATTGTTTGGCCGTGAAGTGCTAGTTGTGTTGTTTTCCGTTTCGTTTTTTGTCGCTCGGACTAGGGCGGATATACTAACATACTATGACGCGGAAGCGGGGCGGTGTTACGAAGTTGCTATGGAAAACCAGCGTTACGCCGTACGCTTCAACCCGGAGGATTTCGGTATAACTGGGAACTTCACTATTACGAAGGTCTTCGCATGGGCGTTATTCCCCAGAGGCGAACGAATCCCCCTCCTCATTTCGGACGCCGACCCTTCAGAATTTCCCGACAGCGCGTTATTCCGTCAAGATGTTACTTTTGATACCTCGGCGGCAACATGGGATACCTTTCCTGTAAATCCTCCACTTGAGCGAAAGGGCACCTTCTGGGTACAGTTTATTCATACACAGTATTTTATTCCCTTTGACATGTCGCCGCAAAGCAGTGCGAAGAGAAACATAATAGATACGACCACCTGGGGCTGGATCCCTATAGAATGTAATATGTCAATAGGAGTTGTTGTCACGTTACCCTCAGGGATTGGTACGGCGATTCCGCCAATTCTCCCCGTGACTACTCTAAGTCAGAACTATCCTAACCCGTTTAACCCTGTGACTACGATAAGCTTCTCCTTGAAGAAGCAGCAGAGGGTTACTCTGAGAATCTATAATATCCGAGGCAGGATAGTCAGTACTCTTATTGACAGGACCCTCAGCAAGGGAGAACATAGCATTGTGTGGAAAGGAGGAGAGAACGCATCCGGAATATACTACTACGAGCTTCGTACTGTGAAGGAGGTGTTGAGGAGGCAAATGGTACTTGTAAAGTAGGAGGTAAAGATGAAATACCTGCTTCTTTTTCTAGTTGGCCTATTCTGTGTTTCAATTAACACGCGAGTGCTAGCCACCCCCCGATCACATAATGAATACTCGACCGTTCCTTGGTTGCACAGCACTAACCAAACAAGTGGTCCCGTAATTGATGATTTAGGCACAGTATCAGAGGATTGTAAGCAACCTCAGAATCTCGGGTTTCTCTATAGTTCGAAAGGACTCTTGGTGGAACCTCCCGCGACAGAGCAGGAACTAGTCGTGTTTTCGCAGTTTGTTCGAGAAATCGAGGATGCGTACAATATTACTATCACGCAGCGAAATCTGAATCCTTCCGGGTTGGACGGCGTACGTCTTGAATCAGACTGTTGGGATGTTGACTTGCCTTGTCAAGTCGTAGAGATCCGGGACCTTTACAGGGCCGCCGGGTACAACGCATATCTTATTCAAGAGTACCTAGTTTCCCAAGATGGTACACCGTGGGTTAGTAAAATCCCGTACGGTGGATGGGCCAATAACTGGACATACGATCCGTATTTGAACCTTCAGGTACCTTACCCCCACGGGAGTGACGATATGAGCGGTTTTCCCAATAACGGGGGCGGTTATCTGGAAAGTAGATACGCTATGTGGCCTCCAGAGGGCCCAGCACCCGATAATCCGAACGATGTTCTCCTGGTGATATCCGACACAGGAGTTTACTGGAGGTATCCGGACTTTATTGCCAACCTATGGCAGAACTTGGGCGAGGATGTAAATGGGAATGGATATGTAATCCACGAGACAGAAAACGGCTGGGATTTTGACTGGCAGGATGTCAATGATGTGGACGACGACGGTGATGGTTACGACGATCTTATTGGATATGACTTCTACAGTCATCAGCCTGACCCAACACACTATGAATCGGAGATGTTCACTCACGGGACCATGATATACGGCCTCGCTGCCGAGGAGACTTACGATGGCCGCCATATGGCGGGAACGCTGTTCCCTGGGTACGTGAAGGTGGTACCCACAAAGGTCGGGCTCGGTAACATAATCGACGAAGCCGCGGCTATCGAAGGTATCTACTACGCGGCAACGCTGACGGCCAACAATCATCGAGTAATACTGAACATGAGCTGGGGGGGCGCTAGAAATTCTGCGCCACTTCACCAGGCGCTCCAAGTGTTTACGGAACTCGGGGGCCTTGCAGTGGCGGCGGTTGGGAATGAAGATACTAGTGATCCTAAATATCCAGCTGCGTACGGGGAAGTTTTAGCAGTCGCAGCCTCCACAGATCAAAACGTACGCGCGTGGTTTTCGAACTTTGGATCGTGGTGTGATGTCATTGCTCCCGGTGAAGGGATACTTGTTCCGTACTACTTCACAGAAGGGGGCTTTGACCATATGTATTATGGTCTACTTGACGGAACGAGCTTTTCTAGTGCATTAGTGTCTGCAACAGCGTCTATGTACTGGTCGATGAACCCAGAGGTTAGTAATGACGGGCTCAAGCAACTTATCGAAGACAGTGTTTACGAGCCAGAGGATTATCCTTGGGATCCTCCTGGAAGTTGGTGTGAGGGAGTATTTCACCTGGGGTGGCCCCCGGATTGGTACGACTGCGGAAATCCCTATTACGGTACAGGGATCGTTGATGCAGTATTGCTGTTCCAGCATTAAACATCAGGGTTCATATTCCGATTTCTTGATATAAAGGGGCATCTTTGGTCCCCTATAAAGAGGAGGGCTCGTTCTCCGTCATTCCGGCGTGGGCCGGAATCCGTGTGTAGGGGAGGGCACGATGTAGCCTTGTGTACATAATGGCTGGCTGTAGGAATGGGACCCTACCATCTTGATTGCAGGATATCTATTATGAATAGTGCTGTTAGGGGAAGCAGGAATGTTCACAGGCGAGGCTCGGGTTGCACCGCTGAAAAAAATTGGCTGTTGATGAATACCGCTCCTACAGAGTATAATAATATCTGGCCTGAGAGATTGGAGGGAGAAAAATGTTATATAAGAACAAATGGGCGACGATGATCGTGTTGGTTGCCACGATATTGGTCGTTAGTCGCTCAGGTGGCTGGGCAGAAACCCTATTGTATTATGAAGAAGACGTTGATCAATGTTACGCTGTGGCCGGTGCATACTACAGGTACGCGGTACATATCGATCCTAACGACTTTGGAGTTGATACAGAATTCCTAATTACAAAAATCATAGCCTCCGCCGATATTCCGACCGGCCTCCCTGTACCCGTGCTTATCTCCGATGCTTTCCCGCCAGATTTTCAAGACAGTGCGCTCTACCGCCAGGATATCGCGTTTACCGATGCTCGGTGGGAT
>CAZNLH010000029.1:0-26888 GCA_964573995.1 uncultured Gemmatimonadota bacterium
TCAGCAAGGGGGCCTCAATAAATATCATGCCGTTAGGCTGATCATATCGAGTTTCTGATCTCGCTCATCCTTCTTGACAATTATGCGCCAATGGCGTATAATATACTATGCGATTTATTGAAACTCCAATCTTCACAAGAGAGGTTTTGAAGCTTCTTAAAGAGGATGAATATCGAAACCTCCAGATCGTATTATTACTTCGTCCTGAACAAGGTGATCCAATCCCGGGCACAGGAGGACTTCGCAAAATCCGATGGGGCGCCAAAGGGCGAGGGAAGCGCGGTGGGGCTCGAGTTATTTACTATTGGCATTTAGGCGAAGAGACATTTTACATGCTTCTTGTATATGTCAAGAGCAGGCAGGAGGATTTGACATCGGAGCAAGTACGTGTTTTGAAGCGTTTGGTCAGAGAGGAATTCAAATGAGAAAGCAGGATTTTGACAAGTTGGTTGAGAGCATTAAGCAGGCAGGGAAGATCCGTCGTGGTGAAATGAAGGCGAGTCGCACCTTCAATTTTGAGCCTGCAGATATCAAGAGCATCCGTGGACAATTGAAGATGTCTCAGTCTGAGTTTGCATTGATGATTGGCGTCAGCTTATCTACACTTCAGAATTGGGAACAAGGTCGTCGACGTCCGGAAGGTCCAGCCCGGGCTTTGCTCAAGGTTGTTGCTGAAAATCCAAGGGCAGTTGTTAAGGCGCTGAGCGCTTGAGAGTCATGACTGTCTAACAACGGCATGACCCTGACACAACGCCCTGTCAAGTGCCTCGCATAGCAAATGGCGCACCAGCATGCTACGCCGGTCGCGTTTTGCAGGTTATTCGCCCGGCGTTATCTGTAGGAGGTTGTGTCATGGAGGCAGCACCCGCCGCCTCAGCCCAATCGCCCCGCACCGTGGCCGATCTGGCCCCGGTGATGGAGGTCTTCGCGTAAACCTCTCGGGGCACGGCCTTAGACATGGTGCCGCCCGTCCCCTGGCTCTATCCGGCGAAGGTCGATGTGAGCAATCTGCACATCGGCTACTGCACCGACAACGGCTTCTTCCCCGCCCGCCCGCCTGCGTCCCGCGGGCAGGCATGCACCAGGTAACGCCTTAGGAGGTCGCTTGGACTGGGAAGAGATCTACTCGGGAACGGCTGACTTCTTCGGTTCGGAGCCAGATCGCCTCGTGCGCGACTACATATCCGATATATGCAAATTGCGCATATTAGATATCGGGGCTGGACAGGGGCGCAATTGCATACCACTGGCACGCAGGGGCCATGCCGTGACTGCCATAGACATCTCCGATGTAGGGATGGGACAGGTCAGGGCAGCCGCCTTGCACGAGGGACTCGACATCAGGACCTGGGTCGGGGACTTCAGGGGTTTCAGCCCAAAGGCAGGGCTGTTCGATGTGGTGCTGGTGCTTGGGCTCATCCCCGCCATAGGCCGAGATGGCCTGAAGGCCCTGCAAACGAAGCTTGGGAAGTGGACGGCCGCCGGGGGTCGCGTCCTGCTCACGGCATTCACGGTCGAGGACCCTTCGTACGCGCGATGTGAATCCGAATGGAGGAAAGTCGGCCGCAACTCATACGCCAACGAGGCCGGCGAGGTGCGGACCTTCATGGAGGAGGGAGAGGTATTGGAACTATTCGCTGGATATGATATCATTCATCACTGGGAAGGGGCCGGAGCCGAGCATCACCACGGGGATGGTCCGGTCCACCACCACGGCATCGTAGAACTCGTCGCGCGGAAGCGTGTGGTATAAACAGCGGGAAGAGTGACCTGGACCGCCTCTTTGTTTCATCGCGCACGGAGTGAAGGCCGCCAAGATGAGCAACCATCGCCTGAGAAGCGGGTGCCGCCGGCCCGTAGGGGGATATCATGAGATGACAGTGGCGGACTTGGCTTTTCTCAGGCCCTGGCCTGGGACTTACGCGCTCGTATGCGAGTCTTCAGGCGAGGCAGAGGTCCCGGTGGGTCGACTTGGCACACTGTCAATCCAGGTGGGCTTCTACGTATACGTCGGGAGTGCATTAGGAGCCGGCGGCATCCGTGCCAGGGTTGGGCATCACATAGGCCAAGGAGTCAGACGCCACTGGCACGTCGACTACTTATGGCCTACTATTCGTATCGGCGAGATATGGTATTGCTACGATCCGGTGCGACGCGAACACGAGTGGGCCCGCATCCTCTATCACCTGGTGGGCTGCACGGTCCCGCTCAGGGGATTCGGTGCCTCGGACTGCCGGTGTGAATCGCACCTCCTCTTCTCAGAACACGTCCCCTCCCTGGGTTCCTTTCAATCTCTTGTTCGTGCAAGCCTAAGCGGCCATGGCCGGGTGAGACGAATCAGGGCAGGTAGCCGCGAGGATCCTCGACATGCCGCTTGGGGGCCGGGAGCGCGGTGAATCCGCCCCTTTCTCAGTCCCGGCCCTTGCCGGGGCACAGACGGGACCGAATAATCGTCAAGTCTGCTACCGGGGACTATTGCCCTGCGGGGGCATGTCACTTAACTTGATAAGGCAACAGCCCAGAGGGTCATCATGAATCGAAAGAGACTTCTTTTCATCCTATCGTTGATGGTAGTCCTGGCCGTGGTAACATTGATCGTTGCCCATTCTTCCCGGAACTCCCTTATGAATGTTACCGGAAGGCTCCTGGGCACCTCCAAGCCGGCAGAGGTCACCAAGGAGCCAGGAGAGATCGTCAGGGCCTCGATCGCGGCATATGGCGGGGAAGAGAGGATCAGGTCGGTGGCTGAATTGGTTCTCAAGAGCAGGATCATACTGTACGGGGAAAGGAAGGAGAAGGCAAAGGGCCGCTCGACCGAGTATTACCGCTTTCCGGACAAGGTCCGGGTCGAGTTTGTCTTCGATAACGAGCGATTGACCCAGTTGTACGACGGTCTCGAGGCTTGGACAACGTCCGGGGGGAATTGGTCCAAGGCGCCGGATTACCTGGCCGAAGGCCTCAGGCGCAGCCTGAAGAACTTCCCGACAACTATCCTCCTTACCGCGCTTGAAGAGCGGACAATATTGAGCGCGGCGGGCCCGGACACTGCCAATGGGGGGAAGGATTATGTACTCGATTTGACCGACGGCGAAGGGGACCGGAGCCGTCTCTGGTTCGACAGCCGGTCTATCCTGATGAAGCGACTCGATTATGTACTCTATTCGAGCCTTGGTGCCGACTCCATGGCCGTTTCACTGTCGGACTATAGGGACCTGGAAGGGATCCAGACGCCCTTCCAGGTTACCATATTCTACAACGGCAAGAAGGCCCAGGAGACCCTCATAGACTCCGTCTTTTACAACCCCCACATCCCCGACTCGCTCTTCACAAGACCATCCAACGGCGGCTGATCGTGAGACCACGGGCCACGATATCGTGACCGGCTCACGACGAGGCATGACAATGTTGAGATCGCACATCACCTGGGAGGCCCCCCCGGCTGAGGTTGTGGTCCATTTCCGGGGAAATGTTCCCTCCCCTCCCGGCCACGTCGCAACTCGTCCGGGTGCCGGGCCTGAAAGATGAGATCCCGTATCTCCTGCTCGAAGTCCCGCTCAAACACGATATATCGCGCCACCTGTTCGGGATCGAGTATCTCCCTCACCCTCTTCAACTCGCGGTCTTCGAGGTCCCTGATTCCGGCCCTGACCTTCGTCAGCCTGTCGATGAGGCCGTTGACCGCCTCAGGATCGGGATTCTCACCCTTGATCGTGTCCCTCAATTCACGCATGACCCACCCGCGTTCTTCGTTCAGGTCCCTCCTTTTCCCGTCCAGGTCCCTGAGAAACGGGAACAAGGCCGCTCCCTCCTCTTCCGTCAGGTTGAGCGCGTCTGTCATACGCCACATCCTCATCATCTCGATACGATCGAGCACCCTGTCCCTGCGTTTTTCAGGGGCTGCATCCTGGGCAGCAAGGAGGGTGACCGAAGAGATGGTAAGGAAGACAATGAGGAGTATGCCCTCACCTGTAACGTTCGCTTTCATCATCAATCTCCCCTGGTTAAGATTTCAAAGTGACACTGTAATCGATCCCCCCGTCAACCCCTTATGGAGATACTCTCCAGCATATCCATCAGTCTCTGCATCTCCTCCGGTTTGAGCCCTTGAACCTCTTCCTCGACATCTGGTGCCATCCACTCGGAGGATATGGATTCCCCGTACCCACCCATGATCATATCTTTGAATTCATCCGTCACCGCCAGGAGGACATTAGATAACTCCCAGTCGGAGATCCCGCTCAGGTCCTCGAACGCCGGGGCCTCGCTGAGTGTCTCTCCATTCAAGTAGACCTGCTCGAGGACGTCCTGATCGAGCCCAGCGAGCGAGGCCGTCAGGGAATTACGGTTTGCGCCGGTATCGTCCCTGCCGATAAGTATGATCCCGATACATACGAGTATGACCGCTGCAAGTGACCCCAAGGGATAGTACCATCGCGCGAACGAGAACGAGGGAATTGGCCCAATTCCAGCCTTGATGCGGCGGAAGATGGAATCCATGACTGTACCCCTCTTCAAAGCGCCTTTGCGTACGGCCCGGATGATCTCATACCGCTGAGACCTCCAGAATTCGGTCCCGGGATCCTCCACCTCCACCTCGCGGACGAGACGCATCGTCTCCTGCATGCGCCTGTACTCCTCTCTGCACGCTCGACACGCATCGATGTGGAGGGCCATACCCCGCGCATCTTGCCCACATTGTCCGTCCAGGTAGTCTACAAGGTGTTCCCTCACCTCTTCACACTTCATTGATACCGCCTCCCTCGATCAAGCGCGCCTTGAGGTTCTTCAAGGCGTGGAAATAGTTCGCCCTCGAATTATTTTCAGTGATGCCGAGGATCTGTCCTATCTCCTTGTGCGACATAAGATGGTAGCAACGCAGAATCAATGTCAACCTCTGTCTCTCCGGGAGTTCCCCGATTGCCCTCCTGACGCGCCGGTCTCTCTCTCTCTTGAGCAAGGTCTCCAATGGCGCATCCCCCTGGTCCGGCTCCTCATCGCTCCGGGCGTACCGTTCTGCCACCCTGGAACGCTTCAGGTGGTTCAGGCTCAGGTTGACGGCAATCTTGCACAACCAGGTCCTGAACGAGGCCTGTCTCTTGAACTTGCGGATCTCCTGGAAGGCCTTCATGAAGGCCTGCTGGGTGATATCCGCCGCATCATCATGATTGCCGACGATCCGCAGGGCCATGTAATAGACGACCTTCTGATGCCTGGTGACGAGTTGCTCAAAGGCTCGCTCTTCACCATCGACGAACTGTTCGATTAGCGTGAAATCGCTCTCCACGGCGGTATCTTCACTCCATTGGATTAGACACATTCATGACAGAAATGTTAAATTGAGGTCACCGTCAACCCAGTGTGCAAAAAAGGGGCCTTGAACTCACACTCAAGGCCCCTTATCATTGAATTCCTTGTCCGCCTATGCTCCGGGGGGGGTGCCCCTTATCCTATACTTCCTACCTCATCCTTGAAATCGCCCCTGGTCCAGCCCCCCGGCTGAAGGACCTACCTGCTGGGGACATGCTGCGTCCAATCGCCCGTCCGCCCGCAGTACCGCGGGACTGGACAGGAGACCTCGATGCTCCCCTGCCGAGCCGCTGTTCATTACTTCTATACCCTGTTCTATACCGGGTTGCGGCCGCTCTGTGGCTACTTTCGCGCGAGGGCCTCACCTCGGCGGACCTGGCCGGTCGATCCATCATCCTCTGAGTGTGTCTTGAACCCCTCTCCTCCGAAACAGTCCTGTGCCCCTGAGGACGATAACTCCTCCCACCTGCGGAATCACGCGCCGGCCTTGAGGATCTGGGTTGATAATCGCGGCGTGAGCCTTCCACTCGCTCTCCCTCTTGACCTACCTTCTCAGCGGTTACAGGGCGACTCACCCCTTCATTCGCCATCACACGCGCGATCCTGGTCTCTTCGGCGGTAGTCGACGGAGGCAGGCCGTCACCGCGACGTACTACACTCTCCTCGGTCGGACGATCTTGGCCTTCTCCCTCTATGATCGGGGCTTTCATCCTTGGGATGGGCGAACCGACCGACTCATCGACGGTTGTCTTTCTCTGAAGGAGAGGAGAACCCCCGGAGGCTCCTCCATCCACTGTCCGGACTGCATCCTTGTCGATGTATACCGGGCTGCCCCCCGCTCCATCGTATCCCCTGACACGGATGACTCCCTCTGTTAGCGGCGTCTCCCCCTTCGTCCGATAGATCCCGTCACCTCTCGTACGGTAATCGTACTTTCTGCTGTAACGACGGCCGACGTGAGAGGGAACCGGATAATAGTAATAATAGTCGTAATAACCATAGGGGTAATAGCCGTAAGGATAGTAATATGGATAATAATAGTCCCAGTACCAGAAGTCGTTGTAACACCAGTAATCGTAGACGACGACATAATAATCCGGGCAATAGTAATCGTAAGGCTCATAGTGGTAATAAGCGGCCCCGTGGCAATCAGTGCAGAGATAACGCGGGTAGTGGACGACCTCCTCGACGTAATAAGTCGCAAAATCGTCCCTGTAATCCGGCTCTTCCGAATAAGGCAGAATCTCCTTGTTGATGTCCTCAATCGCCAGGAAGGGGTCGCCGCTGATGCGCTGGATGACCCTTTCATCATCGACCGCCTCATCGGGCCGCGAGAAGAAGGGCCATCCTTTCAGGTCGAACGGTTCACTCGAGGCGACGGCCTCGATGTATCCCATTCCAATCGGCTCATCGATCGTGAGGGACAGGTCATATCCCCCCCCTGGGATGGTATAGGCCTTCCCGCCGGCAACGTAGTTGTCCATACCGGGGTAATATGGATATAGGATATGGACGTGACCATCGGTGTCGATATTGTAGATCGTCACGAAAGAGGGCTCTTCGACCTTGAAGTATACCGTCATATCCTCACCAGAATGATATACCGCCCCGTCCCCCCTATCGAGCCATACCTCTATGCCGGAAGATGGATTTCCCGTGAGAAAGCGCGGCAACAAGAAAAGGGACCCGAGGCTCAAGAAAAAGAGCACGATCCCTGTTCTGTATTGAAAGCGTCGCATTGTATCATCCTCCTGGTCTCAAAGGGCGCGACCATGATCGCGCTACCTCTAGAGAAGGCAACTGTCATGCCAGGTGGAGGAGATCGGCATGAAAAGGGTATGGCATACTTGTAACACTTGATTCACTATGCAGTTACAGAAATGGAATCCATCCGGATATCCCACGTTGTCCCCAGCCGACAATGACCCCTTATCACCCACCCTGTCCTCGTATTAGGACAGCGCTGGGCCTCAGAGAATGCCCTGGGCCGTCAAGAAGCCTTGAAGTATTGCAGGGGACAGCCCCCGCACCGCAATTTGGGCGTACAGAAGACCTTTCCCACCCTTACGAACAAGGCATGGTACTCGTTGTAGATAGACACGTCTTGCGGCAATGCCTCCATGAGAAGTCGCTGTATATCATGATATCCAGCATCTTCTCCAATTAATCCATGACGCAGCAGGACCCTGCGAGTATAGGCGTCGACGACGAAGACAGGGCGTTCCAAGGCATAGAGGAGGATCGAATCGGCCGTCTCCGGCCCTATTCCACGAACAGCGAGGAGTTCCATCCGCAACCTCGATGTATCGACACCCTTGAGGCGTTGGAAGTCGTGCCCATACAGGTCCCTGTAATATCGTAGAAAATTGAGAAGCCGACGTGTCTTGACGCGGAAATAACCTACGGGTTTCAGGTAGGTGAAGAGCCGTTCGACCGGAGTCCTCAGTAGCCCCTCCGGGTTGAGGAGGCCGTCATCTTTGAGCCTTGCCATGGCCTTCTCCACGTTCTTCCAGTTCGTATTCTGGGTCAGTATCGCCCCGACCATCACCTCGAAGGGACCGTCTCCCGGCCACCATCCCTGTGGGCCGAACCTATCGAAGAGGGCATGGTAATAATCCATTAAGGTCTCCCCCGCGCGCCGGTTGGAGGAGGGCGATATCGACAGGGTGGATCTATGGTTCCGGTCCTTCACTTTCTGTGACGGATGCGCTTGCTGGCCCGATTGAGGACCCCCTTTTCTTCGTCTGTCAGGCTGTCGATGCCACTGCTTGAAATCTTGTCGAGTATACGATCGATCTCGTCCTCGTCGTCCATCCAATCCCCCTCACTCCCAGTATCGTGGTCATCAACCATCCTGATCTTGATCTTCCCCCCCTTGAGGTAGTCCTTTATGCGTCCGTAAAAAGAATCAATACGCCATCCTCCCTTGATGTAAAGAAAGCCTACCAACATCCCCCCCAGGTGTGCCACGTTGGCTATGCCGCTGTCGGTGTAATGGACGCTCGCGAACAACTCGAGCAAGGCGAAAAAGATGACCAGGTGCTTGGCCTTTATGGGAAAGAGAAAATACAGATAAATCAATCGGTTGGGGTATATCATGGCGAAGGCGACGAGGAGGCCGAATATCGCCCCGGAAGCACCTATCGTCGGTATTTCAGGATGCAATGCAGGAAAGATGAGGCAGACAATCGTATAGAATATCGCCGCACCTATGCCGGTGATGAAGTAGTACCTGAGGAACTCACGGCTGCCCCACATCCCCTCCACCTCGCTGCCGAACATCCACAGGACGAACATGTTGAAGAAGAGGTGAAAAAAGCCGCCGTGCAGGAACATGTAAGTGAAGAGTTGCCAGAAGTACAACTTGTGGATGACCATATCCGGCACGAGGCTGAAAGGCACAACCACTTGAAACGGGAGTACAATCTGCAAAAGGAAGATAATGGTGTTGGTTATGATCAACGCCTTCACCATCGGGCTCCAGCCGTAGATCGCGAGGCCCGGGCTATAACTGTACCGATATACTCTCACCTCAGGCTTCCTCTGGTTACACCTTGATCTCCACCTTCCGTGACCACGAACAGGCCCGCCTCGATCACGGGCTCTGCCCAATAGGGATGAGTGCCGGCTGCTGGTACCCGACCACTCATCGCCTTCCACAACGACCGTCAACAGGTAAGGTGGAAAAGGCCAACGGTCTTCTTATCGGTCGAGATCCTGTCATAGGTATCGCAGGCCGTCTTTGTATCGAATGCTAGGACATGGCAGCCCTCTTCTTCTAGTCTATCGATCAGGCCGGCCGGTACCCTCAACCTACCATAACAACCCGTGCCAATAAGCAGGACCTCCGGGCCCGCTTCCATAGCCTCGCGCAGGTCTTCAATGTCAAGGCTGTGGCCTTCTCTCCTCCACCAACCGCTATTTACCCTATCGGGGAATATAATGATATCGGACCGGTATGTCCGGCCGTCGACCACTATCTCGCCGAAGCGATAGGAATCTATCCTCGCCACTCAGATCACTCCCCATCGGGGCCGAAGGTCTCGGCGATCGCCCGCCTGAACCGCGGCTCGTAGATCATGTCGAACGCGGGGCCCTTATCGGGGAAGAGGTGCACCACTTGGGATCTCATGTTGCCGATCATCCCCTCGGCCTCCTGTCTGCTTACCGACCCCTGGCGGATCAACAGGAGCGAGAGATCCACCAGGAGCCTCACGTATCTGACCTTGCGGTCCTCTTCTTCGAAGCGGGATTCCATTGCTCACCCTTGCCGCTCCAAGACCCGATTTAGCCAAAGACGATAATTCGACACGGCCCCTCTCATGCCTTGTCACCCCTGCGGGGAACGACATGGATATTATAACCCGTTATCTTTATCTCCTCCGCCCTGCAA
Organism: uncultured Gemmatimonadota bacterium; assembly: GCA_964573995.1. Classification (GTDB taxonomy): domain Bacteria; phylum Gemmatimonadota; class CAZMKB01; order CAZMKB01; family CAZNLH01; genus CAZNLH01. Next base: position 9,701 of record CAZNLH010000029.1, read on the forward strand.
CTGCTGTGCATGTCCTTAGCGATGGGGCACATCTTGTCGTTGATGCACTTTGTTATCGCCTCCTCGGGATTCTTCGCGGCCTGGAGGAACCAACACGGGGAAGACGTCACGTCCGTTACGAGATACAATTTAAATCCTTCCATCATCACCTCCGAAAGTGAATCAACGGCAAAGGGGAGGCCGTTCAAGTACCATTTTTCATTGCCCGTGGCCTGTCTATGTACAACGGGCGTTTCTTCATGTTCCTACTCTTTCGACCGCGCGACGAGTTGACTCAGTTCCTCGATCTCACTGCGGATCTTCCTCTCGCGCCTTGAAACGCTGAAGAGGTACAGGAAGAGCACGATCCAGACGAAGATGTAGGCGGCGAAAAAGTAGTCGATGTTATCCATTACTTATCTCTCCTGTTCGTCAGTCCTTGATGATCCTGCGCATACTGTCAGCCTCGTCCTTGAGTTCCGCCAGCGTTATACGCCGCGAAAGTATATAGAGGAACAAGAGCGTCATAGCCGCCAGGGAGACCATCAGCGTCTGGAACATCTCCGGGGCCAGCGTCGGGCCTGATTGCGACTTGACCAGAAGGAATTGTGGCGGATGTTGCGTTCGCCACCACTTTACCGACAGGTATATCAACGGGACATCAAAGAACCCGATGATCCCAAGGACGGCCGAGAACCTCGCCAACTGGCCCTCCTCGCCCCCATATTGCCTGAGCATCAGGTATGCGACATATATCAACCAGAGTATGAGGGTCGTGGTCAGCCTGGAATCCCACGTCCACCAGGCCCCCCAGGCCGGTTTTCCCCACAGTGGTCCCGTAATCAAGACCAGCGTGCAGAAGACTATTCCGACCTCCGCGGAGGCGTGAGCCATGATATCGTAGGATCGATCGCGCTTCCAGAGGAACATGACACTGTTCAAAAAGACAAAGAAGAAGGCGAGGAAGGTGGACCAGGCGATCGGGACGTGAAAGTAAAATATCTTCTGTACGATACCCATCTTCTTTTCAATGGGGGCATAATAAAATATCATGTAAATGGCGATCATAACGACTGGAAAGGCCAGGAATCCGATCCGGTCGACGAATGAAAAAAATCTGCGGATGTAACTCTCTCTCATTCTCGGTCACTCCTCGACTATATAATCGAACACGACAATGGCGGCAACCAGGAAAACGACGTCGAAGACCCCTATCAGCCGGATGCCATAGGTAAAATCGGCGCTCGAACCCCCCGTCAGGAGGCTGACGGTGCCCTTCACAGCGGCGATGATGACGGGTACCATGATCGGCAGCATCAATATCGGGAGCATTACTTCCCTCATCCGTGTGTTGCAGGATATCGCGGAAAAGAGCGTTCCAACGGCGGAGTACCCTATCGTGGCAAGCAGGATGATCGCCAGCAGGCGGCCGAGGATCGGGTAGATGGAGATATTGAAAAATATGACAAATACCACAAGCGTGATCAGGTTCACCAGCATGACGAAGAGGAGGTTCCCCACCACCTTCCCCAGGTAGATGACCGACCGGTCCACCGGGCAGAGGAGGAGGCCCCTCAGGCACTCCCTGTCGCGTTCAAGGGCGAATGAGCGGTTCAGGCCGAGTATGCCGGCGAACAGGAATGCTATCCAGAGCACGCCGGAGGCGATCTCGTATATCTTCTGAGTGCCGGGGCTGAAGGCGAAATTGAAGACCACGAGTATCAGGATGGCGAAGATGAACATCGAGTTCACCATCTCGCGGGTGCGGGCCTCGCAAAGGATGTCCTTCCAGAGAATAGCGACTATGCCCCTCATACCTTCTTGACTCCCTCATCCCCAATCAAGCGATAATAGGTCGAGCGGATCGACTCGACCCCTTCTCCCCTGCTGGGTTCATCATACTCAATCTTTCCCTTAACGATAATCACGTTCCGATTGCTGAGTTCATGGCCGCGTTCCAGGTTATGAGTCGTCATGAGAATCGTCTTCCCATCTTCCCTGAACCGCGCGAGCATCTCACAAAGACGGTCCGCAGAGTGTTGATCGAGACCTGAATAGGGCTCATCCAGGAGGTAGATCAAGGGCCGATGGAGCATGGCACGGCCGATAGATAACCGTTGCAGCATTCCCCTCGAGAAGGTCCCTGAGGCATCGTTCGCCCTGTGGCTGAGGTCAATTGCTTCAAGGACTTCGTCGATCCTGCCCTCGAGATCGGCCACACCGTACATCTTCCCGTAAAACCTCAGGTTCTCTCGTGCAGTCAACTGGGTGTAAAGAAGGGACTGATGCCCGATGACACCAATTGCCCGCCTCAACATGTTGGAATCATCGTGGATGCTTTTTCCGCGGTATAGGATCTCTCCGGAGGTCGGCTTGACCAGCGACGACAGTATCCCTATCAATGTCGTCTTTCCCGCTCCATTGGGACCGAATACGGTGAGGAACTCGCCCTCCCTGATATACAGGTCGATGCCCCGGAGTGCGACGATCTTCCCGAAACTCCTCGACAGGCCCCTCACCTCTATGATCGTCCTTGGCGAGGTGCCTTCAGGATCCATTGCAAGCCTCCTCAGGCCGTCCGAGATGAATCATTGAAGCGGGTGCCGCATGCCGGGCAGTATCGACTCTTCGGGGGGACCTCTTCGCCGCACGACGAACATATCAACTTGCCCCCCTCTCCCTTGCCAGTCTTGAACCTCTTCCCACCCTTCTCGAGGCTGTCCAGGAGTTTCATCACCTCGATGACCTCTCCTTCGTAACGCGACCTCAGCGAACTGTAATCTTCGGGGGATAATTTCCCGGTATGAAAGTCGAATTCCACCTCCTTGATCGCGGAGAGTGCGCGCCCTTTCCGGGCGAGGAGTTCCTCCTTGCGGGACAAGGGCCTGGCGGGAGCGACTATCCACATCTTCTCCTCGGTAAAAATAGGATAGCCCACATAGAAGAGCCCCCCCAGCGTCATGATAAGAATCAGCAGTAGTTCCATCCGTTATTCCCGATTCCTGTAATCAGTCATCGAAGTCACGGAGTTCCTTCTCCAGTCTCTGCCGGTACGGATCATCATCCGCAACCCCTGTAACCTCGTTAAAACCCCCGTCCCCCTCGCTGGTTCCGTGTGTCCACCTCCTGAGGATGACTACCAGCAACACCCCCCCGATCATAATCACCAGGAAAGGCATGAAATAGGCCGTCAGGTTGAAGCCCTCCCGGGAGGGTGAAGCGAGCACGCGTTCACCATACTCACTGACGAGGACCTGGAGGATCTCATCCCTTTCCTTCCCCTCGTCTATCATCGAGCGTATCTCCATCCTCATGGAATCGGCGTGGGCACACATGCAGGTATTGAGGACCATGTTCGCGCACCCGCACGTGCATATCACCGATCGCTCGATGTCGATTATATCCGGCTTGGCCGACAGGGTCCCATTCAAGGCCAACAGCAGTATGGCCGAAAGCAACGGCAGGCCTATGCTAACTCTCCATCTTGTAACTGGCCTCACTTCTCCTCCCAACGCGCCTGTCCGGCCAGATCGCTATGGCCGTCCCGATGATCATCACCCATCCCCCTATCCACAACCACCCGACGAGTGGATTGATCAGGGCCTTGAATGTGGCCTGGTCATCTCCATAACCCGCAAAAATGACATACACATCCTCGGCGAGCGTGGAATAGATCGCCACTTCGGTCGTCGCCTGCTGCGATTGGCGGTAGAAGTTCTTCTGCGGCTTGAGGGTCGAGATCAAGTGGCCCTGGTTGGAGAGCTGCAGCGTTGCAGTGACGGACGTCTTGTTCGGGTCCGCCTGATTCTTGAGTCCTTCGTAGTGGAGAGAGTACTTATCGATCTCCAGGCTCTCGCCGGGCTTCAGGGTCGCCTCCTTTTCGACGTTGAACGCCGACCCTGTAATCCCGATATAGAGGAGCACCACCCCGAGGTGCACGAGGTAGCCCCCATAACGCCGCTTACCCCTCCAGATCAGCTTGAAGAAGGATGGGAAGACACCTTCCCCCGTCGAGCGATGCCGGGCCCTCACGCCCTTGTAAAACTCCGTGATGATCGTAACGACGACGAATACCACCACGATCAGGGATAACAGGGGATACAGTTCCCGGATTTCCAGCAGGGAAAAGAATACCACCCCCCCAGCGGTGGCCAGTATGAGCGGGGCCAGGAAGTTCTTCGCCAGGTTTCCCGCAGACGCTCGGCGCCATGCGATCAACGGGCCGATGCCGATCAATAGGAGGAGAAAGATGCCGATAGGCACCATGATCTTGTTGAAGAAGGGGGGTCCAACTGTGATCTGAGTCCCCTTGACCGCCTCGGAGATCATCGGGAAGACCGTTCCCCACAAGACGGCGAATGCCCCCCCCATCAGGATCAGGTTGTTGAACAGGAAGGAACTCTCCCTGGACAGCAGCGAATCGATCCGGCTTTCAGACCTCAAGATGTCCAACCTGAGGAAGAGGAACCCGAACGAGAAAACGGCTATTATCACCATGAAGACTATAAAGAACGGCCCGATGCCCGTCTGCGTGAATGCGTGAACCGAGGATATCACGCCGCTACGAGTCAGGAACGTACCGAAGATCGTCAGGAGAAAGGTGATGATGATCAAGACCATGTTCCATATCTTGAGCATGTTCTTCTTCTCCTGGATCATCACGGAGTGCAGGAAGGCGGTGCCCGTCAACCAGGGCATGAGGGAGGCGTTCTCCACCGGATCCCAGGCCCAATATCCACCCCAACCCAGTTCCACATACGCCCACTTCGCCCCGAGGAGGTTCCCAAGTGTGAGAAAGACCCAGGCGAAGAGAGTCCATCGCCTGGTGGAACGAATCCAGTCGTTGTCCCGGCGCCGCTTGATAATCGCCGACATGGCGAACGCGAAGGGGATGGAGAAGCCGACGAACCCGATGTACAGGCTCGGCGGGTGGAAGACCATACCGGGATTCTGGAGCAGGGGGTTCAATCCATTACCCTCCGGAGGGATGAACGGTAGTTCTTCAAAGGGATTGGTCACGAATATGAGTAATATCAGGAAGAAGAGGTTGATTGAGAGGAGGATGGCGATCAGGTACGGCACCAGATCCCGGTTCCGTCTCCTGTTCTGATGGACTACTATGGATGAAAACCCGGTCAGCAACAGGGACCAGAGCAGGAGGGATCCCTTCTGGCCGGCCCAGAAGGCGGCTATCTTGTAGAACATGGGCAGCGTCGTGCTCGTGTAATCGGCCACGTATTCTACACGGAAGTCAGACTTCACCAGGAAGAGTGCAAGGCAGAAGGAGGCAAAGAGGTCATAGGCGAAGACAGCGTAGAGCGCCCGCTCGGACGACGCCAGGAGTTGCGGCCTGTCCCCCCGCGAGGAGACGAGGGCCATGACTATGCCGTACAGCGTGAAGACCAGCCCGAGGAGCAGGGAAATGTTGGCGACCTGTATCAATGGATAAGCCTCGAGAACTATACGATATTAGTGCACCGGGCGGCGATGATCACTGCCCCGCACCATTATTATCATTATTACCTCCCGGTCCCATGGCCTCATACTTCGAGGGACACTTTGCCAGCAGGTTTTCGGCCTTGAAAACCCCTCCGGAATCATACCTGCCCTCCACTACCACTTCGGCCCCATCCTTGAAGGTATCCGGCGTAACTCCATTGTATACAACCGGGAGATCTTCCCCTTCCTCGGTTATTACGAACTTGTGCTCCAGGTCCTTCCGATCGCTCCGGATGCTGCCTTCACGCACCCACCCGCTGACGCGCACATCCTGTCCATACACATCGCTCCCCTTTGCCTTCAACTCCTTGACCGTCAGGTAATATACCATTGACTGCTCGAAACCGGTGAAGGCAAGGTAGGCTATCGCGGATACCAGAACGACCACGGCCAAGCCTATCTTGATCTGACTTGCCTTTAACATGATCTACCTCGATTCGTTGACATCGTGTCGAAGACCTTCAGAAGTCCTGGGTGCCGAACGAGAATCCGACATCCGGGCAACGATAGAATAAGGGACCTTGAAGGCCCCGAGCGGTAGAGACCTCTCCCTGCACCCGTGAAAATCGCTCCCGCCGCTTTCCAAACCACCCTGTTCCCTCACGATGGCCCGGAAGTTGTAGACCTGGAGATCGCTGTGCGACGGGTTATATACCTCCAGGCCGTCCATCCCCGCCTCGAAGAGGGAGGAGATTAGCGTCTCGTCATTATAGAAGCCAGGGTGGGCGAGAAAGGCAATTCCACCGGATCTGTGAATGACCTCAACCGCCCGGTTCGCCGGTATCCGGTACTTTTCAACGAATGCCGGCCCTCCATCCCTGAGATACAGTTGAAAAGCGGTGTCTATATCGGGGCACAAGCCCTCTCCCACCAGGGCCTTGGCTATATGCATCCTGCCGATGCTCCCTGGCCCGCAATCACTGATCACCTTCGAGGGATCGAGGACCAGGCCGAGGCCTTCCAGCCTAGCGATTATCTCCCTGGCCCTTTCCACCCTGGTCTCCTTGAAAAAATCAAGGTGCCGGCAAAGAGCCTTGTCACCGGGATCGATGAAGTAGCCGAGCAGATGGACATCCTTTCCAAAGGTGCTGACACTCATCTCTACTCCGCTGATCACCTCTATGCCCAGCCTTTCTCCCTCGGTAACCGCCGATCCCACACCGTCCACACAGTCGTGATCGGTAACCGCGACGGCCTTCAGACCGGCGCGCTCGGCCATTCCAACCACCTCCGCCGGCGAAAACGCACCGTCCGAGCAAGTAGAATGGACGTGAAGGTCAATGTATCCCTTCTCTTCGCTCAGGGTGTTTCCTCCTTGCGCATCACCTTCTTCCGGCTTTCCTTCACATTATCGATGTGTATGGCGCACAGCGGCCCGCACATCGTGCAGATGTCCTTCCCATAATCCTCGCTCTGCCTCCTGTATTCCCTAGCCTTCCGCGGGTCGATCGCGTTCCTGTACATTCCCTCCCAGTCAAGGCGCTTCCTCATCCTCGAGAATTTCACGTTCCTCTCCCAGGCGCCGGCGATCCCCTTCGCGATATCCCCGCAATGGGCGGCGATAAGCGATGCCACCACCCCCTCCCTCACGTCATCTATGGTAGGCAGGCGCAGGTGCTCCGCCGGCGTTACGTAGCAGAGGAAATCCGCCCCGGCCGCCGCTGAGATCGCCCCGCCGATCGCGGAAGTAACGTGGTCGTAACCGGGGGCGATATCGGTCGGTAGTGGACCGAGGACATAAAATGGCGCCCCGCCACAGATACGTTTTTCCATCTTGACATTGGCCTCGATCTGGTCGAGGGGAACGTGGCCTGGGCCCTCGATCATCACTTGAACACCCGCCTCGCGGGCGCGACGGGCCAATTCTCCAAGGATGAGCAATTCCTCTACCTGGGCACCGTCCGTGGCATCGGCTATTGCACCCGGCCTCAGGCCATCCCCAAGGCTCAGCGTCATATCGTACTTCGAGGCGATATCGAGGAGGCGATCGTACTGTTCATAGAGGGGATTCTCCATGTCGTTCGCCTCTATCCAGTGGGCTATGATCGACCCACCCCGGCTTACGATGCCGCCGACACGCTCCTCACGGTTCAGCGCGGAAAGAGACCTCCTGGTGACGCCGCAGTGCACGGTGATGAAGTCCACGCCGTCCCGGCCGTGCCGTTCGATGACCTCGAAGATGGTATCGGGGTCCAGTTCCTCCAGGGACCGGCGGCCGGCCGCCTGCTCGCAGACCGCCTGATAGATGGGGACCGTGCCGAAGATAACCCCGCAGTTAGAAAGGAGTTCCTTCCTGATACCGTCCAGGTTCTCCCCGGTGCTGAGGTCCATGATGCTGTCACAGCCCAGTTCCAGGGATACCTTGAGCTTACCCAGTTCTTCCTCGATGTCCTGGTGATCGGGCGACACCCCGATATTCGCGTTGATCTTCGTCCTGAGGCCGCGGCCGATGCCCCTCGGTCTGAAATGATGATTTATATTCCTGGGGATGACTACCTCGCCCCTGGATACACGCTCCATCAGCACCCTGGCATCGACACCCTCATCCTCAGCAACGCTGAGAATTTCTTCTGTTACTTCACTTTTTCTCGCCATTTCGAGAATAGTCATTTCAACCACCTGTCAGAATACCGGTCTCTCGGTATACTCTCCGAAAACGCCCTTCAAACACTCGCAGATCTCCCCAATCGTCGCGTACGCCTTTACGGCTTCGAGGATCAGGGGCATTATATTCTCCCCTGAATTTGCCCCCTCGACCAACAAATCAAGGCGCCTGTGGACCTCGCCGCCATCCCGGCTCTCCCTGATCTTCCGAAGGGACTCACACTGTTTCCTCTCTACCTCCTCATCGATTTTCAATATGGGGATTTCCAGGACCTCTTCCTCATCGATGAATTCATTGACCCCTACGTGGAACTTCACTTTTTTCTCCAGTTCACGCTGGTAGCGATATGCGGCGCCGGCGATCTCGCGCTGGAAGAAACCTCGCTCAATACCCGCTACAACGCCCCCCATCTCGCCGATCTTCTCGAAGTACCCCTCGGCCCCCTCCTCCATCCGATCGGTAAGCGACTCAATGAAGTAAGAACCCGACAGGGGATCGACGGTGTTGGCGACCCCGGTCTCGTAGGCAATGATCTGTTGAGTCCGCAGGGCTATCTCGACCGCCTTCTCCGATGGCAGCGCGAGTGTTTCGTCCATCGAATTGGTGTGCAGCGATTGTGTCCCCCCTAGGACAGCGGCAAGGGCCTGGAAGGCAGTCCTGATGATGTTGTTCTCCGGCTGCTGGGCAGTGAGGCTACATCCGGCCGTCTGTGTGTGCAATCGCAGTAGCCACGACCGGGGGTCCTTCGCCCCGTACTTCTTGCGCATCCGCTTCGCCCATATACGGCGCGCGGCTCTGAACTTGGCTATCTCCTCGAAGAAATCGAGATGGGAATTGAAGAAGAAGGAGAGCCGCGGGGCGAAGGTATCCACATCGATGCCTGCTTCCATCCCCGCCTCCACGTAAGTAAACCCATCGGCAAGAGTAAAGGCGAGTTCCTGCAAGGCGGTGGCACCGGCCTCGCGGATATGGTAACCGCTGATACTGATTGTATTCCACTGCGGGAGGCGCTCCGAGCAATAGGCCATTATGTCCGTGATGATCTTCAACGACGGCTTGGGAGGAAACAGCCATTCCTTCTGGGCGATATACTCCTTCAGGATGTCGTTCTGGATCGTTCCCCTCAGTTGTTCGGCCGATATGCCCTTCTTTTCCGCCACTGCGATGTACATGGCCAGCAGGATGGCGGCCGGCCCGTTGATCGTCATCGATGTGCTGATCCTGTCGAGGGGTATCCCATCGAAGAGGACTTCCATGTCGGCCAGTGAATCCACTGCGACCCCGCAACGGCCCACCTCGCCCAGCGACCTGGGGTGATCCGAGTCGTATCCCATCAATGTCGGCATGTCGAAGGCGACAGAGAGGCCGGTCTGTCCCTTCTCGAGGAGATACTTATACCTCCTGTTGGAATCGGAAGGGGTGCCGAATCCCGAAAACTGCCTCATGGTCCAGAGGCGCCCCCGGTACATGTTGTGATGGATCCCCCGGGTGAATGGATAGACACCTGGGAATGAGATCTCCTCAAGGAATCGGTCGTCCTCTACGTCCTCCGGGAGATAGACCGGCTTGATCTCCTGGCCTGAGATGGTGGTAAAGTCTGCGCCACGCTCCTTGAACCCCCTAAATTCCGACAACCACCCATCCCGGACCTCTTTATAGGATTTCTCGTCACTGATGCCCATTGGCCCACTACCCCCTGTTAAATCAAAAGACCTGACCCCGAATTCCAAGGCGCTCGACCGAGGCAAGGATTGCCGAGAGGACATCACCGGGAGCGCGTTCAATGCCCGTCATGGCGGGGATGCGATCCAGGGTGTAGATCTGGACGAACCTTGGCCGGATCCTGTTGACGGCAGCCAGCCAGTCCTCGATACCTTCCCCTGATATGTTTCCCGTAATACCCGCGCCGTTTCCCGCGAAAAAGAGGCCCTGGACGATGAAGTCCTCCACCTCTTCCATGGCCTCGATGATCCCCTCAAACCTGACATCACCGGCAGGGCGGTTGATCTTCCTCCAGAGCCCTTCGCTTCCCGCATCGAGTTTCAGCACCGGATCGTCGATCAAGGTTAACGCGCTCCTCACTTCACCGTTATTGAGCGTAGTACCGTTCGACAAGAGGGCGATCCTCGCCGACGGCAGCCTGTGGTCCCGGATCCACACGACTCCCTCGACCAGGCCATGAAAATCTGGGTGCAGGGTAGGCTCACCGTTCCCTGAGAAGGTAATGGTATCGACCCCCTCCCCCTCCCTTTTCAGCACGTCCTCCAACAGGTGCAATACCAAGGACGCAGCCGGGAAGGTATCGTCGGGAAGATTACTTCCCACTTCCACCGGGCTCTTAAAGCCATATTGACAATAGAGGCAGTCCAGCGAACATATCTTCTCCCCGTTGGGCGAGAGATTGATCCCCAGTGACCTTCCGAGCCTCCGGGACTTGACCGGGCCATATATGGTCGATATCTGCAACTCGACCCGCCGCAAGGGACTCTTTATATCGCTTTTCACCCTTTCACTCCCTTGTTGACGGTCTCCCTGCTCCTCCGTCTGGCGGATGCCTTACCGGTATCGATTCGTTCGAGCAGTGCCCTGACTTCCTCTATCGAGGCATCGGGGGTGGATGCCCCGGCGGTCAACCCGCAGGTCCGGGTGCCATGGAACCATTCCTCACGGATTTCCGCAGCGGTCTCTATATGATGGGTCGTGACACCTATCTCGCGGCAGATGGCGGCCAGCCGGCTCGTATTCCCGCTGTTGTATCCCCCGACAACGACCATCGCATCCACCCTGCGCGCAAGAGACCTTACCTCAGACTGACGTTCCGCCGTGGCGTTGCATATGGTGTTGAAGACCTTCATCTCGGCCGACTTTTCAAACAGCGCGGCGACAATGGCATTGACCTTCTCAGCGTCCTGGGTGCTCTGGATGATGATCCCGACCCTGCTGAAATTCCGGAGGCTGTTCGCTTCCTCGAGGGATTCGATGATGATACCCTTTCCGTTACTGTATGCCTGGATCCCCCTGACCTCGGGATGATCCCGTTCCCCGATGATCAACAGGCGGTATCCATCGTTCACCAGTTCGCGGGCGTGGCGCTGGATCTTCGAGACGAAGGGACACGTAGCATCGAGCACCCTGAGCCCCCGTTCTCTCGCCCGTGCAACCACCGATGGTGGAACACCGTGCGTCCTTATGGCCAGTGTCCCCTCCCTGACTTCATCTATACGATCCACCGGTCTCACGCCGTGCTCCCTCTCCAGGGACTCGACGGCCTGAGGGTTATGGATCAATGGCCCAAGGGTGTAAATTGGTTCCCTCCCCCTCTCAACTTCGTTCATCACCTGCTGAATCGCCCTCTTTACACCCCAGCAGAAGCCGGCCGTCTTTGCCACGATCACCTTCATATCGAATCCATCATCGCCGCACCAAGTCGCTCCCTTACCGATACCCTCCCATTCCCCCCGCGCTTGTGTTCATCCCCCAGGCCCCCGAGGTCCTCACACACACCCGTCAGGGTCGACGAGAGTGCCATTAGCCTGTCCTTGGAAAGGCTGTCCTCCCCACGGGCCCCCACTCTTTCCAGCAGGCACGCCTCGCCCCCCGAAGACATCCACACGCACATGCACCAGGTACCTTTCTTCCGGTCAAGCCGGTAAGATGTCTCTTCTGCGACACCCGCAAGCAAGCGGCAACTCAGGACACGATTGCCGTGCCGGATTGCCCGGCAGCCATTTGTCGAGGTGTCGCCCAGGCCCGGGACGAGAAAACACGTACCCCCCCCTTTGCCCCCAACTGCTCGCAGGGACAGGGACCTCCCATCGATGACCCAGAACACCTCCTCTACCTCTCCGCTCGACATCCATGCATCGAATCGCCCCGTAAGGATGTCGTACATCGAAGAAAGTAGGCCCACCGGCAGCAACCCGAGGCCCAGGAGCCTTCCATCCGCGCTACAGGCATACCTCCTCCCGCTCCGAGAGATATATCCCCGCCTGACAAAGACCGACAACAACCGGTGGGCGGTGCTCACGGGGAGTTTAGTCCTCCTGGCCAGTTCCGTTACACCCAATCCCCCGGTTTCCCTGCTCAATTCCTCCAACAGGGTCAATCCCCTCTCGATTGACTGGACGTATTCCGGATGTGGTTTCCCCATCTGGGTCCTCGATTTTCCGCATCGTGGAATCCGGCTCAAATTTAGTTCCCCCGCAAACACCTGTCAAGGAGATGGTACCGCAGGCCTTTCCCCGTCTTTCCACCGACAACGGGTAATGTGTTCCTTTGAGCGCATGTAAGGGATCATCGGGGACCCGCCTCAAGCGATACCTTCAGCGTCGCTCCCGTGGGGGCATTTACTTCTCCATCAAGAACTCGTGGATCGCACGCGCGCTCTTCCTGGCACCCGCCATGGCGAGGACAACCGTCTTCGGGCCGGACACGTTGTCTCCCGCCGCGAACACCCCCCCGAGGCTCGTCGCACCGGTCTCTTCGTCCACCCGGATCAGGCCCCAATCGCCCGTTTTCAGCCCCTCCGTCGTCTTGGTAACGATTGATTCCGGCCCATACCCGAGGGCGAAGACAACGGAGTCTACTTCCATATCGAAGTTAGAGCCCTCGATCGGGATGGGACGCCTGCGACCCGAGGCGTCCGGCTCGCCCAGTTCCATCCGCACGCATCGCAGGCCCTTCACGTGACCCTCATCGTCCAGGAGAATCTCCTCTGGTGCGGCAAGGAAATGGAACTTCACACCCTCCTCCTCCGCATGATGGAACTCCTCCTGTCGTCCCGGCATCTCGACTTTTGACCTCCTGTAGACACAGGTAACATCTCCTGCCCCAAGACGCACCGCAGTCCTCACTACGTCCATCGCGGTGTCGCCTCCTCCTATTACCGCCACTTGATCACCCACGTAAGGCCGGCCGGAATATCCTTCGCCAAGGTACTCTTCCGACAGGTTTCCCCTGACCAGGAAGTCCGTAGCCAGGTAGACCTCGGGCGCATCCGCCCCCCGGATCTTGAGTCCACGCCCCCTTCCCGCACCCGTGCCCAGGAAGACCGCATCGAAACCATCCTCAAAGAGCTGGTCAACTGTCAGATCGGAACCCACCTCGACACCACAACGGAACTCCACGCCGAGCGATTCGAGGTAGTCGACCTTTCGAGATACTATGTCCTTCCACAACTTGAACTTCGGTATGCCATAAGTCAGGATTCCGCCCGGCTTCGGCCATCGTTCGAAGACAACAACGGAGTGCCCCCTCTTGCACATCTCCTCGGCCATCACGATACCCGCAGGCCCGGATCCCACAACCGCCACCCTCTTCCCCGTCGGCTCGGCCGTCTCCGCCTTGGGCAGCCCCTCCTCTTTCCATACCTTCCACATGTAGTCCGCAACGAAACTCTCGAGGCGACCGATTCCCACCGGTTCACCCCGCTTGCCTACCACGCAACTACCCTCGCACTGGACCTCCTGCGGACACAGTCTCCCGCAGAAATCGGGGAGGTTGGTCGTCCTCGTGAGCACCTCGTAGGCTCCGGCGAAATCACCCTCCTCGATCTTGCCGATAAAGCCGGGGATATCGTTGTGTACGGGACAGGCTGCCACGCAATTAGGCTTCGGGCACTGCAGACAACGCATCGCCTCCTTCATGGCCAGTTCCCTTGTGTAACCGAGCGAAACCTCCCGGAAGTCCTTGATACGCTCCCCGGGATCCCTCTCCGGGACACGTTGTTTCGGGATCTTCATCCTTTCCTTCCGATCGATCGTCCTTGTTTCTGCCTTTCCTTCCCTGTTCATATCGACCTCCTCTTCCTATTCCCAAGAGCGTTATCACCCATTCGCACCAATAGACACCCGGAGCCATTCGATTCCACGAGAAATCCACAATATAAAGGCCCCTGGCGGGGCCGGAGAATCACCTTGTCAACAGGGTGGGAAAGTTAATCATTTCCCCGCTCACAGTCAAGGAGTGGCGGGTCCTGGAGTTTCCCCATTTTTTGTTTGACCTGCCAAAGCCCATTCCCCGCCTTCCGCTCGGGATCGGGATGTGAAAGATTCTGGCGCTCGAAGGAAGAAGAATAAAGAAGAGGCATAGCAAACGATCAATACGGCACGATCTCGAAGACCGCCGTGCTGTCGCTCGCCAGGGTGAGCGTCGTGTCCAGGATGCCTCCACGGACTGTCTTGCAATCCCGCGTGGAATCCTCCGAGACCCGCTCACAGACCTGGAAGGAATCGGGGGAGAAGCCGTAGTCGCTGAGATCCACGGACAGACTACACGTGGCGGCCGTATCCCCATCGACGGTCGTGTCGGAATAATTCGTGAAGAAGAGGGCCAGGCTGTCCAGATCCGCCCCCAGGCTGTCCACCTTGACATAGGCCCCCGCCAGGATCGCCGGAAGGGTGTCCCGGATGGAAAAACTCGGCTCCGCCCAGAAGACCACCTCCGTCTCGTCGCAATCCTCCAGGACCGGCGGCCGCATCCACTCCCCGTAGACCAGGTAGTCACGGAACACCCGCCTCTTGCGGATCAGGTCCCGGACGTACCGGTAATCATCCCACTGCGCAGGACTCCAATCCACCGTGTCCGCCGGGTCCTCCCGGAACCCCGGCATGCTCCCGTTGATCCAGACGTAGGCAATACCGTAAACCCAATGGTTCTTCCCGTACCCCGTGACCCGATCGGAATAGGGATGCCGGATCAGGCCCATGATACTCGCCTGGCTGTCGTGCAGGACGGACGGCAGGATGGGAACATCCTCCGCACCCGGGATCAAACGGGGAAAGACGTAGGCGCTCCGTCCCCCCATGTACCCACCCCAGTTCGCATAATAATCGTACCAGCCCACCTTGATGTCGTAACCCTGCTCGTTTACCTTCGTGACCCGGCGCGGATCGGCGTAGAGGGAATCGATCGCATGGACCATCTCCCGCATCCCCTGGAGATAATAGTCTCCACCACCCCCCGGATGCCCGTCATGCGTGCCGATACTGTCCACCGGGTAACACAGGATCGGCTGGCCCCCATGATCGGTATAAATCGCGTTGGCACCCAGCGAACTCGACAACGTCGCACCGACCCCGAGAACATACTTCTTCTGCCACAGAACCGGCTGCATACAAAGTTCATAGGTACAATTCGGGGCATCGAGCGCATCCCCGTTGATGTCGTAGACCACTGACTTGGTTCGCGTCCCCAAACTGTCGTCCAGACAACCGTCCACCCATCGACAACTGTCCACCTCCCACGCCTGCCACCGCGCAACCCGCAGACTCGTATAGGCCCCAACCAGACCGTGAGCCGCTTTAATTACACGGACAAGGTCCGCGGGACGGATCGTATCCCCCGTACCCTGCGCGTACCGGCAAAAATAATCGTATACCTCGTAGTACGGCGTCAGGTGCCCCCAATCGTCCATCCTGCCGATGGCCCGGAGCGGAAGGCCACCGGACGAGAAGAACCCGAGTTGCTCCTTCAACCGAATCGTGTCGGGACGACTGTAATAGAGGGAATAATCCGAGGAGTCGACCACCGCCAGGAACCGCCCACGGTACCGCAACGGTCCCCCCGCATGACGCAAGATCGGGGAACGGATGAGCCAGGCACGGTAGATCTTGCTCGCATCGATCCAGTCCCCGTGAAAGGCACGCATCCTGTAATCGTAGGGCATCGCGTACGTCGAGCCGAAGAAGGCGTCGTTGTCCTCCGGGAAGTGACGGGTGAAACACTCGAGATAACCACCCGCATCGTCACCGCTGATGTGGAAGGTCTTGAGATAACCCAGCGTGTCCGTCGTCGCGGCGTAGAGCCCGGTCCCATGAACGGCATCGTAATAAGAGAAAAACTGCAGGCTCATCCAGCCGGGATGAAGACCATTGTTCACCGGCCAGGTAGTGCTAAAACCCATTCTACGGTAAGATGGATTTCTATTCTGATCGAGAACTTTTCGCAATGGATGAATTGAGGGATCGAGTTCATGGATCGGATCGCTGATCAGGTTCCCGTGACCGCTCCAGGGGAAGGCGAGGACCTGCTTCGCACCCGCCGACGGGTACTCCACCACACGGTAAGAGGGGAAATCGACATCGAACAAGGAAACCTGCGGCGAATCGACGAGAACCTTCTCCACCTGGATCCGGAAGGAGACGTCACTCTCACCGTGAAAGATCGTCGCCCGGACATCGACATGGATCGGATCGCCGGGAAAACTGTCGTGGGTCACCCCATACCACCGGAAAACTATGGACGTGTCCCCGGAGGCAGGATAGTTGGTCTTGGCGGAATAAGAAAGGGAGTCACAAGCCACACTGGATGAATCCAACGACAGAGAATAGAGGTTGGTGGTATCCATCGTCGCTGCGGTATCCAATACCGTGATCGTCCAGAGGTGCCGGCCGGGATCGAAGGCGATGCTGTCCCCCTGATCGTCCTTCAGGTAGAGGAGACCGACATGGGTCGAGTCCACCCGGAAGACGACCTCGACGTGAGAGGTGCCCAGGGGGACGTCAACGGCCCGGATGGAGCCGGGAAAGAGTAGGAAGAAAAGCCAGAGAACGGACAAGAAGTGATTGGAAAGAGACCATCTCATGACACCCACCAGACCGCTCATTCACCCCTCACAGAGCAAGACGTACGATCATATTCTAAAACCTCCCATCGGTCCTCTCCCCTTACTCCCGGCTCTCCTTCCCCTCGTTGACCACCGGCGGGACCTTGTCCTTGACACGAATCTCACGGATCTCGTCCGCCCCGATATCCACCCTCCCCTCCAACACCCGCAACTCACCGTCGATGTCCGTCTCACCCTCACCCACGTAACCGGGATCACCCGCGTTCCGCAGGGGAGAGTGCACGTCGAGATGAAAACCGTCCCTCGCAAAGACAGGATCCAGGTCCACCATACCATCACCCCAGATCAACGTGGAACCATCATTGACGTAGACCCTATTTCCCTCGATATCCGAATAACTGATCTCCAGCGTGGGATAATACCAAGGATCGAGCCAGATCTCCACCGCCCCATCCCTCCAGAAGATCGTGTTGGCCACCACCACGGGCCCGCTGCCCGCAATATAGAGGCCACCACCGGACCTCGCCCTGTTGTCCGTG
>CAZNLH010000030.1:0-24647 GCA_964573995.1 uncultured Gemmatimonadota bacterium
AGGCGTTGAGGTCGGGCTCTTCCTTGGTGGGTATTGAGGGCTTGGCCTATCGTGAGGATGGTGGTGGTGTAGTCTTCAATCCGATGAGGAAGATCGAGGATTTGAACAAGATGCCGCCTATGCCATATCACCTGATTGATTTCGAGGATTATTTCGCCAGCGATCCATATGAGAGGGCCAAGCACTTCCTCTATATTGCAACTGGAAGGGACTTCTCGTCCACGCAAATTCGTGCCCTCGACTATTTCTCGAGTTACGGCTGCCCAGATGCCTGTACCTTCTGCTCCTCACCGGTCCTGACGGAACGGCGGTGGACGGCCCTCGAGGCCGGCCGTATCATCAATGAACTGGATCATTTGGTGAAAAAGCATCATTTTAACGTGCTGACCTTTTGTGACGCCAATTGGGGTGTGAGCGAGAAGCGGGTCTTCGAATTCTGCGAGGGCCTGTTGAAGAAGGGGATAAGCATTTACTGGGCCGCATCGGTCGAGGCCCATGTGATAAATAAGTTTGACCCAAAGGTGGTCGATCTCATGGCGAAGAGCGGATGCGTAGGACTCCTCATAGGGGCCGAGGCCGCTTATCCCCCCACCATCGAGTGGATCAAGAAGAATATAAAGCCTGGAGACATTCTCCGTTGTTGCGAGATCTGCTGTGAGCGGGGGATTATACCTGAGGCGTCTTATATAGTTGGCTATCCGGGTGAGAGCGTGGAGAGTATCCAGGCTACCATTGAGGAGGGTTGTGAACTCGTGTATCGCTGGCCGCAGGTGGAATTGCCTATTAGGCTGTATCTTCCCATACCGGGAACTCCCCTCCACGAGAGGGCTGTGGAATTGGGGTACGAGCCTGTGACTTCGATCGATGACTGGGCTGGCTATCAAAACTATCAGACGGAACTCTACTCGTCGATCAGCCCGAAACAGCTGAAAACGATCCGGCGTTGTCAGCGTTATTATTTCTGGTGGGGTTCAGAGCGGCTCAAACTTGGAAAGAAACTCAATTTCATCGAGAAGTTACTGCACAAATCGGCTCGAATCCGGTTGAAATACAAGTGGCTCGGTTTCCCGATCGAGTTCAAGTTGTTGCACATCCTTCGGCGATTGCCGAGATCCATCGGGTTACATTGAGATCCAACCACTCCCATTTGAATCCCACTGCTGTCCTATCGCCGTTTCATCACTCAAATCGATTGGGGGCAGTGAAACTCGGATTTTTATTTCATAACCGCTGTTATTCCTTGATTTTTCATGCCCTTTTTATCATTCATTAGGGTGTTGATATACGGATTGTATTCGAATTGAACGTGCCATTGAATTGAGATACCAGCAGTGATTGCCATCGTTGAAGGTGAGATACGGCCCTCGACCTACCTGGGGAAGGTAAGGGGAGATCGCTGGGGGGCGAACGTCCTCTTCCTGGGTACGGTGCGGAGCCCTTCTTCGGGCAAGGAGGTACTCTGCATCAAGTACGAGGCTTACAGGGAGATGGCACTCCGAGAGATGGAGGATATCGTCAAAGAGGCCCGATCAAGGTGGGATATTGGCGAGATTGCGCTGGTTCACAGGACGGGGAGATTGCGCGTAGGGGAGATCAGCCTGCTAATCGCGGTCTCGTCTCCTCACAGGGAAGAGGCATTCCTGGCGTCGAGGTTCCTGATAGAAGAAATGAAGAGGAGGGTGCCTGTCTGGAAAAAGGAACGTAGGGAGGATGGAGAGACGTGGATATGATCCAAGATCTTGTGGAGTCCGTTAGTGGCTGATCGAGGCGCAAGTGGTTCAAGAGAAGAACGGCGGGGGATGGTCATCGTGTTTACGGGCGATGGCAAGGGGAAGACGACGGCGGCGCTCGGAGTGGCCTTGAGGGCCTGGGGATATGGTTGGCGGACCTTGTTCATCCAGTTCATCAAGGGGACGTGGCACTACGGGGAGATCGATGCCGTGAAGAGGCTCGGCCCCGGGATCGAAATCAGGCCGATGGGGGTAGGATTCGTCCATATCATGGGGGATGACTTGCCCCTCCAGGAGCACGTCGAGGCGGCCGGGCGCGCACTTGAGACCGCAAGGGATGAGATATCATCGGGTGAATGGGACATAGTCGTCCTGGATGAAATCAACGTGGCCGTCAGGGAGAAGTTGCTTGCGGAAAGTGAGGTCTTGAAGGTCATAGGGGAGAGGCATCCATGGACAACGATCATCTTGACAGGGAGGGATGCGCCGTGTGCGTTCGTTGAATACTCGGACCTGGTCACTGAGATGCAGGAGGTGAAGCATCCTTTTCAGGGCGGTATTGAGGCACAGCAGGGAATTGATTATTAATTCCCGAACAGGCGCCAAGCCACATCCTGGCGCCTGTCTTGGAGGGAAGGAAATGGAAGGAGTAAGGAGCGTAATGAGATGAAGATCGAGACGAGGCTGGGCAGGATAGAGGAAATCAAGGCGGAATTGCTGGTTATTGGCTTGTACCAGGGAGAAGAGTCCCTTCCCGAACCCTTGAAGCGGCTTGACAAGGCGCTCAAGGGGTTGATCATGAAGAGCATCAAGTCGGGTGAGTTCAGGGGTAAACTCTGCGAGACGCTCATATTCCATACCATGGGACTGATCCCGGCCCGATTGTTGATGATTGTAGGGCTCGGTGAGAGGGAAAAGTACACCCTCGATTCACTCCGCAAGGCAATGGCGACGGCCGCGGGTAAGAGCAGGGAGATCAACATAGAAGCGATATCGGCCTTTGCCGATATATATCTTGACGGGGGTCATAAGGCTGGCTTGATCACCCGGACCATGATCGAGGGGATGTGGCTCGGCCTCTACCGCTACCGCGAATACAAGGTGGAGAAGGAAGAGGGCAAGGATATCAAGGGCCTCCAGGTAGTCACCGAGGAACGCCGATTGCGCCGGGAGATGGGGAGTGGAGCCCGCCGGGGCCTTATCCTCGCCGAGTCCGTTGGTTATGTCCGGGATTTGAACAACCGGCCGGGGAACCGGGCCACGCCCGATCACCTCGCCCGCGAGGCGCGTTCAATCGCGCGGAAATACGGGGTCGCGTGCAAGGTCCTTGGCGTTAAGGAGATGGAGAGGCTCAAGATGGGGGGAATGCTGGCGGTCGGGAGCGGGAGCCGGACCCAGCCCAGGATGATCGTGCTTCAGCACAAGGGCGGCCGATCCGCAGGGGATGTGGTCGTTCTTGTCGGCAAGGGCATTACCTTCGACAGCGGTGGTATATCGATCAAGCCCAGCCTCGATATGGACAAGATGAAGTACGACAAGTCCGGGGGCGTGGCCGTAATGGGTGTGCTCGTCGCGTCTGCCAGGCTGGGCATTCCCGTCAACGTCACGGGTATCATCCCGGCGGTTGAAAACCTCCCCGGAGGGTCCGCCTATCGCCCGGGGGATATCCTGACCATGGGATCCGGCAAGACCGTGGAGGTAATCAGCACGGATGCAGAGGGAAGGCTGATCCTGGCGGACGCGCTCGCTTACGGGCGGAAGTTCAAGCCGAGTGTAATGATCGATATCGCTACGCTGACCGGCGCCTGTGTAATCGCGCTCGGCACTGTCGCCGCGGGCCTGATGGGAAACGATGAGGATGTGATGAGGGACCTGATAGAAGCGGGTGAGAGGACGGGGGAGAAGTTGTGGCGCCTTCCACTCTGGGATGAGTACCGGGAATTCCTGAAGAGCGATGTCGCCGAGCTCAAGAACGTGGGAGGACGAGATGGAAGCGTCATCACCGCGGGCATGTTCCTGAAGGAGTTCGTGGGCGACATCCACTGGGCCCACCTCGATATCGCCGGGACGGCGTGGGCGACCAAGGGGAAACCATACGTGCCGAGGGGTCCGAGCGGGATGGGTGTCCGGCTGCTTGTCGAGTATCTCGAGATGAGAGCGGCGGGCTCAAGGCATACGGGAAAGAGAAAGAAGGCCTCGTGATCCTCCGTCACCTGATCGTGGGCGCCCTGCAGGTGAACTGCTATATCCTCGGGTCACGAAATGGAGGGGGAGGTGTGGTGATCGACCCGGGTGGCGACACCGAGGCGATCGCTGATGTCCTCGATGAAGAGGGCATTACGGTGAGGTACATCTTGCTGACCCATGGGCACGTGGATCACGTGGGGGGGGTCTGGGATCTCGAGAGGCGTCGCGGCGGCGAGGTGCTCATGCACAAGGGGGACCTCCCGCTCCTCGAGGGGATAGAAGCCCAGGCAATGGCCTTCGGGCTGCCCCCGTCCGGCCAGCCCCATATCGACAGGTACATAGAAGAGGGCGACACCATCGAGATAGACGATATCCGTATCGATGTCCTTCACACTCCCGGGCATTCCCCCGGGGGCGTTTGTTACCGGGTGATCGATAATGTCTTCGTCGGCGACACACTGTTCTCGGGTTCAGTGGGAAGAACGGACCTGCCCGGCGGCTCGTTCAATGAACTGGTGGGCTCAGTGAGGGGGAAACTATTCCCACTGGGAAATGAGACGAGGGTATATCCCGGCCATGGCCCGTTTACAACGATAGGAGAGGAGCGCCTGTATAATCCCTTTCTGCGTGACGTATACATGGCCTGATCGACCGTGCACCGCGCAATCTTCTGCATCAGGGCGCGGCGGGTTTTTCGAGAAACTTCTCCAGCGAGATTTCCATCTATATGTACCAGGAGGAGGCATTAAAACCGATGGAGGGGAATCATGGGGAGGCAGGCGGGGGGCCCTTTCAGGGGGATATCAAGCAAGATAGAAAGACGGGGAAGTTCAAGGACGGTTTGGGGTTGACACCGTCCAGTGTATGGTTATTTGATAGTGCAAGGTCCATCGACAGCTGATGAGATGATCTGTTGATAGATAGAGAGATATGGGGAACGTGAAAAGGAGGCGGTATGTCACCGTTGGAGCGCATCTATATGGACCATAACGCCACGACGCCCCTGGATCCAAGGGTGTTCGAGGCAATGAAGCCTTATTTTATCGACTTCTTCGGCAATCCCTCGAGCACTACCCACGAGCATGGCAGGGTGGCTCGAGAGGCGGTCGAGGAGGCCAGGGAGAAGGTGGCCGACCTCATCCATGCCGACAGCAGGGAGATCATCTTCACGAGCGGGGCCACGGAGGCGGACAACCTTGCCGTGCTTGGTGCCGCCAGCCGGTTGAAGAAACGCGGCAACCATATAATAACCACCAGCATAGAACACAAGGCGGTCCTCGAGTCTTGCAAGTACCTCGCAAAGAACGGCTTCGACGTGACCTTCCTCCCGGTCGACGGGTACGCCATGGTCGATCCCTCCGACGTCGATAAGGCGATAACCGAGAGAACGATCCTGATCTCAGTGATGTACGTGAACAGCGAGGTGGGAACGATCGAGCCGGTGGAAGAGATCGGGAAGATTGCAAGGAACCGAGGGATCCTCTTCCACTGCGACGCCGTGCAGGCGGCCGGTAAAATAGAGACGGACGTCGAGAAGTTGAACGTAGACCTTCTGGCGATTTCGTCCCACAAGATATACGGACCTAAGGGCGTTGGGGCGCTGTATATCAGGAAGGGGGTGCGGATCGATCCGGTCAGCCACGGGGGAGGGCACGAACGGGGTCTTCGGGCGGGCACTCTCAATACGCCGGCGATCGTGGGCTTCGGGAAGGCCTGCGAA
This sequence comes from uncultured Gemmatimonadota bacterium, assembly GCA_964573995.1. Classification (GTDB taxonomy): domain Bacteria; phylum Gemmatimonadota; class CAZMKB01; order CAZMKB01; family CAZNLH01; genus CAZNLH01. The sequence goes on from CAZNLH010000030.1 coordinate 5,638, forward strand.
CTCAGGAAGGTGGAGATGGAGCCGGAGGCCAAGCGGCTGATCGAATTGAGGGAGAGGTTGAAGGCCAGGATACTCGACGGGATCGAGGACGTGCGCCTGAACGGCCACCCGGAGAGGCGTCAACCCGGTAACCTAAACTTCAGTTTCAAGTACGTTGAGGGTGAATCCTTGATCCTTTCGATAAAGGATGTCGCCCTTTCCTCCGGGTCTGCCTGCACGTCTGACACCCTGGAGAGTTCATACGTGCTGCTGGCGATGGGAGTCCCAGAGGCGGTCGCCCACTGCTCGGTACGCTTCGGCCTGGGTAAGGACAACACGGAGGCGGATGTCGATTACGTGGCGGATCAACTGGAGGTGAATGTCAAGAGATTACGGGAGATGTCACCACTGGTCGGGAAGGATTTCGGCTGATATGCGGGGGGATGTGTCTTTACCCCGCCTTGGCATATGCTGTCCTTCGTGATATGTAATAATACGGGGTATAACAGGGGGGCGCATAGGCGGCCGGGAGTACTTGGACAGATTGGGGCTGGAAAGGCGCCTGTTTCAGGGAGCCTTGCCGCAAGAAACGCTCAATTTAAACGGGAGAAAGGCCAGGATAAGAGAAATGTCCGGCATGATGGGATATTCCGAAGAGGTCATCGATCATTACCAGAATCCCCGCAACGTGGGTGAGATTCCCGACCCGGATGGGGTCGGGACGGTAGGCAACCCGGCCTGCGGCGATGTCATGAAGTTGACCATAAAGGTGGATAACGGCCGTATAGTTGATGCCAAGTTCAAGACATTCGGTTGCGGGGCGGCGATCGCAACGAGTTCCATGGTCACGGAACTCATCAAGGGGAAGACGATCGAGGAGGCATTGAAGATTTCAAACCAGACAGTAGCCAGGGCCCTCGGCGGTTTGCCGCAGGTGAAGATGCACTGTTCAGTGTTGGCGGAGGACGCCCTGAAGGCGGCGATAGATAATTTTTACAAGAATCTGGAGAATGAGGAATGAAGAAGATCTTGTTCGTGGTCCTCGACGGGCTTGGGGACGAGCCCAACCCGGTGTTTAAAGGCAAGACGCCCCTGGCTGCGGCGAAGACCCCCGTAATGGATTCACTCGCGAGAAAGGCAAGGACGGGATTGATGTATCCCGTGGGGGAGCCAATGGCCCCCGAATCGGATATCGCCGTGATAAGCATCCTCGGGTATCACGCTATGGATTATTATACCGGTCGCGGGCCCCTCGAGGCCCTGGCGGTCGGCATAGAAATGGAGGACGGGGACCTTGTCTACCGGGTGAACTTTGCCACTGCCGGCGATGGAAGCGATATAATTGATCGGAGAGTGGGGAGGGACCTTTCGTCCGGGGAGGCGGATGAACTGGCGCGGGAGGTCAACGAGAGGGTTGAATTGACCAGTCACCCGGCGACATTCTTCTTCAAGAGCACGGTGGGGCATCGTGGCATACTGTTGATCAGGTCCAGGGATGGGAGGTTATCAGGGCACGTGACCAACACCGATCCCGCGTACCGCAAAGAGGGAGTGCTCGGTGTTGCGAGGGCGAAGTTTGAAAACGCGATCCAGGTATGCACCCCGGAGAAGGGGTGGGAGGACTCCATCGAAGCGGCCTACTCTGCCGACCTTACGAACGAATTCATAGAGAAGAGCCGGAAGGTACTCGGTGTTTCGGCGGTCAACGTAAATCGTCGTGAATCGGGCCGCCTGGAGGCGAATCTCATCCTGACACGGGACGCGGGTGATCGTTTGCCGAAGTTTCCTCCCCTCTCCGAGCGCTTCGGTGTACGCTTCGGCTGCTTCGTGGAAATGCCGGTCGAGAGGGGGATAGCCCTGTTGACTGGGATGGAGGTCATAGAACTAAAGGATCTAAAGGGGTCTCCAACTGAGGATTACCCCAGGATAGTGGACCTCGTAAGGAAGAAGTTGAGCGATTTTGACGGCCTTTACATCCACCTGAAGGGACCCGATATCCCGGCCCATGACGGAAGGCCTAAGGAGAAGGCGGCAATGATCGAAGCGGCTGACTCCGCCTTTTTCCGTCCGTTGATGGATGTGATTGATACCCGTGATGTCGTCATGGCCATAACAGCCGACCATTCGACCTCGTGCCTCCTCAAGGCGCACTCTGCCGACCCGGTGCCCCTTGCGATAGTAGGGGGGGATATAGTACCAGATGATGTCCAGGACTTCTCGGAGGAGAGTTGTGGCAAGGGCGTGCTCGGTACTATAAAGGGAGAAGAACTTATGCCGATCCTGGTGGAGATGGCCGGGAGATAGCGGGCAGGAGAGGGAAGTGGAACATTCCGCTCGGAACAAGCCGCTGGTGTTCATCAACGCCGCAATGAGCGTGGATGGCAAGATATCCAGCGTGGAAAGAGGGTCTCTCAAGATTTCAGACGAGATAGACATGGAGCGTGTAGATAGATTACGGTCCGAAGTCGATGCAATTGTCATCGGCGGCAAGACCCTCCTGAACGACAACCCGCGGCTGACGATCCGGTCCGATCAATTGAAGAGGAAGAGGGAGAAACGGGGGATGAGCAGCGATCCAGTGAAGGTGGTGGTTACCGGCAGTGGTAATGTCCCGCTCGACTCGTCTTTCCTGTCCGAGGGAGATGGGCCGAAGTTCGTCTTCACTACGGCGATGGCGGACAGGGAGCGTATCGAGGCCTTGTCGAGGCTGACCGAGGTCTTCGTGGTGGGTGAAAATAAGGTCGATTTCGAGAAGATGATCGAAATACTGGCGGAGAGGGGGGTCAGAAGGGTAATGGTAGAGGGGGGGGCAACGTTGAACTTCGAGATGATAAAGGCGGACGTGATCGACGAGATTCACGTGACGGTTTCCCCTGTTGTGATAGGAGGAGGGGATGCGCCGACTCTGGTGGACGGCGAGGGATTCACCCCGGATGGTATTCGGGACCTCGAACTGATATCATGTGAGCAGAGGGGATCGTCAATCCTGGTGAAGTATCGGGTGCGAAGCCGTAATAGTAGCAAGGTCCCGACCTCCTTTGAGCGCGTGGCCGTAAGGGAGCGCGGGCAATGAGGCGGAAGGGAACGCTGCTTTTGCCGAGGGAGTACCTGGAGATGGAGGATGCCGAACTCCTCGATCGCGTCAGGGAGAAGCGCGTGGAAATCGGGGACCGGATGACGCTCCTGGCACACCACTACCAGCGGAGTGAGGTCGTGGACATGGCCGATTTCGTCGGCGACTCGTTCTACCTTGCGCGCATGGCGAGCCTCCAGGAGGGCGCGCGGTACATCGTATTTTGCGGTGTCCATTTCATGGCGGAGAGCGCGGACATCCTTTCGTCCGATGATCAGGTAGTCCTCCATCCGGATCTCACCGCGGGATGTCCAATGGCGGAAATGGCGGACATATCGGAGATAGAAGAGGCATGGAGCGTTTTGGGCGTGAGTGGGGAGAGGGACTACATTCCTGTAACCTACATGAATTCGGACGCCGAATTGAAGGCATTCTGCGGCAGGTGGGGAGGTGCGGTCTGCACGTCGAGCAATGCATCGGCGATCTTCGATTGGGTCTTCGAGCAGGGGAAGCGTGTCTTCTTCTTCCCGGATGAGCACCTGGGGAGGAATGTGGCCACCAGCAAGGGGATCGGGCCTGACGAGATCGTCCTGTGGGATCGCAGGAAGGACCTGGGCGGCAATTCGCCGCAGGCCCTGCGGAACGCGAGGGTCGTGGTCTGGAAGGGTTTCTGCCATGTACACACCTGGTTCAAGCCGGCGCATATCGCCGAAGTAAGGAGGAAAGACCCCGAGGCCCGCATCATCGTCCATCCCGAGTGCACTCACGATGTCGTCGTCGCGGCCGATGCCAACGGCTCTACCCGGTTTATCGTCGATTACGTCGACGACCTGCCGAGCGGTTCGACCGTTTACATCGGAACGGAAATCCACCTCGTCACTCGCCTGGCGCGGGACTACACCGACAAGCGGATCTTTCCCCTTGCCCGTTCCCTCTGCCCGAACATGTACAAGGTAAGTATCAATGATCTCTTGTGGACTCTCGATAACCTTGGAGAGATCAACATCGTCAAGGTGCCGCCAGCGGTCAAGAAGGACGCCCTGGTCGCACTCGATCGCATGCTGTCGATCACATGACGAGGCGTACGCTTCGCGCAGTCCGTCGAGCGGATGCAGACGGCATGGTACGCTGGAAACTGCTCTTCACCCGGTCCATGAGGCCGATCACGGACGTCCGATGATCAGGGCCCAGGAGCCAAATGCCCGTGAAATCTGAAAAGAACGCCGTCTCACTCGCGTCCCCTTTTCCGCTGGACGAGCGGATCGGGGGTGTTGGGGATCTTCTCGCGTGGTTCAATGCCTGCTGTGCCCCGGAATCGAGGCATTGGGTAGGGATCGAGGTGGAAAGGTTGGGTGTGGACAGTGGGAATGGGGAGGCGGTAACCTACTCGGGTGAGCGGGGTATAGAGTCTGCGCTGGAAGTGCTGGCCTCCTCTTACGGTTGGTCGCCGAAGCGGGAGGACGGGCATATTATCCAACTCAAGAAGGGGGCATGCTATATCAATCTTGAACCCGGCGGTCAACTGGAAGTCAGCGGGAGCCCCGAGGGGGACCTGCACGCGGTGAAGGCCGAGCAAGACCGGGTTTCCTCCCTGATGGGTGGCCTGGGGGGGCAGAGGGGGGTCTCCTGGATCGGCTGCGGCATGCACCCCTACTCGGACCTCTACGGGATAGAGTGGGTGCCGAAGGGTCGTTACAGGATCATGTCGAGGTATTTCAAAGACACCGGATCCCTCGGTCACCGGATGATGAAGCAGACCGCGTCGGTTCAGGCCAGTTTCAACTACTTCTCTGAAGAGGATGCCCTGAACAAGATGAAACTGGCCCTCGTGCTCAGTCCGGTCGCCACAGCCATGTTCGCCAACTCGCCCATATCGAACGGGGCCGTGAACGGTTTTCTCAGCAGTCGTGCTTGGGTCTGGAGCGATACGGATCCGGCACGGTGCGGGATGATCGAGGGGGTGCTTGCCGGGGATGGGGGCTTCAGGGATTACATCGAGTATGCCCTCTCAGTCCCCATGCTATTCGTAGTGAGGGAAGGACGGTGGGTAAAGATCGATTCGATCCCCTTCAGGGACTTCATGAATAAGGGGGCCGGAGGCCACCATGCAACCTACGCGGACTGGGAACTCCACCTGACGACACTCTTCCCTGACGTCAGGATGAAGCACATAGTGGAGGTCCGAAGCGCAGACGCTCAGCGGCCCGAGATAATGATGTCGGTTCCCGCCTTCTGGAAGGGTATCCTGTACGATCGAGACGCCCTGGAGGACGCGTGGGAACGGGTCGGGGATATAGGGATGAGGGATCTCTGCAGATTGGTGGAGGAAGTACCGAAGATGGCCCTTGGCGCGGACTTGAACGGCGAGCGGATCCTCGGAATGGCGAAGGAAATGATAGAATTGAGCCGAGATGGGCTGATCAGGCAGGGCAAGGGGGAGGAGGTTTACCTGGAGCCGCTGGAGGAGATGGTAGTCGAGAGGGAGATCACGCCCGCCGAGGATGTGATCGAGAGGTGGGAGAAGGGGTGGAGAGAAGACCCGGCAGGATTCATCGAGTTCCACAGTTATTAGGAACTGTTTACCGGCGATTTGAACATGTCGGAGGTTGAGATGGTAGAAGTACGTATTCATGGAAGGGGGGGGCAGGGGGCCGTAATTGCGGGCAAGATACTGGCCTCCGCGGTATTCAAGGATGGAAAGTATCCTCAGTCTTTTCCTGCATTCGGGGTCGAAAGGAGGGGGGCGCCGGTGACCGCCTTCACGAGGATTGATGATCATTACGTCAACCTTCGTTGCGAGATCTATGAGCCGGATCACCTGCTTGTCCTCGATCCGACCTTGATGGCAGGCGTGGATGTCACTGCCGGACTCAAGGAGGGGGGGACCATCGTGGTGAATACCGAGGAGGAGGGGTCCTCCTTCTCGTTGAACGGGAAATACAGGATAGCCACTGTGGATGCCAACGGGATCGCCGTAAGAAACCACCTGGGCACCAAGACATCGCCCATCGTGAATACGGCCATCCTGGGGGCGTTCGCGCGTGCGACCGGGCTTGTCAGCATAGAGTCTGTCCTGCAGGCGATCAGGGAATCTGTCCCGGTCAACCCCGAGGAGAACGCAAAGGCTGCGAGTGAGGCGTACGAAGAGGTGAGATCCTGGGATTGAGAAGTCGATACTGCCATCCTTGAATGATCGATGAGGAAACATAATGGCCAAGAATGAACACGCTGGAAAAGTGATCAAGATGGAGGGCCTTGGCGAACTTCCCGTCACGGCCATATCCTTTGGTACGATGGAGTGGAACGAGACCGGCAGTTGGCGTTACCTCAGGCCGACCTACCGGGTCAAGAGCGCTCCGTGCATACTGGGGTGCCCTGCTGGGGAGGATATCCCCAGGTACCTCCACAAGATGGCCGGGGGAGACCTGGAGGGGGCCTGGGGGATGCTGATCAAGGACAACCCCTTTCCGGCCGTCTGCGGCCGCCTGTGCAGCCATCCATGCGAGGGCGTTTGCCTGAGGGGGGGGTTCGATGAGGTGGTCGGCGTGAGGGACACGGAGCGGTCTCTCGGTGACATGGCCCTCGATCGCTGGGAGATGCGGAAGACCGGTGTAGCCAGGGATGAGAGAGTGGCGGTGATCGGCGGCGGGCCAACCGGGCTGTCGTGCGCATATCACCTGGCAAGGTCGGGGTACCATGTGACCGTATTCGACGATCGGGGTGAGTTGGGCGGGTCTCTCAGGAGCGATGTGCCCGAATTTCTCCTTCCCTCAAGGGTCCTGGATGGTGAGATAGGAAGGGTCCTAGGCCTGGGAGTCGATGTCCAGCCGCGCGCGGGAACAACGGGAGGGAAGGAACTCGAGGAGTTGCTGGAGGATTTTTCCGTCCTCTTCATCGCGACCGGGGTCCTTGGAGACCGGCCGGGCCCGGGAGTGGAGGACAACGGTATCATGAGCGGCATCGATCATATTGACGGCCGAAAAATCATAGGCTGGACACGATCAGGTAGTGATCATGACGACCTGGGCCGGTCCGTAGCCGTTGTTGGAGATGGTGCACTCGCGCTCCGCTCGGCAATGGCCGTGAGGAGGTACGCCGACGATACGCACCTCTTCCTGAACGGAAGGACGGAGGATATCGGGTATGAAGTGGAGGTGTGTTCCGCCGGGGGGGTCACGGTCCACCAGGATGTGGGATTGAAGGGAGTCAAAGAAGAAGGCGGCGGCCTTGTCTTGACGTATGAGATCAAGAGCGCAGGTGAAGCGGAAATCAAGGTTGACAGCCTCGTCCTGGCAAGTGCGGGATCACCGGTCGATTCCCCCCTTAAGGAATTCATGGTGATGGAGGACGGGAGAATCATGGTCGATGAGTATTGCCGGACCAGCAGGGAGGACGTCTTCGCCGGGGGCGGGGCCGTGACGGGGTGCGATATGGGCGTGGCGGAGGCGATCGCGTGGGGCAGGCGGGGGGCGAGGGCGATTGATGCCCATCTCAGGGGAAGGAAATTGGAAGGGTTCTGTAAGGAGAGGGAAGTGGTGTCGGCCGAAAACCTCAACCTCGATCATTTCGTCCACGCGGAGAGGAACAGGCCCCAGGTTGAGGACTTCAACGGCTCCGGTACGATTGAACCGTTTCGCACCCTTGGCGAAGAGACCGCGGTCGCTGAAGCCGCAAGGTGTTTCAACTGTGGTATCTGCATCTTCTGCGACAACTGCTTGATATTCTGCCCGGACGTGGCGATCAAGCGGGCCGCGAGGGGTTATACCATCGATTACTATCACTGCAAGGGGTGTGGGATCTGCGTTAACGAATGTCCGAGGGACGCCATGTCATTGGAGAGCGAGTTGAAATGGAAAAAGTGATTGAAGGTACGCATGCCGCTTCGCACGGGGCGAGGCTGGCCCGTGTCCAGGTGATCGCCGCATATCCTATTACCCCGTCGAGTTCCGTGGTGGAACTCCTCTCGGAGATGTGCGCTACCGGGGAACTCGATGCCAGGTTCATCAAGGTGGAGTCAGAACATTCCGCCATGGCAAGTTGCATCGGGGCCTCTGCCGCGGGGGCCAGGGCCTTCACCGCCACCTCGTCGCAGGGCCTCGCCCTCATGCACGAACTGCTCCACTGGGCGGCCGGTGGAAGGCTGCCGATCGTCCTGGTGAACGTCAACAGGTCAATGGCCCCCCCATGGACCATCTATTGCGACCAGAACGACAGCCTCTCCCAGCGGGACACCGGCTGGATGCAGTACTACTGCGAGAGCAACCAGGAAGTCCTGGACACCATCTTGATGGCCTTCAAGGTCTCGGAGAAGGTCCTCCTCCCCTCGATGCTCAACCTGGATGCCTTCTTTCTCTCCCACACCTCCGAACCGGTCAATATACCCGACCAGGAACTGGTGGATGACTTCCTGCCGCCGTACGAGAGGAAATTGAAGATCGACGTGGAAGATCCACACACATATGGCGGGCTCGCGCGCCCCGACACATACATGGAACTGCGGGTCAAGATGCAGGAGGCCATGGAGGAGGCATTGGGGATCATTGACGAGGTGGCCGACGAGTTCGAAGAGGCATTCGGCAGGCGATACGATCACATCGAGACTTATCAGTGCGAGGGGGCGGAGATGATCCTTGTCACTTCGGGTACTATAACGAGTACGGCGCGTACCGTAATAGACCGCATGAGGGATCAGGGCGTGCCTGTCGGGTTGGTAAAGACCAGGCTCTTCAGGCCCTTCCCGGTAATGGATTGCCGCAAGTCGCTCGCGGGGGCCCGGAAGGTCGGAGTGATAGACCGTAACATATCGTACGGCGCCGGTGGAATCTTCTATCAGGAGATCAAGGCCGCGATGTACAACGCCGCGGACCGCCCGCCCATCTTCGGATTCATTGCAGGGCTTGGGGGGCGTGATGTAACGCCGGCCACCATCTCGGAGATCATCCACTACATGATGGAGAACGACCGGCCCGAGGAGGAAATCATCTGGATAGGAGTGAAGGAATGACGCAGAAGATGATCAAGATGCCGGAGCCCGAACTTATGACCTCAGGCCAGGTCTCATGCGCGGGATGTGGGGCGACCCTCACGATGCGGCACTTCCTGAAGGCCCTCGGTGACAGGACGGTCCTGGTGATACCGGCGTGTTGCTGGTCCGTCATCGATGGCCCGATGCCGTACAGTTCAGTCAGGGTCCCACTCTATCATACCGCCTTCGAAACGGCTGCTTCCACGGCCGCCGGTGTCAAGGCAGCGCTTGTAAAGAGGGGCGACACGGAGACGACGGTGGTGGCGTGGGCCGGGGACGGGGGGACCTTCGACATCGGCTTTCAGGCCCTGTCCGCCACGGCGGAGAGGAATGAGGACTACATCTACGTCTGCTACGATAACGAGGCATACATGAACACGGGGATCCAGCGCAGTTCCGCCACTCCCCTGGGGGCATGGACTACAACTACTCCCAGGGAATTCCCCAAGGAGGATCCCAAGAAGAATATCGTGGAGATCATGGCGGCGCACTGTATCCCTTACACTGCGACCGGGTGCGTAGCCTTCCCCGAGGACCTGTACAGGAAGGTCACTAAGGCAAGGGATATCAGGGGAACGAGGTTTCTGCACTTCCTGTCACCCTGCCCGCCGGGCTGGAAGTCCTCGAACGAGGAGTCTGTCAGCATCGCACGCCTTGCGGTACTCACGAACATTTTTCCGCTGTACGAAGTGGAACACGGCGAAAAGTATATCGTTTCCTTCAAGCCCTCCAAGTCCCTGCCGGTCTCGAAGTACCTGGAGAGACAGGGGAGGTTCCGCCATCTCGGTTCCGAAGAGATCGCCCAGATCCAAGAGACGGTCGATAAGAACTGGAAACGCCTACTCCGGCGCGAGGAGGAGACGAGGGACCTGTGATCCAGCAGCAGACAAGGGGTCATGGCCCTATTAGTATCCCTTGAATGCGGGCTATTACAGCGTTTGGCAAAGAGCATTACATTCCTTGAAAAAGAGCTCCATAACGGGCATTGGTAAGGTCACCACTCCGGGCATAATTCATCACGATCGCCCCGGGGCATTGGCAAGAGGGAATACCGGCCATTGACAATAAGGTCATTCCGGCTTGTCCGGAATCTGCCGAACCGAATCCGATCCTGCAATCGTTGGGTTCATGGAAACCGCCACATGCCTTTCTGGAATTGATGTTGGCGTGGGTGTGGTGGCGCCATTCCGGGTATCGCTAAGGGCCGGGTTTCAAACTAATAAGGCAGGCATGTGCTTTCATGGTCGACACGGTCGTTGAATCGAACCCGCATCACCGGGCCCTGCTCTACGAGCCGCTCGATGGTCTCAAGGTCAGGTGCAACCTCTGCGGCCACAGGTGCGTGGTATCCAATGGGAGGCTCGGAGTCTGCGGCGTCAGGAAGAACGTCGGCGGCGAGTTGAAGACCCTCGTCTATGGCAGGGTATGTTCAATAAACATAGATCCGATCGAGAAGAAGCCCCTGTTCCACTTCCTCCCGGGTAGCATGTCGCTCTCCGTGGCTACCGTGGGATGCAATTTCCACTGCGAATTCTGCCAGAACCACGAGATATCCCAGTATCCGCGGGATGTCGGTGGTATCATGGGGGAAACTGTAACTCCCGAAGAACTGGTGAATGCGGCGGAGGATCGGGGGTGCAGGAGCATCTCGTATACCTACACCGAACCGACTGTCTTCTTCGAGTTCGCACTTGACACTGCCCGGCTCGCCTCTGAGCGGGGGATCCGTAACGTCTTCGTGACTAACGGCTACATGACCCCGGAGGCGATAGAACTCGTTTCCCCGTACCTGGATGCGGCCAACGTGGACTTCAAGTCGGCCGACGCCGAGACGTATCACCGGATCATGCGCGCCAACCAGGCGGTCGTCAAGGAGTCCATACATCTCCTCAGGGAGGCCGGTGTCTGGGTCGAGGTGACTACCCTGGTCATCCCCGGCATGAACGACGACCCGGACGGTTTACGGGAGATAGCGGATTTCATACGACGGGTCGATCCCGGAATACCTTGGCATGTCAGCAGGTTCCATCCCCAGTACCGGATGAAGGATCGCCCCGTGACGCCGCTAGATACCCTGAAGGCCGCCTCTGAAATCGGCCTCCGGGCGGGCCTCCGGTACATCTACTCCGGGAACGTCCCCGGGGAGCAAGGCGAGAATACAAATTGCCATGCCTGCGGGCGGCTCCTTATCGAGAGGTGGGGTTTCACGGTTCGGGGCAATCACCTCCGAAACGGGGCCTGCCCCGGCTGCGGCACCCGGATAGATGGTGTCTGGTCCACCTGATAGTACGGTATTCTCTTACCAATTCTCGCCGAGGACCTCGAAATAGGCCCTGGGATGCGCACAGGCGGGGCATGACCCGGGCGGCTCGGTCCCCACGTGCAGGTACCCGCAATTTCGGCACCTCCAGACGACCTCCTTGTCCTTCTTGAAGACCCTTCCTTCCTGGATGTTTCTCGCAAGGTCGAGGTACTGTTTCTCGTGCTGTTTCTCGGCAACGGCGATAGCCTCGAAGGCATCCGCGATCTTGTCGAAGCCCTCCTCGCGCGCTACCTTCGCGAAACCAGGATACATGGTTGTGTGCTCGTAGTTCTCCCCCGCGGCCCCCGCCTTCAGGTTCTCCAGCGTAGAGCCGATCGCTCCGAAGGGAAACGTGGCCGTTATCCCGGCCTCTCCGCCGGTCATGAACTTGAAGAGGCGCTTGGCGTGTTCGCGCTCCTGGTTGGCGGTCTCCTCGAATATGTCGGAGATCTGGATGTAGCCCTCCTTCCTGGCCTTCCCGGCGAAGTAAGTGTAACGGTTTCGCGCCTGTGACTCACCGGCAAAGGCCGCCATCAGGTTCTTCTCGGTCCTGCTGCCTTTCAGTTCCATGAGTCTACTCTCCTTTCTCAAAACTCCATGCGCGTTTGTTCACGGAGAGGTTCCTCCGGCTGAACGTCTCCACGCCGGATATTGTTCTCATACATCCCTCGTCGGGGGACGTTCCTCCCGCTCAACAGTGTCGCTTTTATCGGATAGATCATATAATGTAATGCAGTCTTCCTCCGGAGCCAAGTAAGAGGAAACCCCTAATAAGGAGGTTGTCGGATCGGGGTTTCCTCACATTCTGGAGAAAACGATTGTCTCTACCCACTGGGCCCGATGCTTTGAGGTGGGCATGCTGGTTAGGAGGATAGAAATGCTGTCTCGGTATCTTCCACTATATTTGGTCCTTCCAGCCGCGGCAGGCCTACCCACCATCGTTTGCGGCATGTACTGTCTCCTCGTCTGGGCACCGAGGGTAGAGGAGTTCACCTGGTACAACCTCGACGTGTCTCTCGTGTGCTGGACCTTCTGTTCGACCGGGATTCCCGCGCTCGGCTACCTGGCAGTGGCGACAGGCATGTTCTCCATCTTGGGCGGCCTTACCGTTCGCCGGTACTCAGCAGGGAGATTCATCCTCGTACTAACGGGCATACTCCTCTTTCCCATCGGCCTCCTAAACTTCCTCGTCCAAAAAAAGTATTGACAAAGCGGAAGAATTGTTTTATTAAATCTCTTCCTTTTGTCTGAATCCTCCCCTTCAGGCATTTGGGAAATCTTGATAATCACCCCTTGATGATTCCCGGTTGATGGTGGATGGTGGAATGAATCTCACAGTGCTGGCATTCTATTTCTTTGCTGCGCTGACCCTGGTTTCAGGGGCCATGGTGGTCTTCCTTAGAAACATAGTCTACGCCGCGTTCTCCCTCTTTTTGACCTTTTTCGGAGTTGCTGGTCTATATGTCTTTCTCGGGGCCGATTTCCTGGCGGCTACACAGGTGCTCCTGTACGTCGGAGGAATTCTGATCATGATCGTCTTCGGAGTCATGCTGACTCACAGGGTCATGGACGTTGATCTCGGTAAGGTCAGAGTAAACCTTATTCCTGGGTTGATCCTGTCGGCGTTTATCCTTGCCCTCCTGCTGAGGATCATATTCAGGACGGAGTGGACCACTGGTGGGGGTGGTCTATCGCCCTCTGGTCCGACGACAGCAACGATCGGCACCCTCTTGATGACCGATTATCTCCTCCCCTTTGAGGTTGCCTCGCTCTTGCTCCTCGGGGCGCTGATAGGCGCAGCCCTGCTGGCAAGGAAGGAGGGATAGGGCCCGCGTGATCACTTTGCAGCACTACATGGTCATCAGTGCCATCCTCCTCGCCTTCGGCCTGTTCGCTGTCATGACCAAGCGGAACGGGATCGCCGTTCTCATGGGGGTCGAGTTGATTCTCAACGCAGCGAATATCGACCTGATCGCCTTCTCGCGCTTCACAACGAGTTTTATAGACGGTCAGGTCTTTGCGATCTTTGTCATCGTGCTGGCGGCGGCCGAGGCCGCCGTGGTTCTGGCGATCATCCTGGCACTATATGCGAACCGCAGGATCATAGATGTCGATGAGGCCAATGAGATGAAGGGATAGTTGGAAGTATTATGGAAGGCCTTTTGTTGACCATCATATTGTTGCCCCTCGGTGCCTTCACGGTTCAGATTCTATTTGGTAGGCGGATGCCGAGGGGGGGAGACTGGATCTCCACCGGCGCCATATTCATCTCTCTATTCCTGGCCGCCCGGGTCTTCTTCAGGGTCTTTGAAGGAGGCGGTCCGGGATTCCACCAGGTGTACAACTGGTCATGGCTGAGCATCCCCGGTTTTTCCTTGGGAATGGGGATGTGGATCGACAGCGTGACGGCGGTTATGCTGATGGTGGTGACCATCGTCAGCAGTTTCGTCCATCTATACTCGTTCGGGTACATGCACGGTGACCCGAGATACTCCCGCTACTTCGCCTATCTCTCCCTCTTCTCATTCTCGATGCTGGGGATCGTCCTGACGGACAACCTCTTCTTCCTCTACATCTTCTGGGAACTCGTCGGTATCTGTTCATACCTGTTGATCGGCTTCTGGTTCGAAAAACCGCCGGCGGCCAGTGCCGGGAAGAAGGCCTTCATCACGACCCGGATTGGTGATGTCGGAATGTTCATAGGGATCCTGATCGTGTATTCCCATATAGGCCATCTCTCCTATAGCGATCTCTTCTCCTCTGTGGCCAACGGGGGGTGGGATAATGGGTTACTGACTGTAACCGGCATCTTCCTCTTCATGGGGGCGGTTGGAAAGTCGGCGCAGTTTCCCCTTCACGTCTGGCTGCCGGATGCCATGGAGGGTCCCACGCCGGTCAGCGCACTGATCCACGCCGCCACGATGGTCGCGGCGGGCGTCTACATGGTGGCCAGGTTGTTCGTGATCTTCACGCCGGACACCCTCCTGGTGATAGCCTATATCGGTGCCGTTACGGCCTTCTTCGCGGCCACCGTGGCCATCGTAATGACGGATATCAAGCGCGTCCTGGCCTATTCCACCCTGAGCCAGTTGGGCTACATGATGATGGCGCTTGGTGTGGGTGGTTACGTGGCCGGGCTCTTCCACTTGATGACTCATGCCTTCTTCAAATCTTTGCTCTTCCTATGCTCCGGCAGTGTGATCCACGCGATGCATACGAATGAAATTACGGAGATGGGAGGCCTGAGGAAGAAGATGCCCGTGACCTTCATCACGTTCCTTGTCGCCACCCTGGCCATCTCCGGCGTGCCTTTTTTCTCTGGCTTTTACAGCAAGGACGCGATCCTGGGGGAGACCCTTTCGTTTGGGCTCAGGACCGGTCACATCCTCCTATTCATCATGGGAGTGGTGGCGGCCGGTATTACGGCCTTTTACATGTTCCGGCTCGTATTCGTGACCTTCACGGGCGAGCCGCGGAACCTCGATCGTTACCGTAAGGCCCACGAGTCTCCGGTCACGATGACTATTCCACTCATCGTCCTCGCCGTGCTGTCCCTGTCTTCCGGGTGGGGAGGATGGTTTGAGAGATTTGTGGAGAAGCCCAACCTGTCGACTTACGCCGATGCCCGTGTGCTGGATGGAGGGTTCCGTGAGGCGCAGGCAGTCATTCCATATGATGCGAAGGTGGGTGGCCGTGGTGTAGAGATTGAGGCTTATGCCGATGGATCCATCGCCGCCGTTCCCGTGGCATATACTCATGTGGTTGGGCAGGCTGAAGAGGAGGTCACAGACGAGGGCTCCCATGGCGCGCACGCGTCGGCGATGATCTTGTCCATCCTCCTGGCGTTTACCGGCATTGTCGTCTCTTACCTGACCTATTTCAGCAAGCGAATATCCGCCGAGGCGGCCTCCAGGCGCTTCGGCCGTATCTACAAGGTCCTCGTCAATAAGTATTATATCGACGAATTCTACCAGAAGACCTTTATCGGGATCACACTATTGATAAGCCGCATCTCCGGTTGGTTCGACCTCAGGGTGATAGACGGGATAGTGAACGGTGTGTCGAGATGGACGGCCAGGTTCTCTTTCGGCAACGGGCTGTTTGATTTGAAGGTGATCGACGGGATAGTCAACGGGGTGGCCGGCACTATTATATTCTCGGGTGGGAGACTGAGGCGGGTCCAGTCGGGCAGGATTCAAAACTATCTCGTGGGGGTCCTTGTGGGCATATTCTTGATCTTCCTCTTTCGAGTCATTTGAGGGGAATGTGAATTGTTCGATTACTGCTTGTCATTCTTGAGGGCCTGACTGATAAAAGGATATTCCAAGAGATCAACTCGCATATAGGAGGAGCGCAAATCGATGACTGAACATATATTGTCATGGACGGTCTTCTCGCCGTTGCTGGGGGTTCCCTTCATCCTGCTTTTGCCGTCATCGCGAGAGAGGCTGGTCAAGATCATTGCACTGGTTGCCACGCTGATCCCCTTCTGCCTGGGAATCGAGATCTTCCTCACCTTCGATAAGACAACAGCCGCCTTCCAGTTCGTGGAACATTACGCGTGGATACCCTCCTTCAATATCGAATATTACCTGGGAATCGACGGCATCAGCGTGCCGATGGTCCTCCTGACGGCCCTTCTCGGTCCCATCTGCATGCTCGCCTCCTGGAACATCGACCGTGCGGTCAAGGGGTATTTTTCTCTATTTATCCTGTTGCAGGTGGCCATGATGGGTGTCTTCTGCTCACTGGATTTCTTCCTCTTCTACGTCTTCTGGGAGATCATGCTCCTCCCTATGTACTTCCTAATAGGGATATGGGGTGGCCCGCGGCGGGAGTACGCTGCCATCAAGTTCTTTCTATATACATTGCTCGGAAGCGTCCTGATGCTGCTGTCGATGTTGGCGCTCTATTTCTACAGTGAACCTCATACGTTCAATATCGTCAGGTTGATCCACGACAACTCCTTCGACAACAAGACACTGGCGATCTTCGGGTCGGTGTTCTCCTTCAGCAAGATCGTCTTCGTGACACTCTTCATAGGGTTCGCCATCAAGGTGCCGATCTTTCCCTTCCACACTTGGCTCCCAGACGCCCACGTTGAGGCCCCGACGGCCGTCAGCGTCGTCCTGGCAGGGATCCTCCTGAAGATGGGGACTTACGGGCTCTTCAGGATAAGTTATCCCATACTGCCGGAGGCGGCAAAGTGGTTTGCCATCGCCCTGGCCATCCTCGGGATGATCAACATCCTGTACGGGGCCCTCTGCGCCATGGCCCAGAAGGACCTCAAGAAACTCGTTGCCTATTCGAGTATCAGCCACATGGGGATAGTCTGCCTTGGAATGGCGGTCTTTACGCCGGCGGGGATGAACGGGGCAGTGTTCCAGATGTTCAACCACGGAACGGTCACGGCGATGCTCTTTCTCTTGGTAGGGGTGATATACGATCGTGCGCACCACAGGGATATCGACGGTTTTGGGGGCCTCGGCGCACATATGCCGAAGTATCTTGGGTTAACGAGCGTCGCCTTCTTCGCCGCCCTCGGCCTGCCGGGCCTGAGTTCATTCATCAGCGAGGTCATGGTCTACGTCGGGGCCTTCAGCGTCTACAGGACCATCACCGCCATATCGGCCATCGGGATCGTCCTGACTGCCGGTTACTTCCTATGGACCCTGCAGCGGATGTTCATGGGGCCCGTCAACGAAAAGTATAAGGGCCTGCCGGATCTGAGCCTCAGGGAGATCGTCACGCTGGCGCCACTCGCCGTCATCGTCATAATCCTCGGTGTATACCCGAACATTATGCTGAACTTTATATCGACATCGATGTCGAGCCTGATAGGTTTCATGGGGTTCTGATGGACAACCTCGAGAGCATCCGCTTCTTCTATCCCGAACTGATCCTGACGTCGACCCTCCTCGTCGTTATCATCCTTGGTCTCGTCGTACGTGGTGCAAAGAGGAGGGCGCTCCTGACCGTTGTCTCGCTCATAGGGCTGATCCTGGCATTCTTCTATGCGTTTAGTATGTTCCATATCAGGGGATTCACCCTCTTCTCCGGGATGATCGCACTCGATCCCTTCGCCATATTTTTCAAACTACTGGCCATCGGCGTGACCGGGCTCGTCATTTGCTTCGCTTACCCCACGTGGGAGATCGACCAACGGAGCAGTGCGGAATATATCTCGCTCCTGATAGTAGCGTTGCTCGGGATATCGCTCCTCGCTTCTTCAATCAATCTCCTGATGATCTACCTGGCCTTCGAGATGGTGAGCATCCCATCCTATCTCCTCAGCGGGTTGAAGAAGCGGGATGTCAGGTCGAACGAGGCCGCCCTGAAATACGTGATCTACGGTGCCGTATCCACCGGCCTGATGCTCTATGGATTGAGCCTGCTGTACGGGATGACTGGTACGCTCGATATTATCGGTATCAACCGGGCCATTGCAGCCTCCAACCCTTACCCGCTCACTCTTTTTGTGGCGGGCGTCCTTATCCTGGCCGGTTTCTGCTACAAGATCGCGGCGGTACCCTTCCACTTCTGGAGTCCGGATGTCTACGAGGGTGCGCCCACGCCGGTGACTGCATTTCTGTCGGTGGCCCCCAAGGCGGCGGGTTTTTCCATCATCATCCGGTTCTTCTACGTTGCCCTTAGCCGGGGAGGGCCGGATGCGACCGGAGTGCTCGGGGGTTTCAATTGGCCCTCGATTCTGGCCGTCATGTCGGCCGTTACGATGACCTTCGGCAACCTTACCGCCATCGTGCAGAAGAACCTGAAGCGGCTACTGGCATATTCGAGCATCGCCCACGCGGGGTACATGCTGATGGGGGTTGTGGTCCTCTCCAGTGACGGGCTGCGCGCCGTCCTCTTCTACCTTATCGTATACCTGTTCATGAACCTGGGTGCCTTCTTAGTGGTGATCGCCGTTGCGGAGGCAACGAAAAAAGAGGAGATCCAGGACTACGCGGGCCTGGGCTACCGCTCTCCTTTCGCCGCGGTTGCCATGACCGTCTTCCTCTTCTCCCTGACCGGCATCCCGCCGACAGGAGGATTCGTCGGGAAATTCTACCTCTTCGCCGCGGTAATCGGGAAGGAGTATTACTGGCTGGCCGTAATTGGCATCCTCAACAGCGTGATCTCCCTCTATTACTACGCCCGAATCATCAAGGCAATGTACCTCTCCAAGTTCGAGGACAACAGCGCCATACGCCTCTCGCCGATCTACACAGCCCTGATGGGGCTCCTCGTCATCCCCACCATACTCTTCGGTGTCTACTGGGCGCCGGTAGCAAGGTTTGTCCACGAATCGCTAAGTATGTTCCCCTTCCTGTAGAGGCCGGTTTTCACCCGCGAGATCTATTAAATTGGATATAGAGTGAACGCCCGGCCCTGGTGGCGTAAAGGCCCCTCCTCCGGGCCAGGTGGAGACATCGGGTCTTTTCAATAGGTCGAATGGATCGAACGGTGGGTTCGTGTGTATAACCACGGTTGATAAATCCGTCTTTAATGGCACGGCATTTGCTTTGGATAATCTGATTGTGTGGGGATTCCAAACATGGTTTTCAACCTTACCATTGGCAAAGTAAGGGGCGATATGAGGGATCAATTTGAGAGAGTGCAGGATGTCATCC
>CAZNLH010000031.1:0-24069 GCA_964573995.1 uncultured Gemmatimonadota bacterium
ATCACGTCCGCTCCGGCCGGATATCGGTGGGTGGCGGGTACGCGAACATGCACTCGAGCATGCTGGGTGGCGAAGAGATGAACCGCCTCTTCTACCCTGCACAAAGGCTCAGGAAGAATTCCGGCATAGATATCTCCACCATGTTCATGGACGACGTCCCTGGGTGGTCGTGGGCGATCCCCCAGGCGGCCGGAAGGGGCGGCATCGCCTACTTCCTGACGGGACCCAACACCTCGTTCGGTGGAGCGGCCGATATCCCCATGTCGGACCGGCCATTTTACTTCGAGGGGCCGGATGGAAGCCGCATACTGACCTGGAGGGGATACGGAAACTACCTGGAGGGCTCCTTTGATTACGGGCTTCACTCATGGCCGTCAATGATGGAATCGACCGTACTGGCGCGCCTGCAAGACTGGGAGTCGGCCGGTTATCCATACGACGCCATACTCGTGCTGGATGGAACCGGCGATAATGGGATGGCCGACCGGGCCCTTGAGACACTCGATAACGTTGACTGGTGGAATGCCAATCACGATCAAAAGATGATTCTGTCCACCCCGGAGGAATTTTTCCGTCACATGGAGGATACATACCATGGACTCTTACCGGTCTATTCGGGCGATTCTGCTGGGCTATGGGCGGGATCGGGGGACTGCCTGACACCAGTCAGCCAGGGCTGGATACGCGCCTCCGCGGATCAGGTACTCACGGGAGAAAAACTCGCCGCCATCGACTTCCTGAACGGCTCACCCTACCCGGGTACGATGATCGACAGTATTTACACGGGCCTGCTTACATCTGACGAGCATTCAGGTGCCGGGGTGGGCTGGCCGGGCATGCTTACTAAAGACGAGGTGGACAGGAGCAACGAGATATTCTTCCAGACGGCACTCCGCTCATTTAACGGAAGTAAGGACCTGATTCGGCTGACCTTTTCTGAACTCAGCGAGGGTATGGGAGGCGATGCACCGGTCATCCTCGTCTTCAACCCCCTCTCCTGGGAAAGGACAGGTGTCGTTGATGTGCGCCTCCCAGGTGCCACCTATGAAGGCAACTTCATAATCAGGGACATGGCGACCATGCGGGAAGTTCCCTATGAAGGCGGTGGTGGAGACACGGTCGAATTCAAGGCCCAGGACGTACCGCCGGTGGGCTACCGGCTCTACCTGATAGAAGATGCGCCCGATCCGCCCTCTTACCCCGATAGTGTAACCACATCCGACAACGGGCGCACGATTGAAAACCGCTTTTACCGCGTATCCATCGGAGGGGAGGGCTTGAGTATCCTTGACAAGGAAAACGGGCGAGAACTCGTAAATAGCGGGAGCGATTTCGATTTCAACGGCCTCATCAGGGCCACCAACAGTGAGGACTTATCTGGTCTCTACCACCCGTTTCCATCCGATTGGGACTCCATCTACTCTAGCCCGGGAGTCGTTAGCGGCGAAATGATCCTTGAATCCAACTCCTCCCCACTAACCGAGGTGCGGATCACCTTGTATTCAGGAATAAAGCGGGTCGACCTTGTAAACACACTCGACAAGGAGCGGATGCCGTTCGTACCCTACGAAAAACACTCTGAACACTACTCCATTACCTTCCCCTTTGCTGTCGACGTCTCTGAGGGATTCCGTGCACTCATAGACAACCCCAATGTCCTCATACAACCCGATCGCGACTACCTCCCGGGAGCCCTGGTCGGCAACTTCGTCTCCCAGCACGCGATCGACATGCGGGAGCCGTGCGGCTTCGGGGTCACGCTCGCCAACCGGGAGTCCTTTTTCAACGAGATAGGAGGCCCAGGCCATCGAAACCAGTCCTTTCGGCCCTCCGAGGCAACAGTCGTAAACAAGGTCATCCAGAAGGCGGATCAGGGCGAGACGAGCGACCTGGGAGTCGTTACTATTACGAGTATGGACGGCGGCATAAAGACAAGCCGATTCCATTACGCGATTACGAGTTCCATCATCCCACCGGATTCCCTCGCTTCAGCAACTCCGGTCAAGGTCCTGAGGTTCGGTGGATCCTTCGACACGCCACTGCTGGCAGTCTTCACAAAGAGGGGGCCACGGCCCACTCGCATCCGAATAGCGCCCGAAGCCTCCTTCTTCGGCCTGGACCATGATAATGTCATCCTAACAGACATTAAGCGATCGGAGTTTAACGGGACGTCGGAACTGGTATTCCGGCTGCAGGAGGTATCCGGCATCCGGACGACCGGGGTCGAACTACGCTCCACCTTCTCATTTTCCCATGCAGAGATCAACACCAACGTTGAGGAACCGGTCCCTGGCGGTACCCTTCCCGTCGACCCGATCACCTTCGATATCGGCCCTTACGAGACCCTTACCGTAAGAGCACGATGACCCTTGCAAAACTCGAGGCTGTCCGAGACAGCGATGTCAATCAAGGCGTAAAGCGGACCGGTGGGACATCACTCAAGGGGAAGAGAACCCCCATGCAACCCCGATTCTGACGGAGATATCCACGCATAGCCGACAACACCTTGAATCCCGCCGGCGGAATGCACATCGTTTAATAGCGCTTTAATAGCGGATAACTCGACGGGTTTCCCCGGGGGAATCATCGAATCCGGAGAGACCCTGTTTTACTCATTCTATCCGGTTCCGGAAGTCTCTTGCTACTTCGCGTGGTTGGTGCCAATAGGTTCCCCACAGCGAGTAGTCACTGCGACCTCGGTGGGGGTGTTCGGCGTCGGGACCCGCGAGGTTCACGGAAGAACATCTGCAAGATAACTTGTGGGACACTACATTAAGATGGTGAAGGGGCCTTGAAGGGAAAGATAGACCGCAAAAAATCCCGATTCAACCTCTTCGCGACCGGGATACTTCCCGTCTTGCTCACCCTGCTTGCATCCGTGGCGTGCAGCGATGGAAGTACCAAGGACACCTTCGTGCCGGCAAGGAGAACGCGCGGAGTGGCCATGAGCGAAGCAACCAAGCCAATCGACATGCCAGGTTCGATCCACTATTCGAAGGCGCTCGAGGAAAGGATACACCGCGCACTCGCAGACAAGAAATCATTGGTTACCCCACGGACAAGGCACCTCGATGCAAAGGGAAATCCCATCTATACGAACAGGCTGATCTTCGAGGTAAGCCCTTACCTCCTGCAGCACGCCCACAACCCCGTCAACTGGTACCCATGGGGCGAGGAGGCCTTCAACGCCGCCCGTGAGGGAGGCAAACTCATCTTCCTCTCAATCGGCTACTCTACCTGCCACTGGTGCCATGTAATGGAGGAGGAATCGTTCGACGATATCGACGTAGCCAGGATGCTCAATGAGCACTTCATCGCCATCAAGGTTGACAGGGAGGAAAGGCCGGATATCGATAACGTTTACATGGAGGTATGCAGGGCGATGACCGGAAGCGGCGGCTGGCCCCTTACTATCATCATGACGCCGGATCGAAGGCCGGTGTTTGCTGGAACTTACTTTCCAAAGACATCTCGATACGGCAGGCCGGGCCTGATGGACATACTCCCCGGCATCGCCGACACCTGGAAGAAAGACCCCGGCCAGGTGAACCGAGTGGCGCAGCGGATCGTCTCGGCCCTCAACGAGCCGGCGACCACAAGGGGGGGAGTCCCCCTGTCTTCCGCCACGCTTGATTCAGCCTTCTCTCACCTATCAAGGAGTTACGATCCCGTTCACGGCGGATTCGGCCGCGCTCCCAAGTTTCCCACACCCCACAACCTCACCTTCTTACTTAGGTATTGGAAGAGGACCGGCACACCGGCCGCACTGGAGATGGTAGAGAAGACACTGACATCGATGCGGATGGGCGGTATCTACGATCAGGTCGGCTTCGGTTTTC
Source organism: uncultured Gemmatimonadota bacterium (assembly GCA_964573995.1). GTDB lineage: Bacteria > Gemmatimonadota > CAZMKB01 > CAZMKB01 > CAZNLH01 > CAZNLH01. The sequence goes on from CAZNLH010000031.1 coordinate 3,840, forward strand.
ATCGTTATTCCACAGATCCCGAATGGCTGGTACCCCACTTCGAGAAGATGCTATACGACCAGGCACTGATCGCCTGCGCATATATAGAAGCCTATCAGGCAACCGGGAGGGAAGACCTCGGGGGTACCGCGCGCGAGATCTTCGAGTACGTGCTCCGCGACATGAGAGATCCAGGGGGTGGCTTTTACAGCGCCGAGGATGCCGACAGCAAGGGGGGAGAAGGCAGGTTCTACCTGTGGACAGCCGGGGAGATCAAGGAAGTGCTCGGTGAAGACGAAGGGCGCTTCTTTTCTTCGATCTATAACGTTGAGGAGGGTGGGAACGCCCCCCTCGATTCCACCGGACTCAATATCCTTCACCTGGACAGACCGCTAAGGGATTCGGCCACCAAAGTACATGCAAGCCCCTCATCCTTCGCAGACCATCTCGAAGCGGACCGTGAAAGGGTCTTTGAGGCCCGCAACCTGCGCGCCCATCCCTTCAAGGACGACAAGGTCATCGCCGCCTGGAACGGCCTCATGATATCCGCCCTCGCAAGGGGGTACCAAGTCTTTGGTGACCTGAAGTACCTAAATGCGGCCGAAAAAGCGGCGGACTTCATACTCGGCCGAATGACCGACGATAGCGGCAGGCTGATCCGGCGCTACCGCAACGGGATCTCCTCTCTACCCGCACAAGTCAACGACTACGCCTTCGTCGTCCAGGGGCTACTGGATCTCTACGAGGCGTCCTTCGAGGTCCGCTACCTCCAAGAGGCGATTCGCCTCAACGGCCTGATGGCGGGTCTCTTTTGGGACAAGGAGAAGGGGGCCTTCTTCTTTACAGGGAAGGAAGGAGAGAAACTACTGCTACGCCGGAAGGAGGCCTACGATGGCGCCCTTCCATCCGGGAACTCCATCGCCTCCATGAACCTGCTGCGGCTCTGGAGAATCACCTCCCGAACTGAACTGGAAGAAATGGCCGAGAAGACCATGGACGCCTTCTCCGGGGAGGTAGCCACCCACCCCTACGCTTACACACAGTTCCTCTGCGCCCTGGACTTCCGCATTGGACCCTCTTACGAGGTGGTGATCGCCGGTCGGCCCGACACCCCCGCCAGCCGGGCCATGGTCCACGCCCTGCAACGCCCTTTCATGCCGAACAAGATCGTTATCTTCCGTCCCACGGGGGAGGAGAGGCCCGGGATAACGGATATCGCGGGATACACGGCGTCACAGACGGGCATCAACGGGCAGGCCACCGCCTATGTCTGCCGCGACTTCGCCTGCAAGGCTCCCACCACCGATCCATCAGCCATGCTCGCGTCCATGGGCATTGTTCGCTGAAAACAGGCGGGATCGCGACCCGCTCCAAGCGCCACAGGGGCTTGAGCCACATGGAAGCGATGCCAAAGGGATAGATTTAGACGTGTACCCCCAAGAAGACTTTAAGTCGCTCCAAGAGACATCCTTCAGCGTGTCTAAAAACGGGGAACCTCCTCCGTTTCCCACCGTCTTGACAAGTACCGAACAAGTTGATATCATCAAGTGTCCGGTTTGGATCGCCGCCGGACGAGATGCACCGATCACCGGCATAGAATATGCTTCACATATCATAAATATGCCGCTGAACAAGCAACTCAAGCCGGAGGGATAGATCGTATGAAGGCGCCTATGATAAATCTTTGGATAACACTATTCCTCTCATGCGCCGTCCTCTTCTCGTTGTCGTGCAGCAACGAGGACATACTCGCTCCCAACAGCGCCACACTCTCGCTCATCGCTAACCCGACAAGCATCCCCGCCGATGGGAGTTCTACCTCGACTATCGAAGTAATCCTCCAGGACACCAACGGCAACGCCCTCAACGGATACACGATATATTTCACGACGACTCTCGGTACGATCACGGACAAGGCGACCATCGAAGATGGCATCGCTCACGCGACACTGACAGCCGGCGATAAAGAGGGTACCGCTACCATCACGGCCTTTTCGGGATCCTTGAGTGATTCTGTCCAGGTCTTCATCGGATTTCAGGACGTCAACATCCTCCTTACCGCAAACCCACCGGAGATCCCCGCAGACGGCGTCTCGACATCCGAGATAGACGCCTTCGTGACAGAACAGCGCGGGGTGGTGCCGGATGGGACCGACGTCTTTTTCACCACTACTCGTGGCACCATCACCTCCCAGGCCCAGACCCATAATGGGCTGGCTTCCGCCACACTCACTTCAGGCATCGTCGAGGGGACCGCAACGGTCTCCGCAATCGTCCGCAACACCTCTCAGACTACCGATGTCTCGGTCGGCATCCCCGTATCCAACATCACTCTGACCGCCAATCCCTCAACATTCTATGTGGATGACGCGGTAACGCATGATTACGTCTCCAATATTACGGTGACCGTCTGGGACGCGGCCGGGGTGCCCATCGAAAACAAGGCGGTGGTCATCACCTCCGACCTTGGTCAACTCGACTCTGCAGGCGCTATCCAGAAGACCGACGTGAACGGGCAGGTAACGGATACCCTTCGGATCACTATTGCGGTTCCCCTCGGGACATCCCAATCCGTCACGGTCACGGCCACATCCGGGGCGATCAGCACTAGCATCACAATAACCATTACCAATACCGGCTGAATCTGCTCAATCGACGGCTAATAACTGGACCTGCCGCGCACTTCCATTATCAAGAGATCTGAGATAGTGATACCTTCATACAAGGCATGCGCCCACCTGAAGAACCACTTACTTCTGACAGTCCTCTCCTTATTGCTCACCCCGGGGGGAATTGTCCAGGCAGAAATTTAACTGTCCAATAACAATGGACACGTAAAAAAAGGGGACCGCCGGTTGGCGGTCCCCTTTTCTGGAAATAAGCGCCCTTCCTCTTTCCAAGGATCTTCCACTACTTCAATACGAAGAGCCTCCTCGCAGTATGGCCAAGATCCGAATTAAAGGCGATGAAATAGACGCCTGTGTCCACACCTTCCGGCTCCCACTTGTAAGCATGATCGCCTGCCTGAAGGTATCCATCGGCGAGTGTCTCTACGAGTGCCCCATCTTCCGAGTAGATTTTCATCTGCACGTCAGTCGGCTCTGAGAGCCTGAGAAGGGCACGCACCCCGTTACCCATGGAGGCATCCGCATCGAGAACGAAGGCCGAATTAGAGCCGCCGTTCTCGACCGAAGGCGCGTTCGGTCCCGCAGGGTAGAGGTAATCGATGCCGTTGATGTCGTCCGAGTAGAGCGTCCTCTTCGAATCATCACCGTAGTTGATCGCATAGTACATCGTCGCCTGCTGGTAACTCGAGTGGCCAAGCCCGAGGTTGTGCCCGAACTCATGGGCACAGACACTCTCCAGGTCGATCTGGTTCCAGCCTGTAGGGCCAGGACCCGTGTTCCAGTTCGTGTCCATGTCGAAGTTGGTATCGCACTCCCGGTTGGAGTTGTTCGTAACGAGCCAAGTCTCCCCCAGGACGTATGGGTCGAGGTAGGCATACTTGTTCTGATTCTTGTCGTCATTGACGGGTACCCCACCTGAGTACCACCCTGCGAAGTAAAAACTGAAGTAAGAGGTTGAGACATTGTTCCATGTCCGCCCGCCTCGCCTCATAGAACCCGCTTCCCCCTGAATGTAGGGGTTCAGGTTCTGATCGGCATACATGGCCACCGGTATATGGGAACTGCCGTACTTCGTTCCCCATGTGGTGAAGGCATTGAGCCCGGCCGTCAATCCGGCGATTCCGACCGCGAACAATACGAGCATGACGATTGAAAAAGCCCTCTTTCGCATTGTGATCCATCCTCCTTCTTTAACAGAATCCGCTATCGCTCATTGAGGTCGATCTCTTCGAGAATCGCCCGAATTCGACCGATGAAATCGTCAACCGACCGACCGTTTTCCACGATGAGGCCGGAATCAATGGTATAACGTCCTTGCTGCCACCCTACGACATTGCTCTCGTAGTTGTCGGCATTATCGTAAAGAAAGAGAATGTACTTCCCCCCGCTCTTCAAGTTGGGGGAACTGGGCACCTCCATCCTGGTCCCGTCCAACTCACCCCCTGGTGTCTTTACGGTGACTTCTCTCTCCGAGGTATCTCCCTTGATAACCTGGTCGACCGTGAACCTCGTATACGTGAAGATATGCTCCCCCGCATCATCCCACTGCGACCACGATTCCTGGGCGGTTCCGACCACGATTTGATCGGCCTTCCAGGTCAACTCTTCAAGACTAACCTTTATCATCGTAGTCGCCCATACCGACCCTGCCATGACCGGCCCGATCATGAACGGCAACAGGAGTGAAATGAAACTCTTCCACCCCGATGGACTAATGGCCCCTTTCATGCTGAAACCCCCCTCTGCTTGAGATTAACACTTCCGGCCCTTTCATTAAAGGCCGGCACAAAACAAACCCATCGTCCCGCAGCGCCCGTTTCCTTTATAAATCCGACGTGCGCCGACGGCGGCTGATGGGGCCTCGTGAAACACTTCACTTGAGATATATCTTAGCACAAATCTTACTGTTTGTCAAGTCAAAATCGAATCATTTTAAATATAATCAATCTGGGCATATTATAATAACGAAGCAGGGGCGCCCACTATCCCATCAAATCCTTCCCATAAGGGGAGGGATCTATTGAATTAAACAGTGGATGTCCCTGCTTCCCCCGCTTCGTTACGAAACGGGGTGATACCGCATCCTCTCAATCATCCCCGCGGCGTCAGCGCAAGGGGGATATTTTCCCTGACTACCGAGATATCACCATCTTTCTCACCAGGAAACTCCCAGCCGCCTCGAGGCGATAGATATACACGCCCGATGAGACACCATTTCCATTCAGATCGGTCCCATCCCAGACTACCTCGTATCGACCTTCACCAAGCTCTGCATTGACCAGGCGCTTGACCAGGTGCCCCCGGATATCAAATACAGAGATGTCAACCCTGTTTTTCCCACACACCCCCGAGGGGACTTTGAACGTAACCGTAGTCATAGGATTGAAGGGATTCGGGTAATTCTGATCGAGTGACCATGCCAGAGGAAGGCCTGGTGAATGCCCATCATTACCGATCCCCACCTGGGTCTCATCGATACTCATGAGCCCAAATCCAAATACGCCCGCATAAAGCATGGCAGGTTGAAATGGGTCTATCCCCACGGCTGCCGCAGGCCCGGCCGGGTAGATATCCGTAGCGTACGGGTGCCAACTGCCAGCCGCATCAGTGGACCTGGAGAGTGGTTCAGCATACCAATTCGTACCCGCAAAGAGGATACCCGCATCAGACGGATCGACTCCAAGGTCGAAGACCCCGACAAACTCCCCATACGAATTCACCAGTCCCTCCGACGACGATTGCCAGGATTGGCCAGCATCTGTACTCACGTATATACCTTCTTGACCGTACAATCCAGACTCCGCGAGGTAGACGGTCTCAGGGTCGTCCGGCCGGATGTACAGGCATTCAGAGTAATTGTAGTCCGGGAGTCCATCGTTGGCCAATTGCCAACTCGCACCCGCGTTGGTGCTCTTGTAGACTTTACCTATCCAGCCACCCGCAGAGACCGTCAGGTGGTCCTGAGGGGAGATCGTGATCGCCCCGATCATGGTGTCCAAGAGTCCCACATTTGCGGTCTGCCATGTCATCGCGCCGTTCTGGGTCATGATTACACCGCGCCCCTCGGTCCCGGCATACAAGGTGTCAGGAGTTATCGGGTCTATGGCCAGGTCATAGATAATAGAGGCACAGGCCCCACTACATGCCCATTGCCATGTATCACCACCATCGGTACTCTTGAACACCCCCGCGCCGTCCCCGAAGGCCCCGGTTCCGGCATATAGGGTGTTCGAGTCTCTCGGATCGAGCACTATGGACTGGACCGCCGGGAAACTGATCCCATCATTGATCGGCTCCCACGTACCGCCGCCGTCGGTCGTTCGGAATATGCCGTTGTCTCGCGTCCCCACGTAAAACCGGCCCGAACGGCCCGGATCAAAGGCAATAGACAGTGGTGTGACATTGCGCAGCCCTTCATTAACCGGCTCCCAACCAACGCCACTGACTCCGTAGACGCCGCTGGCACAGAGGATCATGTCTCCAGTTCCCGCGAGCATACGCAGGGTACCTCCGGGGTTGAGGAGGACGGCATTCACGGGGGGTGTTCCACGGAAATCGAAATAAAGGCCGTCGTTGTATGGCTCCCATGAATCGCCTCTGTTCGTGGACCTGAATATTCCCTGTTCTTCGGTACCGGCATAGAGGACCTGAGTTGAATCGCGGTTTACAGCCAGGTCGTTTACGACGGAAACCTGGCCGTCATGGTCCTCGAGCCCATCGTTGATCGGCACCCAGTTTCCTCCTCCATCCGTGCTCCTGTAAACGCCGGAGAATGTCAGCCCCGCGTAAATGGTTGCGGCGTCGAGTGGATCTACTGCCAGCGTAACGACATTATCCCCTTGAGGCCAGCCGCCGTCAAGCCTATTCCACGGGCCCCAGCCGCCAGGGCTTTCATAGACTCCACCTCCGGCCGCGGCAAGGACCAGGGACGTGTCCATTCGACTTACCACGAGATCGTTCACGGTACTGCCCGGAAGGCCCTGGCTCACATCGGTCCATGTTCCTCCGGCATCGGTGCTCTTGTAGACATGGCAAGAAGGATGGTCATCCAGGATCACTATGCCGGCATACATGGTGGCCGCGTTCAACGGATTTATCGCAAGTGCCGTCACGGATTCCTCGTTGAACGCAAAGGATGCCCAATTCTCGCCGCCATCGGTGCTTCGGAACAGTCCACCGTATGCGGTTCCGGCATAGACCATCATGGGGTCATCCGGGTCGACCGCGAGTACATAGATCTCGGGAATCGTCCCTATGTCGGTCACCAGCCCCCGGGAACTGAGAGACCAGACCCCTCCTCCATCGGTACTCTTATAGACTCCCCCCTGGTCCTGCGTCCCGGCAAACACGGTCCCACCTCCAGCATCGCTCCGCGCGAGAGAGGATACGACCCCTCCCACCGGTCCTATAGACGAATACGGCCCATCCTGCACCGAAGAAAGGCCTCCCCGCTGGATAGTGTCGGCCGCTCGACCCGCCATTACGACCGTCGCTTGCCGAGCATCGCGGCTTCTCACCACAACGTAATAGGCCCCTGGCGAGACCGAAGATCCTGTCCGGTCGCTATAATCCCAGGAGACCATGTAATTCCCAGGCCCTCTCAGGCCCTCCGCCAGCTTACGAACGTGACGTCCACACCCGTCGAACACATTTACACTCACGGGCACTGGAGCATTACTGATGCCGTAAACAGAATATTCGATCACGGCAACACTGCCCTCCGTCCGAACGGGGGAAGACTCGGCCGCCACCGCCAACCGTACAGGAGCACCCCGAGCCGCGAGGCAATCGTTACCTCTCAGGGGGCTGCCAAGCAGGATCGGAAAACAAGCCAAGAAAACAACGGATCGAATCCCCTTTTCTACAAGCATCTTACCTCCAGAATCAGGTTGCCGCAGTTGCCTTGTTGCCAGCCGTCTCCTCGATAATTTATACCTTCCTCGCCCAATCAGGACTCGAGGCTCTCCCACCTGAAGACTGCCGGCACGTCTCGATGGTCGTGAATGTTCAGCGGAACAGATAAGAGGCATACTGAGCGCACAGCGGGCGCCGGTTTACCCAGGGGTTTCTTAAGCATTCTACATGCCTGCCTTACACTCCTCACGCCGATTTCACGTAACCCTTTGTATTTAATCATGATGGACCCCGGATGATCAGCCAACCCACGTCTAGACCGTCTCACAAGATCGTCCAAACTCACGAAAGGCCCAGGGGCCCTCTACATATTAGCCCCTTCTTTTCATGTACCTTACACGCCTCCCACCCGTCATGATAATTCGCAATTTCTCACGAATCGCCAACGTAGGACTCCCTTGCACGAGCAAGTTGATGTACTCTTGTGTCTTTCTGTACAGACCTTGACGGGAATTGACTGGATATGTCCCGTGGAGCCGATATGGCCCGGTCAGATCGGTAGGGGATGACGTGGACCGACTTGGGAGGTGCGTGAGAGTGCCTTCTGCGGGAGCCTGCGGCCGTATTTCCTCAAGCGCCTCCCCGTCTCTATCGCGCTGATCCATCTCTTGATCTCAACGATCGGCCGGTAACGCAGGCGAACCATGTCGTATAACTGCGTCCTTAGTTGCGAGAGCCTGAGGTAAAATCTCCTGTATGCCCTTGACAACATCCCCTGGAGTTCGTCAGGCGTCAGAAGATCGGTACGAACCACAGAGTGGAGTCCATCATAGTATTGCCATTGCCTGTGGAGAAGGCGATTCTCGCGCCGCGCATCGTTGTAGAGTTTCGTACCTGGATAGGGCGTAAGCATGGAGAACTGTGCACAGTAAGGATTCAGCCGGACCGCTGTGTCTATAGTCCTCTTTATCGTCTCCTTCGTCTCCTCTGGGTGCCCGAGAATGAACCCCCCATGGGTTTCTATCCCGTGCCTCCTTAGTATTGAAATGGCCTCTTCCTGCTGATAGGTGGCGATCCCCTTCCCATAGCGATTCAGTACCTCCTGGGATCCGCTCTCCAGCCCCATGAATACACGCCTCGCTCCCGCCTCTGCCATGCGCGCCACCATCTCCTCGTTCTTAACGATGGTATCCACACGCGAGAAGCACCACCAGATGATATCCAGTCGCCGGCGGTCCAGTTCTTCGGTGAAGGCCACAACGCGCCTCGGGTCCAGGGTGAAGTTGTCATCGATGAAGGCAAAGGCGCGAAAACCGTATTCCCGGTTCAGGATTTCCACCTCGTCTGCGACGGAGGAGGCGCTCCTGGCACGCCACTTGATACCGTTGAAACTCGAAGAGACACAAAAGGAACAGTGAAAGGGGCATCCACGGCTCGTATAGACAGACATCGCGCGGCGTCCATGGAAGAAGACCTTGTATCTGTGTATCGGGAACAGGTCCCATGCTGGAAAGGGCAGGCCGTCGAGGTCCCTTACCGGTTCCGCCTCAGGAGTACGAACGAGCCGCCCATCGCGGACGAAAGACAGGCTCGGCACCTCGCTGATCCGGCCGACACCCTGCAGTGCCTTTACCAACGCCACGATGGGGCGCTCTCCCTCTCCGCGGATCACGAAGTCGACGACGCCCCCCCGCAACGCCTCCCAATCCTGAAAGGTGACGTGATAGCCGCCAAGCAGGACGGGAACACCTTCGCGCGCAGCCTGGCCGGCAAACTCCATCGCAGCCGGAAAGCCGATGGTATCCGCGCTGATCCCGACCAGGTCGAACCGCCCCAACTCAGTCCGTCCCAATGCACCCGGATCGTTGTCCAGGTCGGCCACGAGGACACCAACCCGGGCTTCTCTGAGTACGGAGGCAAGGTAACCCAGTCCAAGGGGAGGGAAGCCAATTCCGAGGCGACGGTAAAAGTTCTGCTTGGGGGGGTTGACGAGGAGAACCCTCAATATACGCCTCCTGCACCGAACAATCGAACAAGGGGTCCTCGCTTATTATAATATTACAATTGCTTGCTATAATCAATAAGGAAATTGCCGATGCCCGCTTGACAGGGACACCGATCACACACTATTATCTAATCAGAAAGAAGCGACCTTGCGCCAATTCAATACATGGAGGATGGCCTTGAGGCCGCTCGATCGCGGCAAAGGATGGACTGAGCCTTGATGCGTATCATACACATGGCCGACGCCCACCTCGACACACCCTTCTACGGTCGAGAGGAGGAAATGCGCCGCAAACTCCGTGAGGCCACCCGCCAGGCCTTCGGCGCCGTCGCCGGAGAGGCCATCAATCGCCATGTCGACGGCCTCCTGATCGCCGGTGACCTCTTTGACAACGAACTGTTGTCCTTCACCACCGAGCGATTCTTACTCGAACAGATGTGGCGCCTTCGTGAAGCGCGTATCCCTGTCTATTATGCTACCGGGAATCACGATCCAGGCCGTACCAATTACCGGGCTCGTCATCTCGGTTGGCCGGACAACGTCCACCTTTTCACCGGCACTACTCCCAGGACGGTACCAGTGGGGGAGACGGGCTGGTTGACCGCCGCAGGCCACTCCACGGCCCGGGAAGAGACCGACCTCGCCTCCAGATTCGGGCCCGTGAGGGGAGACAGGCCCCATGTCGCTCTTCTTCACACCCAGGTTATGAGCGCTCGCGGTGCCGACCTCCACGACCGATACGCGCCCTGTTCGCGCAGTGACCTGGAGGAACTGCCCTTCGACTACTGGGCACTCGGACACATCCACGTGCGACAGCGGGTATTCGACGACCTGCCTGCCTGGTACGCGGGCAATCTCCAGGGAAGAAACCCAAGGGAGACTGGTCCCAAGGGGGCCTTGTACGTCGAAATCGAAAAGGGCATCCCTCCCGAGCCCGAATTTCTCCCCTTGGCCCCCGTCGTCTGGGACTCGATCCACCTGGATTGTCCGGAGACTCCAAGGACACTGGACGAACTCACCCGTTCGCTCGGCTCCTTGCTCAAGGAGAGGCTGGACCTCGAGGAGGGAAGGGAACACCTCGTCCGAGTCGATCTGGGCGGCCAATCTCACCTGGCCAGGGAACTGTCGATCGAGGGAAACCTGGAGGAGTTGAGCGAACTATTGAGGGTAGAACTATCCGTAGACTGGCTGGAATTGAGGCCGAGAGACATTGTCAGACCCGTTCCACTCGAAGAGTACAGGGGGTCCGCCACGGTCCTCGGAAAGGCCCTTGAACTGATCGAGAGGGCACGGGCAGACGACGAATTGCTGAAGAGACTCGGGCCGGAAGAACTGGCCTCCCGGCCGGGCGACAGGGTGGAATACCTACGTTCCCTCCTCGAGCGCGGGGGGCGCGACCTGGCTTCGGTGCTCGTGCCTGGAGGGGAAAGATGAGGGTCCGGCGACTCCAGATATCGTCCTTCGGATACATCGAGGAACGGGACTTCGGCGATCTTCCACCGGGACTCGTCATCATTCACGGCGACAACGAGGCGGGGAAATCGACGCTGTTCAGCCTGCTTTTTGCGCTCCTCTACGGTTTCCACCCGGTCGGAGAATTCCCTTACCGGCCGTGGCACAAGAACGCCTACCCGGAATTCAGGGCAGAGGCGGAACTGGACGACGGTAGCAAGATCGAGGTTCATCGAAAGTTGATGAGTTCACCGAGGGCCACTCTGATCAGCAACGGTTCGGGCCGGGAGCTTGGCAATCGCGACCTCCCGTTCGTCGGACACGTGAGCAAGGAACTCTACCGCGCCCTTTACGCCCCGCGACAATCGGACCTTCAATCGCTCGAGAAGGCCCAGTGGCGGGAGATCGAGGATTATCTGCTCGGCGGACTGGGCGCCCAAGTCCTTCGCCCGACCAGGGAGGCGATCGGAGAACTTGAGAGAGAAGCAGCGAGCCTCTGGCGTCCGAACCGGCGTGGAAGCCCGCGATACAGGCAACTCCAGGAAGATATGAACAAGGCCGCAGGCGAGCGAAGGAAGGCCATCGAGCGCGACAAGGAGGTGCGTGAGAAGGCCGTCCGACTGGAAGAGGTCAACCAGCAAATCAGGGAACTCACCGAGGAGAACGCGCAACTGAGCGCGTACATGAGGAGGATCGAGGAGTTGTTGCCCATCCGCAAGAGGCTCCGACAGATCGAGGAGTGGCAATCCCGCATAGACAACCCGGAACCGCTCTCGCGCCTCCCGGAGGGCATTCCCGCTGAATTCCGGCGTCTCGCACAATCCTTGAAAAACTCGAGGGAAAGGGTAAACGGCCTCGAAGATGACCGCGAGAAACTGGTTCGAAAGAGAGATACATTTACCGAGGAGGACCGGTCGATCCTTGCCCACTCTGATGCCATCAAGGGCTGGCTCAGACGAATAGCCGCCCACCTGAATGAGCGGCGGGCCATAGACGACCTTCTACGGAAAGGGGATAAAAAGGCATTGCTCCTCGAGAATACCTCAGAGTCGGTCCTGAGCAAACCATGGGGGGAAGGGTACTACGAAACGCTCGATACCCTGGTCCTTCCCGACCTGAAGGCGGCCATCTCCACCTTCCAGGAGAGACAGAAGGAATTTGACAACAGGCGGAACACTGCGCTGGGCCTCGGCACCATTCGTGTGGCCGGTTCGTTCCCCCGATGGGTCCCCCTGTTACTGGCAGGTACCGGCTGCGCCCTCCTCTTGCTATGGCCGATCGTCTCCCACGACTTGTTGCTGTTCCTCGGGGTCACCATGATTCTCCTCGGACTGGTATCATGGGCCTTCAACCTGGACATCTCGCGACGGGCGGGACTCCTGGAGCGGCAACAGGAGAGAGAAAGAAATCGGCTCGAGGAACTCGTGCGCCGGGCCGGGCAAGAGCGCGATAGGGCCCGAAAGAGAGTGGCCGATACCCTGAAGGGGTTGCCCGTTGCAGAGTCACTGCTTGAGAACCCTGATCTTTCGCTCTATCAATCCATTGCAAGCCTCCGCACCCACAGCGCCGAGTCGAGGCAATTACGCAAGGAGCACGACGAACGGGAAGAAGTGTGGAAAAGAGAAGAGGCGAAACTGCAATCTCTCTTACGAGAGTTGGGGATCGACCCCGGGGAACCTGGAGCAATCGACCTGGCGGAAGGGCGCCTAAAAGAGGCCACCGGCCGCCGGAGCGCCATGGAGGATGCCGCGGGGCGCATCGGGGAGATAGACGAGATCCTTCCCGAGGAAAGGCGTAAACTGGCCGAGGAGGAGGAGGAGTTGGAACGCTTCATGGAACTATTGAAAGACGCCGTCAGCCAGGACCTCCCGGTTGAGGATCTCATCAGGATTGCTTCAGACCTTCAGCGAGTTGCCGGGCAAATTCGAAACGCCCGGGAGGAACTCGAAAAGGAGCATCCTGACCTGCCTGAACTCATTCGCGAAATAGAGGATATCGAGCGGGGCGCGGATGAGGCCTGGTCGTTCGATCCCGTTGAGATCGAGAGGCGCAGGGCCCGGCGGGGGGAAGTCGAGAAGGCCCTCGGTGACCTTCGGAAAGAGAGCGGCCGCCTCGAGGGGGAGATTGAAAGCGCACGGGGAAGCGTCAGCGCGGGGGAATTGGACGGACGGGTAGAAGAAATAAGGGACGAGATGGAAGATGTCTGTCGGCGCCGCGACCGGCTTGCCCTCCTTGCCGGCATACTGCGAGAGGCGGACCGACTCTTCAGGGAGGAACACCAGCCAGACGTACTCCGGCGGGCAGGCGACTACCTTTGCAGGATCACCGCGGGCAGGTACCGGGCGCTGATATCCATGGCAGACGAAGATGGAACAGAGCGGTTGGCCGTTACTACCGGCGAAGACGATACTCACTGGGTCGCGCCTCCACTTAGTGGGGGGACCCTCGACCAGATCTACCTCTCGTTCCGCCTGGCGGTAACCGATCACCTCGACCAGGGACACGAGGCCCTGCCGCTTCTACTCGACGAGGCCTTGATCAACTGGGACGACCGGCGCCTGGAGCGATCCGGCGAGATATTGAAACAGATGGAGTCCCGCAGGCAAGTCTTCTTCTTTACATGCCACAGGTGGATGGCGGAACGGCTCGCAGAGGTGACGGGCGTCGAGGCCCTCGAACTGCCGGATCACTAAGCCCTGCTTTCGCACCTGCTCGACTTGTGTGTCTCGCAATTGATTCAACTATGTATCCTTCCCCCACGCAATCAGATACAACCATATCGTCTAGAAGTACGACTGAGGACAATCTATTTGCTATTAGTGAATTAAGAAGCGTTTTATCAAAGTTCAGCATGCGCCCTCTCTCGTGTGAATTGACGAGGCATCATTAGACAATCGGCACAACAGGCGGCGATCCAATCTTATAACTTCTTTCCTCACAATCACTTCCATGAATAGAATTGTTTTTCTTATTATCTGGCATACTTTTTGTTATTGCACTGAACCGTTGAGTTATTCAAAGTAATTAGTCTTTCCTCATTCCCTCTCAAGACCCCGGCGGATGACAGTGTAAGCATGGGACAGAAGGAGGTAATGAGGATGAGAATACATAGTTGGATACCATGTTATCTGCTCGCCATAGTGTCAGCAATTGCATTTTATGGCTTCTTGACAGTAGAACGGGGATTTGCCGTAGACATACAGGACGAAGATCGGGATGGAATCGACGACACCGAAGAGTATCGTCTGGCAAAGAGTTTTCTCCCGGTCCTGTGGTACTGGGATCATGAAAGTTGCCCGGACCCCGGTGTCATTATTTACCATGTGAGGCCTTTCGTCCCCGGGGACACGGGTGGGCCACTGATTATCACGTATAGTATGCTCTATTATGAAGACTGTGGGTCGCACGGACATCAAGAAGACATCGAGAACTTTGCGGTGACCATTCATCCCCTCTACCCACCCTCCAGCAGTCCTTCAGGATACGGTGCGTACTCAATGACAACAGTGGCTCATTGGGGAGCGGGATGGCCCTGCGAGGAATGGGATACCGAAACCTATTCGCCCTACAAGGCGGATCTCGGATTTACCGAAGGACCCCAATTTTTTCCCTTCTGGGAAGAGGTCTATATCTCGGACGATAAGCACAGCACATTTCTCACTGATGGAGATTGTGATTCGGGTTGTCTTTACTTCGGTGACGAATGCGATCCACAACTCGTTGTAAATGTCGATAAGCCTGTGGAATGTCGTGATGATAATCCAGAGGACCTTCTCGTGTTTCCGGAGAATTGTGGGCAACTCTTTTACATGTATAACATCGGTGAAGCCGATGATCATCTCCTCGAGACCTTCCAGGACTTGAACGACATAGGCGGTTTCGCCTTCCCCTCCGGTTCATTGTGGAGCAGGTCACAAACCGTCATGTATTATTTATCATCACCGGCCGACGGAGTCACATTCGATCCACAATTGGATCTCAATTCCGTATTTCCGAACCCAGTCCGTAAAGGAGCGGATTTAAGCGTTAATTTCAATCTCGGCCAGCGTTCACTTGTCTGGGCATCTATCTTTTCAGCAGTCAGTGGCGAAAGGTTGACAACTCCGATTCTACTGGGGGAATACTGTCCGGGCGATAGTATCCGGGTTCGCGCGTGGAACGGTAAGGACGACTTGGGGAATAATCTCGCTGACGGGGAATATATCTTGAGGCTTTCCCACGATCCTTACGCAGACGGGTCGGATTGGCACTTCAGTATTGACGGTGACCCTGCGCAGAAGCCGAACTCCCCCACCAACCTACAAGCCCAGGAAGTAAGCGGAGCGGTCATGCTAACCTGGAGGGACAACGCGACAGACGAGCAAAAGTTCGTGGTAGAGCGCATCTCGGAAACTGCGGACGGCATGTTTAACTGTGGCTACCAAACGATAGCGTATGTGGATTCAATCCATGGAACGGGAGATGTGGTATACATCGACAATGATGTCCCGTGGGGACAGGATCTTCGTTACAGGGTATATGCCGTAAGCACAGGTGGTTACTCAGGTTATTCCAACGTCGTTTCTATAACTCCCTCAGAAATACCACCACTTGAACTAACAACGGACTGCCTAAATCCCGGGGATCCTTCCCACTACCATATGTTGCACTGGACCTTCAACTATAATAATGAGTCGAGTTTCGAGAACTATATCGTAGAGTACCGCTACCTATGGCAGGGAATGGGTCTGGGGGAGTACCAGAACTGGACAGACTGGGATACCTTGTCCACGATCGATGACATGTGGCTGACTTATTTCGAGCATGACGGGGTCAATACCGGAGGATGTTACCAGTATAAGGTCTTGGCCGACGTGAACACCGGCGTAACCATGGATACTGACATAATCTCCCACGATTATGATTGCGATGTCCCCCCTCCAAATTCAGGTTGTCCCATGATATCTACATGGAACGGTGAGCAGTTTGTTTCAGACAACAACATATTAGCCAGGTCGGAATTCGAAACGGGAATTCAGTCAGATTTCTATCATATTCGGGGCCCAATGGCTCCAATTATGGGAAAATACCTTTTGGAAGTCAGCGAAGACGAGCAAGAGCATTCCACCATTGACATGTTGAAACTAATTGCCGTCGATCATGCCGATGATGTCGAGGTGGGTGTGACGCAGGGAGGGAAGATCTTCGGTTATGACGCCAAAGAAATAATATATCCTATAGCAGTTACTGATAATAATGGAGAGGATCACGCGGAAGAGGTTCTGAACTCAGGAGAGAGCGCCTTTACAGGTAATCAAGGAGACACCCTGTCAATACTTTTCAGTGAATCAGGCGGTCATCCGATTCTCATGGTCCGTACAGTGTCATACGCTGACCGAGAAAAAGCACTTGGTCCCGATATCCTCCTCAGTATGAACAGGCAGGGGCAGAATGAAGGACCGTGGCTGGAGGCCGGCACGATATTACCTCGCAAGCGAGGGGTTACACAATATATCGACCTGCTTCCTTTCGATCGAGATGGAGGAAGCATCGCCTTGAAGTTATGCTGGTTGGGGCCTCAAACAGTAGATCTCATTGCATTAATAACTGAAGAGGACAATATGATCCAGGTAGAGGATTATGCATTAGAAAAGGCCGTTTATTCGACTGGAGAATCTATTGAAAATGAACTCGCCTTTGACGACGGAGACTTCACCGAACTATATCCTGGAGAGCGGTTCATGTTGGTCTTCAGCGGACCTACAGCGGATGCCGCCGAAAAAAAGGACTTCATCCTCGAGTCGCGAGGATATTACACGTTGCATCACGAGCCTTGATGGGATGAAGGAGAAATCCCATCCTTAGTCGTGCTTCGAGGATTTCAACCAATAGGCAATGTTCACCGGAGGTCAGAATGCCGAGACACCTTTTCTTCCTGCTCGTTTTCCCCATGGTTCTCTTCTCTTCCTTCTTATACGCGCGCTCGGAAGCCTCACGCCAGGATTCAGAACACCCCGTGAACGCCTCAAAGGAAGCGCTCCTCAAGCGGTGCCGGTCATGCCGTGTAAACCTTGCAGGAGGAGAGTCGATCCAGGGACGGCTGATCGACGTGGGAGAAAACTCACTCGAACTCGAGGTCAAGGACCGGAGTTACGTGAAGAAGCCGTTCTCTTCCGAGTCATATGAGACCTATCGGCGGACGATTCCCCTCAATGTCGTCTCCTCCGCGCGGTGTGGAGACGGTGTATTCAACGGGATCGCCCTTGGTTTTCTCATAGGAGGGCTCCCGGTTTCGTTATTCGTGTATGCCGCGACATCTGAGGACGACTTTGGGGTGGATCACAGTTCAGGCGACCACCGCGCGCGAACGGTCGCCTTGAGCCTGCTGGCGGGCGGCACTGCCGGGGCGTTGATTGGTTATTTTATCGACAACGCCGTCGGGCGTCGGGTGGAACTCGACGCGGAGTCTTTCAGAAGGGCCGGTAGAGAGTAACCCCGGCGTCAACGTCGACCGGGGATCCCTCGATCTATCCCCGCAGGATACGGGCCATGGATCGAGAACCGAACCGGGAGGAGAAACAAGAAAAGGCCCCACCCTTGTATCAGGATGGGGCCGGTTTATCTCGTAAACCCCCGGCGGCGTCTTACTCTCCCACACCGTCTCCAGTGCAGTACCATCAGCGCTGAGGGGCTTAACTTCTGTGTTCGGAATGGGAACAGGTGTTTCCCCCTCGCCATGGCCACCGGGGAAAAATAGAAAAATCAAGGGTCCGCGGAGAATAGATCGGTCTCCTGGAAAATCTTTATATGATCAAGCCTCACGGCCTATTAGTACCGGTCGGCTGAACATGTTACCATGCTTACACCTCCGGCCTATCAACGTGGTAGTCTCCCACGGGCCTTCAGGGACATAAAGTCCGGGACATCTCATCTTGGGGTGGGCTTCCCACTTAGATGCTTTCAGCGGTTATCCCTTCCGAACGTAGCTACCCAGCGCTGCCCCTGGCGGGACAACTGGTACACTAGAGGTTCGTCCAACCCGGTCCTCTCGTACTGAGGTCAGCTCCCCTTCAAATGTCCTGCGCCCACGACGGATACAGACCGAACTGTCTCACGACGTTCTAAACCCAGCTCGCGTACCGCTTTAATTGGCGAACAGCCAAACCCTTGGGACCTTCTCCAGCCCCAGGATGCGATGAGCCGACATCGAGGTGCCAAACCTCCCCGTCGATGTGAACTCTCGGGGGAGATAAGCCTGTTATCCCCGGAGTACCTTTTATCCGTTGAGCGACGGCACTTCCATGCGCAACCGCCGGATCACTAAGCCCTGCTTTCGCACCTGCTCGACTTGTGTGTCTCGCAGTCAAGCTCCCTTATGCCTTTATACTCTACGCACGATTACCAGCCGTGCTGAGGGAACCTTTGGACGCCTCCGTTACCTTTTAGGAGGCGACCGCCCCAGTCAAACTACCCGCCTGAAACTGTCCCGGATCCGGATAACGGACCGCGGTTAGAGCCGCAACAAACCAAGGGTGGTATTTCACTGTTGGCTCCACAGAGGCTGGCGCCCCTGCTTCAAAGCCTCCCACCTATTCTACACATGACCTGCTCCAACCCAATATCAGGTTGCAGTAAAGGTTCACGGGGTCTTTTTGTCCTGTCGCGGGTAATCGGTATCTTCACCGATACTGCAATTTCGCCGAGTCCCTGGTCGAGACAGCGCCCAAATCGTTACGCCATTCGTGCAGGTCGGAACTTACCCGACAAGGAATTTCGCTCACTTGAACCCGACCGTTTCCGGCCGGAGTGGACCATCTCTTTATCCAACGAGGAGCTCTTCTTTGATCTTCTCCAGTGAAGGTCGTTTGCCAGTATTCATCGACATCACGATGTCGATGATCTCCAACAAACCTTCTCTGAGGAGATGCCGCTCATCCCGCATGATGTGAAGAACACGTCGAAACTTGCGACATTCAACGTTTTTCTTCGTCTTCAAGGGATGTCTTACAAAGAAGTCACACACCTTTTCCAGATCTTTGAGGCTCCGTACCCGGAAAGCAAACCGCTCGTCGTGATTGCGCCGAACGACACCACATCCAAAAAAGCGTTTCAGCGCATGTAGGATGTTGATGTCTCTTTCGTGCTGCACAACCACGAACTCAGGCAAGACCTGATACCCTGCGGTCATTTCCGGGTGACGCTGAAGGCTGACATGAAAACAACCTTCCCCATCGACGAAGCCCGCAACCCAATCCGATGTCAACTCCAATTGGAACTCCCGTTGCATACCCAGCGTATGGCCTCTGAGGATCCCCTGCATAGGTTTCGCAAAGCAGGGTTTCCTGCGGGTTTCCCAATCCTTGCCATTGTTACGCCGACTCGATGAGCCGGAGACGTAGACAAGGCTCTAAGGGTTTTCCCGCATACAGCCAGGTGTTGCCCTGCAGGTTTACCCTGCAGGCAGGCAACTTTCGCTACCTTAGGACCGTTCATTCTTGTTACGGATCCTTGAGGTCCTTCCTCAAGGTCGGCCGGGTCGTTTCCGCCCGGCTCTCCATGTCGCCATGGAGATCGGACCATATCATCCCGTCGATGCGACGAGTCCGGCGTATGGTCTCTGAGGATTCTCCAACCCTTTCAGTATCTCCTTATCGGAGTACCGACGCTTTCCCCCATCGTTCATTTCCCTGCGTATCTTCATGATTTCCTCAATTCCCTCGCGATTCAAATGCTTCCCCTCTTGAATCAACTTTGCGATTTTCTTGAACTTGCTGAAGTCTCGTTTCTTCTTTGCGGATCTGAAACGAAAACGATCAAAGAAAGGAATGACATTCTCGACGATGGCGTTGAAGTTGTTTACCTCGTAATACCAAACACCATCTTGTCGCTGTCGGAGGGTTCCACAATTGAGATGTCTCTTGAAGAGTGCAAGGATCACACGGTCACGTTGAGAGATGTTGAAGCATAGTGACAGCTTCCATTGCATCCGATAATCCTTGCGCTTTCGAAAGGAGAGATTGAAGCTTCCCTCCCCATCTGCAAAGCCAGCAAGGTACCATCCGATCTCTGGATCTATCTTTTCCACCTTTAGCATCGGAGTTCTCTTCTGGAAAGATGAGAGCCTTTCCTGCTGATTACCCGCACCCTGCGGATTGTCACTGCCGCATTTCGAGTAATACGGAGATCTAAATCACCGTTGTTACTGCGGCGAGTACCGAGGGATGCTCGGGCTTCCCAGCATACAGCCGGATTTGTTGACGGAACTACAGCGGTCCAGCCTATAGTTACGGCCGCCGTTTACTGGGGCTTCGGTTCAGAGCTTCGCCCTCCGAAG
>CAZNLH010000032.1:0-24023 GCA_964573995.1 uncultured Gemmatimonadota bacterium
TTATAATATTATAAATTAGAAGGATGATTAGAATGTCTCCTCTTAAATGTACACTGGATTCGATATTATTATTTGTTATATTTCTAAGTGGTAATCTTAATTTCATGATTATCGGAACGGCACACGCGCAAAGCAAACAAGGTACCAATTATCACCTTATTTGGGAGAAAAGATTTGATAAAGAAATAAAGGGCTGCTCATTTTATATAGATGAGGAAAGAGTATATCCAAAAAGCGTAATTTTCAGAGATGAGATTATATTTTTTGATAATCTCGGAAATGTTATCAATAAAAAAGGTTTAATATATTATAGGAAAATCGTGGATAAGCTTAGAAGTAATGTTATTGATAGTTTTCCTATAAATTCGAGTGTATACCAATCTCGGTTAGGGAAATATTTAGGCACACTATTTGATTACAGACAAACTGAAAAGCACGAAGTTGTTGAGAGCGCATTTCAGGTCATTAATGATAGAGGTCAAGAGATTTGGAGAAGAGATAAACCTTTAGCACTTTTCGATGAGCCGATAGATATCCTTGTTTCTGATTATGATGGATCGATTGCTGTCATCCACACTCAATATGGAGGTATTTACTCTATCCACGGAGATGAAGAGCGAAAAATTGCTGAAGCACCTTATGAATCAAGGGGCATTTTTAGTGAGGATGGTGAATATTTTGCAGCAATGTTTCGAGAGAAATCATTGAAACAATCTTCAAAGGGCCCTCTAAATCCTGACCTATGGATCGCTCTTTATGGTAAAAGGGGAGAAGAATTATGGAGACGAGAATTGAAAGATGTATCATACGGGGTCCATTTGGATATTTCGTCACAAGGGAAGTTCATTGTTGCGACCGGGCGGAAAGCGGGTCCAGTTACAGGACCAGAAGCAAGTACAATGACTTCATTATTTAACAAAAATGGCGGGGTAATTCTGCTGAAAGGATCAGAGTTGGTCCATCTTTCAAGTTTTTCGGGGGATAGTCGGTTTCTTGCGCTATCGGAAGTGGTAAAAGAGCGAAATGTAATGGTATT
The DNA here is from genome assembly GCA_964573995.1 of uncultured Gemmatimonadota bacterium. GTDB lineage: Bacteria > Gemmatimonadota > CAZMKB01 > CAZMKB01 > CAZNLH01 > CAZNLH01. The sequence goes on from CAZNLH010000032.1 coordinate 1,037, forward strand.
TGAGACATCTACGGGCCGAGAGATTTATACTCATAAGTTTAGTGAGCGTCCTGTAAAACTATTTCTATCAGATGATGGATCCTTGCTTGTTGTGGAGACGCATAAAGTGATAAAATCTCAAGAGAGAAATATAGATCTCTATCGTCGTAATGATGCGAAGATTTTTGTATACGACGTCAATACGGGAAATCTTGTTTGGAGCGATAAATTTTTAGGAGAGGTGTTTGGGATGACGCCGGCGCTCAAATCAATATCTGGGAATGCCGCGCAGCTTGCTTTCGGGTTTGAGAATCGTTTGGCTATATATGGAAAGTGATACTAATCTCAATTCAGATAAGAAATGATATTATTAAAGGTAAAATATATAAGAGCAGGCATTACTCGTAAAGTTTATAATATATTATTGATACTAATATTCTTTTATTGTATTAAAGTATATGCATATCCTTGGCCTTTAGACCTTGGTTTTTTTCAAGAAAGGATTACTGCTACTTTTGGCGAATTTAGAGATGCTGGGCAATCACTAAATCATTGTTATAATGTTATTCATTTACATGATGGTGTTGATATGAATACTGGAACTGATGATAGGACAGTGTGGGGAGTAGAATCTGAACAGGTTATTCAAGTAACAAGTTCATCTGTATATACAAATTATCACGATTTTCAGCATTTGACTAATATTCAAGTATCAGTGGGAGATTATATTGATATGGCAACTTTCCTGGGTAATTATAGTACTTATTTAAACCATCTTCATTTTAGCGATGAACCCTATCGCACTGAGGATGGAGAGGATTGTGGTAACGAAAATAACCCTCTTTTCTACTTAGAGCCATATTTAGATAATATTGATCCAGTTATTGATGAAATTAAATTTATTAAAGATAATAAAGATCCTCCTGAATTATTTTCTGGAAATCCTCCAGTTATCTCTGGAGATATTGATATTGCAGTTAAAGCACATGATGCCGTGATCCCAGGTGGAAGCAATAATGGTATTTACAAAATTGAATGGGAAGTAGTTGAAACTATACCTTATACTTTGAATATTGAATTTTATCATGCATCATCTTTATGGAACGTTAATTTAATTTACGTTTCATCTTGGTCAAATACTGTTACAAATTGGTATAATGTAACAAATGAAATGACTTTTAATAGTTATTGGCACACCTCGGATTATCTAGATGGAATTTATATGATTTGTGTAAAAGCCTATGATTGGCCTTCCGGCTATACCGAATCATGTATGGATGTTATTATAGACAATAGTAGTGCCATTGGAAATGAAAAAAAATAAAATGATCTAATAATATGATCAGCAGCAATAATGGGAAATCTATTTTAGTAAGTATCTTCCTATTATTATGAAAGGATGAGAAGGAGGAATTAAAATGAAGATGAAGAATAATACTTTAATAATCTTAGTGATAATATTTCTTCAATTATTTTTTATTGTAACGTGTGATTTAGAAGCTTGGGTTGAGGATACAAGTCTCGATGCCGATTATCTCGTCTACGTGCACTCAAGCCTATATAATTCAACGTGGTCCGGGAGGCTCGATTCCTTATTGACGGCAAGGGGCTTTCATGCCGGGCTCACGGTAATAGAGGATGGAGTGAGTTATAGCGAAATAGCCCAATGGATAAATGAGGCCTATTATCAAGGAGTCGCTGCCAGGTATGTCCTGTTCATAGGCAATGGCAGAAACCTGCCCACAAGTGAAGATGATCCCTATCCCCAATCACGCAGGGGCTGGCCTAATTATACGGCGGATGCAGCCACAGGAAATTTCATACCCTATTACTACGAGCGAATGATAGCCTGGGACCCAGATTCTATCGATATCCCCTCTGACGATGGATATATCTCTTCGCTTACAGGAAATGGTGATATAGCCATTGGCAGAATTCCGGCATATTCACTTGTTGAAGTTGAGAATTATATCGATAAGTTGGTGGAATATTATCGATCACTATCTATTAGGGGTGACTGGAAAAATGATGAATTGTTTATTGGGCATGATCTCGATGTATCCTGGGGGCTCTTGGGCTGGAGGGTAAGATCCATGACTGATTCGGTCTTGAAATACACACCCTCTTATATCGACACGATAATCCTGTATTCATCCCTGATTGATTCGACGACCCCGCAGCAGCAATCCGCTGACCGGGACACGGCATTCGAAAATAACGTAAACAGGGGTGTATTTCTTATCAACGCCTTCGGCACGGGTTCAGATTCGAAGAATCTCGTCTTCTTTTACTTCAACAGGGGTATCAGTGCCTATAATTTCACTAATGCGGGGATGTATCCGTTCTTGGTTGCGAACTGTTGCGACCTCGGGGAGATGATGCATCCGGACACCAATGACTATCCGTCTGTAGTCCACGATCTCATGTTCACGCAATCTGGTGGAATAATCGGAGCCTTTGCACCATCCATCATGACCAGTCAATGGGCCTGCCGTGAATGGTCTGAGGATTTTCATCGATCGCTCTATGACGCTGGGGTTGGATCTGCGGGAGATTTGATAAAAATCACGAAGTCCACATTTGAGGCGAGAATGCCCACGAGGATATGGCACAGCCGAAGCATGATTCTCTTCGGGGAGCCATCGATGCCGCTGGCGCTGGTGAGCCAGCCGCCTCCGCCGGGCAACTTCAGCGCGGTGGGCTATGATGGCGAGGTTCATCTCTCCTGGGATGCGGTGAATTGGGCCACTTCATACAAGGTATATAGAGGGAACAGGCCCGGCTTCAATCCCGGCGATTCGACCCTCATAGGGGAGGTAACCGACCTGAATTTCATCGACAGCGAGGTAAGCAATGCAACGGATTATTATTATCTCGTTCTGGCATCAAACAGTTACGGCGAGGGAGAACAACCCCCGGAGGATGAGGCCAGGCCGAGAGCGCTTGGCGACATAGACGGAAATGGGTGCATAGTATCCACGGATGTCCAATTACTCGAGGATTATCTTGCTGGTCAGGCGACCTTTGATGAGGAGGAATATATTGCCGCGGATGTAAACCAGAGCGGGGAGGTTGACAACTGGGATCTGGAGATATTGCGCGGCATGGTGCCGGAGGGTATATACACGCTTTGCGACCAGGTAGCGATTCCGTATCCATCGGGAAGTGATGGTGATTTATACATGGAGTTGGGTATCGGTAGTGGCGCTCCGAGAGCGTCCGGCGTTCAAGTTCCCCTTTACCTCAACAACGACACCTCGACTGTAAGGGATCTATATTATCAGGTGAAGTGGGATACAACTGTCTTATCGCTCGCGGGGTATGTTCTCACCCCCAGGGCCGAGGGCATGAGCCTGATAGATAACGGTTGTCCTCCAAAGGGTATGCCGAGGCCGCTTGCGTTGGCAGGTGATGGCGGTGCCAATATCTCGCCCGGTAACGGCACGGTGGCCTATTTGAAGGTGGATGTCGCGCCCGGAACGCCCTCCGGCAGTTACCATCTTGACGTCCATTTCTCTTCGCTCCTGGGCCTGGATGGAACTGACTTGGTCCATATCCCCTTGAGGGGTAAATTTTATGTGCCATCCTTTCCACCCGTATCCATAATATCGACCCCTATAAGGGATACCACCATCACTCCTGGCGACACCCTTATCTTTAATACCACCCTTACCAATCCCGGTGACAGCATCGTGTCGCCCAGGGTGTTTATCTATGGGACGACGACGGGTCCCAATTCGTTCGCATTTCTCGCCGTCGACACCGCCACCGTCCGTATGATACCGCCCGGAGGCAGGAGGTCCTCGGTGACATATCTCGAGGTTCCTCAGGGTGTGCCTGAGGGTCATTATGTCTTCACCGCGAGCGCCGCTTTTTATAACAATGTAGTGTACGATACCGACGATTTCGGCTTTCGGGTTCATCCCTCTTATGGGAAGCCTGGCATGAACAGGAGGAGGTTGGCCCTGGAGGGTGGGGGCTGGGATGGAGGGCCATGGAGGGTAATAAACGGCTGGTTTGGTGAAGAGGGGGGCGATGGGCAGGCTACTGCGTCGCCACTTCCCAAGGCATTTTCCCTCTCCCAGAACTACCCCAACCCCTTCAATCCCTCAACCACGATTGAGTTCACCGTCCCGGAAATCAAGAAAGAAGGTGTAAGGGTGATCCTCAAGATCTACAACCTGAGGGGCCAGCGGATCAAGACCTTGGTCGATAAAATCGAGGGGCCGGGCTACTACAAGGTGCATTGGAACGGTAGGGACGACAGGGGTGAACGCGTGGGATCCGGTGTCTATTTCTACCGGATAGAGGCGGGCGATTTCATGTCTACGAAGAAACTCGTGGTGCTCAAGTAGGCGGAAAGAATAGTCTTGGAATCATAGCCTTTCCCTTCCCATGGATTCCGGCCTGCGCCGGAATGACATTGAAAAAGGGGGATTTAGGCCTGGGATGGACGATGGGAGGGATGTTCGGCGACAGGTTTGCGGGGTGGTTGTTTGTTCCCGTACCTCAAGAGCCCTCCGGCCATGTAGATCTCTACCTGCACCCTGCCCGGCGGCCTTCCCGGGGGAAGGTCTGTTGCCCGGGAGAGGTTCCTCAACTCGCCGGTCACGAGATCGGCCTCTATCTCGTCCCCGGTCTCCACGAGGGGCCGTCCGTCCGGCCCGTTCCCCATGATCCCCGGGCACGCGAGCACTCCGAGTCCCGAGTTTACGGCGTTCCTGAGGTATATTGGCGCGAAGGACTCGGCGACGATGAGGGAGATCCCGAGCGATATGAAGCAGTCGACCGCCTGCTGCCTGGAAGAACCCGCGCCGAAGTTCCGTCCCGCGACTATTACGTCGCCCGGCCTCGCCATCTCCGGGAAGTCTTCCCAGCCGGAGAGGTTGCCGAGGGCGTGGCGGCCCATCTCGGCGGGGTCCGTGATGTGGAGGTGCGCGTTGTGGAAGATCTGGTCCGTGTCGATGTCGTCGATCGCCCGGCCGGAGCCGTCGCGCAGGACCCATGTCCTTCCCCGGATCCGGGGGGTCCGGGCCCCTTCCTTCACGTTCGGGTTTGCCATCTTCAACCCCCAGTGAATTTCCTCGGGTCGGTGAGCACCCCTCTCAGGGCCGAGGCGGCCGCGGTGGCGGGACTCACCAGGTATGTCTCGCCCGCCCCCTGCTTGCCGGGAAAGTTTCGGTTCGATGTGCTCAGTTGTACCTCCCCGCGCCCCGTCATCCCGATCTGTCCCGAGGCGCAGCCGCCGCAGCCGGGGTTACTAACGATGACCCCGGCACGAAAGCACTCCCTGAGGAGCCCACTCGACAGGAGTTCTCCGTATACCTCCCGTGTTGCAGGGACGGCCCTGAGCATTACCCCCTCCTTCACGCTGCGCCCGTCCAGAACCCTCAGCGCCTCCTCGAAATCCCTCCGCCGGCCGTTCGTGCAGGAGCCCAGGAAGACGGAGTCGATCCGCCGCCCCTCGACCTCGCGCACTGGACGCACGTGATCGGGCCGGGGGGGAAGGGCGACGAGCGGCTCGAGACCCTCGAGGTCAATCGATAATCTATCCGCGTAGGGGGCGTCCAGGTCGGGGGCGATCGCCTCGAGATCCCGGACCCCCGACCTCTCTGCGAGGAGATGCATGATAGCGGTGGAGGGGGTGATCGTGGAGATGACGGCCCCCATCTCGGTCGCCATGCTGCAGAGGGTTATCCTCCCGGCGAGATCGAGGGCCTCGACCGTGCCCCCGGAGAAGTGGATCGCCCGGCCGAGCGCGCGCCTCGGGGCGAGTTCCCGCAGGACGGCGAGAGCGATGTCTTTCGGGGAGACGGGAAAGGAGATCTCTCCCTCGATCCGGACCTCGATCGATTCCGGCACCTCTATCCAGGTCTTCCCCTCGTGGAAGGAGAAGGCGATGTCCACGTCCCCCATGCCGAGCCCAAGGGCCCCCACTGCGCCGAGGAGGTTCAGGTGGCTGTCGGTCCCGACCAAGGTGGATCCGGGGAGCGCGAGTCCCTCCTCGATCAGGACGTGGGAACCGATTCCCCGGTCGACGTCGAAGACCCTTATCCCCTCCCTCCTTGCGAACTCACGGCATACCTGCTGGTTGGTGGCGTAGGCCGCCGTCCGCGCCGGGGCGACACAATCGAAGGTGAAGAAGGTCCGCGCGGGATCCGCCACCGGATCGTCCGGGTATTCCCGCAGGAGGTGGCCGACTACGTTCGCCCCACCGAAATCCCGGGCGGTCCGGACGTCGATCTCGATCCAGACAACGTCTCCGGGGCGAACCGCCTTCCCCGCGTGGCGACCGATGATCTTCTGGATGAGCGTCTCCGCCACGGGTCCTCCCCCTACAGGCGTTCGGCCACCGCCTCGGCCATCTCCATCGTCGAGGCATCTCCGCCCATGTCGTACGTTCTGACCCGCCCATCCCCTATCACCCCGGAGATCGCGCGTTCGAGGGCACCCGCCTTCTCCGCCTCCCCCAGGTAGTCGAGCATCATCTTGACGCTCAGGAGCGTGGCCGTAGGGTTCACCTTGTACATCCCCGCATACTTGGGAGCGGAGCCGTGGGTGGGCTCGAAGAGGGCGAAGTCGTCGCCGATATTGGCGCTGCATGCGAAGCCGAGCCCGCCGACGAGTTGGGCGCAGAGGTCGGAGATGATGTCGCCGAACATGTTGCTCGCGACGAGGATGTCGTAGTCGAGCGGGTTCTTGACGAGCCACATGCACATCGCGTCGATGTTCGCCTCTTGCAGGGGGATCCCGGGATACGACCGGGCGACCTCGCGGGCCGTCCGGACCATGAGCCCGCCCGTCTCCCGGAGGACGTTAGGTTTCTCGACGACCGTCACGCTTCGCCGCCCGTGGCGCTGGGCGAACCGGAAGGCCCCTTCGACGATCCGACGGCAGCCCCTGCGGGTGAAGATCCGGGTGGAGATGGCGATCTCCTCCGGCGGTATCGATGCGAACCGGGCCGCCTTGGGGGCGTGTCGGGCCAGGGCGTCCAGGACCTCTCCGGGAACGGGATGGAACTCGACCCCCGCGTAGAGTCCCTCGGTGTTCTCGCGGAAGACGACCAGGTCTATTCCGTCCCGGTAATTGAGGGGGTTCCCCGCGTAGGCCCGGCAAGGGCGGATGTTCGTGTGGAGGTCGAATTCCTGCCGGATGCGGACGATCGGGCTGAAGTACTCGAGTCCCCGGTCCTGCAACTCGGGGTTCAGTTCCTTCCGGGCCTCTTCCTTCGGCTTGGATGTGATGGCCCCGAAGAGGCAGCAGTCGGTGGACCGGAGGAGTTCGACCGTTCGGTCGGGAAGCGGGGTCCCCTCCGACCTCCAGAACTCCCAGCCGACGTCCCCCGGGACGATCTCGGCATCGAGGCCGATCCGCTCGATGACTACCCGGGCCGCGTCCATCACGTCCTTCCCGACGCCGTCCCCCCGCAGCCAGGCTATCCTGTATCGTGGCATGGATGCTCCTCCGTGGTATGAGTAAGTGTACGTTGAACGGTCGCTGCCGCTACTCTCCCCTCCCCGCGGCCTTCTTGAGGTGCGCTATGAGTCCCCCGTCCCTCAGGATCTCGAGCACCATCGGTGGGAAGGGGGGAAAGGAGAACCGCCTGCCGGAGGCCTCGACGTATCCCCCTTCAAGGTCCACGGTAATGGTGTCTCCGTTGGAGACGACCTCCCGGATCCCCGCCAATTGTATGGCGGGAAGACCCTGGTTCACCGCGTTGCGGAAGTATATGCGGGAGAAGGATTCCGCTATGATCGCGCTGATCCCGGCCTCCTTGAGGCATGTGACGGCCTGCTCCCTCGAACTTCCGCAACCGAAGTTCTTCCCGGCCACTATGATGTCTCCGCGCCTTACTTCGGAGGCGAAACATGGATCCAGGTCCTCGAGTGCATGCCTGGCCATCTCGGCTGGATCCGAGACGGTGTACGTGTACTTGCCGGGGAAGATGACATCGGTATTTACATCGTCGCCGTACTTCCAGGCCCTTCCGGTCAGAGGCATTGATGTATCTCTTGTCATCGAGCGATCTCCCTCGGGTCCGTGATAACACCTGTGACGGCGGAGGCCGCTGCAGTCTCTGGACCTGCCAGGTAGATCTCAGCGTCCCGGCATCCCATCCTGCCGCGAAAGTTGCGGTTCGCCGTGCTGAGGCAGACCTCGCCTGGTGCCAGGGCCCCCTCGTGTGCCCCGAGACAAGGGCCGCAACCAGGGTTCATCACAATGGCCCCGCTCTCGATGAGGGTCTCGATCACCCCGAGCCGGAGGGCCTCGACGAGGACCTCCCGCGAGGCGGGGAAGACGAGCATGCGAGTCCCCAGGTGGACCTTACGCCCGTGGAGTATCAGGGCCGCGGCCTCGAGGTCCTCCAATCTCCCGTTCGTGCATGTCCCGAGCAATACCTGGTCGACCCGCCTGCCGGCGACCTCACCGACGGGCCTCACGTTGTCCACGGAGTGGGGGCAGGCCACCTGCGGCTCGAGTTCGTCCACCATGTAATCGAGTGACATGGCGAATTCGGCGTCGGGATCCGACTTGACGCGATCCCATCCTTCGTCCGTTCTTCCACTGAGCCACCGTTCGGTGGTCTCGTCCGTCTCCACGTAACCGGCCTTGGCGCCCATCTCGGCCGCCATGTTGCAGAGGATCATCCTGCCGCCTATCCCCATCGATCTTACGGCCTGCCCGGTGAATTCCACCGCCCGGTACAGGGCGCCGTCGGAGCCCAGGTTACCTATCAGGCTCAGGGCGAGGTCCTTTGGCCCGACCAGGGGAGGGAATTCCCCGTTGACCTCGATCCTGACGGTCTCAGGTACGCGGAGCCATATCTTGCCCGTGGCCCAAAGGGCGGCCGTCTCGCTCCGGCCTATCCCGGCGGAGAATGCACCGAAGGCCCCGTGGGTGGTCGTGTGCGAGTCGCTGCCGAGTATCAGCGAACCTGGAACAACGTGCCCCTTCTCCGGCAGCACCTGGTGGCAGATCCCGACACCCACGTCGTAGAAATGTGCGATGCCGTTCTCCTCGACGAACTCCCTGATCGTCTTGTGGTTGCCGGCGTATACCTCGGTAGCGGCCGGGACGCAGTGGTCGAGGACGATGACTACTCGGTCGGGGATCGAAACCCGGCCCGTGCCGATGCCGCGGAAGATCCCGGCGATCGCGGCCGTGTTGTCGTGCGACAGGACGACATCGGGGCCGACCTCCACGATGACGCCAGGCTCGACGGATTCGAGTTCCGCCTTGCGGGCGAGCACCTTCTCTGCGAACGTCCGCCCCATGCTGCTGCCTTCCTATCCCTTCAGCGGCTCGAAGTTCGAGAAATCGGCGTGGTGGAGGATGACGGCCTCTGGCGTGCGCCGGAATCCATCCCCCTCCCTCGAGTGTACCGCTATGAGATGCAGGACGGCCTCCGGCAAACCGTGTCTGGCGCAGATGGCTACTCCAGAGAAGGGATGGCGAAGCAACTTCCCGGATGGGCTCCTGGTGAACCCGCCCTCACCCTCGGAGAATTCGGCCAGTTTACCGATGTCGTGGAGGAGTGCCCCAGCGATCAGGACGTCGAGGTCGAGGGGGATCAGGTCGCCGTATACCTCCATCACGGCCAGGGCCATGCCGTGGCACATCCTCGTAACCCCTCTCACGTGGCGAAGGTAGCCCACCTCCACTCCAGGGATCATGAGCGTGAAGGGGATGCGGTCCAGGTCGTCCATGGTCCATCCGTAGCGGTCCATGGCGTCCAGGTAGGTCTCGATTACCTTCTCCGTCAGTGCGCGGTCACCGATCAGGCCGAGTTCGCGGCTCAGCACGGGCAGCCTGTCGGTCGTCTTGGACGTGGTCATTCCTCTCCTCCCGGAGTGAGGTCCAGCGGGCCCTCGTAGACCGATTCCGACGGGTTGATCGATCTCACCGGCCTGAACCTCTCTGTCTCCTCGTAGGCGTGCGCAATCAGGCCCGGCACCCTCGCCATGAGGAAGAACGAGTTGGCGAGTGCCGGCGTAAAGCCGAGACCGCCAAGGACTGCCGCTATGGCCCCGTCGATGTTGAGGGGGAGCCTTCTGCCGACTGACCTTTCTATTGCCCTACCGAGGGCCAGCGCCATCTCGATGTGCCTCCCGGAGAGGTTCCTCTCGCCGGCCATCTCGAGGAGGCGTGCAGTCCTGGGGTCGTCCGTGTGGATGCGGTGCCCGAAGCCCGCAATCCTGAGGCCCTTCTCTCTCCGGCCTCGAACGACCTCGAAGGCGGCCGATTCAGCGTCCTCGTCCCCCTCCTCCATCCTGTCGAGCCCCTCCTCGATTGCATCGAGGCACGATTTTATCGCGCCCCCGTGGTACCTCGAGATGGCCAGTATGCCGCCTGCCACCGCGGCGTTCAAGGGGGCACCACCCGTCGCTATGTTCCTCGCGGCCAGGCATGACGGGGGGGTGGTCCCGTGGTCGATCGAGGAGACGAGTATGGCGTCTATGATCTCTCCAACGGGGGGTTCTGGCAATTCACCGCGAAGGACCAGGTATATGGCGCTTGGAAAGGAGATCCTCCCCATCAGGCGGTCTACGGGGTATCCCCTTACCGATATGCGGTTGGGTTCGATGTGGGTAACTGCCGTCTTCCATTCCATTTCACGACTCCAGTTCCTCGAGGACCTCCCTTGCGATCTCCGGTATCTCATCGAACGAGGGGGCCACCATGGCCCCGGCCTCCTTGAGCCTGGCCACCTTCCCCTCGTGGGTGCCGCGCCCCCCCTCGATTATGGCCCCGGCGTGCGAGAACCGAGTCCCCGATTTGGCGGCCGCCCCGCCGATGAACGCGACGACCGGCTTTGTGATCTCGCCCCGGTCGATCATCTCGGCGACCTGCTCCTCCTGAGAGCCCCCGATCTCGCCGAACATCACGATTATCCTAGTCTGCTGGTCTTCCTGGAACAGCCTTGCGACATCGGGCAGGGGAGTGCCCACGCAGACATCGCCCCCCACGTGCACTATCGTGCTCTGGCCGATTCCAGCCCTGCTGAGGTAGTAGGATATGGCCGAGGTGATCCCCCCACTCCTCGAGCAGACCCCCGCCGGCCCCTCGAAGAACCACTCCCGGGCCGAATCGGCCCGCCCTCCTATCATCCCCAACGTCGCCTTTCCGGGGCTCAAGACCCCGAGGGTGTTCGGGCCCAGGAATGAGGCCCCGGCCTCGTTCGCAGCCTCTTGTATCTCGAGCACGTCATGTATCGGCACCCGGTCGGGGACGAGGACCAGGAACTTGACCCCCGCCTCTATTGCCTCCAGGGCCGCCTCCATTACCATCGGCGCGGGGACGAATATCACGGAGATGTCGACCGGCCCTTCCGCCTCCCACGCCTCCAGGACCGTGTCGTAAACAGGCACGCCGTGCACCTCCTCGCCGCCCCTCCCGGGGGTGCACCCGGCGACGACACGTGTCCCGTAATCGAGCATGAGGCGCGTCCTCGTTTTTCCCTCGCGGCCCGTGATACCCTGCACCAACACCCTTTTTTCACCATCGACCAGTATCGACATCACTCGTCCCCCCCGTGGGCTCCTTCCATGTGAACTCGTCCCTCGGCGACGGACCTCCGGTATCTGTCCAGTCCCTCTATCGGAAGTTCGATGCGGACCGCCCGCTTCCCGCGGAAGAAACACTCCAGTTCGCACGCGAGGCACTCCGTGCACCCCCCCCTCCGTGCCCTTTCCGGATCGATGTTGAGGAAGGGTAGCCCTTCCCTGAGTTCGAGTATTGAGGGTACGCACTCATCCACGCATGCCTTCGACTCGCAATGGTCACAGGCGGCGTGGTCTATCTCTATGCTCCCGGTGGGGGTGTCGAACCTGTAGGGCTTCACTGCGGGTTCGGTCCGTCCCGGCGGGACTGGGCCGGCCTCTTTCCTTGCCCTTTCACGCACGAGTTCCTTCATCCTTCGGGCGCATTCCTCGGCCGAGGTGTCCTTACCGTAAGCCTCGAGCGCCACCTGAAGGACCTTCGCACCCTCCTCCAGTATTTCGATCGCCTTCTCCTCCCGGTTTCCCCCGAGCCTTATCACCGCCGGTATGGAGAGGCCCTCCTCCATGAAGGCCTTTAGCAACCCCCTCGCCGAATGGAACTGCTCCTGGCTGGCCACGCCCGAACCGGATGCGAAGTAACCGTCGAGTCCGGGCTGGGAGAGGATTATACGGGCCGCGCGGTAGACCTTGGACGCCGGGGGATTCCCGCTCGTATCGCAAAAGTTGGCTATGCGGAATCCATTCGAAAGGAGGGCGTCCATCGACATCATGGAACCGCCTCCACCCGCGCCGTGGAAGCCTATGTAATCCCCGTCACGCCCGGTGGATTCCTCCAACTGGATGAAGTAGAAGGTCCCCCGGTAGTCCCCTTCTTCCACGTGATAGGCTATCTTCTCGAGGGGAGTCGGCGGCCTGTCGAATTCCCGCGCGATCTCGATACCGAGGTCAGGGTGTCTGAAGACGGCGTAATCGTCTATGGTAATGCGGCAGTCCACCGCGGCGAGCGTGCCGTCACTCGTCATGGCCAGCGGATTTATCTCGGCCGAACGGGCCTCTATCTCCCTGAAAAGTCCGTAGAGACGGGTGATTACCACTGCGAGGTGAGCCTGTAGAGGCCCGTGAATCCCTACGCCCCTGACGAGGTTTCGTGCCTGGTGGGAACGGATACCGCGCCTTATGGATACCTTGTGCCGTACGAGCAGGTCCGGATGCTCGGCCGCCATCTCTTCTATCCCGCTGCCGCCGGTGCCGCTGAAAACGATCACCGGCGCCTTTTCCTCGTCATCGATGATGATGCCGAGGTAGAACTCCCTCTCTATCTCCAGCCTCTTCTCCACCAAGACCTGTTCTACCCGGAATCCCTTGAAGGTCATTCCGAGGATGTCGCCGGCCGCCTGTCGCGCCCCCTCGGCCGTGTCGGCAAACCTTACGGCGCCCTTGGCGGCCCTGGATGTAGTCCATGCCTGGGCCTTGACGACGACCGGCGGCCCGATCGCCTTGGCGGCCCTGAAAGCCTCCGCCGGGGATGACGCGAGTTCTCCCTTGGGTGTCTCGATGCCTGCCCCCTTGAGCAGGGCCTTACCCTGGTATTCGTGAAGTTTCGCCATCCAAGATCCAAGTCACGCGTTAGCGTTCATTGAGCGGCCGTTTGGGGGTGTTTCCAATGACGAATGCTTCGACCGATCATTGAACAGGTGGCTATATATAAAGGGTTCGACCCCTTTTGTAAAGGTATTTTTGATCCCTTTTGCGCTTGCCTTTTCTCGGCCTCTTCCTTAAGTTTATTGCCGATAGCGATACAGGGAGAAGAAGGGTCAGAGGAGGCAGGGCCTCATGCCGGGAAGTCAACTTTGCCGGAACCGGAAGGCGCGGTTCCTATATAATATAGAGGAGACCCTGGAAGCCGGCATAGTGCTCGAGGGTAGCGAGGTCAAGGCCCTGCGGGAGGGGAGAGCGAACCTGCAGGAGAGTTTCGCGCGGGTTGAGGGTGGCGAGGTCTTCCTGTACAATATGCACATCGGTCCATACCACGCGGCCCACCAGTTCAACCATGAACCACGCAGGGTGAGGAAACTCCTTCTCCACAGGCGAGAGATCAAGAGGTTGATCGGAAAGGTCGAAGAGAGAGGTCTTACCCTGGTCCCTCTTTCGGCGTACCTGAAGAATGGCCGTGTAAAGTTGGAACTGGCCCTGGTTCGTGGGAAGAAGATCCACGACAGGCGCGAAGATTTAAAGAAGAGGACCGCCGAGATGGAAATCGAGCGGGCCCTCAAGAGGGGGCATTCGAAATAATTGAGTACTATCGGCAGTTCTCAGGGTGAATTGAACCGAGTTGGAAGGATCCTCGTCTTGGCGCTGCTTTTCGGGGCGTTTCCTCTTCTTTCGGCCCGGGCGGCCTCGGGCGGACCGGCCCCGGATTCTCTGCTTGTCATTTACCGCGGGCGGTCCGAGGCCCTGCCGCTCAAGAACTTGGATGGTTACGCCTGTGTGTCGATCGAGGCGCTCAAACGCGCGATAGGCGGCGGCCTGGAATGGGACCCTTCCGGCCAGGACGTTACACTGCGGTACGGCGGAGGAGTGTTCAGATTCGAGGATGGGATCCCCTTCTTCTCATTCGACCGAAGGCCGTATCAACTGGTCCATCCGCCCGTACCGGTGAAAGATGACTTCCTGGTCCCCGTCCAGTTCCCATCGGAATATCTCCCATATTTTTTCCCCGACGTGTTCTCGTTCGATCATGCGACTTTCACCTTGAGGGGCCGTCTATCGTATACTCTCCTCGATGGGATCAAGCGATCATCTAAAGGGACAGGGACAGCAGTTTTTATCTCTGCCTCTTCTCCGCCCCGTTTCGATGTCGATTCGTCTCGGCCAGGGACCCTCCTGTTGAATGTATTCGAGTCTGAGGCTGCTGAGCAACTCGCCGATTCTATTCGAGGATTCGGTTGTATTGATTCAGTTCAGGTGCTGGAGTCGGGAGGGTCGACTCAGTTTCTCTTCTTCCTTAATTCATCCGTACGTCATTACCGGGTGGCGGAAGTAAGGACTCCCCCCGGCATCCGTATCTCCTTCTCCGCCGTGAGGCCCGTTGAATCAAGGCCGCCTGCAGCGGATCATGACCTCGTCTCGGGGATGATCGATCCGAAGACCTTCAGGATCAAGACGATTGTCATCGATCCGGGTCATGGCGGGAAGGACCCGGGCGCCATCGGGCGGGACGGCCTGAAAGAGAAAGACGTGAACCTCGCTGTGGCGCTCAAACTGGCGGACCTGCTGAAGAAAGAGACCAACTTCAATGTCATCCTGACGAGGAAGAAAGACAGGTATATATCACTCGGCGATCGTACGAAGATAGCGAACAGCCGTAAGGCAGACCTGTTTGTCAGTATTCACTGTAATGCCACGAGAAAGAGAAAGACAAGGGGATTCGAGGCCTACTTTCTCTCGGCTGCAAAGACGGATGAGGAGCGTGCCGTGGCGTTGCGGGAGAACCTGAGCGTGAAATTCGATAGGCCGCCAGGCGATTCTACCTCCCTCGATGACCTGCAGTTCATATTTCTCGACCTGGCTCAGAATGAATATCTTCGTGAGAGCAGCGACATGGCCGAGATGATGTGCCGGGAGTTCCAAGACGGCCCTGGCGTCCACAACCGTGGTGTGAGGCAGGCCGGTTTTTTCGTTCTGAACGGCGCGTATATGCCGTCGATCCTCCTCGAGTTGGGCTATATCTCAAACCCGGCCGAAGAGAGATTGCTCAGGAGCAGCAAGTATCAATCGGAGGTGGCTGAGAAGATTTGCCGGGGCCTGCAAGGATATGCCGCGCGGTATAACCAGAAGATCGGGAAGGCTGAATAGGCATCTTTGGGGGAACTCTCCCTTCCCCCGGCAGGTATATTCCATTGGCCATGCGTGGCGACGAGAAATCACCGATATGGATATTTTTCACATGAAATCTCTCCTGTTACTTGCTGTCCTGGTCTCTCTCTTCCTTGCAGGCGGCTGTGTATATTACAACACATTCTATCATGCAAAGAAGTATTATGAAGAAGGGCTCAAGAAGGTGGATAAATCGGACGGGAAACTGACGAAAGAGGCGAAGGACGACTTCCAGAACTCGATCAAGAAGTGCGTGAAGGTCTTGACCACCTACAAGAACAGTTCATTGGCCGACGACGCGCTCCTATTGATGGGGAAGGCCTTCTACCAGAAGAGCGAATATGATGAGGCCATCAAGACGCTCGGCAAACTCCTCGAGGGCTATCCCGACAGCGACAAGCGGGAGGAGGCCATTTACTGGACGGCCAAGGCCCAGTTCCAGGGGGCGATGTACGCTGACTGCCTGATGACAATGAATCAATATGAAGAGGCGAAGGGTACGAGGGAGATGACTGATGAACTGGGCTACCTTCAGGGTGAGACCTATTTCCGCATGCGGAAATACCGGTCGAGTTTTGACCGATTCAAGAGACTACTGGATAAGAGATCATCCAGGTGGAGGGACGAGGGATTGCTAAGGATGGCGCAGTGCCAGTTCTACATGAAGAATTATGATGACGCGTTGAAGAGTTTCCAGGATCTCGTAAAGTCCACGAAGGACCTCTCCCTGGAACGGGAGGGGTACTTCTGGATCGCCAGTTCCTTTTCGGAAATAGGCCGGTACGAGGAGGCCGCTGATGCCTATAGGAGCCTGCTTGAAGGGGACCTGACGAAGTCTGAGACTATTCGGGCGCGGATCGGCCTGGGCCGCCAGTTGACCCATCTCGGGAAGATCGAAGACGCGCTGGAGGTGTTCAAACTGATCACGCTGGACTATCCCAAGACGGCCGAGGCGGCGGAGGCGAATTATCTCATGGGGACACTCGACCTGGAATCGCTGAGAGACAACGACAAGGCACAGGAAGAGTTCAAGAAGGGGTACAGGGAACTCCCGCAATCGGAGTACGGGAAGAAGTGTGAGGAGAAGTGGAAGGAGGTGGAGCGGTGGAGAAAATTGAAATCCTTCGTGGAGGATGGGAGCAATGGGACACCCGACGGGCTTGCGCAGGCATACTATCTCCTGGCGGAGTATGATCTCTACCAGATCAAGGATAAGGACGCGGGCATGAAGGTCCTCAGGACCGTTGTCGATTCATTTCCCGATTCTCCGTGGGCGGCTAAGGCGGACTACGCGAGGGCATGGATATTGGAGGAAGACTATAGGGACACGACTGCGTCGAGAAGTGCATACAAGGAGTTGATAAGTCGGTATCCGGACACACGGTACGCAGATTTTGCCCGCATGAAACTCGACATGAAACTCCCGAAGCGCCCCGCGGGATTTTATGAGGACGAGATGGAGGGCAATCTCCTCAGTGCCGTTACGATAAAGGAGGGGATTAGGTTGGGCGAGGAGCCTGCGCCTGTTGATACCGTCGCCGATTCGACCGGGGCCAGCCCCCCCGACTCGCTCCCCTCGGATGAGTCTGCACCAGGGGACTCTGTACCCGGAGGTTGATCGGGGCTTGAAGGGTGTGGAATACACGGTGTCGATAACGTCTGTTTTGAGGGAACCCGGCGAGGGTCTTACACAATAGAGGTCTTTGGAGCGAAATTGGTTACGGCAAAGAAGGTGCCGATACACGTGGGGGAGTATATAGTTTCTGCTTCGACGCGATTGAGTGAAGACACCTTTCGGCTTTCAGTCCACGCGCCTTCCGTGAGCAGGGGGGTGTGCCCCGGCCAGTTTTTCATGATCAAGGGATGGAATGGAACTGATCCCCTGCTGCGGAGACCAATCAGCGCAAGCGACGCCGACGGAGAGAACCTGCACTTCATAGTCAGGATTAGGGGCGAAGGCACCAGGAGGATCGCCTGTCTGAGGAAAGAGGATACCATATCCTTGCTCGGCCCGCTGGGCAGGGGATTCGCGATCCAGGAAGGGGCCGATAGGCACGTTATGGTGGCAGGTGGGGTGGGGATCGCCCCCTTTCCCCTGTTGGCGAGGGCCTTGAGGGGGGAAGTGAGTGAGGACGTGGTCGAACTCCTTTACGGCGAACGCGGCTCTGGGCACCTGATCGACACGGATGTGTTGGGGCTCCAGGGTATCCGTATCGCCCTCGCCACGGAGGACGGCTCAGCGGGCAGGCATGGGCTCGTCACTCAGTTACTCCGGGAGAGGCTTCGGGAATGGAGGGACTCAAGGCCGGCCGCGGTATATGCATGCGGCCCTCAGGCGATGTTACGGGAGGTCCGGTCCATAGTGGAGTCCCTTGGCGGTCTGCTTCAGGTCTCGCTGGAAAGTGTCATGGGGTGTGGCTTGGGAAGTTGCATGGGATGTGTCGTAAGGGTGAAGGGAAGGGGTGAGGAGGTCTATAGTCGAGTCTGTACCGAGGGCCCGGTATTCGATGGCCTGGAGGTGCTCTTTTGAGCGGACTCGAAGTGGAGCTCTTCGGGGTCAAGTTCAATAACCCAGTCATGGTGGCATCGGGGACCTTCGGCTACGGGCAGGAATTCTACGACGTCTTTTCCATCTCCGAACTGGGCGGCTTCGTTACCAAGACGATCACGCTCGAACCCCGGAGCGGTAATCCGCCCCCGAGGATAGTGGAGACGTCGGGCGGCATATTGAATTCCATCGGCCTGGCGAACGTGGGCCTGGAGGAATTTGTTGCCTCTAAGTGGCCGTGGATACTGGAGCACCATGGTGAGGCCAGGGTTATTGTCAACATTGGTGGAAAGGATTCCGGCGATTACGCTCGGGTTGCCTCGAGGATATCAAACCTCGAGGGTGTGGACGCGATCGAAATAAACCTTTCCTGCCCAAACGTGGAAGAAGGCGGAGCGAAGAGCCTCTCCCGCCCGGGACGGATCGGGGAGGTCGTCCGGGCCGTCTGTGATAGTACAGGCCTCCCTGTGATATCGAAATTGAGCCCCAACATGCTCCTCGCCGTCGAGGATATGGCCTGTGAGGCGGTTGAAGCGGGAAGCAGTGCAATATCGCTGATAAACACCATTATGGCGATGGAGATCGATGTGGAGAAAAGGCGGCCAATCCTCGGAAACGTAACGGGAGGCCTGTCTGGCCCCGCTATATTACCGATCGGTCTATACGCTGTGAGAAAGGTCTCAGCCGCGGTGGATGTCCCGGTAATCGGTATCGGTGGGATCAGTTGCAGTCGAGACGTCCTGAAGTATATCCTCGCGGGTTCCAGCGCGGTTCAGGTCGGCACGGCCAATTTCGTCAACCCGCTGGTATGCCGCGAGATCATTTCCGGGCTTGCGGACTATATAAAGGGGCACGGCCTGAACGATATCACGGCCTTGAAAGGCGGCTTGATTGCGGATTAGGCGGAGGACAATCCTTTTTATCGTATGGAGTCCCCTCTTCCTTTCCTGTGCCTCATCCCCAAAGTACCGTTCGGGAGTCGGCAGCGGAGATGGCAGTGTCCTTTACAGTTCGGAATTCGTCCAGCGGGGTATCGCGTCGTATTACGGGCGGGAAGACAACGGGAAACCGACGGCCAGCGGGGAGATATACGACATGAACGGGATCACCGCCGCGCATAGGACCCTCCCCTTCGGGACCATGCTGGAGGTCACGAACCTGGAGAATGGGAAGAAGGTCCTGGTGAGGGTCAACGATCGGGGTCCTTTTGTCGGTGGACGGATCATAGACCTCTCGGTCGGGGCCGCGAGGCGGCTGGGGATGCTCGATAATGGAACGGCGCTGGTGGAGATCAGGGTCAAGAGGTGGGGCAGTGGAGGGAAATGAAGATTCTTGAAGGGGAGAGGCTGATCGTTGCCCTGGACCTGCCCACCGACGTGGAGGTGCGGAGGATGTTCGAACGCCTCTTCCCGTTGGTCAGGTTCTTCAAGTTGGGGCTCGAGGCATTCACGGCCGCCGGTCCCGATATCGTTCGGGACATCAAGGAGTCGGGGGGGCGTGTCTTCCTCGACCTCAAGTTCCATGACATCCCCAGGACGGTTTACCGGGCGTGCAGGGCCGCCCTCGAACATGGCGTGGACATTATCGACGTGCATGCGAGCGGCGGATACTCGATGATGAGGGAGGCGGCCCGAGCCCTCGAAGACTGGAGGGGTGTGGTAGGGCCGGGCCCGGAAGGTGATACCTTCCCGGTGGTCATCGGGGTGACGCTCCTCACCCATATCGGGGCATTGGAATACGGAAGGATCTTCGGATCGAACTCGGGGGCACCAGCCGTGTTCGCGGAGAGGCTCGCGGGCCTTGCAAGGGAGGCCGGGCTCCAGGGGGTGGTATGCTCAGGGCGCGAAGCCGGGGGAATCAGGGCCATGGCCGGAGAGAACTTCCTGATTGTAACCCCCGGTGTCCGGCCTGCAGGGAGCGATGTCGGTGGACACGCCAGGGCCGTGACGCCCTTGGAGGCCCTCTCCAACGGAGCGGATCTTGTAGTGGTCGGCCGGCCGATAACCGGTGCTGGGGATCCAGCGGGCGCGGCAAGGTCTATTTTAGAGGATATCTCCGGCGCCTGATTGTACTTGTTTGTGGACAATTGATAAAATTAGGGACTTTTGGTGAAGGGCCCCTACCTTGCGAGAAATAGACTTTAAATATATGTAAATAGTATTCCCAGTATATTATTTAGCAATATATTGAACCTATTATTTCTTAATTATAATACATTTAATATTTACATTATTATGGCCGGCGGGCGGCGTAAGTTTACCATGGTATGGGAATTGCTTTTACTGGCCGGCTGAGGAGGAGTGTAAACCGTGAAGAGACGCTGCGTGGCAGGATGGAAGACGTCCGAAGGCTTGCCGAATCGACCGGGAGGTATTGAACAGGCTGGGAGGCCCACCTGTAGCCTCTGGAGGAACCGTGTGGTAGTTCGGTACGTGGTGTGCGGGCTATTATTGTCTTTTCTCATATTCTTCGACGGTCGATCCATTTTTGCTCAGCGGGTCAGGGGTCCCGTGAGGGTAGAAGAATCACGTGTGGCAAGGATGAAAAAACCAGCCCCGCGCCTGGCGAGGTCCGATAGTCAAAAGAGGAGAACTCCTGTAAGAGTTGAAGAGCGGGGGAAAGAAAAGAGATCGACACACCCTGGTGTAGAGGTCCGAGGTGGTAAGAGGACTCGTGGGACTATCCCCATTATCGAAGGAGAATCCGGCAGTCAAGGTGAAGTCGAAAGAAGGGCTCCAAGCAGGGCGTCCGAGGGACAGATCCACGGCAAGACCCCTGTCCGGAGGCTTGGTAACGCGGACAGGGAAGACGAAGTAAGGTCAACGCTCGAGAGGTTCAGGCAAAACTGGATCAAGGGCGACTCGGGATCACTGATGAGGATATTGCCCGACCGTTCCCAGGTAAAAATCACCATCGAGTCCAAGGGCATAAGTGATTCTTTTGGAAAGGGCCAGGCGCAGTATGTATTGAAGGAGTACCTGTCATCATCGAAGGAGCGGCAACTGTCTTTCTCAAGGCTTCGTGTTTCATCTTCGGATGGTGTTTCCGCTTACGGTGTGGGGAAGATGAGGATGCAGGACAGGAAGACCGGTCGGATGCTTGAGCACACGGTCTATATCTCCATGAAAAGGGAGGGCGACAAATGGACGGTGCGTGAGATCCACATCATGGACTAAGATCTCCTGAAGACTCCCCTATAGTGTCTCTTGCTGTTCCGCCTACAATGGATTATGGGGTGATTCGATAAAATGTTGACTTTCCGCTGCGCAACGTTATATTAGTGTTGCTCCACCCACGATAATTTTCCCTGAAAAACCCTTAACTGAGCCTGGCTTAAACAGGTTCATCTTTCGATGGAAGGAATAATACGGGGTTTTTTTTATTTTGCTATTACGCCACCTGGGAACTGAATAATAAATTAAAAGACCAGAGAGGCGCTGTTATTCCTTTGAGATTGTTAAATACGCTTTCGCGTAGGAAGGAAGAATTCGTTCCCATTCATGGTAACGAGGTCAGGATGTACACGTGTGGCCCCACGGTGTACGATCTTGCCCACATCGGAAACTTCCGGACCTTCGTGTTTGAGGACATACTGCGGAGGTATCTCCGGTTTAAGGGGTACCGTGTCATACAGGTGATGAATATTACAGATATTGATGACAAAACGATTGCCGGAGCACGAAGGGAGGGGGTCGACCTCGACCATTATACCGCGAGGTACATCGATGCCTTCTTTGAAGACCTGGATACCCTCGGAATCGAGAGGGCCGAATATTACCCCAGGGCAACTGAGCACGTCGAAGATATGGTCAGGATTATATCCGCCCTCGTTGAAGGGGGGTATGCGTACCAGAGAGAGGGCTCCGTCTATTTCAGTATCTCCAAGTTCTCCCGGTACGGCGACCTTTCGGGCAGGAAGATCGAGAGCAGGTCGGGAGTCGTCGATGATGATGAATACGGAGGCGAGGATGCAAGGGACTTTGTGCTATGGAAGGGCCGGCGTGGGGATGAGCCGTCCTGGGAGGTGCCATTCGGAAGGGGAAGGCCTGGATGGCACATCGAATGTTCGGCCATGAGCATGAAATACCTGGGACCGAGTTTGGATATACATGCCGGCGGAGTCGATAATATCTTTCCTCACCATGAGAACGAGATCGCCCAATCGGAGACATATACGGGAAAGCGGTTTGTAAAGTACTGGCTGCACGCCGAGCACCTCCTTGTCGAGGGCGAGAAGATGGCCAAATCGAAGGGGAACTTCTACACGCTCCGGGATTTGATCAAGAGGGGATATGATCCTAGGGCCATCAGGTTTTGCCTGGCATCGTCTTATTACCGGCGTCCGCTGAACTTTACGCTGAACGGGCTGGAGGCGGCCGACTCGTCGATTCAAAGGATAGAAGATTGCCGCAGCAGGGTGCTATCAATTGAACCAACGTCGAAGGAGGAGGTGATCCTTGAGGACATCCATGATGCGAAGGATCGTTTCATAGGGGGCATGGATGACGATCTAAACTCACCTCGGGCCCTCTCATCCCTATTCGAGATGATTCGCGATGTGAACAGGCATCTCGATTCAGGGGCATCGATAAGCCTGGTTGAAAAGGAGGCAATACTGGACCTGATCGGGTCGGCAAACGGCGTTTTCGACTTCCTTTCAAGTGGTGAGGAAGACCTGCCCGAAAGGGTCATGCAACTGATCGATGAAAGGGAGGAAGCAAGGGCAAAGAAAGACTATCAACGTGCTGATGTCTTGAGGGAAGAAATAGCACGTAACGGTTTCATTCTGGAGGACACACCGAGGGGAGTAAGGTGGAAGAGAATCTCCTCACTTTGAACGATGTGAAGCCAATGGACACGGAGACGTAGTACGAGGCTTTAAGGAAGGGAGTATATGCGGGGACAAGAGGCGGGTTGATAGGTTTTGCGAGGTCATTTATCTTGACATAAGTGGCCAAGAATATTAACTTGATTGTCTTTGCAATAAATTATTATTTTGTTCGATTCAGGCTGGCGTAGCTCAATGGAAGAGCAGCTGATTTGTAATCAGCAGGTTGCGGGTTCGAGTCCCATCGCCAGCTCC
>CAZNLH010000033.1:0-18246 GCA_964573995.1 uncultured Gemmatimonadota bacterium
CCATTCCAGTATTCGCCCAGGGGGCGAGAAGGGCCACACCCGGCCCACGCTGGCAGGCGATTCACCTCGAGGTCCCCAACGACGAATATATCCCCTCCCCCGCGAGCGTCCATCCACGCTCGCCCGCCTACAAGTCCCTCACCCCCATGTTCTTCACGACACAGGTGAACGTGGACGCCAACGGGATGAACATACTCGGCGACGCTGCGAACGAGCCGTCGATCGCAGTCGACCCCACAGACCCGGACAGGATGGCCATCGGCTGGCGACAGTTCGACACGGTCTCCAGCAATTTCCGCCAGGCCGGCTACGCCTACACGACCGACGGGGGAAGGACCTGGACATTCCCGGGAGTGATAGAGCCGGGCGTATTTCGGTCGGACCCGGTCCTCGACTCGGATTCCGACGGGAATTTCTACTACGAAAGCCTCACGATGAACGGGTGGGACTTCACCTGCGATGTATTCAAGTCCACCGACGGTGGGGCAACGTGGGACTCGGGTACCTTCGCCCACGGCGGCGACAAGGAGTGGATGACCATCGACAAGACCGGGGGCGTCGGCGACGGCCACATCTACTCGTACTGGACGAGCACTTGGAGCATCTGCTACCCGGGGTTCTTCACCAGATCGAGCAACGGGGGGGCGTCCTACGAGGATTGCACCATCATCCCCAACGACCCGTACTGGGGAACGCTCGCCGTCGGGCCTGACGGAGAGTTATACGCGTGCGGACTCGAATATTACAACTTCCTCGTGGCCAAGTCCACGAGCGCGAGGTATGCGGGTCAGACCGTGAACTGGGATTTCTCAACGCGCGTAGACCTCGACGGATATATCGGCTACGGAGGACCCAACCCGGATGGATTGCTGGGGCAGGCATGGATAGCCGTCGACAAGTCCAGTGGTCCGACACGCGGCTACGTTTACCTATTGTGTTCCGTGATAAGGAACTCCACTTCCGACCCGCTCGACGTCATGTTCTCCCGCAGCACGGACGGGGGATACACCTGGAGCGCGCCGGTCCGGGTGAACGACGATCCCGGCAACAATGCCTGGCAATGGTTCGGCACGATGTCCGTCGCCCCGACGGGCCGCATCGACGTCGTCTGGCTCGACACGAGAGACGACCCGGGCGGATACGACTCTTCCCTCTATTACTCCTATTCACGAGACGCGGGCACCACCTGGTCACCGAACGTGCGGTTGTCGGACTCCTTCGACCCGCAAATCGGCTGGCCACAGCAGTACAAGATGGGAGACTACTTCGACATGGTATCCGACGAGACGGGGACTCACCTGGCCTGGGCCGCCACGTTCAACGGCGAGCAGGACGTCTACTACGGTCACATCAAGACCGACATCCACCTGCCGTAGGCCGCCCGGTCCGCTACCATGCCTGGCTGCATTATACCCACGGGCTATTCCCCCCGTCATGTCTATTGCCCATGAGGTGCTATACGGCAGTACACGGTATAGGAGAGTATCGTGTCTGCTATGCAGCATTTTCAGGCATCCGCTTGGAAAGGTTGCCGACAGGGGGGAAACGGCAGGTGACACGAAATCACTTACAACGTCGGGTACTTGTTCACGGAAGGCTTAAAAAAAGCACAACCTGAAGGCCCGGCCGGCAAAATGCGTCCGCACCGGGCCGGAAGACTTATTAGGCCACACACCCCGCATGGCGCATGCACCGGAGTGCCTGTCGCGGCGGGATGAGGGGATCGACTTACCAGTGGAAGGTGACAGGAAGAGGGGGGATTCAATCAGATCTCGTTCCAGGCGGGCCTCCTCTTCTCGAGGAAGGCGGCCATACCCTCCCTGGCCTCCTCTCCGGACCGGAGGTCGGCGATCATGCGAGCGGTGTAATCCTTGGCCTCTTCGAGCGCCATGCCGGGGAGCCGTCGTATGAGTTCCTTTGAGACGCCGAGGGCCCTTGGTCCACTCGACTTGAGAAGGCCGACCACCTCGTCCACCCGCCTTGAGAGTTTCCCGTGGGTTACAACCTCGCTTACCAGCCCTATTGATCGTGCATCGCCCGCGGAGATCCTTTCTCCGGTCAGGAACAAGCGCCTGCAATTCCCTTCCCCGATCCGCTTCAGCAGATATGGGGCGATGCAGGCGGGCACGAGGCCGATCTTCACCTCGCTCAGGCCGAACTCCGCCCGATGAGAGGCGATGGCGATGTCACAGGCGGCCACCAGGCCGTTGCTACCACCTATGGAGGCGCCGTTTACCGCCAAGACCGTGGGCTTGGGGAGATGATACAGCCTGTACATCAGTTCGGCGAGCCTGAGGGCGTCCCGGACGTTCTCGTCCCTGGAGAGACCCTTCATCCTCTGCATCCACTGGATGTCCGCCCCCGAGCAGAAGGCCGTACCCTTCCCAGTAAGGACCAGGACACGGTGGGTATCGTCCTTCTCGACTCGATCGATCACCTCGATGAGTTCGCCGATCATCACGTCGTCGAAGGCGTTCCTTACCTCCGGACGGTTCAATGCGACGCGCGCCACCCGGTCCTCGAACGTCGTCTCGATCGTTCGATAGGACATGTCAGGCCCCTCTCAACTCGATCAACTGTCCCGGACCGGAAGTGCCTTGTAGCCGTAACAGATGAGCCCGGCCTCCCCGTCTTCCTTGACCTTACGGAACTCTATCCGAACGGGCATGCCGATCTCGATCTCCTCGGGGGAACAATCCGTGATCTGGCACTGGATCCTAACCCCGCCGTCGAGTTCCACCACTCCAATCGGGTACGGTACCAGATCATTAAACCCGCTCTGTCCTACGCGGATCACCGTAAAGGTCTCGACCGTACCCCGATCCGGCAGATTGACCCTTTCGAAATCCCTTCCACCACACCCCGCGCAGACGATCCTCGGTGGAAACCACACCTTCCCGCATCCCTTGCACCTGGACGCCTCCGTGCGGTAACGCTGAGGAATCTCCCTCCAGTACCTCGCCGTCGTAGACATCTATACCACCTCCAAGATATGGACCACGGAACTGGCACAGGTCCCGCCCATGTTCTGCGTGAGCCCCCTCCTCGCCCCCTCGACCTGGCGTTCCCCAGCCTCACCCCTCAATTGTTCCACTACTTCGCAGACCTGGGCGACCCCGGTCGCCCCCACGGGGTGTCCCTTCGACTTGAGCCCGCCGCTCGTGTTAACGGGGATCCGGCCGCCTATCTCCGTCTCGCCGCTCTCCGTAGCCAGGCCTCCCTTGCCTCGCTCCACAAAACCCAGGGCCTCTATCGCGCAGATCTCCGCAATAGTAAAGCAGTCATGTACCTCGGCCAGGTCAATATCCGTGGGTCCAACGCCCGCCATCCGGTAGGCCTTTTCAGCGGCGATCTCCGTCGCGGCCAGGCGGGTGATGTCCTCGCGCTGATGAACGGCCATCGCGTCCGTCGCCTGACCCGTTCCCGCAACCTTCACCACCGGTCCCTTCGCGACCTTCCTGGCCATCTCCAGAGGGCAGAGTACGACCGCCGCCGCACCGTCGGTGATGGGAGAGCAATCGAGGATGGTCAAGGGATCGGCGACCATCGTCGAGCCGAGGACCTGTTCCACGGTAACCTCCATCCGGAACTGGGCATAGGGATTCTTTGCCCCGTTCTTATGGTTCTTGACGGACACACTGGCGAGTTGCTCGCGCGTCGTGCCATAACGGTGCATGTGCGCCCGTGCCATCATCGCGTAGAGACCGGGAAATGTCACCCCGTTAAATACCTCGTATTCCTGGTCCGCCGCTGTCGAGAGAGCGAACGTCGCCGCTGCACCGTCGACGTCCGTCATCTTCTCCACACCGCCCACCAGCACGATCTCGCTCATGCCGGAGGCGACATCGATCAGCCCCTGGCGGAAGGCCATACCACCCGAAGCGCAGGCCGACTCCACCCGCGTGGCGGGGATCGGACAGACACCGAGATAATCCGCCATCAGGGGCGCGATGTGCTCCTGCCCGACGAACAGTCCAGATGACATGCAACCAACGTACATCGAGTCGATTCGGTCGACTCCGGCGTCATCGATCGCATTGAGGGAGGCCTCAACGAACATCGCCCTCAGCGACTTGTCCCACAGTTCACCCCACTTGATCATCCCGACGCCGATCACTGCAACATCTATCATGGTTCACGCTCCTCGATCGTTATGAGACCTCACTCGCCCATCCGGATCTTCCGGCGGAACTTGGCGTAGGTCCCGTAGTCGATATAGACGGTATTCTCGTCCACGTAATCCGTTGTCTTGGGGGCCTTCTCCCTGGCCTCAGTGATCCTGTCGGTCACACGGAAGATGAAGGCGTCACTCCCCGACCCCGAACCGTAAGAGACCATGAGGATCGACTGACCCGGCTCCGCCACGTCGAGCACGGCACTGAGCCCTATGGGAGAGGAACCGGAATAGGTGTTTCCGAGCCTCGGGCACAGGAGCCCAGGCTCCATCTGCTTCATCGTGAAACCGAGCCTCTTCCCGGCGGCCATGGGGAACTTGCCGTTCGGCTGATGGAAGACCACGTAGTCGAAGTCCTGAGGCCCCTTGCCCGCTGCCTCCATGATGGCCTTCGCCGCTCCCGTCACGTGCTTGAAATATGCCGGCGCCCCGGTGAACCTGCCGGCGTGCCTCGGATAGTGCATGTATTCCCTGCGCCAGAAATCGGGCGTGTCCGTCATGTAGGAATATGTGTGCTCCACCTCGGCCACCGTGCCGTCACGGCCGAAGATATAGGCTGCCGCACCGGCGGATGCGGAGTACTCGAGAGCGTCCCCCGGTGCCCCCTGCGAGGTATCCGCACCTATCGCCAACCCATACTCTATCTTCCCCGCCTCGACCAGGCCCAGGGCCAGGAACATCCCCTCAGAGCCGGCCTTGCAGGCGAACTCCAGGTCAGCGCAGTGAACATCGGGGGTTGCCCCGATGGCCTCGGCCACCACCGTCCCGCTCGGTTTTACCGCGTAAGGGTGAGATTCCGAGCCAATGTAGACCGCACCGATCATCTCGGGGTCGATCGCAGCCCGCTTCAAGGCGTTCCTTGCCGCCTCGACGGACATGGTTATCACGTCCTGGTCCGGGGCCGGGACCGACTTTTGTTCGAGTTTCAATCCCCTCTTGAAACTCGCCGCATCGGCCCCCCAGACCCTGGCGATATCCTCGAGTCTGATACGGTATCTCGGGGCATAGGCCCCGTATCCAACAATTCCCGCCATCGAATCCTCCCTTTGTGGAAGTCCCGGGAGATGTCTCCTATCAACATATCGATCCCGTTTAGTGAATCGCGGCCAGTTCGGCCGTCCGGG
Organism: uncultured Gemmatimonadota bacterium; assembly: GCA_964573995.1. Taxonomy (GTDB): domain Bacteria; phylum Gemmatimonadota; class CAZMKB01; order CAZMKB01; family CAZNLH01; genus CAZNLH01. Next base: position 5,299 of record CAZNLH010000033.1, read on the forward strand.
CCTTAATATGTCACCTGCTCGAGGGGATGTCAACCTCCAAGAGAGGTGGCCCTGTTGAAAAAACAGGGCGATAGTATACATTTTACTCGCCCCATTCATAACGCAATTCCCCCCAGTCCCATGGAGAGGCCTTCAATGCGCATGAATTTTGCAGGTTGTTCTGACATTGCCAAGGAACTCTTATGATGAATAACAGGCTGGCTGCAACGAGAGATTTCGCCATCAAGGACTGCGCCCTGACCGCCATCGCCACAGGACGGCGGGCGCAGAACTTGAGGGAACTCAGGGGACAACTCCTGACGGTCCACCCAGGGAGCATCTACTATCACTTCTGGGGGGGTCTCTTAAGGCCGAGCTTCGTAGAACCGGAGTACAACAACGACTTCGCCGCCTGGTCCTACCATGCCCTCCACGACTCCATCCTAACAGAGCGCCTGGCCGTCATAGACCCGACCGATTTCGTGAACCTCGAGGACCTTCGCCAGGAATTGATCGAGGTCATCGAAGAACGCCTGGACGAGATCGAGTCCGTCCCGTGGTCGAAGATCGACCAGCAATTCCATTTTATCCGGTCCCAGATCGTAGTCATCGACACGCACCATACCGTCCATGAACCAAGGGATCTCGATGCCATCATCCCGACGCTGCCCGTCAGTAGCATCTTCTACCACTTCATCGATGCGCGCAGGCGAACGGAGGGGAACACAGATGATTTCAGGGCGTGGCTCGTGGGTTTCAGCGGCGATTACGATGAACTGTCCCGGAGAATCGCCGAAATAGACCCCTATTTCTCCTCGCTCACTGAACTGAGAGAACAACTATCGTCCATATTCCACGACTTCTTTTCACGGGGAGGGCGAAGGTGACGGGACTCCTCGAGAGTTACGCCCGTGTGGCCGGCGGAGATGTGATAGATCATCTCCGTCAACTTTCAGAGCCGCTCAAGGGACTGAGGATGGTCCATGTCAACTCGACCCGGGTCGGGGGCGGCGTGGCCGAGATCCTGAACAAACTGATCCCGCTGCTGAACGAGTTGGGGATCAATGCGACCTGGGAGGTAATCGACGGGAACAGCGAGTTCTACCAGTGCACGAAGGCGTTCCATAATGCCCTCCAGGGCAACCAGGTCTCTATCCCAGATTCTCTGCTCAAGAGGTACGAAGAGACCAATGCCCTAAACTCCGAAAAACTCCGCTCCACCCTCCAGGAAGCCGACATGGTCGTCATCCACGATCCTCAGCCCGCCCCGTTGTTGAGGTTCTGTCCAGAGCGGAAAGGGAAATGGATATGGCGTTGTCATATAGACATCAGCCGCCCATATCGTCCGATCTGGAAGTACCTCCGTGAATTCGTCTCCGGTTACGACGCAAGCATCTTCTCACTGGCGGCCTTCGCGCAGGACATGCCGCACCCAAAGTACCTCCTGCCCCCCAGCATCGATCCACTAAGCGAAAAGAACATGGAACTGGACCGGGAAGAACTGGCCTCGATAACCGCCCGCTACGGCCTGGACCCTGGTCGCTGGATCGCACTCCAGGTATCCCGCTTTGACCGTTTCAAAGATCCAGTCGGGGTGATCCAGGCCTACCGACTCGCAAAAACCTTCACCCCCTCCCTGCAACTCGTCCTCGCGGGGGGCGGCGCCAGTGATGACCCCGAAGGAGAGATAGTCCTCGATGAAGTCCGAAAGGCGGCCTCTGACGACCCTGACATCCACGTCCTACTCCTCCCTCCAGACGCACACCGTATCATAAACGGCCTCCAGCGCGTCGCAGACATAGTCTTACAAAAGTCCATCAGGGAAGGTTTCGGCCTCACGGTGACGGAGGCGATGTGGAAAAAGAAGCCCGTAATCGGCGGCAATACGGGAGGGATAAGGCTGCAGGTGGTGAACCATCATACCGGTTTTCTTGTGAATACACCGGAGGGTGCCGCCCTGAGGATGAGGTACTTGATCAACCACAGGGATCGTCTCCTCGAGATGGGCCGAAAGGCCAGGGAATTCGTTCAAGAAAATTTCCTGATAACGCGGCACGTCCGTGAGTACCTGACCCTGTCGGTCGCGCTCCTACACGACGCAAGGGAGAGGATCGAACTGGGCTGACACTCCTCAAATTACCCATTCCAAAGCGGCAAAAATATCTTATATTATATTGTTGCGGCAACCGGGGACGCCCGTCATGCCGACAAGGCTCGTGAAAATCGCCAGCCACAAGAGTGAGAACAGGACACGGACTTCCCCCGAACAAGAGAAGGCCCTCAATATGAAGGTGCTCAGGCCAGGTCTCAATCTCGACGGGTTCTTCCAACGCATAAACTACCGCGGAAAGAAGGCGCTGCTCCTCGATTACGACGGGACCCTCGCCCCGTTCCGCATCCGGAGGGATAAGGCGTATCCCTACCCAGGCGTTGGAAATATCCTCGAGACAATCCTTCAAGATGACGATACCCGCCTTGTCATAATCAGCGGGAGGGCGATTTCGGACCTCCTTCCATTACTTGGACTCGATCCCACACCCGAAATCTGGGGCTCGCACGGCTGGGAACGACTCACGCCGGGAGGTAGCATCGAGACGGCCACCATGGACCCGCTTGCCTCCCGTTGCCTAGAATCTCAACAGGTGGAAGCGGAGGGGGCAGGCTTGGGAGATAAAGTGGAAGCCAAGCCGGGCTGCCTTGCACTCCACTGGCGCGGCCTCGAGGAGGCGGAAATCAGGGAACTACGCCGGAGATTCCTGCCGCGGTGGTCGGACGCCTGCAGGCGATTCCCCCTCTCTCTTATGGAATTTGACGGTGGGATAGAGTTGCGCATGAGTGGCAGGAACAAGGCATTCGTCGTTGACAGTATACGATCAGAGATGGGAGACAACACCATCATGGCATTCCTCGGCGACGACTCGACGGACGAAGAGGCCTTCACCGAACTCGGTGAAAATGATCTCGGCGTACTGGTACGGGAGAGATACCGCCCAACGACGGCGGACCTCTGGATCAAACCACCGGAGGAACTCATCGATTTCCTCAAGACTTGGTCGGAGCGGTGCCGGAGGACTATGGACAACCAGAGAGAACCTGCGCACAATCATTCCTCCGCCACGAAAGGAGACAAGAAATGAACGTACCAGGTAAACGCCTCGTCCTGGTCGCCAACCGCCTGCCGATCACCCTGGAGCGGAGCAAAGAGGGGTGGCGCACCCAGACTCCAACCGGAGGCCTGGTGACTGCCCTTGCTCCTGTCTTGAGGAACCGGGGAGGAGTATGGATCGGCTGGCCGGGAGTCCAGGAAATAGACACGGAAGACTTGAAGGAGGCACTGGCAATAGGAAGCCGAAGCGCTGGCTATGAGCTCAAGGCCGTCAGGCTCACACCCGATGAGATAAAGAAATTCTATTATGGTTTCTCGAACGAGATAATTTGGCCCCTCTTCCACGACCTTCAATTGAACTGCAACTTCGACCCGGCGTTCTGGAGGATCTACCAGGAGGTCAACCGCAAATTCGGCGAGGTAATCATCAAGAATGCCGGCCCGCTCGACTTCATCTGGGTACACGACTACCATCTCATGAATGTTGCCCAGGAACTGCGCAAGGCCGGAGTCAACCCCCTTGTCGGCTTCTTTCTCCATATCCCATTTCCCTCCCTCGATATCTACCTGAAACTCCCGTGGCGATTCCAGATACTCAGGGCCCTCTTGTCCTACGACCTGATCGGATTCCAGACATTGCGAGACAGGAGGAACTTTCTACACTGTATCCGCACGCTGTTCAAGAACATCAAGGTCTCAGGCAAAGGACAGGTGGTGACCCTCTCCCACGAGGGACGTGAGATCCGGGTGGGGAGTTTCCCGATCAGTATCGATTACAAGGAATTCGTCCACTTCGCTGCAACCCAGGGGGTAGCGGAGAAGGCCTGGTACATACACGAGGACATGCCGAACCGGCAGATAATCCTCGGCGTTGACCGTCTCGATTACACCAAGGGCATCCCAAACCGCCTTGAGGCATTCCGCAACGCCCTTACCAGATACCCGGAACTGCTCGGCAAAGTCACTCTCGTCCAGGTAGTTGTGCCTAGCCGGGAAGAGATCCCCGAGTATTATGGGCTCAAGACTGAGATAGAGCGAATGGTCGGTGAAATCAATGGACAGTTTACACAGTCCGACTGGATCCCCATCCATTATATTTACAGAAAACTGGACAGGACCGAACTGGTAGCCTATTACCGTACGGCCGAGATAGCCCTGATAACCCCGCTCAAGGACGGCATGAACCTCGTGGCGAAGGAATACTGCGCCTCGAGCCTTGAAGAGAACGGAGTGATTATCCTGAGTGAATTCTGCGGTTCCACGGCCCAACTTCACCGTGGGGCACTGATCGTCAACCCGTACGATATCGAGGGCGTTGCCGACGCCATCTACCATGGATTCAAGATGGATCGGGAGGAGAGAAGACGCAGGATGAAGAAATTGAGACACTCGATTCGAAAGCAGGGGATATTCTGGTGGGTCGACTCCTTCCTCCAGGCCGCCATAGCCGCTGATCTCAATGACTTCCCACTCCTCGAAGAATATATCCCGTCGGCCCGGGGAACCTCTTCGTCTCTCCCAACTTGACAGCACATACTCCATAAGTTATCATTCATCCGCTATTTTGTATAAGCCTTGATGAAGCGGACGCTTCCCGCCACCTAATAAGAAACTTCACGAGAAGATATAGTACCTCCTTAGAGGGAACGGGAGAAGCAACTATCTTGAAAGGGAATAGAATGAAAACGATCGATAGTCTTCAGGGAATAATCGCCTCCCTCAAGGAGAAGATCCAGCAGGGATCAAAGAGCACCGTGAAGGCAGGCGACACAGCGGATTTGAGGGAACTTCGAAAGAAACTCAAGCGGGCCCAGCGCAGGTGCAACAAGTGGCTCAAGCGGGCAAAGGCCATCGATGAGGCAACGGCAAGGGCCAAGAATAAGGCTTCTTCTGGCAAGGCCGTTTCGGAATCCACTGATAAGGAAAAGGAACCAACGAAGGTCGAGACTCCTGAGAATGCCGCGATGAATAAGGAAGATGTGAAGCCGGCAGCCAAAGAGGAACCAATACCAGACGGCCAAGTGCCAGAAACAAAAGGGGGAGGAGAACCCTCTATCCCTGGCTCGGAGACAGGAGATACCGACCAGGCCGCAAAGGCGGTCCCCATTGCGGCAGTTGAGGAAAGATCCACGGGAGAAGACCATGCCTCACAGTCCGAGGGACCTCAATCTGGCACGGCATCACCGGATGATTCGGCCAGTACAGTAGATGAAAAGAAAGCGGGCGACAAGGACTGAACGGGGTATGAAGCAGCGGGCCTCGACCGCCTAATCCCGGCTCACGGCACTCAACCTCACCTCTTCTACCGGATGGCCGACCGCCGAGTCTATTAGATACCCAACAAGGGCCCCAACCCCCCCGCCTATGAGCAGGCCGTATCCCATGGGCCTCAATACCGGGTGACCCGTGTAGGTGTAATTGGGATTTAGCATGGCGTTCGAGATAAACCCCGCCATCAAGGATACCGGCAGGCCGCCCCATAAGGCACCCTTGAATATGCCATCGTAATTCGGGTCTCCACACTGCAGCGAAGAGACATCCCGCATCGGAATCGATCGTTGAACTACGTTGTATGCCCCGGCTTCAAAGGGATGGCCCTGGATTTCCTCCCTTGCCTCCATGAACAGCGAATCGGAGGCGATCTTGAGAAATCGCCCCTTGATGGTCTCTTGGTCGGTAGTGGTCAGAAGGCACGATTGACACTCCCGCTCCAGCGACACGTTCGAATTCCCCTCGGGCGAAGAGGCCCCGCCTTGATCGGCTGGTTCCGCTGCAACAGCACTCGAAGAAAATGCCATAATGAATATGGAGATGAGAACACAACGAAACATTGCAATTCCCCCCTTGAAAATTTGGTTTGTACCACCTCAATCAACGGAACGGGGATGACCTGCAAGACAGACGGCATACAACCCAGGGTTCACGCCACCCTCCGCATGACCGGAGCGTCATCACGTGGAACACAGCTTACATCGCCCACGCGGCAAACCCCATCGTAAAAATAAAAATACAATAAACGTGATGGAATTGCAAGAAGAATCTACCGAATTTTACCCATTTCAATTTGACAAGTGCCGGTATCAATGGTATAGTATTGTCTGTACAAGCAGATCTCGCCGCCCCACGCAGTTGATACGGGGCATGCCGGCGAATTCCGATTCCGTCATGGAAAACGTGAGACGATCCCACTCAAGAGAGGACCACCGGAGGAACCCATGAAGAAGCAAACGGAGATGTCCCTGATTCTGTTCTGCCTGATATCGTTATCGAGCCCTTCCGTACCTTTCGCACAGGCATGGAAGCCATACGACTTCAAGGGGACGGAGCACTTCAAGTACGATATCCACAGCACCAAAAACGGCAAGGAGGAGGCAGGGTACCTGATTCTCGATATCGAGAAGAAGGGAGAGGACAAATACAAGATCTCCTACGAGTCCAAACTCGGCGACAGCGAGGCCTCTTCGAGCACCACGTCCTCGGCGGACAACCTGGCAGGAAAGTTGATGATGTCGATGATGATGAGCGGATCTGAGGCCGGCACCGTGCTCGGCTCTACCCTCTTCACCCAGGCAATGCCCATGATGTTCATGGGAATGACCGATTTCGAAGTTGGCTCAGGATGGTCGAGGACGGAAAATGGCAAGAAACTCTCCTTCAAAGTAGAATCGAAGGAGAAGGTCGCCGGTCTCGAGGGATACAAGTGCGTCTACCGGGAGGACGGTATGGTTAAATACCTGCAAGTAATCGCTCCAGATGTCCCACTCCCGCTCCAGACCGAAATGACCGATGAGGATGGAAGCCAGTATAAAGCCAAGTTGGTGGAATACAGGCGGTAAGGCTTCAAGTATCCCCAGCGATGGGCGATACCGCCACGAGACGCAAGGCGGGCCAGACGATCATTGTAACCAATTCATCGCGGCAATAACGTGGAAACGATCCCAAGATGACGGCCACGGCCTTCACAAACAGCCCTCCTCTCATCAGCCCTGGGGACGTATGCCGGTAGAGGGAGAAGGATATTCCCGCAGTCCCGGCAGGTACAAGCCCATCAGGTCGATGGGTTGCATTTCCCTCGTTGTCTCACTCCTTTGCTGCAGCGGAAGTTCCGAACGGCGCACCGCCAAAATGAACCTCGGCGATCTAAGGACCATAATCCTTGCTTACAACAGGGAGCAGGTGGACTTTTTCAATAAAATCCTACGTCCGGACGATGTCGTAGCCTCCTGGGCCGGACACGCGCAATTGATGAAATACGTCCATGGTCCTAAACGGCTCATATCGGCCCCTTCCATCGAGAAATTGAAGACTGCACTCGAGAGAGTAGGCGATACTCACATCGATTACATCAACTATAACCCCGAAGTTTGGAAGACACACGATACCCCCGAGGAGGAACTTCGCGCACCTGTTGAAACCGTGGAAAAAATAAGGGACATCTGTGTTCAGCAGGGAGGGCGTCCCCTGCGGGATGAAAGGGGCGAAAAGGTCCTCAAGCCCATGAAGGCGGAAGAGGTCTTGAGGAAACTGGAACTCGTGGCATCCATGGCGAACGGAATCGCCATTCTCTATCCCGAGGAAGGCAAGGCCGAGATGAAAGAACTCATCCGCCTACTAAGGGGATGATAGACAGGATCGATCATCTCTCGGCCGAAGAACTCGAACGTCCCGTAGAACCTGCCCGGAAGGCCATCGGCGATCACACGATACTTTCCAACGGAATAATCACCTGGTTCACTATCTCTTCGCGGTGGACCCCGCAGTGCCTGACCGGAGGTTACGAACGGTTCACGGATAAGAGCCACCTGCCAAAAGTGGCGTGTGCCCTCGAACGATTTCCTGGGGGATAAAAGGACTCAATCATCCCGGATGTGCTCCCTTCGCCCGCGTAGACCACCACAGGTGCAATTTCCTACCCCCCTCTCCTCTGAACCTCCAGATTGCGCCGATATTCCCTTATCAGAAAATCTACAAGGCCTTGCCGCCCTTTCCCGGGCAGGCGACGAACAAAAAGCTCCTTCAACCGGGCGTGATGTCGTATGGAGCCTTCAGAGAACTCCTCGATATCCCCTTGTAGAATATGCTCCCAGTAAACGTGCCTTATGCCGGCCGCAGCCGCGGCCTCATTTATCCATGGATTGCCTTCCGCCCAGGGGAGCGCGAAGTGCGCAGCCTTCTTCCCCAGTTTACTTTCCAGGAGAGCCCCCGCCCTGCCCAACAATCTTACCAGGTCCTCCCTCTTCTCTTCGTCGGTCTCCATTCGTCCGGAGCCCGGATGATCCGCTCGGTACCGTGCCACAAATGACATGAGTTGATCGCGCCAGTCGGGTCTCTCGAAGAAGTCTTCGCTGCATGCGGCAAGATCGACGCATCCCTCGGAAAGTCCCGGATCCTCCATGAACCGGCGGGCAGTTCCCCATCGAGATCCATTTTCGTAGATCGGGTGTCCCGGCGGCAGCCTCCTCATGAATACATCCCCGGTGGCCTTTCGAATCTGCCAGGCACAGTTTCTCATCATCCTTATATCCAAGGAGGGCCGTGCGAAATCCATTATGCGCTCGGATACGAAGACCCTCGAATGAGCATATCCATGGAGTTGGACGTCCACAACCCCGCTTTCCTCCAGGGCCCTCGCCTCATCCCAGTTAAAGAGTGCCCTGTTACCGTAATCATCGACCGCCAGTTCAGCCGCCGAGACCTGATCGAGTGTGGGCGTCCTCTCACCTTCCCCTATCAATGCGGGGGAGACAAAGACGGTCGCCGAGAATCCATACCTTTTCAAGAAGGGAAACGCGATCTGCCACACGGATCGAAGGCCATCGTCGAACGTAAGCACCACCTTCTTCGGGTCTGGATCGTCCCACGGGGCTTCGACACATGAAACGGCGCGATACCCGTTCTCTGCAAGAAAGGACAACTGCCTCTCGAACTCGTCGGGGACTATGTCATGAAACATGAATACCGGCATCTGGACCTCTCCCAGCCTCTCGGCGAAGTATCGTTCGGGGCAGAAGGCATCCCGATAATAGCGGAAAGAACGCATCTTAAGGCCGGTTATCAGCATACTCAACCCCTATCCCTGAATAACTCTTTCAGGAGGCCCCTCAAGACTTTTTTCTCCTCCCGCGTGATAAGCCTCCACTCGATCTCGAAGGGAAGCCTCTTCATAGAAAACCTCACCAGCCCCGCAACGAGGATCGAGTAGATCGCGATATTCCCGTACGCTACCCCGATCGCGCCCCATTTCATCGCGGTGACTATGTATATCCCGAGCCCCGCTACAAGGCTCGGGAGAAACACCCTGAGGAAGGCATCGCGAAGGCTGCAATAATTATTGATGACGCTGATAAGCGGCCAACCGAGATTCATGATTGTCACTCCGGCAGCGATGATCAGGGTATATTCGATTACTTCCCGGTCCGTGTCTATGCCGAAGAGCAGGTGTATGAGCCAGCCTCCGGCAACAAGGACGACGAGCATCTGGGCCCCGCTGAATATGGTGTTTATCTTGAGGAAGGTGCTGACGGCAACGGTCTGCTTTTTGCCATCCGAGAGATTCGACAGCATGACCTGAAGGCTTCGGTGTACTTGCATTGGTATCAGGAAGAGAAGGCTCGTAAATTTCAGTGCGATCGTGTAATTGCTGATCTCTCGAAGTGCCCCGAACCAACTGAGAACAACGGTGTCGATTGTGAAGAGCGTATCGATCGCCATCCTGTTCAGGTGATCCCAGAGGCCGTAACCCGCCAGGCTCCGCCAGATGACGGCAGGTATCTCCCGATAGAATATCGGGCGGTAGTGGAAGCGTCTCTGGAAGAGTATCCCCCAGAGCAGACAGTTTGCCAGCGCAGTGAATATAAGTATCCACGTGTAGTTTGCCAGGGACGGCGACAAGATGAGCAGGCCGTAACAGGCCAGCCGCGCTGACGCGAAAAAAAACCCGATTTTTGTCGCGAGCGCCTGCTGGAAGTCGGTATAGAACACCAGTTTCAGCCAATCCTGAAAAGTGAGCGCAATAAAGTCAATCGTCATACCGAAAAAGAGAAACGTCAACCCGGGAACCTCGAGCCTCTTGAGCACCAGTACGTTGATTCCAAAACTTATCGGGAGTATAACGCAGGTCTGCAGTACCCAGAATACAAAGAGGGCCGTCAACAACCTGTCCCGCTCCACTTGATCCCGTGCTACGGTGGGATAATCCCTCAGGAGGACTCTAATCGGGGATACATCGATATAGGCCACTATCACGAGATAACCCATGCCGATGCCGACGGCAGCGATATCCGACGACGACAGCGTCCTCACGAGGAGCACAAATACGGCTGTCGTGCCGATCTTAGCGAGGATCAGATCCGCAATCGCGAAGACGGTATTGCTGAATACCTTCTTGCCAAGGCTTGACGTAGTGGTTGTCACTTCTCCAGGACATCTCGATATGCCGAGGCTATCGACGAGGCCACCCTCTTATGAGTGAAGCGTTCTCTTACTCGAGCGAGCCCGGATTCGCCCAACTCGCTTCGAAGATCCGCGTTGAGACAGAGTTTCAAAAGTGCCTTGTAGAGACGGTATGAGTCGTTCGGCTGGACAAGGATACCTGCATCGCCGACCACCTCGTCGATCGCACCACAGTGAGTCGACACGACAGGCTTTCCTGTCGCCATGCTTTCGATAATGACGATCCCGAATTGTTCAAGGACGTACCGGGTGGAGATACTCGGCAGAACAAAAATGTCGCAAAGACGGTGTATCATTGGCAGGCGCCCGTAAGGTTGATTGCCGATGATCTTGAAGAAAGGAGAAATCCCCAGCACCTCCAGCCGTTTCTCCAGGCCGGACCGTTCATCCCCTTCACCTACCAGGAGAAAGACGGGGTCGAGCCTCCGTACTTCGGGATCGCGGAGGAGCAGTTTCGCGGCATCCGCGAGCGCAAAGATGCCTTTCGTCCAGAACAGGCGCCCCACGAATAATATAATGAAACGATCAGGCTCTATTCCGATCTCCCTGCACAGTTTCTTGTCACGTTCCCCCGGCTTGAAGCGATCCGTATCGACACCGTGGCCGATGACCCTTACCCTCTCTTCATCGACACCCTCAGAGATCAGGGCGCAACGCGCTCGCTCGGAACGGGCAATAAAGAGATCGACTTCCCTGCGAACCAGGCCTGCACGCCCGGCGAGGGCGCCTTTGTCCGCGTACCAAAAGGGGTTGACCTCGTCCTGCATTGCAACCATCTTGAACCGATTTCCCTTCTTCCTCTTGGCAATCTGCCACGTGAAGTAGAATGATTGCTCCGGCAGGTGGATGAGGTCGAAGGAACTCGCGATCTTATCCAGTTTGAAAAGGACCTCCTCAAACCCGAGGTACTTGAGCGGATTCGGGATAGTCCTCCCCATGAATTGGCGGGGGATTATTCCGTTCAGATAGTCGAGACACGGCAGTTCGATAAGTTCTATCGGGATATCGCTCAGGTTGTACCGGTGAGACCTCGAGTGGGCGATTACGAGATCGAATTCATCGAGAAGGAGGACAAGATATTGAGCCTCGAATGGGTTCAGGTACGACCCTCGAAGATAGCAGACCCTTGGCCTTGTACCACCGGTTCCATTCAAAAGTCGAGGCATCGAGTAATTCCACCAATAAGATCGATCCGTCCCAAGCGGCTCTTCCCATCCTCTCGGCCAGCAGATGAATATTCTTCAGCCGCCGATCGTGGCACATGCCCCAGGTGAGAGATCAGTTGATTATCTTTTCGATGCGATCCGCCAACTTCTCCAATGCGCCGGCCCAGGTATATTCCTGTTGTAATAACTCAAAATCGCAGTCATCTACCGGCTTGTTCTCCTGTAATGCAGCCACGATTGCATCATCGAAATGGTCGATGTCCACGATTCTCAACGTCTTATATTTCTTGGGGACCGCGCGCGCGGCCGCTTCCGTGGCCACGATGGGTTTTCCACAGGCGAGCGACTCTATTATTTTCGTGGGCATCCCCCAGCCCATCAAAATCGGTGAGATCATCACGTCACAATTTTTCAGGTAGTCTTCCAGGTGTTCAACGAAGCCGAGGAATTCCATATTGGGGTGGCTGATATCCGAGGGAGGATTGGCGCCAATAAATTGAAATTTCACATTAGGGACCCGGCTGACCACCTTGTCCACAACTCTATCGCGCGCGGCGTACACTGCATCCCTGTTCGTAGAAATATTGTAATTGCCGTAAAACAGTACGATCTTGGTGTCATTCTGCGGCGGCTCATAATGGGGATTGAACACCTTCTCATTGAAACACTGTGGTACCGGCCACATCTTATCACGGCTCACCCACCTGGAATAATACTCCGCATCCTCCTCCGAAATGGGCACCAGGAGGTCGCATTTCTTCACCCCTTTCTTTTCAACGTAATAGACGTAAGGCACAAACGGGTAGCGACGCGGGTCCTTTTTCGCCTTTCCCAGGTATTGGCGGAACTCCACGTTGTGTGAGCAATAGACGAAGGGGATATGATGTCTTCTCTTGATCCTGATGCCGTAAAGGGCACTCAAGCCATAATCGGTCAAGACGATATGATATTCCCGCCGGGCGAGGAGCGCCTCCGCTTCCCTTGATATTTCTTTACTGAATACAAAGTAACCGCGCGGGGAAAACAGAATTCTTATCTCCCTGTCGACCCCCCGCACTCTCCATTTAAATTTGTCTTCCAGGACCGGATTGCCGGGGTGCCCCGCTCCTTCCATGTAAATCAAATCTATCGAAAACCTATCGGCGAGATTGGTTACAAACTCCCCTCCCCGAGTGCCGGCACCGGTATACGGCACGTGAGGGTCGTAGACACTTATGTACAACATTCTTTTTTTCATAACCGACA
>CAZNLH010000033.1:18346-23535 GCA_964573995.1 uncultured Gemmatimonadota bacterium
GCACGACCTTCATCAATGAGGGCCGTGCGGGATGATGTCCCGACGGGGGTGTGTGCAAAGGCCCAGGACAATGTCGAAACCTGTACCTATAGATGAAGGGCCTTTGCACCCAAGGGCATCGCACATGTATGGTATGGCCCTGAAGATGCCCGTCCCCAGGAGGGACTCGTCCCGGCCGGACCAAGACACGGATAATCTGCCGTTATAATCTTCCCTGATTCCAGGAGCCTGATCGGCGCACCCTCACCATTCACGATGCAAGGGTCCGCTCGACACATCCTGCAAGAACCGAGCAATTCCCGTACCACGGTACCACACGTTTATGCCTCTCAAGATAGTCCTACAAGATTCTCTTCTAAGCGACGCCGTGTTATTCACACCGACTGTCCAGGAAATTACCCCCTCTCTGCAGAGTCCTTTCAGGCATTCACGAGGATCGCGGCCCATTCCAAGGTATTGATGCCTCGGGAACAGGACCTTCCTTTATCTTCACTACCCGCCCTCCACAGTGGATAACGAGGAGGCCGTGGTCCGCCTGCACAGTTATTATCATAATCCCTGAATCTGATCATACCCGATGAAGGGGGCGGTGTCAAGAAACAGCGGCGCTTTCAATGTCAGCCAAATGGCCAGAAGAGGGGGATCAAGAGAGTGGCGAGTAGCCAGAGTACAAGGTTGAGGGGGACCCCTACCTTCAGGTAGTCCAGGTATCGATATCCACCGGGACCGTAGACCATCATGTTGGTCTGGTAGCCGATAGGAGTTGCGAAACTGGCCGATGCGCCATAGGCCACCGCCATTATGAACGGCTTCGGATCCACGCCGAGGCCGGTCGCGGTCGAGACGGCGATAGGAATCATCAGGACAGCCGCTGCGTTGTTGGAGACGACTGCCGTCAGCAGGACCGAGACCCCGTACACTCCCGATAGTACGGCAACCGGGCCGAGTGAACCAACCTCCCCTATGATCCATTCCGCCAGGAATCTCGCGGTCCCGGTCTTCTCCATCGCGATCCCGAGGGATATCGTTGCGCCGATCAGGATCAGTATTGGCCAATGTACTGCCCTGTAAGCCTCCCTGGAAGAGAGGCATCCTGAGAATATCATCAGGGAGGCGGCTATAAGGGCAGTAAGGACCAGGGGGAGGATTTCCATGATCAAAGCAAGGACGAGTCCCGTGAGTATAAGTACCGCTACGGTCGCCTTATCCTTCGCGACATATGCCTCCTGGATCCCCTCCATCATGATGAAGTCCTGCGTCTCATGAATCCGGGAGAAAGACGAATCATCGCCGAATACGAGGAGTATGTCACCGGCCTTCAAGCGTAAATTGGATATCTTTTCCCTCAAGTGGACTCCATGGCGCTGGATGGCCACAAGGGCCACGCCAAACCGTCTCCTGAAGTGGACCTCCGAGACCCGCTTCCCCATGAACGACGAGGCAGGCGAGACGACGAGTTCGGCCAGCGTCATCGTCTTCCTGTCGAACTTCAGTGTTCCGCCGACCCGCTCCGGGAGGATATCCACCTCCCGTCTCCTCCTCATCTCCATGATGTCCGAAACGTCTCCCCTCACTATCAGCAAGTCGCCGCCCCGGAGGGAGGTATCAACGGCCGGCTGCCACTCGATCGATTCTCCACGCACCAATTGCAGTATGCGGATCCCGGGGTAGTCCTCCCCTATAGTGTCCTTGATCGTCCTTCCCACGAGGTCCGAATCGGGTCTGACCTCCAACTCCGTGACATAAAACCGCCTTCGCTCCAAGGGCAGCAGACCCGTGAAAGTCCGCCTTTCGGGGAGGATTCTCCTGCCGATAAACAACAGGTATGCGATTCCAGTGACCAGAAAGATCACCCCCGGGCCCATGAACTCGAACATCCCCAGGTACCCGTATCCGTGCTGCCTTGAAAGTGTACTGACAAGGACATTCGTCGACGTGCCGACAAGCGTACAGGCCCCACCGAGGATCGATGCGTACGAGATCGGCAGGAGCAGACTGGAGGGGGCAATCCTGAAGCGGTGGGCCACACCCAGGATGACGGGGATGAAGACCATTACCACCGGCGTATTGTTGATGAATGCGGATACGACCGCAACCACGACGATCGAGATAAGGAAAACGCGAGTCGGCCTTCCGTGTGATATCTTTATGATGCGCTGGGATAGGGCGCTAACTGCGCCGGTTCTCATGAGACCCTCGCCCACGATGAAGAGCGCACCCACCGTTATCAGAGCAGGGTTGCTGAATCCGGAGAGCGTCTCTTCAGGAGACAGGATGCCGGCAATGGGGAGGATAACGACAATGAGGATCGCTACAAGGTCGATGCTGATGACCTCCGTGGCGAACAGGAGAATGGAAAGAACGAGTATGGCCAATACGGAAGTCATTCCAATCCCCATCAAGACCGGGCGAGAACGATCGAGAGGGCCTGTGATTCAATGCGGCGCGCAAGATTCCACGCCGGCCGACCAAAGGGCTCAATGAAAGATAGCGGTAGCGCCTTTCGAAGGCAAGAAATTACGCTGCGGTCACCTTACCACGATCGCGGTGCCGTAGACGAGAATCTCCGCGGCGGTAGTCATTATCATGGAGGTGGTGACCCTGACTCCCACCACCGCGTTTGCGCCCAACCTCTCGGCCTCCTCGACCATCCTGTCGATGGCCTGCTCTCTCGACTCGGCCATCATCTTGGTGTATTCAGAGATCTCACCACCGATCAAGGCCCTCAAAATGGCAAGGATATCCCTTCCCAAGTGCCGTGCCCTTATGGTGTTGCCCCTGACCAGTCCGAGATACTTGACGACCTCCTTGCCCGGAATCTCGTTCGTTGTCGACAGTTCCATGACTCTACCTCCTGATATCCTTGTAACGCTGCCTCCGATAAAAGAAGAGGCGCTCCCTCAAGATCGACAGGACCAGGACCACAAGGCCTACAATCACGGCCCCGGTGCCGACCTTCATCATCACGGGAACGGACGGGTCTTCCAAAAAACTGTTGAGTGCCCTGTACGAACCGAAAAAGATCAGGATCGCCAGGCCAATAGAAAGGAGTATCCACCCGGTATCACGTTCTACGCGGTTGTAAACCCTCGACCAATATCCCTTCCAGATCTCATCCTCGGGAACCACGAACTTGAATGCAGAGGTCACCCGGTCGAGTTTCCTGTACTCTTCCAATTCCGATCTGCACCGTGCGCACATCTGGAGGTGGCTCTCGATCTCCTCCACCTCCTCTTTCGTCAACTCGCCGTCCACATACCCCATCAAGATGGGGGCCGCTTCTTCACAATTCATGATCTTCACACCCCCTTAGATTTCATCCAGCAGATCGGCGAGACTCGATCTCAACTCCGATCTCGCATGATAGAGACGAGACATGACGGTCCCCCTGCTGATCCCCAGGACCTCGGAGAGTTCGGCGTATGAGAGCCCTTCGAAGTGCCTCAAGATGATGATCTCCCTGTGTATAGGCTTGAGGCTCAAGATTGCACGCCAGACCATGGCCCTCAGTTCCTTCCGCTCCAACTCCGTTTCGATATCCATCGAACCTTCCTTGAGATCCAGGGGGACCTCTTCCAAGTTGCATTCCCACCTGGAATCCACACGCAGCCTGTCCATGCACAGGTTCTTGAGGATCCGGTAGAACCATGGAAGAAACGGCCTCATGGAATCAAAGGTCCTGCGTCTCTTGAAGGCCCTTAAAAAGGCCTCCTGCGCTGCATCCCGGGCGTCTTCCACGTTTCCGAGGAGGGCCAGGGCCATATAAAAGGCGCGATCCATGTATCTGGCGGCAAATGCCGAAAGGGCCGCTCGGTCTCCTTGCTTGAACCGGACCGCGAGTTCTCCGTCACCTACCCCCAATTGTTCAACCTCTTTGTTCGGCAATTCAGACCCTCGCTTCCAATGGACCATTCTTCCACTTAATATACGGTCAACGCGGCATAAATATTCAAATTGATCGAAAAATGGCTTTATCTTCCGGGCCTTATCATATATATTGTCTCGATATCCATTGCCGCGACGGGGGGATCACCCCATATCCACGGCGCAATCCCTTTCATCACCCTGCCGGTAAGCATGTTACAGGGAGCCAAGAAAATGAAATCACAATACTTCGCAATCTCGACACTCGTGCTCGTCTCCTTGACACTCCCCCTTAGATTGTCGGGGAGGGTAAAGGGGAGAACGGCCGCGCCGGTTATCGAGGCCCGGTACGTTGAAGCAGGGCCCACCGTCGATGGAGACCCAAGCGATCCGGTATGGCGGCAGGCCGCTCCAGAAAGCATCTTCAGCGTCCTTGGGAGGCCTGAAACGACTTCGTCGCTCACAACGGTCAGGGCGCTCTACGATAATACATCCCTGTATCTCCTCTACCAGTGCCGCGGCAAACAAACCCGGGACCTCCAGGCCTCGACGATACAGAGGGACGGTCCTTTGTGGAAGTCGGACGACGAGGTGGAATTCTTCTTCTTTCCAGGAGATCAGGACTCACTATATATCCAATTCATCACAAACCCGATCGGGGCCAAATACGACACGCCGATTAAGAGTTTCAACGGGCCCAGGAACTTCAAGTGGCTCTCTCAGCCGGGGTGGGCCGAGGACTCTTGGTCCATCGAGATGGAAATACCGATGCGCCAATTCGTCGATAAGGTAGAGAAGGACGAGACCTGGCGGGTCAATTTCACCAGGTACTTACGCGTACAGCCGGACTCGACCATCCACTTGTCTTGGAGCCCAACTATCAAGAATTTCTATGAACCGGAGCACTTCGGCCTGATGCGATTCGGCAAGACGACCGAATTCAACGAGTCACCACAGGAGGTAGATTGGACGGCGGACGAGTCGCGCGCGATCGCCAACCTGAAGCGCCTCAAGGGGGGAGAGATTTACGGCCCTATGAAAAGTTACTTCGACAATGTCCTGGGCGTAATCAACCGAAACCGCCCCTTGCCCGGGGTCCTGGAACGTTTATCGAATTTCATCAGGGAATACCCCGACTCGGCGTCATCACTCAGCCTCGCCCTCCGTGCCATATACCCCGCCGCCTCCACCTACCGCGCCTCCCCCGAAACAGTGGAATCGTTTATCAAGGAAGCCTACCAACCGCTCAGTCATCTGAAGGACGCGCGTGATCTCTTCCGCCTGTCACAGGGGTTATTCTACAGCGAGATCGGCCGGAAAGCGGA
>CAZNLH010000034.1:0-3265 GCA_964573995.1 uncultured Gemmatimonadota bacterium
ATGGAGGATCGTCCTATGTCTGGCATCGTGCGTTTCGGGGTATCGATGGACCTGGAGTTACTGAAGAGGTTCGACCAACTCATTTCACGGCAGGGATATGGGAATCGCTCCGAAGCGATCCGAGACCTGATCCGGGATCGCCTCGTCGTGGAGGATTGGAGGCGCGGGGAGAAGGAAGTAGTCGGCACCATCACCCTTGTCTATGATCATCACACCAGGGAGTTGTTGGAACGCCTGACCCACCTGCAACACAACGAGCATGGGATTGTTCTCTCCAGCCTTCACATCCACATGGATGAGCGGAACTGCCTGGAGGTCCTGGTGGTGAGGTCGAAGGCGGACAGGGTTAGGAGGCTGGCGGATCGCCTGATAGGGACCCGTGGAGTGAAACACGGGAGGCTTACCATTACGACGGCTGGCAAGTCACTATGCTGAAAGAGGGGCGAAAGGATTCATTTGTTCTGACGTTCGGGGTTTCCGGCAGAGATCGGGTAGCCTTCGTGGCGCCCGAGAATCGGCTGATCCGCGAGAAACTGAACATGGGGCCCTTGATCGGCTGTCTCGCCTTCCGTTAAAGGGGAAAGACACATGCACATTCCCGACGGTTACCTGTCCCCCGTCACCTACTTGCCGGCCTATGCGGTGACCGTTCCCCTCTGGGTTCACGCCTTCAGGCACGTAAGGAAGGAGATGAGCGAGGAGTCACTCCCCTTTCTGTCGGCCCTGACGGCGTTCTCGTTCATCGTAATGATGTTGAATATCCCGGTCCCAGGAGGGACGAGCGGTCATGCCGTGGGCGCTGCAGTGATCGCCATCCTCTTCGGCCCCTGGTCCGGCTTCTTATCCATCAGCCTGGTACTCCTGATACAGGCCTTGATCTTCGGGGACGGCGGCGTGACCTCACTGCCGGTCAATGCCCTCGGCATGGGTCTAATCGCTTCTTTCACCGCCTTCCACTCATATATGTTCCTGCGGAGGAGGCTTGGCCAGCCTGCATCTTCTTTTTTAGCCGGATGGCTGAGCGTCGTGGCCGCTTCGTTGCTCATTGCCGTCGTGCTCGGGATCCAGCCGATGATCGCCAGGGACTCCGCCGGCAACCCGCTATTCTTCCCTCTCCCCCTCTCCGTGACGATCCCGGCCCTTGTAGGCGCCCATATCCTGTTCTTCGGCGTGATCGAGGGGATATTCACGATCCTGGCCATCCGGTTCATCGGGCGATTGAGGCCCGATGGCCTGTTGAGGGAGGAGACGGGATGAAAAAGGCCGAAGCCCGGGCTCTCTACCTGTTCCTTTTATTATCCTTCCTGGCGGTTCCAATCGGACTTTTCACGGAGAACCCGGCATGGGGAGAATGGGAGGCGGGTTATTACCAGAAGATCCTTGGATACGTACCGGAGCGGATACGGCATTACTCCGGGTGGTACCAGGCTCCAATCTCGGGTTACAGGTGGCCGGGCCACGGCAGGGTGCTGGGATACTATCTCTCCGCGCTGGTTGGGATCACCTGTATTTTCACCGCATTTTTTCTCCTGTGGCGGCTTTCCGGGGGGAGGAAGGATTGAAGAGAGACGGCGAACGCATTGACCGGCGACCTGGTACGCGCGTGATGAATCGCAACTTCATCTTCATGGCCTTCTATCTCTCCGCGGTCCTGTTACTGACCACCTTGCACAGTATTACGCTGCTCATCTGCTCCGCGTTTATCCTGGCCGTGCTTTCGGGAAGATCTTTTGCGAGGCATCTCATGAAGACGCTGGCGGCCTTGTTCATCTTCAATTCGGTCGTATCCCTCTCGTACGTGATCTTTGCCTTCAGCCGGGGAGACCCCGTCCTTCCAACCCTCTTTATGATCAATGCGAGGACCTACGTGCTCACCTTCAGCACGTTCCTCCTGGTCGACAGGATAAACCTGTTCTCGGCCTTTTCGTTCTCCAGGACTCTTACCTTGCTACTGATACTGTCTTACGGCCAGATTATGACCTTTCGGAGGATACTGTTCGAACTTTGGTTTTCCCTGAGGAGCCGGACGATCAGCAGGCCGGGGGTAGGTGATCTCTGGAAATTTGTCTCTTCAACCACATATTTCTTCTTGAACTGTTCTGTATCCAACTCGAAAGAGATCGTCCAGGCTATGAAATCGAGGGGATTCCTGTATGATTGAGGTCAGTGACCTGTCGTATTCGTACGGGGCACAAATGGCCCTTTCGGAGGTCTCCTTCTGCGTGGACAAGGGTGAAAAGGTGGTCCTGCTCGGGGCAAACGGGAGCGGGAAATCGACATTGTTGAAGTTGCTGGACGGCCTGATCTTCCCCGATTCCGGCTCGATATTGTACGATGGGGAGGAAGTGGTCAGGAAGCGCCTGCGCCAGCGGAGGTTCAACCGGTGGTTTCGCTCGCGGGTGGTCCTGCTCTTTCAAAATCCCGAGATGATGATCTTCAACCCAACGGTCTTCGACGAAATCGCCTTCGGGCTGAGACAACTCGGGGCGAATAATATAGAGGAGAGGGTGAAAATCTGGGCGGAAAGGCTCGGGATCTACCGGCACCTGAACGCTGCCCCGTTCAACCTGAGCGGCGGCGAGAAGCAGAAGGTATGCCTGGCCTCGCTGCTGGTCCTTGAACCCGAAACACTCCTTCTCGATGAGCCGACCTCTAACCTGGATCCAAGGTCCACCGGCTGGTTCATCGACTTCCTCTCGGAACTCGACCAGACCGCCCTGATCACTACGCACAACCTGAGCCTCTCCGGTGAACTCGGATCAAGGTGCATCATTCTGTCCGAGGACCACAGGCTGCTATATGACGGGGAACTCGCTCCCTTTCTTCGCGACGTGGATATGCTCATGAAGGCGAACCTGGTCCATTCCCACAGGCACGTCCACGGTCCCATCGAGCACCGTCACTTCCATATCCACCAATGGGACTGAGGCAAGGGCAAAATGACGTGCGAACGCCTCGCGGCCAAGAGAAAATGCGCCCCGGCGCCTCAGGTGAGTCTCTTGTAGGCCTCCAGGGTCTTTCGGGCGGTCTCCTCCCACGTGAACGACTTGGCGCGTTCTATCCCCCTCTGCGAGAGTTCCATTCGCCTTTCTCGATCTTTGAGGATTTCCTCGATTCTCACCGCCATGGCTTCGGGGTCGTGCGGATCAAACAGCACGGCGGCGTCTCCCGTGATTTCGGGGATCGAGGCCGCGTTGCTCGCTGCGACAGGGCACCCGGAGGCCATGGCCTCGAGCAGCGGCAGGCCGAAACCCTCGTAAATGGA
>CAZNLH010000034.1:3365-23265 GCA_964573995.1 uncultured Gemmatimonadota bacterium
GGCACCCGGAGGCCATGGCCTCGAGCAGCGGCAGGCCGAAACCCTCGTAAATGGAGGGAAAGAGGAAGATTTCGGCGTGCCTGTATAGGCGCGGCAGGTCCTCCATCGTGGCATATCCGAGCACTATCGCCAATCGCCCTAAGCCCTTCGCATCGATTTCCTCCCTGATGCCCGGCGTCTCCCATCCCCTCTTGCCCACCAGGACGAGTCTCGGCGGATCCGGCAACCTATCAGCGAGTATTCGGTATGCCTGGAGGAGTACCGGCAGGTTCTTTTTTGGTTCCTGTGTGGCCACGCTCAACAGGTAGGGGCGTGAAAGTCCGTACCTGTTGATCAATACACGCCGTTCCCCATCAGCCCCGTGCGGAGTGAAACGCCCCTCGACCCCGAGGTGGGTGACAACGATCTTCTCGCCGGGAATCTCCAAGTGCTCGATCATTTCGCCCTTTATGAAATTCGAGATGGTGATGAAGAGGTCCGCCCTCTCGAGGGAACTTCGGACATCCTGGATGAAGTGTTCCCGCCACTCGGATCCGAGCCAATCGGGATGGAGATGGAAGGTGAGGTCCGGAATGGAGACGACAGAGCGCCCTCCACGGTGGTATAGCAATTCGTATGCTGGCCCGTGGAGGATGTCGAAGGGGCCCGTCACGAGGTCTATGGGGAAGTGGTAGTCGTCGCACAGTTTGTCGGCATACTTGCGGGGCATCCTGAGGACACGTGTTCTTACATGCAGGCCCTTCAGCCTGGGAACCCGGCCTGCCAGGCGGCCGCGGAAGAAGTTGAAGTAGAGGGTGTATTCGTGGCTTGGGGCCACCCGCTTGAGGGATTCGACGAGGCGCAGAGTGTAGAGTGTAGTCCCCGCCCACTTCCTTTCGAAGACGAGGTTGCGGGCATCGATGCATATCCTCATTTCTTGGCCTTCCTGGCGGATTCGTAGAGGCGCAGGACGCTGCCTATATGCCTGTCGGCGGTGAATTCGGTCTCCGCACGTCTACGTGCGGCCACGCCCATCTTCTCAGCAAGCGGTTTGTTCTTCAGTAGGTGGATGATCTTTGCGGCGAGGTCTGAATCGTTGTTGCGCTCGAAGAGCAAGCCGGTCTCCCCATCTATTACAAGTTCGGGTATTCCACCGATTCGAGTACCGACGACCGCCCTGCCGCAGGCCATTGCCTCGTAGATTGTCAGAGGACTGTTCTCGTAGATGATGGAAGGGAGGACCACGAAGGACGAGCGTCCGTACCATTGGACCACCTCATCCTCGGGGATTGCCCCGAGGAAGGTGACCGCGTTACCCAATTCCAACGTCTTATGGTACCTCCTGAGTTCCTCCATCATCGGGCCGTCGCCTGCTATTACGAGTCGGGCCGATGGTACGGCCTCGAGGATCTTCCTGAAAGAGAGGAGCAAGAGGCCGATCCCCTTGCTGAAGTGCAGGTAGCCCACGAAGAGCACAAGGTTGTCTTCGGATTTCCGCGCGCGCTTGCCGGCGTATGCGGGGTCGGAAAAGTGAGGTATATGGACCACGGGCAGCCTTTCCCTGGCCAACGCGTCGTATAGGGCCCGGCTCGGGGCTATCATGCGATATATGGATCTCAGGATAAGGGGGCGATGGAGGTTCCTGGTCATGAGTTCCAGTAGGTAGCGTTTCCTGGTCACGCAGCGCTCCTTGTAACAGGCGGTGCCGAGCCCGCCACCGCAGAGGCGGCCATCCGGGGTGACTCCCCGTTCGGTCGGGCAGACCGTCCGGAAGTCATGCACCGTCTGGACTGCGGGCGTGACGCCTCGACAGGCGAGGAGGATGGAAGTGGGAAAGGAGTAATTGGTATGGATGTGCAGGACGTCGGGATTGATCCCCCTGAGCCATCGCCTAAATGCCCTGAAGATGGAGGCGTTCGGCAACTCGTGGCGGGGGATTCGACCTCCGACCATCCTTGATCCGCCCGGGCTGAAGACGGTTGTATGGGGGTCGCCGGCCTCGTACCGGGCCGCACGGTAGGTGAAGAGGAACGTCTCGTGTCCCCTCTCCTTTAACAAGGAGCACAGCCTCAGCCGGTAAGTGTTGGCGCCCCCAGGGTCGCCACAGTCATCATGGAAGACGGCGATACGCATGATTTTTAGTAGGCAGCCGGGCGGAACCCGGGAATATCAAGGTGATTAATTGCCCTTTCAAAGGCCTCTGTCATGCCGTGAGCATAGGAAAGTAGGGGAGATTTGTCAAGCGGGTAGGCGTCTTCCAGGGCGAGAAAGATTTTTTCACTTTTCTTTTGGGCGCGCCCTGTTATTATATTACCTGTTTTCAGTCCGTGATCAAGCGAGTTGACTTCAACAGGAGGGAATTGTTCCATGAAGAGGGGTGGGCTCAAGGGATGCCTAACTGTCATCCTGGTTGTAATCGTCTTTTTATTTGCCGGCATCTATTTTTTGACGCGCGAGAGGAAGCCTGAGATTCGGGAGGGAAGTTACCTGGAGATCGACCTCTCCGGGAACTTTCCCGAGGAGGCGCCAGGAGACATATGGACCCAGGTCGTCATGGGGAAGCCCCTGACAATCTACGATATAGTCGAGGATATCCGGAAGGCGCGTTATGACGACCGTATCGCTGGTATACTCGTGGATGTCGATTTCCTCGACATAGGTATCGGGAGGGTCCAGGAGATTCGCAACGCCCTCAATAAATTTCGTGAATCTGGAAAGGGCGTCATATCATACATCGAGCAGGGGAGGGATGTGGAATATTACCTCGCCACGGCCGCGGATAAGGTGTACATGCCCCCCGTATCAATGCTCCTCGTGGATGGAATCTCCGGCAGCGCCGTCTTTATCCGAGGGACACTCGATAAGATTGGCGTCAAACCGAACTTCGTGAGGATCGGAGATTACAAGACAGCCGTGGATCTCTTCACCCGCAAGGAGATGAGCGAGGCGCAAAGATGGTCTATCAATTCCATCCTGGACAGCGTGTTTTCCAGGTATGTGGCGGACGTCGCAGCGGCCAGGGGCCTGAGCGAGGATAGAGTGAGAGAGATAATCGATGCGGGGCTGTTTGATTCGCGCCAGGCCCTTGAAGAAGGACTCGTGGACGACCTCCTCTATATCGATCAACTCGAGGAGAAATTGAAAGGTAAATCCAAGAAGTTCGAGAAGGTCGACGCGAAGGACTATCGAGATGTCGACCCGTCGAGCCTCGGCCTGGAGTCCAAGACCCGCTTCGCCCTCATCACGGCCGAGGGCGCGATCAACACCGGGGAAAGCGGGGTGGACCAGGGACTGGGCAAGATCGTGGGTTCTACGACGTTGGTAAAGAATATAAAGAAGGCCGTGGAAGACAAGGACATCAAGGCTATCATCCTGAGGGTCAACAGTCCGGGTGGCAGTTCGGTGGCCTCGGATATCGTGTGGGGCGAACTCGAGAAGGCCGTCGAGGAAAAGCCCGTGGTGATCAGCATGTCCGACTTGGCGGCCTCGGGAGGCTATTATATCTCGATGCCAGCCAGTGCAATAGTGGCCGAGCCCGGGACCATAACCGGCTCGATAGGAGTATTCGCGGGGAAATTCAACGTGGAGTCCCTGTATTCAAAGATCGGCGTCGGCGAGGAAACGATCAGCCGCGGCAAGAGGGCGGCCATGTTTTCGGAGGTAAGGGACTTCACGGATGAAGAGAGGCAGAGACTCTACGATCACCTCTGGGAATTCTACATGAATGATTTCGTCCGGAAGGTCTCCGAGGGGAGGAGCATCCCGCCCGATTCGGTGGACAACATCGGGCGGGGAAGGGTGTGGACCGGGGAGCAGGCGGTGGGACTGGGGCTGGTTGATGAACTTGGAGGTCTGGGTGAGGCGATCGATAAGGCCAAGGAACTGGCGGGAGTGCCGGCGGAGCAGTTGGTGTCGATGGTGATAATACCAAGGCCGAAGGGCTTGCTCGAACGGTTGATGGAAGGAGACCTGTTGCTCGGTCCCAGGCCCATGGCCTTTTATCCATGGCTGAAGGAGATGGCCTTTCCCCTGGGGTGGCTCGACATGATGGGTTCCGGTGAGATCATGGCGATGATGCCCTTCAGGATCGAGTTTGAATAGCCCCGCCGGTGGCCGCGGAGGACTGTTGGGGATCATACCGGGTCCGAGAGTCACGTCGCGCCTGGCCCGGAGGGACCATTCTTCCGCGCGGAAACAGGATGGAGGCCCTTGCACCCCCAGGAGCGTGGAATGCAGCGGGAACGTGAACCTATGCTGAAGGAAAGGCTCGATCGTCTCTACCGGACTTTTGACGGCGGGTATCTCCGGACGGATCCACTGCATTTTCTCTACCGTTATTCCGATCCTGGGGATCAGGAGGTGGTTGGACTCATAGCCTCCTGCCTGGCCTATGGCAGGGTCGACCAGATCGCCGGGATACTCGAATCGGTACTTGGCACAATGGGTGAACATCCCCTTGCCTTCACCTCCGGTTTCGAGCCGGCAAGGCAGATGCATCTCTTTGAGAATCTGAGGTACAGGTTCCACGACGGCCGTGATATCGCGGCGCTAATCTACGGCATTCGTCAGATGGTCGAGGGGCATGGGTCCATAGAGGGGTTTTTCCTGTCCAGTATCACGAGCCCGGAGTCCGATATCGGCGACGGACTCGAGAATTTCTCGAGAAACGCGCTTGAACTCGACTACACGCCCCTCTTCCCGTCGAGGGGATCACAATCAAGGGGGCTCTCGTTTTTCTTTCCCTTGCCGAGCAGGGGTAGTGCCTGCAAGCGGCTCAACCTCTTCCTAAGGTGGATGGTGAGGAGGAACGACGGGGTAGACCTCGGCCTATGGCGATCAATCGACCCCTCGGATCTCATTATCCCGCTCGACACGCACGTAAGCCGAATCGCCTACGCCCTCGGCCTGACGAGTTTTAACAAGCCGTGCTGGAAGGCCGCCGTTCAGGTCACAGGCTCACTCGCGGAGTTCGATCCAAAGGATCCGGTCAAGTACGATTTCGCCCTCAGCCGGCTGGGAATACTCGATGCGTGCCCGTCAAGGCGCGATGATTCCAAGTGCCGTCCATGTCTCCTCAGGGACCTATGTCGCTTCGGCAACTTACCTTAGAACCCCGCACTGGCGTGAACAGTTAAGAAGCCGGTGAGCATTGTTGTTATCTGGCAGACCCACGCAGGTAGAGATTGAGACCCACCTCGCCCTGCAGGAACAGAGCCTCGGTGTCGCCGTCTGCCATGATGCTCAAGGGGGCGATGTCGGCAGTTACGGAAAAAGAATCGCTGATGGGGGCCTCGGCACCGATCAGGAAACCGAGTTGAAATCCCGTGTCGTTTTCGAGTTCGGCGATCCCGATCATGGCGCCACCGTGTATGTGGACGTCTTTGACATCCGTGAAACGGGCGATTCCCTTGAAGAGCACCGCGTAGTTGTTGGCATCGACCGTTGTGAAATTGAAGCCGACATCGAATAGGTATGTGTCATCGATACCGAACCTCACAGCGGGGATGATCCCAGCGTCTGTCGTGTAGAGACCGCCGCCGAGAAAGCCGTCAGTGGCAAAGCCTGGCCTGAATAACCCGATCGAGAGAACGGCCGCCATCACGATCATTTGAACCTTTTTCATGGAGCCTCCTTTCGTGGAAAGTCCTTTTGCGCGGTTCTTGGGCGATAATCTGCCTCGCGGTGTGGTCTGGCAAGGGTCGAAGATCGACGTCTTTGTCCCGGAACCACAGGAAACCGTCCTGAAATTATCATACCTCAACCATGCTGTCAACGAATTAATTTAGTGGGTGAAGCCCCAAGTCCCCCCCGAGTGATCGCTTGCAGTGAGGATTGTGAAGTCCCCTTCATATCATCTTCCGGAGTCGGCCGGGGATGTCCCACTCTTCCATCAGGCGGCGTGTCGCGGGGGGCACGAGGCCCTCCCATGGCTCTCCCTCGGCCATTCTCCTTCGAACCTCACTTGCGCTGATACCCTTCTCATCGGGCGGCTTCTCCCACAGGACCTCCGTTTGCAGGCCGAGAGACCTGAAACGTTCGAGTTTTCGCCGTCCCCAGTCGTCGTAGATGGTCAGGAAGAACATTGCGTCCATTGGGACGTAGTAGCGGTACAACTCTGGGAGGTTTATCGGCAGCGGTACGATTGAGAATTCAGCGACATCGAGGCCCGCCTCCATTAGTGATTGCCGGATCATCAGGTACCGTTCATAGTAGGTAAGGGGATTCGCAATGGCGCTGCTACGGTTCGGGTCGGACGACTCGGTTCTCGTCAAAGACGGGTCGGGGTTGGTGATACCCACTACCAGACGCCGACACCTTTGCTTGCCCGCCATGAGGTATTTCAGGTGATCGTTATGGAGCACCTGGAAGCGGCCGTGGATCACGCCTGTCTCGATCGTGTCGATTATCTCGGTGGCGGGGCAGGGGCCGTGTCCGGCGACGGGAGGTTGTGCTGGCCCAGTGGCACGGAGCGCCTTGGCAAGGCGGCCGACAACTACGACGCTGGGATGAAGTGCCAGGTAGGCGACGGCTATCAGTGGAAATCCCGGCAGGAAGTAACTCATCCACCCACACACTACTATAACGGACGTCCTCGTACCCTTGCTGGCAAGCGTTGGCCTCCCAAGGTCTATTCCGAGGTTCTCCGCGCGTGATGTGGAGTAACTGACGAGGTTGCTCCCAATAATGGCCATTGACCCGAGCAACATGAGCGACCAGGTGGGGACGCGCACCGGCAGCCGGAAGAGGTAGATCAGGGTCCCGATGACGAGTGCCCCGTCGGAGTATCTGTCAAGCACGGAGTCCCAGAATGCCCCGGCAGCGCTGTGCTGGACCGTAAGCCTGGAGTACTGCCCGTCCACTCCGTCGGCGACCTGGGACATGGCGGCGATGAACCCTGCGACCCACCCATATCCGAGGGCGAATATTACCCCCGCGGTCACACCAAGCATGGCGGAGGCGAGTGTGATCATCCACGGGCGGATGCGGGCTTGACCGGTGAGGCAGGGGGTGATCCGGGCGGACAGGTTGACCTTGATCCACCTCAGCAGGAACCGGTCGGTAGGCTTGGTGCGCCAGTCCGTATCCTTACACCTCCCAGTGACGTGATCCTCGTCATCGGTGAGAGGTACACGATGGGCCGGACCCTGTCCCGTTGATCCTCTCATCCCGCCTTCGCTACCCTTATAAGGTTGGTGGAGCCGGGGGTGGTGATAGGAAGGCCCGCCGTGATGACCAAGAACGAGCCTGGTTGGACGTGGTGGTTCGTGAGGGCGTATTGAATCGCTCGTTTCTCCATCTCCTCCAGCCTCTTGTAGGCACGCATCCGGACCGGGATAGCGCCCCAGACCATGGCGAGCCTGCGTAAGGTCTCGGGGTCGGGAGTAATTGCCAGGATTGACTGGGCGGGACGGTACTTTGCCACGAGCCTGGTGGTGCTGCCCGACTGGGTGAAGGTGATGATCGCCTCCGCTCCGACTTCTTCCGCCAACTGGCAGGCGGCGTGGGCGACCGCCTCCTGCCGGCTCATCCCCCGGCGACGGCCGAACCTGTTCATCCATTCGTGGTATGGGAAGACGGTCTCGGTCTCCTCGGCGATACGCGACATGATCCGGACCGCGTCCAGTGGGTAGGCCCCTATCGCAGTCTCCTCGGACAGCATCACACCACCGCTGCCGTCGAGGATGGCGTTGGCCACATCGGTTGCCTCGGCCCGGGTGGGCCTCGGGTTCTCGACCATGGATCGCAGCATCTGGGTAGCGGTGATGACAGGTATCCCGGCCCGGTTTGCCTTTTCTATCAACATCTTCTGGACCCTCGGCACTTGTTCTATCGGTATCTCTACGCCGAGGTCTCCCCTGGCGATCATGATACCGTCTACCGCCGCGATGATCTCGTCGATCCGGTTGAGCGCCTCCTTCTTTTCGATCTTGGCAATCAGGGGGATGTCGTGGCCGGAACGCCTTACCAGGCGACGTGCCTTCTGCACATCGACTGCAGTGCGGACGAATGAGAGCGCTATGTAATCCACCCCACTGGCGATCCCGAATGCAAGGTCCCTGCGGTCCTTCGAGGTCATGGGGGAAAGTCCGACAGATCGGTCCGGGAGATTGATACCCTTGTGAGAGCCCAACGGTCCGCCGGTTACCACCAGGCATCGAATGTCCGTGGAGGTCGTGTCCCTGACCGACAATTCTATGTCTCCGTCGCCCAGGAAGATGCGATCGTTCGGCATGACTTCCCGTGGAAGATCCATGTAAGTGATTGCAACCTCTTCTGTGTTTCCCCGGACCTTACGAGTCGTGAGCCTGAAGGCCTTCCCGGCCTTCAGGGGGATGGGGGCGCCTTCGATGGGCCCGATCCTGATCTTGGGGCCCGCCAGGTCCTGGAGGATGGCTACTGGCCTTCCCAGCCTGCGGGAGATCCGGCGGACATCGCGGATTGTCCGCCCATGCTCTTGCGGAGTGCCATGAGAGAAATTTAGGCGGGCGATGTCCATGCCGGCCCTCATCAGTTCCTCTAATCGTTGCGGGGAGCGGGTGGCAGGCCCTATGGTACAGACGATCTTCGTCCTCCTCATGAAGGACCCTTCACTTTCCTCGATCTCGTCCTCATCCTCCAGCCTTTGACGATGCGTACCGGGTGCAAGGGGCGCCGGTCCGTGGGACGAATCTAACGATTGACTTTCATTCTCTTTTATCACAAAATTAGGAAGAACAACTCTGGGTGACTATTATAAATGCTAAGCCATAGCAAGCCGGGAGTCAACAAAGATCGGACAAGAGAGGCAGGAGACGATGAAACAGGCCGGTGATGATATCGACACGCTCTGTATAAATACCATCAGGACGCTCTCCATGGACGCCGTGCAGGCTGCGAATTCCGGGCACCCGGGAACGGCGATGGCCATGGCGCCGGTGGTGTACTGTCTGTGGCAGAGGTTCCTGCGCTTTGATCCGGAAGACCCGATCTGGCCCAACCGCGATCGTTTCGTCCTATCTATCGGGCATGCCTCGATGCTTCTCTATTCCATGTTGCACCTGTGCAGGGTAAAGGCCGTAAACCCGAAGTACGAGACTAAGGGGGAACTATCTGTAAGGCTCGAGGACATAGAGAACTTCCGGCACCTCGACAGCAAGTGCCCCGGGCACCCGGAATATCGCTGGACTTCAGGTGTCGAGACGACCACGGGACCGCTCGGCCAGGGAGTGGCTGTGAGTGTGGGGATGGCAGTCGGTGAGAAGTGGATGGCAGGCTACTTCAACAGGCCTGGTTTCGAACTATTCGATTACGACGTGTTCGCCCTCTGCGGCGACGGTGACATGATGGAGGGCGTGTCTTCCGAGGCCGCCTCGCTTGCCGGGCATCTCAAACTTTCCAACCTCTGCTGGGTATATGACAACAACAAGATCACGATCGAGGGGCATACCGATTGGGCGTTCACAGAGGACGTGGCTACGCGGTTCATCGCTTACGGCTGGAACGTGTTGCGCATAGGGGATGCGAATGACCTGGAGATGCTGGAGCGGGCCTTTCAGACGTTCAAGAACACCCACGACAGGCCGACGCTGATCATAGTCGACAGCCACATCGCCTACGGCGCGCCTAACAAGCAGGACACGAGCGCCGCCCACGGGGAACCACTCGGGGACGAGGAGATCAGGCTGACAAAGCGCAACTACGGGTGGCCTGAAGATGCCAGGTTCTATATCCCGAAAGGGGTCCCAGAGCACTTTCAAAGCGGTATGGGAAGGAGGGGGCACACACTGAGAGAGGCCTGGATGGTAAAGTTCGAGGAATACAGGGGCCAGTTTCCAGAGTTGGCGGACCACCTGTACCGGATGCAGCATCGAAGGCTCCCGGAGGGGTGGGAGGGGGGACTCAACCCCTTTGCCCCCGACGAGAAGGGAGTTGCGAGCAGGGCCTCATCCGGCCAGGTATTAAACACGCTCGCGCGCAATATCCCCTGGCTGATGGGGGGGTCCGCCGATCTCGCCCCGTCTACAAAGACCCGCCTTACCTTCGAGGGGGCCGGCGATTTCTGCCCCGGGGATCCGGGCGGGAGGAACATGCACTTCGGTATACGCGAGCATGCCATGGCCTCCATCCTGAACGGCCTGTCTCATTGCAAGATCCGGCCATTCGGTTCGACTTTCCTTGTCTTCAGCGATTACATGCGTCCCGCCGTCCGGTTGAGCGCCCTCATGGAACTTCCAGTCATATACATATTCACACACGATTCGATAGGAGTAGGCCAGGACGGGCCGACACACCAGCCGGTGGAGCACCTGGCCTCACTGCGGGCGATTCCCGGCCTGATAACGATCAGGCCGGCGGACGCCAACGAGGTGGTCGAGGCGTGGCGGGTCATCGCCCAACTGCGCCACGAACCGGTCGCCCTCATCCTGTCGCGCCAGTCGTTGCCGACCATCGATCGAGAGAGGTATGCGCCCGCTTCGGGGACGGCCCGGGGCGCTTATATACTCGCGGATGATGATTCCGACAGACCTGATCTCATCTTGCTCGCAAGCGGGAGCGAGGTCTGGATGTGCCTGCAGGCATACGAGGAACTGAGGACGTTGGGAGTCAGAGTTAGGGTAGTGAGCATGCCCTCATGGGAGTTGTTCGAACAGCAGGGGCCGGAATACCGGCGGGAAGTGATCCCGCCCGACGTGCGGGCCCGGGTGTCCGTGGAACAGGCCTCGACGCTCGGGTGGTCTCGGTACGTGGGCCCCGATGGAAGGAGCATAGGGATGAAGACGTTCGGTGCCTCGGCCCCTCTCCAGGAGTTGCAGAAGAAGTTCGGGTTCACGGTCGCCAACATCATTCAAACTGCAAGGGAACTGTTGGGTTCCTGAAGACCGCGAGGAAAGAGGAAATGTGGTGTAAGAAAAGGAAGAGAAATGTTACTAATTCACGGAACATGCGAAGGAGAAGAGAGATGAACCCGATAAAGGAACTGGGTGAATATGGCCAGTCTGTATGGTTGGACTACATCCGGCACGGCCTGATTACGAGCGGTGAATTGCGACGGCTTGTGGAAGAAGACGACCTCGCCGGAGTCACCTCCAATCCATCCATATTCGAAAAGGCCATCACGGGGAGCACCGATTACTCAGATGTACTGGAGGAACTCCGGCTGCAAGAAACGGATGTCATGGGGCTTTACGAGGCCCTCGTAGTCCGAGACATCCAGGATGCCGCGGACGTATTGAAGGCAGTCTACGAGAGGACGAACGGCAGGGACGGCTACGTGAGCCTCGAGGTCTCACCGTACTTGGCCCATGATACGGATGGGACGATTAGAGAGGTGATACGGCTGCATGAGAAGGTAGGCAGGGACAACCTGATGCTCAAGGTGCCGGCCACCGAGGAGGGTATACCCGCTATAGAGAGACTCCTCGCTGAGGGGATAAACGTCAATGTCACGCTCCTCTTCTCGCGGGAGGCTTACGCGAGGGTCGTCGAGGCGTATATAAGGGGTCTGGAGAGATTTTCAGCAGCAGGTGGAGACGTGAGCCGGGTGGCAAGCGTAGCGAGTTTTTTCGTGAGCCGGATCGATACCGCCGTGGATGCGGCGATCTCGGAGCGCCTGGGTGAAGTTCCCGGCGGGCCGGAGGACAGGGCTGTTCTGCAGCGTCTCCTGGGGAAGGTGGCCATCGCGAACGCCAAACTTGCATACCAGCATTACAAAGATACCTTCGCCGGTGATCGCTGGCAGGCGCTGGAGGCAAAGGGGGCCCGAACTCAGCGACTGCTCTGGGCGAGCACCAGCACCAAGAATCCCAATTACTCCGATGTCCTCTATGTCGAGCAACTCATCGGCGCAGATACGGTCAATACGATCCCCCCCTCTACTTATGAGGCCTTCAAGAATCACGGGCACCCCAGGCCGAGCCTTGAAGAGGGGATCGAGGATGCCGAAGAGGTGATAGGTTCCCTCGACCGGGCGGGGATCTCCATGAGTGAGATCACTGACAGGTTGCTCGATGACGGGGTTCGTCTATTTTCGGAGGCCTTCGGGAAGTTGTTGAACGCGCTGGACAGGCGATGTCAAGGGGCGACCTCGACAGTCATAGACACCCAGGCCTTCTCGCTTCCCAAGGAACTCGACTCCGCTGTCCATCGGGCACTCGAAGAGTGTCGGGACAGCGGTGGGGTGAGGAGGCTCTGGTCACGGGACGCCTCACTCTGGACCCGATCGAACGAATCGGACTGGATGGGATGGCTGGGGATATCGGAGGTCGAGTTGAAGGACATCGAAATGCTCAAGGAGGTCACGGAAGAGGTCAGGCGTGTGGGGTTCACCCACTGCTTGCTCCTCGGGATGGGCGGTTCGAGCCTGTGCCCTGAAGTCATATCGCGCACCTTTGGCAGGGCCGCCGGACAGCCGCGGCTCCTGGTGCTGGACTCCACCGATCCGGACCAGATCAGGGCATGTGAGCGGGCGGTGGACCTAGAACGCACTTTGTTCATCGTGGCAAGCAAGTCCGGGACTACGCTGGAGCCGAACATCCTGATGGAGTATTTCATGGGAAGGGTCAGGGAGGTGACAGGCGCACGGGAAGTGGGAGATAGGTTCATGGCGATCACGGACCCCGGATCGCAGTTGGAGAGGATTGCGGAGCGGGAGGGTTTTCGCCGTGTCTTTCACGGGATACCCTCCATCGGGGGGCGTTATTCGGCCCTATCTAATTTCGGGATGGTCCCGGCATCGGTGATGGGTGTGGATGTGGAGGGATTGCTCGACCACGCGGGGAGGATGGAGACCTCGTGTTCTCCGTGCATTCCTGTGGAAGAGAATCCCGGGGCGATGCTCGGCCTGGCTCTCGGAGCCCTTTACCGGGAAGGCCACGACAAGGTGACTGTGATTGCCTCGCCAGGGATCGGGGATTTCGGTGCATGGTTGGAGCAGTTGATGGCCGAGTCGACCGGCAAGGAAGGCAAGGGACTGGTCCCGGTGGCAGGTGAGACGTTGTGGCCGGCCGGGGTATACGGCGATGACCGCGTCTTCGTGTACATCAGGCTGGAATCGGGACCTGACTTCGAACAGGACCGGGCGTTAGAGGCGATCAAGGCGGCAGGTCAGCCGGCAATTCGGATAGATTTAGGGAAGGAGATCGACCTGGGGGGGGAATTCTTCCGTTGGATGTTCGCGACAGCGGTCGCGGGCTCGGTGATGGAGATAAACCCGTTCGACCAGCCCGATGTCGAGTCCAGCAAGGCAGCCACGCGGAAGATGATGGGGGAATACGAGAAGGGTGGCGCCCTCCCGCCGGAAGAGGCCTTCTTCGAGGATGACCGTCTGAGGCTGTTCGCCGACGCCGAGAACGTGAAGGACTTGGAAGAGGCTGTGGGTGGGGAACGCTCAACGATCAGGTACCTGCGTGCCCACCTGGATCGCCTGCGGGCGGGGGATTATTTCGCGATCCTGGCTTACCTCAACAGGGACGAGGAGACCCGAGATGTCCTCCAGGACATGAGACTGTCGGTCCGCGATAGGAGGCATGTGGCCACGACCATGGGATTCGGGCCGCGATACCTCCATTCGACGGGCCAGTTGTTCAAGGGCGGGCCGGCCGCTGGCCTTTTCCTCATGGTTACGAGGGATGAGGCCGAGGACTTGCCCATACCCGGCCGGAAGTTCACCTTCGGCGTTGTGAAGGCGGCCCAGGCGCGCGGAGACCTCGATGTACTTGCCGGGCGGGGAAGGCGTGTCCTGAGGGTTCACCTCGGTGCCGATTACCGTGCAGGCCTGGCGGCCCTTAGGGAGGCCCTGCGGCAGGCGCTGGAATAGATTGTCCTTACGGGTGAACGCTTCATCATGTAGAGATTTCTGCTTGCTGCGTTTGATCATGGAGGCGGTCATTACATGAGATGCGCCCCCTGGAGTGGGGGGCTGCTCGCCGTTTCGCACGTTGAAAGGGGTGTAACGATGGAGATTGGAATAGCTGGCCTGGGAAAGATGGGCTCGAGGATAACAGGACGCCTGTTGGATGGTGGACATGGGTGTGTTGTATTCAACCGGCATCCCGAGAAGGCCGAAGTCCTTGTTGCAGAGGGCGCTAAGGCAGCTTCCTCGCTGGATGAACTCGTCGCCGCGCTGAAGCCGCCGAGGGTCGTCTGGGTGATGGTTCCGGCCGGCGACCCGACGGAGTCGGTGGCCATGGAACTAGCCGGTAATATGGAGGCTGGAGACGTTATCATAGATGGCGGCAACTCGTATTTCAAGGATGA
Source organism: uncultured Gemmatimonadota bacterium (assembly GCA_964573995.1). Lineage (GTDB taxonomy): Bacteria > Gemmatimonadota > CAZMKB01 > CAZMKB01 > CAZNLH01 > CAZNLH01. The sequence goes on from CAZNLH010000034.1 coordinate 17,580, forward strand.
CGTGCGACGATCGAAGGCAGTGAAGCAGAGGGGGATTCACTATGTGGACATCGGCACAAGCGGCGGCGTCTGGGGGAGAGAGAGGGGATTTTGTCTCATGATAGGGGGAGAGGACGATGTCGTGAAGAGGCTCGATCCCATATTCAAGACGCTTGCTCCCGGTAAGGGCGATATATCAAGGACTTCCGGGCGGGAAAAGGTCGGCGGGACGGCCGAGGAGGGATATCTCCACTGTGGTCCGTCCGGCGCCGGGCACTTCGTCAAGATGGTCCACAACGGCATCGAGTATGGCCTGATGCAGGCGTACGCAGAGGGATTCGATATCCTGCGCAACGCAAATTCAGAGGGATTGCTGCCGGGGCAGCGGTATGATATCAAGGTGGCCGACGTGGCGGAGGTGTGGCGCCGCGGCAGCATAATAGGTTCCTGGCTTCTCGACCTCGTCGCAGCGGCGCTCATCGAGGATCCGGGCCTGTCAAGTTACGAGGGCGTAGTCCAGGACTCGGGCGAGGGACGCTGGATGGTCATGACCGCCATCGAGGAGGCGGTGCCAGTCGATGCGATATCGGCTGCACTGTACGCCCGGTTTCGGTCTCGGCGGGAGCACACATTCGCCGAGAAGGTCCTTTCGGCAATGCGCAAGAAGTTCGGAGGCCATCTTGAGCCGCATCCACCGGGAAGGGGCAAGCCTTGACCATCTGACTATGCGGAGAGTGATAATGGAAAGCAAGACTGAAGGGAACACCGGTGTCGATGGCCAGGCCTTACGTGTTGGCCCCTGCGTCTTCGTAATCTTCGGTGCATCAGGTGACCTTACCAAGCGGAAACTCATCCCCGCGCTTTACAACCTCTACAGGAACGGATTACTGCCGGACGAGTTTGCCGTAATAGGCTTCGCCCGCAGGGACCTGAGCGACGATGACTTTCGGGAGAAGGTCCGAAAGGACCTCGTGGACTACGCGGCTGTTCCTGTTGAAAAGAGGTTCCTGGAATGGATAGAACCTCGCCTATATTACCTCCAGGGCACCTTTCAAGATGAGGCTGCATACGGGAGACTAAAGGGGTTGCTGGCGGATATCGAGGAGCAACGCGGGACTGGGGGTAACTGCCTGTATTACCTTGCCACCGCCCCGGACTTTTTCCGCGAGATAATCGACCAACTCGGCGCCGCGGGCCTCGCCCGCGAGGAGGCCGGCAATTGGAGCCGCGTGGTCATAGAGAAGCCGTTCGGGCGCGACCTTGACTCCGCGGAGGCCCTCAACCGTGACATCTGGAGGGTATTGCGCGAGGACCAGGTCTACCGAATAGATCACTATCTCGGGAAGGAGACCGTACAGAACATACTGGTCTTCAGGTTCTCAAACGGCATCTTCGAGCCGACCTGGAACCGGCGATACGTTGATAACGTCCAGGTCACGGTGGCGGAAGACCTTGGTGTGGAGCAGCGGGGTGGGTATTACGATAAGGCGGGCGCCCTTAGGGATATGGTGCCCAATCACATATTCCAGTTGATCACCCTTACCGCCATGGAACCGCCCATATCCTTCGAAGCGGACGCCGTCCGCGACGAGCAGGCCAAGATCCTGCGTGCTATCCAACCGATATCCCCCGAGGATGTCCTCTCCCGTGCGGTCAGGGGTCAGTACGGAGAGGGAACAGTAGGGGGGGGACGCGTTGGGGGGTACCGGTCGGAGCCGAAGGTCTCGCCCGACTCCCTCACTGAGACCTTCGTGGCGATGAAACTGTACATCGATAACTGGAGATGGGCTGGAGTCCCCTTCTTCCTCAGGACCGGAAAGAGGATGCCATGCCGGGGCACGGAGATAGTGATCCAGTTCAAGCGAGCCCCGTTCGTCCTCTTCCGTGAGACACCCGTGGAGAGGTTGAAACCGAACGTCCTCGTCTTGAGGATACAGCCCGATGAGGGGATATCCATGAGTTTCGGGGCGAAGATTCCCGGGCCGGTAGTGGACCTGGGGACCGTCGACATGAATTTCCACTACCAGGATTATTTCGGCGCCCGCCCAAGCACTGGTTACGAGAGGCTCCTGTATGACGGGATGTTGGGAGATGCCACCCTATTCCAGCGTGCCGACATGATAGAGGCCGGCTGGCGCGTGGTCCAACCCGTTCTGGATGTATGGCAGGCATTGCCCCCCAGGGACTTTCCAAACTACGCAGCCGGGACCTGGGGTCCGGCAGATGCGAATGATCTTCTCAACGAGGAGGGATTTACATGGCGACAGTGCGGAGTAGCATGATCCTTGCCGGCGACATCGGCGGCACTCACACGCGCCTCGCCCTCTTCGATCCTGGAGAGGAGAGGTTGACTCCGCTCGGCCTGAGGGTATATCAGAGCCGGAAATACGAAGACCTGGGCGAGATAGCCCGGGATTTTCTCGGAGGCCGCCGAGAGCGGATTGCCTTCGCCTGCTTCGCTGTCGCCTGTCCAGTCCAGGGGGGCAGGTGCGAGACGCCTAACCTCGCCTGGGTCGTGGATTCGAACGAGTTGGCATCCGGCTTGAGCCTTGATTCGGTGGAGATAGTAAACGACCTCGTTGCCAACGCGTACGGCATCGAGGTGCTGGAGGAAGATGACTTCGAGGTCTTGAGCAGTGGTACCCGGATGGAGGGAGGAAACGCGGCCCTGATCTCTGCGGGGACCGGTCTGGGGGAAGCCGGCCTCTTCCGTGACCGATCACTTTATCGGCCGTTTGCCTCTGAAGGGGGTCATTCCGACTTCGCACCGCGGGGGGAATTGGAGGTAGAGTTGCTGCGTTTCTTAGGTGCGCAATTCGGTCATGTCAGCGTGGAGCGTGTCTTGTCGGGGCCAGGCCTGTACAATATCTACCGCTTTCTAAGGGAGAGGAGCCATGATCCGGAGCCAGGATGGCTCTCCGACCAGATTGCCGCCGGGGATCCCCCGGCGGTTATCACCCAGGAGGCGCTCGCCGGGCGTTCGGAGACCTGCGGGAGGGGCCTCGACCTGTTCGTATCAATCTACGGGGCGGAGGCCGGGAACCTGGCGCTGAAGTTCATGGCCACGGGAGGCGTTTATATCGGGGGAGGGATAGCGCCGAAGATCGTCGGCAAGTTGAAGGATGGCGCCTTCCTGGAGTCTTTCCGTGACAAGGGGAGGATGAGGCCCATCCTGGAGTCCGTACCGCTGCGTGTCATCCTGAACGATAAGACCGCCCTGCTTGGGGCCGCGAATGTTGCGCGCAGGAGATTGTCGGGGTCGTGACCGACGCCCTTTCCGGCTTCTCGCGCTGTGGTTTCTTCTTGAAATATGTCAAGTCATGATCCCAATGATTCGCCCTCGGTGAAACCCGCGGTTCGTGTCTTGGGCGACGTCGGGGAGATATCAAGGGCAGCCGCCGTGGAGTTCACCCGTAGTTCGATTGAGTCGGTCGAGCGTGCGGGCTTGTTCACCGTGGCCCTCTCCGGCGGATCAACGCCCGGGCCCTTGTACGCCCTGCTGGCGAACTCCTGCGAGCCCTATCGAAGACGCGTAGCATGGGACCGCATACACTTCTTCTGGGGAGACGAACGGCACGTCCCGCCAGACAGCCCGGAGAGCAACTACCGGATGGCGGAGGAGTGGCTGCTGTCAAGGGTCCCAGTCCCAGCAGGAAACATTCACAGGATCCAAGGTGAACTGCCGGACCCCGGGGAGGCGGCCGATGAGTATGAGCGTGATATTCGGCGCCACTTTCACCTGGCTGGCTCGGAGCGGCCACGGTTCGACTTGATCTTCCTCGGCATGGGGGAGGACGGGCATACGGCTTCCCTCTTCCCGGGTACCGCGATCCTACACGAGAGGGAGAGGCTCGCCTCGGCCGTGTGGGTCGACAAGATGCGATCCCACCGTATAAGTCTAACCCCGCCGGTCTTAAACAACGCGGCTTCCGTTATCTTTCTCGTCAGCGGGGTGGACAAGGCCGTGACGCTCGATGCGGTCCTGAACGGTCCCTATCGACCCGATCTCCTCCCGGCACAGTTGATCCGCCCCGTGAACGGCCGGCTCCTCTGGCTGGTGGACCGGGGCGTGGGCGGTCGAGATGGAGAACGAGTGCCGGACCCGATCAGCCCTCGTGAGGTATAGCCCTGTTCGTAGCCGGGATCGGGTCGAACACGGTAAATGAGTGGGCGCCCGGGGCGCCAATATACGGGTGGTTTTCTGAACGGCCCGAGGCGTCTTCGGCGTGGATGTAGTAATGAACGTTGCTCCCGTTGGGGCACGGTGGGATGTAGGCGTCGTATTCGTAGTTGCCCACGTAATCCATTGCCACCTCGTTCCAGGTGCTGTCCGCCGTCCAGAAGACAGCCGGTGTGCCGTTGACGAGCGGCTTTCCGCTGTACGGGATGACCTCCGCCTCGATGAGGAACCCGTCCGCCGTGGGGCGTTGATAGCCGTGCAGGGGTGTGTGGTCTATGTACAGCATCTGGCCGTCTGTTATCCCCATGACACGGCAGTGCAGGGCATCGGTCGTGACCCAGGAGCCCGTGAACCCCAGGACCTCGTAACCCGGCATGGCCGCCCGGTAGGAGGCGATGGCGTCGTCATCCCAGGAACTCCCGGTGATCGGGACCAGCACCTTGTCGTTCAGGATGAGGGAGTTGACGTAGGGTTGACCGTTGGGGGTGTATACCCTGGCGACGTTGTACGGTGTGCCGTAGCAACTGGTCTGGCCCTCGAAATAAGCGACGGCGGCTTCTATCTCGTCGTACTGGGTATCGCTCGGCGGCACTTCGATGATCATGATGGTCTCAGGCGAGAGGTACTTGGCCCAGCAATCGATGTGCTGGATGTACTCGCCGAGTGCGTCGGGTACCACGTGATAGGTGTCTATGCCCAGGTAGTCATGGACCATCTGATCGATTTCCGCGGGCGTCTTGTCGGGGTTCTCACTCCACACGAGGTCCGTGGAGACCGCTGTCCCGTGTCCGTCGGTCATATAGTTCCCGCCGGTCGTCACGAGGTCCATGGCATATACGGGGATGTTATTGGCCTGGCCGTATTCCGACGGGATCTGGTTGTCGTTGGGGCGGGGTCGGTTGTAAATGAAGTCCACGATCCCCTCTTCACCGTTCCCGTTGATTATGAACCAGGGGCCGTAGTCGCGAGTCCAGTAACTGTCTGTTGGGGCGATCAGATAACTGCAATTGTCCGTGTTGACGCTGTGGCTCCGGTACTGCTGGTCGACAAAGTCCTCCTGGCTCGTGTTGGCGACTATTGTAACCACTTCAATGTCCTGTGACATCTCGGCGATTATATCGTAGGAGATGCCGAATGGATAACGGATCAGCGCGCCCTCCATCGGCTCGAATTCGGCCGGCTGCCGGACGGGACCCGGAGGCGCCGAGGTCGGCTGGAAACCTTCGCCTATTTCATCGAGCCGCAGTAGTTCATCCGGCGTCAGCCAGTTGGGAAGGCTGTAAGGGTTGTTCTCGGCCCATTCTCTCTGCTGCTCCGGCGTCGGGTAGCCGCGTGGGAGCACCGCGTCCGCTGAATTAACCGAGAAGGCCGTGGCAAGCACAAGCGACACGGCCCAAGGCCACCACCTTGCAAGCAACCTGCAGATCATCTTGAGAGTCCTTTCCTTGGCGGAAAACAGATTGTCGATGTGGTCCCATTATATCTCAAACTGGCAGAATTGTCAAATCAAGGGCTGGGATGATGCCC
>CAZNLH010000035.1:0-22692 GCA_964573995.1 uncultured Gemmatimonadota bacterium
TCTCCGCCTGATACCTCACGTTCAACCAGGTTATCAGCACCAAACCGGCCACAAGGGGCGCAAGGATTGAAACAGCCATCTTCAGGGCGAGGTTTTTTCCTGAATAAAGGGACATTTTTTCCTCCCTTGAGATTGATAGACGATTACTCATCAAACACCATTCACCGGTGGTGCAACCACCGGTGGTCACTGGCCGGTCAATGAACGGACCGCTTCACTCGCAAGTATCTCTTTCCAGGCTATGACTATCAGTATATCCCTTCCGGTCTTCACCTCGCCCCTTATGTATTCCGCCAAAATTCCATTCGCCGTTGCGACTGGCGGCTGTATGTCGGATGGGTTCACATCGAGGGCCTCCCCGATGCCATCGACCAGTATTCCCACCTTTTCTCCATCGATCTCAGTAATGATCAGCCTGGACTCCCCGGTAACCTTGCCGCTTTTCAATCCCAATAGATTATGGATATCGAGTACCGACATGATCTCCCCCCTCAGGTTCGTGACGCCCGCCACGAGGCCCGGTGCCCTCGGGATCTTTGTAACGTCACCGAGACGCACCACCTCGCTTACATCATGGATATCCACGCCGTACAATTCATCCCCCAACACGAAGGTGACCAGCCGGGATCGTTCCTCTTCCTCCCTCGTGTTGGATTCCCCCCATATCAATCCCTCCACCTCCTCTTTCTCCCCGGCTCTCATCATTTCCTTCCCTCGTTGATCAGGTCCCACCGTCCAAGTGGACAGGGCATCCAACTCCGATGGAAATCACGGTTACACACGGCCAGCCAGGACAATAATAGTTCACAAACCGACGCGGTATCCTGTGAAACCTCACGCCCCGGCCCTTGATAGAACGACTTCTTCATCCCGGCTCAGGAGTTTCTCGAGTTCGACGATGAGTATCACCCCTTCTCCCAACCTACCGATTCCATAGAGATAACGGGCCTCTTCCATAAGGTCGCCCGGCGGCTCTATTTCCTTCTCACTCAGAGAGACCACATTGTCGACACTATCTACCACTATGCCCACGACCATCCCCTGAAACCGGCAGATGATGATCCGACTCGATGCACCCGGATCCGTCTCCGTTAGTCCGAACCTCTCACGAAGGCCGACCAGGGGTATCACCCTGCCGCGTAGGCGGATGACCCCCTTCATGAACCCCGCAGTATTCGGGACGGATGTTATCTCACCCATCCGGACGACCTCGAATACCCCCCGGATGTCAATGGCGTATGCCTGTTCAGCAACCTGGAATCGCAAGAAAGTCATCTTCTTGATTGCAACCTCTCAATATTGGCCCGGGAGATATCTGAAAGGGCCTTCGCATTGAACCCACCACTGAAGGATATTATTCCCCTGGGAGACTCATCGGCCAGGATCTCAACGGTGTTCTTGTACTCACGAAGCGCTTCTTCCCACTGACCTTCTCCTTCATGGATTACACCTAACAAAAACCGTGCCATAGGGAATTTGCCATCCAGGTAAAGGGCCTTCCGTAGACGGACCTTCGCTCCTTTATAATCACCCTCCTCGAAGGATATCAACCCGAACAGGCAATGAGCCGGTGCAAATAACGGGTCCACCTGTAGGATGTGCTCCAGCCGTTCCTTCGCCTCCTTGAGACGTCCCTGCCGAGTATCTACCTCAGCCGCAAGGCAGTGGGCTTCGGCCGAATCGGGCTTGAGCGCCAGGGCCTCCTTGACCAGGAGATGCGCACTTGCGTAATCCTCTCTCTGAATGCATACCCTTATCCCCTCCATCACATCGTCCACATCCCCTTTGTCTTCCTTCCTGCTTCTACTCCTCGACTCGTCCGCGACGTCGAGTGAATTCCCTGAAGGTGCCTTAATCACATCCCTCCCGGGGACAACTTTCCGATGGTGAATCAGCCTCTCTCTTCCATGCTCACTGGAGTCCTCCCCTCCCTTCCGGTAATATACCGCATCGCCCCATGTCTTCATCTCGAACTGGTCGGTAAAGAACTGCGGGCTCTCAGAGCCTCCCATGAACAGGTAACCCCCGTCGATGAGGCTCTCGTAGAGCCTGTTTATCACGCCCAGTATCGAGTCCAATTTGAAATATATCAGCACATTACGGCAGAATATGATATCGACTCCCGACGGGTAGGGGGGTTCCCATATATTCAGGAAATCGAACTGAACCATCCCCTTGATCTTGTCCTTGATGCGATAACGTCCACCGTCCCGGGATTCCTCCACGAAATATTCCTCGAGGTGCCCGGCACTAACCCGGCGGACCGCGTTCCTGGAATAGGATCCTCGCCGAGCCGCGTCAAGGGCCCCGGCACTGATGTCCGTGGCATAGATCCTTATGTCCCACTCACGTGTATCCCTCATAACATCCATGACCGAGATCGCTATCGAATATGCCTCCTCCCCTGTCGAGCAGCCCGCGGACCATATCTTAATGGCCGGGACGCCCGATTCCACCCCGGATTGTCGACTCTTCCTATCTATTATCTCGGGGAGCACCTCCTCCCGAAGGACCTGGAAATGTGATTCATTCCTGAAAAAATAAGTATGGCCAACCGTAATGAGATTCAGCAGTTCCTTCAGTTCGTCCTCGCCACCGGGGCGTGACATCAAGTAGAGGAGATAAGCGTCTCCCGACTCCAGGCCCCACGAAGCAGCCCGCTCCCTGACGGCATCCTCCAGCACCTTCACGTCGTGACCCTTGAAATACAGGCCCGAACGATCGGCGATAAACCGTTGGAATCGGTCGGAGAGTCCTGTTGAAAGTTGGATGCCCTCGGCAGTCATTTTTCCCTTTCTTTCCTTGTCAAGAGGCGATGCCCCTGTTCTCAAAGGGCTCAATTGTCATGAATGACAACACTATTCCTCCCCTCTCTCTTTGCCTCGTACAGGCCACCATCCGCCAACGAGATGAGGTCGTCGATACGTTCTACTGCAGAGGTAGGATAGGTACACACTCCGATCGAAACGGTGATGGAGTGATCACCGGCACCTTTGAACCTGTGTCTCTCGATCAGTCGCCTAATCTTTTCCGATACACTTCTCGCCGTATCACCGGATGCCATCGGGAGGAGGAGCACGAACTCCTCGCCCCCATATCTCGCAACGATGTCATGGCTGCGGAGGTTTCCCGTTATCAGAGAAGCGATTTCAGTCAAGATCACGTCTCCCTGCAGGTGGCCAAAGTTGTCGTTGACCTCCTTGAAGTGATCGACGTCGATAATCACCAGGGCAAGGGGCAGGTGATAACGCACGGCCCTCTCGAATTCCCTCTCGAGTATCTCGAAGAAGTAGCGGCGGTTGTAGAGCCCTGTAAGATCGTCCGTGATGGAGAGCCTGCGATACCGCTCGTTGGCCTCTTTCAATTCGTCCTGGAGACGTTTTATCTTCAGGTGCACGCGAACCCTAGCGATAAGTTCACTCTCGTCGAAAGGTTTCGTGACGTAATCGCTTGCCCCAGATTCCAGTCCCTTCACCTTCTTTTCCACCGATTCCTCAGCGGTCAGCATAATGACCGGGATGTCAAAGTAGGCCGGATTCGCCTTAATCTCCTTTAAAAATGTGAATCCATCCATCTCAGGCATCAGTACATCACAGAGGATGAGGTCGATCGAGTGCTTCGAAAGGATCTCAAGTGCATCTCTACCGTTCTCGGCCTCGAGTACCTTATTGAACCCCTGCTTCTTGGCAGCCAGGAGGGTCACCTTGATATACTCGCGGATAGTAGGTGAGTCGTCTACTATCAGAATATTCGCCCTTGCCTTCACTATGCCTTCCACCGAGAGACTTTGACGTGTGTCAGGGAATATCCTACAGATAAGCAAGAGTGGTGCCAGATGAGGTGATAGGAGTCCGTGGATGGAGGAAAAACCAGGGGGGGCCATGGGCAGGTCTCTGGATGGCCAAGAACCGGGATAGGGGGTGGATGAAAAGTCGGAGGGGGATTAAAAAGTGGCGGAGAGGGTGGGATTCGAACCCACGGTGAACTTTCGCCCACAACACCTTAGCAGGGTGCCGCCTTCAACCAGCTCGGCCACCTCTCCGCGAGCAATCTAGTCTAACGATGCTAAAAAAGTCTTCTCTCTTAGGTAATGACTATGTTCCTAACGTGCCATGGATATCAAATTTCACATCGAGTGGGCGCCGGGTCGCGAAATACCCCATTTAGACAATAACCGCCTCCTGGACCCTTGACGAAGTCCATTCCAAGCAACCTTGAACGGCCAAGAATAACAACCAGTGTCTATTATGGCGGAGGGCGAGGGATTCGAACCCCCAAGGGCTTTCACCCGGCGGATTTCAAGTCCGCTGCCTTACCGTTAGGACTAGCCCTCCGGAGACGTAGTTCTATAAAGGTCCCCTTGACCCATCACAGGACCCGTGCCTGCCTGTGGATTATAGTCTAACCGATTGATGTCCCCGTGTCAATTACTCGTTCATTGGGGTGCGATCCATCGCTTAAGAGTTCAACTCCTCACATCCTGTGTCTCATAACACGGTGTCTTGTCCCGGAACTCTCTTGTCCATGCCACAATCCACCCTCCCTTCTCATTCTCTTCCCTTCTTCATTGTAAAGACGAACTGGTAGTTGTACCTGAGGGGGGCCAAACAGGATAATTTCAGGAGGACACGCTCTATCATCCCCAACACCTTGAAGTTCTTAAATATTGGAGGTCCGAAATCTTTCTTGACCGATACCACGCTGAAGCCATGAGTGATCAGCATCCGGGTCCACTCTTCCAGCGTGAGGCTCTCTTCAATAATCTGCCCGGTCCCACGAAAAAGACCGACCTTTCTTGGCCAAAACCGAGAATTCGGGACGGAGATCCTCAACAATCCACCATCCCTCATGACGCGGGAAATTTGAACTATACCGTTCTCCGGATATTCGAAGTGCTCCAAGGATCCGTAACCCACCACGCAATGAAATGACCTGGACTTAAACGGCAAGTGCTCTCCATCCCCCTGTACCAGCCGGGACGAGGGCGAGTTCAATCGAGACTGGAACAGGGCGTTCTGGGAGATGTCGATACCGACTGAAACTATGCCTTCATCTTCTGCCGCCTTCATCAGAAAGCCGGTGCCGCACCCCACGTCCAGGATCTTCATGCCGGGCGTAATAATCCCCCGGATGGACCTAATAAATAATCGGTAGTCCCTGCCGCTCTTCCTATTAAGGATAGCCCTGGGGTGATATTCTGTATCATAATAATGCCTTATGTCTCTCTTGGTTGGTTGGTGTATTCTGTATTTTTCCACTGGGCCACCTTAGAAAAGGTCTTATCGTCCCCGCTCTAAGCCTTGACAGTAAAACTATCTTACCCTATGTCCCTGTCAATATCACTTCCATCCCGGTATGACAGTCGATCTCCAAACTACCGGACAAATCGGCCCGAGAGGATTGATGACGTCCAATCCATCATAGTGTGTCATGGTGAAAATATTTTCCAAGATTAATAATTGGGCATTCCGGGTTGTCTAAGACCTCCCCTTTATCATTTTCTCTTTACAACTTCTCCGCCGTGCAATATGAATTAGTATATTATTCATGGCTCAAACCGCAAGAATTCTCAGCCATACCGTACCAGGTCAAACGAGGAGAGTCAGGGACAAGAAATGAGAGTCCTCTTTATCGTAACGGCCTACAAGCGTAGCGAGCGCGATGTTATCACGCCGTGGATGACGGAGACTATCCTGGAGTTGAAAAAGAGGGGAATCGATGTCGAGGTCTTCGCTCCCTCGTATAGGGGCCTCGGCGATCAGACGGTCGACGGCATAAGGATAAGGAGGTTTAGGTATTTCCCTTCGAGATGGGAGTCCCTGACACACGATCAGGCCACACCGGACAGGATAGAGGGGGGATGGTACTTCAAGGTCCTGGTCGTCTTCTACCTGATCGGCGGCGTGGCTGGTATCATCAGGCTCATCCGGAAGGAACGCTATGACATCTTTCAGGTCCACTGGCCGTTTCCAAATTTTATATTCGCATACGTTGGCAAGATCTTCACAGGATCCAAGATCGTCTCTTCATTTCACGGAGTCGGATTGAGGTGGGTGAAGAATAAACTTCCCTTCCTCCGACCGTTCCTGTGGTGGATAATAGGGAATTCGGACGCGGTCACGGCCAATACCCCCACGACCGCTGGTGAGATACGTTCGATCAAAGAAACCGATGTCGAGGTCATCCCCTATTCCATAGGATTGAAGGGATGCGGAGAGGGAGAATCCATCCCTGTTGCAAGCGGCACCGGCGGCAACAATATACTGTTCGTCGGCAGGCTCGTAGAGAGAAAGGGCGCCGATTACCTTGTGAGAGCGGTAAAGAGGGTCGCGGAAAGGTGCGACGTTGATCTATTCATCGTGGGCGAGGGACCAAGGAGGGGGGAATTGGAGAACCTGTCGAGGGAATTGGGGATTGAGGACCTGGTTCACTTCACGGGCTTCGTGGAGCAGGAGCGGTTGGTGGAATACTTCAGGGATTGCACCTTGTTCGTACTCCCCGCTATTTACGACCGGAGGGGGGATACGGAGGGACAAGGAGTGGTGATAGTGGAGGCCATGAGTTTCGGGAAACCCGTGGTGGCCTCAAAGGTCGGGGGGATCGTCGATGTAGTAAGGGACGGGGAGACAGGGATACTAGTCGAGGAGAAGGATGAAAAGGCACTGGCAGAAGCGATCTTTGCCCTATTAGAGGACCCTTCGCTGGCGCGCGAGATGGGAGACAGAGGATACCGACTCTACAGGGAACTCTATGGTTGGGAATCGATTTCAGTTAGGTGGTCCTCGCTGTACGAGAGGGTGATGGGCGGAGATGGCTGAGCCGCTCCTACACGGCACACTCACCTCTAGACGAAATACCGGTTGAGTCCCGGCAATAAGTGACGGATCCCTAAAAACGTTACCCTTCGCGTTCAAGTTTCGGTGCCGGGCGACCGAAGCCCTTCCATCTTCTCCAGCGCCACCTCGTTCTCCGGGTCGATCTCCAGGACGTGGGCCCATATCTGCCCGGCCAGGTCGTATTCCCGGTTGCGGTAGTAGTAATCGCCAAGGAAGAGGAGATACTTTGCTCTCTTTTCCGGGTCCGGGAAGGCTTCATCGAACTGCTTCCTGCATTCCTCCCACTCACCAATGATGCAGAAGATATCATCTATATTCCGATACGGAGAATCGAGCCCCGTGCTCACTTCTATCGCCCTCATGGAGCACCTGAGCGCCCTCTGGAAGTCCCCCGCCTTCTTGTAAATAATCCCCAAGTTGTTCAAGAGGGCGGGACTGTCGGGAGAGAGTTCCAGGCCCCTTTCGAGTGACTCCTCGGCCTCATCCCACATGGAGAGTTTCAAGTAGGTCATCCCGAGATAGAAGAGTGCAAAAGGCATCTCCCGATTTAGGTGGATCGCCTGCTCCAGGTGATCCCTCGCCTGCCGATAATCTCCGGCGCGAAACTTTAGAATGCCGCGATTCGCCAATATCTGGGATGCCAGGGGGGAAATCTTCTGCGCTTCCTGGTAAAGGAGTTCCGCCTCCCTTGCCATCCCCATCCCCTCCAGCGCAACCGCGAGATTGTTGTAGGCAACGATATTCTCAGGGCTTTCCTCGACCAACTGCTTGAAATACCGGGAGGCGCTCTCATAGTCACCCCTCCGGGAGAAGATCAGCCCTATGTACAATAGCGAATTCTCATGGACTTCTGGACTATCCAGGCTGTTTCTGAAGCATTCCAGGGCCTTCTCGAACATGTCCGTCCGATAGAAGGCGACACCGAGTGAATAATTATCGTTTTCCGGCTTCCTTCCTTCTCCCGCCTTCTCCTTCCCTTCCATTTCTTCAACGCCCCTCATAATTCGTTCAGCATCCTGTCTTCTTCCCGGTCCCACTCCATAATAAAGCCCTCTGATTCGTCACGCGCTTGAATGTCCGTCGCCTGGGCGACTTCGGGACTCGTGCCTTCTTCTACTTCCATGTCCTTGATGGCGGGCCGAGTTTGCATTCCCTCCGGCGCCTCGCTCGATCCCCCTACTTCACCAGCAGGATGTTCCCCCACTGGAACCCCGGCCGGCATCCCTTCGTCCACATTCACCACCCTCCCTTCTCTACCCTTCACACCCTCATGGCTCGCCTCCTCAGCAGGAGAGATTATAAATTTTCTGATCTCCCGCATCCGCACCATACGCCGCAACGTTTGCACGAGCCACGTCCTTGTCAACCGGGAGCCATCCGCCTCGAGATAAAGCAGCACCATCTTGACAATGCCCATGAATTCCCGGATGTCCTCCACCGGGAGATCAATCAAAGGAATAAGATCACTACCCACGGCCTTGACCCCAGCCCCCTCTACCAGTCTTAATGCCATCCTTTCCTTGATTTCCTGATCAGAGGCCCCGATCCGGACTGTCAATCCACTCCGTATCCGCGAGATGAATCTCTCCACCGACGGCACAAGTTCACCCGGCGGGATAGAGGAAGCGAAGACGACCTGCTTCTCCCCCCGGATGAGTTCGTCGACCACCTCGAGCATCTCCAGTTGAAAATCCATCCACTGGCCATCGGCGCAAAGGTCATCGACGAGGAGCGCGTCTGAGGAGATCCATGTTTCTCGAATCATGCCCCTGCGGTCCTCCCCATCAACTCCCCCCGGGCAGCCCGTGATGGCATGATAATTTACCATAGATACAAGCAAAGAGGGATCGCGTCGATCCATCTCCCCGGCAATTGCGTACAGGAGGTGCGTCTTCCCTGTACCGGGGCCGCCAAAGATGAACAGCGGATTATAACGCCTTCCTGGATACCTTGCCACTTCCTTCGCCGCGAGGCTGGCGATCTTGTTGTCCCTGCCAGTGATGAAGTTGTCGAAAGATTGCCTTTCAAGGGGCATCATTCATCCCTCTCTACGTACGATATCTCTTGATAACCAAGCACTACAGGTGTAATTTATCTCCGATAGGACATGATTTCAAGAAGAGACACCAATCAGAATATCGCCCAATCGGCGCGAATCGAGGAGATCAACCGGCGACTCGTCGCCGAATATGGCGAGCGACGCCCATTGCCCGGCAAGCCTCCCCTCGATGAACTGATCTTCACCATCCTCTCGCAACATACGAGCGATATCAACAGGGACCGCGCCTGGGAACGCCTGAGGGGGGATCATGAATCCTGGGCATCGATCTCGAACCTGTCCGCACCGGAGATCGAAGATCGGATAAAGATCGGTGGGCTTGCCGGGCAGAAGGCAAAACGGATCCTTTCTATCCTCCATTGTATCCTAAGGGATCATGGAACGGTAAACCTCGATTTCCTTGAGAAGATGAGCGACAGCGAAATCTCCCGTTACCTGCTCAGTTTTCCCGGTGTAGGCCCTAAGACTGTTGCCTGCGTAATGCTCTTTTCGTTGAACAGAGCGGCCTTTCCTGTTGACACCCACGTACATAGACTCTCCACACGACTGGGATTGCTGCCGAAAGGCGCATCTTCTCCGCAAGCCCACACCTTCATGGCCGCGATTATCCCCACTAAAATGTACTTAACCCTCCATCTGAACCTGATATCGCACGGGAGGAAGATATGTCGTGCGGTCACGCCCCTCTGCCGGAGTTGCGTCCTTGGGGATATCTGCCCGCGGATCACTTGAGTTCCTTTATATCAGCATTATACTACATGCATATAATTTTGTCAACAGAAACAGCGGAGGGCTTTCCATAGTTTTTCTGTCTTGTTCCTTGTAACTATTTTGCGCTTGAGTTGATGGCGGATACAACAAGTGAGATTGGTTGTCTTCACTGAAGAATGCCCGATATGAAACAGGCGGAACTCCTCGAAGAGGGTAATCACCAAACTGCCATCGAGCCCCAGTAGACCACCAGCGCCTCGCCCCTGAGCATTACATGGCGGAATAGCCCCTCAATTCTTTCGAAGGAAACCTGCAAATCCTCCCCGGAGGCGGTGCCGACCCTGATCGGCCCTTTCATATCGAACCAGATCGACGCCATGACAGCGGACGCTACGGCACCCGTCCCGCATGACAGGGTCTCGTCCTCCACTCCTCTCTCGTACGTCCTTGCCCGGACGATACCTGCCCCCTGCACCTCGATGAAATCGACGTTGGTCCCCCCACCCCGGAAGGTCTCATGGTCCCTGATTCTCCTTCCGGCACCAGGTACATCGATCGAGTCGAGGTCATCCACTCTCAAGACCACATGGGGGACGCCGGTATTTACAAAACCGTAGGCCAGTTCCTCCTCTCCCACCTGAAGGACGCCCTCGGGCTGGATATCCGAAGGGTCCGGCATGGACAGGGAGACATTGGACCTCTCTCCCACAACAGATTCCAGCGACGCCGAATGACACCCAGCCCCGGAGCGAAATACCATCTCTTCGCGCGCGGCGCCGATCAGATAGGCAAAAAGGGCAGCACAACGCGCGCCGTTGCCGCACATGGACGCCTCGTGTCCGTCGCTGTTGTAATACTTCATTGAGAATTCGCACGTACAGTCATCTTCAATGAGTATAAGCCCGTCCGCCCCTACCGACAGTCGCCGTGTACAAATGTTCCGGATCCCGTCCGCATTCAGCGGATCGGCCGCGCCATCCCGGTTATCAATCACGATGAAGTCATTGCCGGTCGCGCACATCTTTGCGAAAGACACCTTCAATGTTCACTCCTGCCCGTTAAAATGGAAGAATTCCTCCTTGATTATCATAACCAGTGTCCGGATCAGTATCTCGATATCCAGGGTCATAGAATAATTCTGAATGTAATAGAGATCGTACTGGACCTTCTCTCTCAGCGTGATATCATAACGGCCGTGGATCTGCGCCAACCCCGTCATGCCGGGCTTCACGGACAACCGCCACTGGGTTAGTTCGGGATGTTGCTTTACGAAGAACGAACGTTCGGGACGCGGGCCAACAAGGCTCATCTCTCCCTTAATGACATTGATGAGTTGCGGAAACTCGTCCAGCCCGGTCCTCCTGATATACCTGCCTATCCGGGTTACTCTCTTATCGTCCCTCTCGGCCCATACCGGGCCGGTCTCCTCCTCGGCATTCTCTACCATCGACCTGAATTTGATCAATCGAAAAGGTCTCCCGTTTATTCCGACCCGCTCCTGGACATAGAATACCCCCCCCGGGCTCTCCAGTTTGATCAGGACGGCGAACAGGAGGAGGATCGGGCTTACGAGTAGAAGGACTGCCGCCGCCGCCAGTAGATCGAAACCCCTCTTCACCAACTTCTCCCAAGCGGTAAGCGGCTCCATCAGGTATTGGATGGACGGAAACCCAGCGAGTTGCTCGGGCCGAGTCTGCGAAAGAAAAATGTTAACGCCGTGAGGCACTATCCGGAATACCGGCCTTGGATCCAGGTCGATTTCTACGAGATGAATCCACTCTTCAACCGGTACGTCATCCTGGGTAATGATCACCTCGTCGACGGCATACTGCCTGATCAATTCCCCGAGTTTACCTGTCGGGCCAAGGAGGTGCCGGCCCGGTGAGACTGCAGAATTCCCTTTCAGTTCCCCGACGAACCCGATCACCTCGTAACTCAACCTCTGTTTTCCCGTTATCCTGCGGTAGATGAAGTCTGCATCCTCTCCCAACCCGACGATGAGGGCCTTGCGGCTGAATTTCTTCCTCCCCCAGGTTGAATCCATTATAAGAAAGTGAACGAGCCTCCAACCGGTCGCCAGTACCAGGAAGAAGAGGCAGAAGTAGATGAGGACAAGCCTCGAAAATGCAAAGCCTTTAAGATACAGGAATAGAGCATTTCCTATTAGGAAGGTGATCAGGGAGGCCTTGACTACGGGGGCTATTGCGTGATACCGCATCTTGTAAGCCCCGAGGCCGGACAAGGCGCTGATCGTTATCACTGATGCCGCCGACAAGTAAAGGGGATAGAGGTTGATTCCTATGTGGGGAGGAAGTTCAGCCAGTTCGCCGTAGCGTACATAGATCGCCGACAACCACGAGGCGACGATGGCTATGCCGTCCAGTACGATATAAAGGAGGATGCTTGATCTCGTTCTCACCGATTATCCCGCCCTCCTGCCGGGCCTCAACGGCATGGTGATCAACGACAACAACATCCTGAGACCTATGCCCGCATTCACCAACCCATTCACTGCAGGGTGCCGGTGGGGCGCGTAGTGCTTCCGGTAGAATGTGCGCATCGCCCGGTAAAATTCCACGGTGGAAGACAATCTCCGCTTGCGGCTGGACCTGCCGTGATAATGTACAATTCTTGCCTCTGGGCAATAGATTACCTTCCAGCCGTTGTTCCCGGCCCTGTAACAGAAGTCAAGGTCTTCGCCGTAGAGAAAAAACTCTTCGTCGAGGAGCCCGATGTCTTCGAATACCTCCCTCCTGATCAGCATGCAGGATCCCGACACCGCACCAACTTCATGGACCTTATCCGGGTCCAGATGGTCGAGCGTGTATCGGCCCCCCGGCATGTGGTCCCTCTTGAGTTTGTCCAGCCCGAAGAGGTAAAAGAACGACTTCCTGATGTCGGGGATAGATCGTTTGCACTGGGGATAGATACGTCCATCCGGGTACTCGATCCTGGGGCCTGTTATCCCCGCACCGGAATCTTTACAGAGTCGTGATATCAGGGCGCCGACGGCCCCGGCCTCAAGCCTTGTATCCGGGTTCAGGAGCAGTATCATATCTCCCCTGCTAAGCCTGATTGCCTGATTACTGGCCCTTGAAAACCCGGTGTTCTCTTTATTTTCAATTACCAGGACACCGGGATAGCGGCCCCTTATCCAGGCCGGACTACCGTCCATGGAGTTGTTATCGATAAAGAAGACCTCAGAATCGATGGCGGCAACGTTTTTCAGAAGACTATCGAGACATCCCGGCAGGTACTCGCGCGCCTTCCAATTCACGATAACGACGGACAGATCCACGATCCTCTCAAATTCTGTTGATGAGACTCTGAATCCGGAGCCACCAGACGATAAAGATTGCCTCGATGATGATCCGTCGATTCATCTTGGAAGACCCGGAGTCGCGGTCGATGAATATAATGGGGATTTCCTTGATCCTGAATCCCTTCCGCCAGCAGCGGTAGTTCATCTCGATCTGGAATGAGTATCCGTCGGAGTATATCCGGTCCAGGTCTATCGACTCGAGGACTTCACGCCGGAAACACTTGTAACCGCTCGTAGGGTCGCGGATGGGTAGACCAGTAATCATTCGGGTATAGATGCCGGCGCAGTAACTGATAATGAGCCGGAGCATCGGCCAGTTGACCACGTTCACCCCCCTGAGATACCTGGAGCCTATCACGAGGTGATTGTCATCCATCGCCTCGAGGAAGTCGTTGATGTAGGCTGGATCGTGGGAGAAATCCGCATCCATCTCGAACACGCAATCATATCCCTCCTTCAAGGCATACTTGAAGCCTTCTATGTATGCCGACCCAAGCCCCAACTTCCCCCTTCTATGGATCACCTTTATGCGGAAGTTGTCGTCCGCCATCTCATCCGCCAGGCGACCCGTATTATCGGGAGAGTTGTCGTCCACTATCAAGAGGTCAATCGTCTCACTGGTAGCCAGGACCTCTCGTACTATCCTTGGAAGGTTACTCTTCTCATTATAAGTGGGGATGACCACCAGGGCGCGCTTCTCCATGGTCTCACTCACAATCAACGGCCTCCAACTCAATAGACGGATCCTTGAACTCCTCCGTTGCTACCTCATTGCCAAGAAAACGGGCACGGATCAAGCGGACAATTCGCTCGGCGGCCCGACCATCTCCGTACGGGTTGCACCTTGGGATCATGGACTCGTACGCCTTCCTGTCCCTGAAGAGAGAAAACACGGCCTGAACGATTGCCTCCCTGTCCATCCCCACCAGTCGGGCGATTCCAGCCTCTATCGATTCAAGGCGTTCTGTCTTGTCCCGCAGGACGAGCACCGGTTTCCCCAGTGAAGGGGCCTCCTCCTGGATGCCGCCGGAATCCGTTAAAATCAGCCACGAGGCCCTCAACAACCTTACCAGATCACCGTATCTGAGGGGCTCAAGGAGATCGATCCTATTCATGCTCTCCAGGCCCCTGGTGACAGGCCCTCGAACTGAAGGGTTGGGATGAACCGGGTATATTATCCTTACCCCCGGGAGATGCCCGGAGATCTCGGTCAATGCACCGATCAATTCCTGCATCGGCGCCCCGAAACTCTCCCTCCTGTGGGCTGTCACACTTATCAGCGTATCATCGCCGGCCAGGATCTCCTTCAACCTGCGGTCCCTGACCACGGGTCCACGCTCCAGCGTCGCCAGCAAGGTATCTATGGCGGTGTTGCCGGTCACGAGGACCTTCCCACACTTGATCCCTTCAGACAGGAGGTTCCTCTTAGCGCGCCGGGTCGGGGCGAAGTGGAAGTCCGCCACCTGGGAGATGATCCGTCGGTTGGCCTCCTCGGGAAAGGGCCTGTATGGGTCACCGGTCCTAAGGCCCGCCTCCACGTGGCCGACCGGTATGCGGTGGTAATACGCCACCAGTGCACCCACCATCGAACTGGTCGTGTCTCCCTGGACGAGCACGAGGTCGGGTGAGATCTTGCAAATCGCCTCCTCGATCCCAATGAACAACCTGGCGGTCAACCCGGGGAGTTGTTGATCCTCCAGCATCACGCCGAGGTTATAGTCCGGTTTGAATTGCAATTCACCGAATACACTGTCCAGTAACTCGTTGTGCTGGGCAGTGGCCACGACTACGGCCTTCATGCCGGCCACTTGCAGGCCACGGTAAACGGGGTACATCTTCAATGCATCGGGACGAGTACCCACAACCACCATAGTCAGAAAAGAACTACCGGGTGCCGTCACTGCCCACCCTTTCTTTCTTCGAGCCTCTCTATCCTCCCCCTGATATCGGCCATTACCTCGGCGAGAAATCCCACGGCAAAGAGTATCAGTCCGGAGACGATCAAGAGGGTTACCAGGTACGCCAGCGGCCTGTATCCGTGATGGAGGATGAAACGAAGGTACAGGGCGTAGCATCCCACCAGGAAACCCAACACGAAGAGGACGGCGCCTGTTGAGCCGAACAGCAACATGGGTTTCGACATGAACGATAATTGAAACTTCACCACGATCAGGTCGAAGAACCCCACAGGGATCCGCCATACACTGTACTTGGTCTCTCCATGCAACCTCGGTGAGAGTCTGATCCTGATCTCCCGGATACGATACCCGCAGTCCGCCGCGAGCGCGACCATGTATCGGTGCCACCCCTTGCGCAGGACCATGCCCTCTATGACCTCCTTTCGAAAGGCCTTCATGGAATTCAGGTCATGGACATCGAGCCCGAAGAGAAGCCTTGAGAGGAAGTTGTAGATCATGGACACGGTCCGCTTGTTGTACTTCCCCTGCTTCCATCCCGTAACGACATCGGCGCCGTCTTCTATTTCCCTGATCATTCGCGGGACATCGTCCGGGTGAAATTGCATATCGGCGTCGTATACGAGATAGACATCTCCGCGAGCAGCCTCGAATCCCTTCACCAGTGCCCCTGTCTTCCCGCAGTTCACCCTGAGCCTCGCGGACCCGACCTCCTTATACATGCCCTCCGCCTCGAGGATTCTCTTCCATGTCCCATCCGTGCTACCGTCGTCAACGATAATGACCTCGGCGTCGAGCCCTTCCCTCCGGATCATGCCGGTCAGTCCCTCCGCCATGGGGAGGATGTTCTCTTCTTCATTGAAGGCCGGTACGATAATCGAGACTCTCATCATCAGATTGTAGTGTTACGGGCCATTCGTCGTCGATAATTCATATTAAACGTAAATATATAACATCTGTACTGAAATCGCAAAACTATCCCCGCAGGGCCGCTCACGGGCCGCGTAAAAAGTCTCCGCTTAAAATTTCCGCTTCCTCCAGCCGTAGACGAGCAGGACCATCATACCGAACGAGATGAATGTCAGAATCTCCCCGATGCGCAAGGCCGATGACCGATAGACAAATTCCACCTTGTGAGGACCTGCCGTCAGGGCGACCCCCTTCAATACATAATCTACATGCAGGAGATTCCGCCTGGAACCATCTACGAAGACCTTCCAGTCCGGGTGATAATTCTCGCTGATGACGAGGATGCCCGGTACCTTGAGGTTCACAGAGCAGGTTAGGTGTTGCGGTTCACTTTCAACGACTTTCACCCCGGAGAGCGTATCGGGACAATCGGTGCAATGGATACCCGGGTCCCTTTCGAGGACCACGGCATGCCGGTGGTCAAAGCCCGGGTCGAGGACCCTCTTCAAGGCGTCTTCCTCCCCATCGGCGACCTCGAAGCGATGGGCTACAAATGCCCTCGGCAACACCCCTGGGTTCAAGTAGATATCATATGAGCCCGAAAAGACCTTACGGTATCCCTCCAAGTACCTGAGGAACGCCGTGACCCTGCCCCTTTCTACCTGTGAAAGGTGTGAAAGGTCCCCTGGAAGACGGGGGACAATGATGTATTTCACATTCAATATATCCAGGAGCCCCCTGTACCGAAATAGGTTCACCGGATTGAACATAACGCTTTCACCGGCACCGATGAATCGCTGGTAACGCCTGGGGGGATTTGCCCCGTACCCCCCGATCGTATCGATCCCATTGAGGAGCAGGAGGCCGTCTTTGTCGTGACGATACTGGACCGGGAACACGCGGAACCGCTCGGAATCGGTCCGAAGGTACCTGACGACATCGTCCTCCGCGAAGTATTGCTCATGTGACGGGGCGGGTTTCAGGTATTTCCGGTCGACGTTCCACTGGTCCAGCAGTGTAACAAAGATCAGCCCGCAGACGAATTGCCACGCTGTTATCTTCCCGCTCCTGAATAGATAGATGCCCAAGAAGAGAGAAAGTGAAATCAGGAATGCGATCCACAAGCGCGATTGGACCCCAGGGAGGTTGTGATACAGCAACCCAACCCTCCTGGTCCTCTCAGCTGCTCCGTATGCCTTCTGGATAGGATCGCCAACCAGGCCGGCGATCCAACCGGAAATCCCCCCACCGAAGAGCGTAAAAAGGATGGAGGCAACAAAGATTGCCACCGTGAGCACGCCTATGATCTTATAGAGATTCCTCTCATCTCCCTCTCCCTCGAGGATCCCCTGAAGGCCGATCCCCGCAAGCACGATCATGCCGAAAGATGAAATAAAGAACAGCATTGCTGGAGCGCGAAATTTTGTAAGGAGTGGAAGGACGTGGTACGGAACCTCGTAAAACGGGGTGTTCCCCCCGTAAGAGAAGAGGAGGAAAATGACAACATAGGCGGCAAAAAACCGGACCCACCCCCTCCTCCACAGCCATACCACCGCGATGATTGCAAGGAGGAGCGGGAGCACACCTGTAAACTCGTTGCTCAATTTAAAGTAATTCAATCCCCAGTAATTGTCAAGGATGCCTGAGAAGTTGGGGACCAGGAGGTCCACAGTCTCAGCGATCGGCAAGGACCAGGAAGTTGCATATTCGTAGCCTCGCTCCACTCCCCGAGCCCCCTGGGCGAGACCCGAATAGGGAGGGATGTACTTTACCGCCGCAACCCCGGATGCCATGATTATCGCCAGGCAGAAATAGAGGGCCAATTTGAACCGCTGGTCCCACCCTCCCTCCGCGCGAGCGAACAGGTAATACAAGATGAAGAGGGCCATGGAAACAAGCCCAATGTAACTCATCTGGAAGTGGCCGCCGAGGAGGTGGAGGCCCAGGAAACCGCCGAACAGGAGGAACCCACCAAGTGATCGGCCCCTCAAGGCCCTAAAGAGAAAATAAAAGGAGACGGGTAAAAGCGCCGCGGCGATCATCCGCCCGAGATGGCCGGCGTAAGTGGTCGTGAGGATGACACCCGAGAACTCGTAGGCCACCCCGGCAAAGAGCGACGGCCATACCCCGCACTTCATGAGCCTCAGGAGATAGAAGATCCCGATGCCGCCTATAGAGGCATGGAGACTGAAGAGGATGACCCTCTGCAGGTTAGTGGGCAATACCGAGGTAAGAAGATTCAGGGGATAGAAGAAGGTGTCTCCATATGCGGTGACAATGGAAAATCCGCTGAAGAGATGGGGCATCCAGCAAGGATAGTTCCCGGTCGACAGGAAGTTGGACTTCTGCCAGAACATTCGCGCGTATCCGCCGGTGGGAATCCAATCGGTCCCGAAGATCATCCGACCCTGGTCGAAGAGGTAGGGAGAGAAATAGATCAAGGAGAGCAGGACCAACAGGGCGACCGCGAAGAGGTGCATTTGCCTCGGGTAACCGGGAGATGGGGTACGCCCTTCCCTGGTTGTTACTTTCCGCTTCTTTCCTTTTTCCCTTACCCTTTTCATCCTATCACGTTAACCTTGCAAATATCCCCCCGTCCACCCACCGGCGCGGATGCCGGCAATCCACTACGAAGCACCCATTCGCCTCGTTCCATCGATCCGCACTACTCCACCCCATCCATTGCGTTCAACAGGCTCTTTCCGTCCATGTAACCGGGTACAGGAACACCCATGATCTCCAGTATCGTGGGCGCTACATCCAGGATTCTCGCCCCCTCGATTCGCTTTCCACCGGGGAAGAGAGGTCCATGCCCGACGAACATGCCGTTCATGCGGTGAGTCCCGGAACGAGATTCGACCTTGTAATCCGTTACTATCTTGTTGTCGGAGGTCAGCAGTGGATACGCCAGGTACGAGAAGTTCTTCATCACTATGAAGAGATCGGGGGCATCATCTATATAATCTCCCCAGTAGACCTCCTCTTTGGGGTATATGTGGTCTACGATCTTCTCGCCAGTCTCTTCGTCTTTGATTTCATAGAGTTCCCCGATCAGCCGGTCCCTGAATTGGAAGTAGTCCAGGCGGTGCTTCTCTACGACGGGCCTGTTGACGAAGATTTGCCCCACGTGTCCACGGGAATAGGCGAGGGTCTTCTCCCAATCCACGTCCCGATACGACAGGAATGAGTCCAGGACCCTGTACCTGAGCTCGATCGGGATGCTGCGCGTCCTTGCCGTCAACTTGAACTTCTTCACGATCCCGTAGAGGTTGTTCGGGGTCAGGCCCTGCATAAAGACGAACTTTTTCAGGAAACTCCTCTTCCTGAACACCAGAAACCCGCGTTTCATCAGGTAGAGATTGAGGTTGACGTTTTTTCTAAGCGGCCCAAAGCCATGATCCGACAGGAGGATCACGTGGATATCCTCTTTACTTATGCAATCGAGCAGCCTCCCGATAGAACGATCGACGAGCGAGTATGCCCGGTAAATCCCGTCTCCGAACTCTCCACCCTCCTCCATGTGCCGCCACAGGAAATGAGACAGGCCGTCAGTTATAGTGAAGACGGTCATGAAGAGGTCCCAATTCTTCCTGAGCAGGTAAAGGGCGCTCTTCTCCACGATGTCGTGCCACTTCGAAATTTCCTCGATGTATGACGCCTCTCTACCGATCTGGGGACCGATCGACATCGAGGTCCTGTACTTCTCGCCAATGTGCCCCTCCACCTCGCCGAGCAATTCCGGAGGGTAACTGATCGGACCCTTCCCGCTCAATATTCCACCTATAAGGTAACCGTTGATCCTGGGAGGGGGATAGGTGATCGGAACGTGTAGGACGACCAGCCTCTTGTCTTGCCGGGACAGTATCTCCCACAGCGTGTCGATACGGATTGAATCGTAGTTGATCAGGTGGATCGTCTCGAAACCGGACTTCATGAAGTCGAAGACCCCGTGCTTGCCCGGGTTGACACCCGTCATGAAGGAGGCCCATGCGGGACCCGTGAGCGGAGGGATAATGCTCTCCAGTTCTCCCGATGTCCCCTCCCTGATCAACCTGCCGATTGTGGGGAGTTTCCCTTCCTCAACCCACGGGCGAACCAAGTCCATCGTCCCTCCATCAATTCCCACAACAAGCAACTTGCTCATAATCTTCCTCCCCTACGGGGTTGCAGTGCGGATCAGCGCCTGTAATTCCTTATGGCCGTCAACGGCTTCCAGATAAATGGAATCATTACCAGAGCCCAGAATATGGCGGACATCCTCATCAATAACGAACACATGATCGCAACAGAAGGGCTGATATGGAAGATCCCGGTTACGTATATCAGCAGCCCTTCGGTCACCCCCAGGTTGGCCGGGGTCAGGGTGACCATCATGGACAGGGGGATCAGGGAAGAGATCAGTAACCCTTGATAGAATGACAGCCCTGATGACAACGCATGAAAACACAGCAGGATCCAGCAAAACCTGATGCTCGAGTTCGCGAAGGCGGTAAAGATCAACCTCTTTCTTACCCCTTCGTGCCCCAGCAGTCCTGCACCCTTCTTCATAAAACGACTAAACACGCAAAACCTTCCCCCCACAGGTAAGACGGGAGATATCTGGATGAGTGCCGAAAGGAACAATGCGGATACGAGGACCGAAAAAATAGCCCCCGGCAGGGACCCTTCCTTCTCCCAGAGCAGGAAGAGAGCGGTAAGTCCCAAGATCGAATCGACAAAGAATATCGTACCGAACCGTGCGAGTGATATCTTCGCAAAATCGCGGATGGCTATCGAGTGCTTCTTCTTCAGGTAGAGGGCCCGCAACCCGATTCCACCCCTCATCGGCAGCGAATAATTGCCTATCGTCGATATCATGGAAATGAGGAAGCCCTCGGCCACCTTTACCCTCGCGCCTAACGGCGCAGTCAGCGTGATGGTAAAGAAACCGCGTATACCCATCGAAAGAAACGCCAGGGCAAGTATCCCGGCCAACTCCCTCGGAGAGACGTGCAGCAACTTTGCAAAGTTGGAACGGTGTGAATCGATGTACAGAACGAGCCATATTAGAAAGGTCGCCAAGATGACAATCGCGAGGACACTTCGTAGGATAGACCATCGGGATCTTTCCGCCTCTTCACTCATTTAAAAATCTCATCGAGCGGGATACCGTCCATCTCCCTGGGCACTTCAAGGTCGAAAAAGTCGAGTATCGTGGGGGTGATATCCATTATCCCGGGATTCTCGAGGACCAATCCCTCCTTCACACGATCACCATATGCCAGGACCACCCCATCGATGCGGTGGTCTCCGGATTTCCTGGTTAAGGGCCTGGAAAAGATATCGTTTGATGGTAAGGCGAACAATGTGGAAGAGGAGTAGGAAAAATCATCCAGCGAGAGGGTGATATCCGGGAGGAGATTCCTGTTGGGGCCCTGATAAATATCATCCCTGTACCAAACCCTGTCCAAGATATGAAGGCCCCGGTCCGGATCAATGATCCCCTTCAGTCCGGTGACGATCTCCTCCCTGATTCTCGGGATCTCCTCGACGCCGACGATTCCACCAGGGTGGTTCTCAACCGAATTCAAGTATATCTGACCGTAACTACCGAACGAAAAGGCCGTTGTCCTCTTCCAATCGATGTCATCAAAGGTATATCCAATCTTGGAGAATATCGATTTTTTCCGGTTCAGAGAGACCTTCGTCTCGATGCGCGCGAGGCCCAACTTGAAGATCAAGTTAATCACCGCCTGTGGGTGGAGGCCCACCTTGTACAATATCCGTTTAATCAAGGTTCCTGGTGTCTTCCTGAGTTTAAGATACCCCCTTTTTTTTAACCAGTTGTTGATGTAGATCCGCTTGATGAACGGGCCGGCCCCGTGATCCGACATTATCAAAAGGAGGGTGTCTTCATCAACGAACTCCAAGAAACGACCGATATACTCATCCATTAGTCTATATATCTCGAATATGCTGTCCCCGTATCTTGACCTGCCCTCTTCGCAATAATCCGGGTGATGGGGATCGATGTATTTCCAGAACCAATGCTGTACAAAGTCCGTCTCATTGAAGACCATCATGAAAAAGTCCCATGGTTCACGACCGAGGAGGTACCGAGCAGTCCTGTTCCTCATATCGGCCAATCGAAAGAGTTCTTCCAGGTAGGCCCTTGCGTCCGCCTCTCGTTCAGAAAAACGAGCCCTTGCAGATATCCTGTAGTCGGGAATTGCTGAGAGGAGTTCCTCTCTAAAATCCGGGGGATATGTAAAATTAGACCTTGTGGATGGCGTCATCAGGCCGCTTATCATAACTCCGTTTACTTTTTCAGGTGGAAAGGTAAACGGAACGTTATATATGCAACACCGCAGCCCGTTCTCAGAAAGTATCCTCCATATCGACTTGTATTCATGGAAGCGGTTAAAATTGACCCGCTGTTGCCGGTTTTCATCCAGGTAGTAGAAATCAAATATCCCGTGCTTCCCAGGGTTGACACCAGTCTTAAACGAAGTCCATGCGCAAGGAGTCACCGGTGGAATCGTGCTCTGCAGCCTCCCCCAAGCCCCTTCCTCCATCATCCTCCCAAGGTTGGGGAGCCTCCCCTCGGACACCCAGGGAATTATGAGGTCGAATGTAGCACCGTCCAGACCGATGACTATGACCCTCGGTTTTCCCATCAACTATACACCTTGCCGATCCACCACAACGTTACTCATTGCGCAATAAACGTAATGAAACCGGAAAATTACTTTCTAAGTAAGGCAATATTACTATATTTAAATTCAACAATTTCATCATAATTATAATAAGGCAACACCTTCTTTATATCTCCCAGAGACCAGGTCCTGAGGTAGAAAAAGCGCTTTCTGTTCTTATCCGTAATAGGCGATAACACTAATATTCCGTTTGAGACAAGGGAATTATCTATGTTACGCAATGCGAAAGCGAACTTTGAATTAT
>CAZNLH010000036.1:0-22671 GCA_964573995.1 uncultured Gemmatimonadota bacterium
GGTCGCCATGGATGCCGCGCGAATGGCGGAGAGGTCATATATTCACCTGAGTGACATACTCCAGCATGATATCAGGGAGCCCGTCCCCCTGATCCTCTATGCCTCCCACACGGATTTTCAGCAGACCAACATTACCCTGAGCCTGGTGGACGAGGGGGTTGGGGGATTCACTGAACTGTTCAAGTCCAGGGTGGTCATTCCCTTCACAGGCTCCTACGCCGAGTTCGAGCACGTCCTGACCCACGAACTCGTTCATGCCTTCCAGTTTGATATATTGTATGGAAGAGGTGTACAGAACCTGATCGGCAATCCATTCGTATTCCAGCCTCCGCTGTGGTTTTCAGAGGGGATGGCAGAATACCTCTCGGCCGGCATGGACAACCATACCCGGATGTGGATGCGGGATGCCGCCCTCGGCGGGTATCTGATCCCCATCAAGGAACTTAACTACGTCGGCGATATCAGGGCTTACAGGTTCGGACAATCCATCTGGAGTTACGTTGCGGGTAAGTACGGGGTCGAGAAGATCGGTGAGATCCTTCAGAGGGCCCCGAGACAGAAGAGCGTGGAGAAGGCGTTCAAGGCCTCGCTCGGCATAGATATGGATGAGTTGTCGGAGGAGTGGATGGAGGACATCAGGAAGACATACCTGCCCCAGATAGCCGAGCACAAGAGACCGAGGGAATTCGCAAGGCCCCTGACAAACCACCGCAAGGACCTCTCGAATTTCAACGTTGCTCCGGCCTTGTCTCCTTCGGGTGACCGCATCGCGTTCCTGTCGGATAGGAGCCTTTACACGGACATCTACCTCGCGTCGACGTCTGACGGGGAGATTATCAGGAAACTGGTCAAGGGGGAGCGGTCGGGGAGTTTCGAGTCTCTCAGGTTCCTCGATGCGTCAATCTCGTGGTCGCCGGACGAAAAGTGCATCGCCTTTGTGGCAAAAGTGGGGGCGGAGGACGCGATATATATCAAGGAGGTCGATAGCGGCAAGGTGGTCGGGAAGTTGATGTTCGGGCTCGACGGTATACAATCGCCCGAATGGTCTCCGGATGGGAAGTCTCTCGTGTTTGTCGGAATCCATGGCGGACAATCGGACCTATTTACGGTGAAGGTGACGGGAGAGGAACTGAGGGAATTGACGGACGACAAGTTCTCGGATCGAGACCCGCGATGGTCACCGGATGGAGACAGGGTGGCATTCACTACGGACAGGGGATCGGTGACTAACTTTGGAACTCTCCTGTTCGGATACTTCAATATCGCGGTTTATAACCTCGACACCGGTGAAATAGAACTCCTTACCCATGGAGAGGGGAAGAACATCAACCCTGTATGGTCTCCGGACGGCAGCACCCTGGCCTTTTTATCCGACCGTACCGGTACTACCAACATATTCACCCTTGACCTGGAGACGAGGGAACTCTACCAATTGACTGACGTGCTGACGGGCATAAGCGGGATTACCCCGTCGAGCCCCTCGATATCCTGGTCCAGGAGCGGCGACCGGATGGCCTTTTCGGCCTTTGACAACGCCGGTTGGGATATCTTTCTCATCAAAGACCCGATGAGTTTGCAGAAGTTGTACGTCCCGCCTCCACGCGAGGTCGCCGAGGAGACAGGTGAGGGGGCCCCTGAGAAGGGCAAGGAAGGGGCGGCGGGGGAAGGGCAGGAAGTCACGGAGGCCCGTCCGGTCCCGCTGGTATATGAAGATAGGAAGGATTTCTTTCCGCCGGATGTCGATCGTGTTGATGATCAGGATATGGGCACATACCCTACCTATGAGGAGAAAGGGACCTCCCTTCTTCCGGATACCTCTACTTTCGAATTTACGAAATACCACCTCCAGTTCACGCCTGATTATCTGGTGGGTGGCGCCGCATTCGCGAGCAATATCGGCTTTGCAGGCCAGACACAGATGGCATTCAGTGACGTCCTGGGAAACCAGAACATCCGGGTCTCTGCCAATCTATTCAGGACCATCCAGGACTCCGATATCTTCTTCAATTATTGGTACCTGAAAAAGCGGACCAACATGGGGTTCGGATTCTTCCAGTTCCGTAACAACTTTTACATATTTCAACCCGGGGCCGGTGAATCCGATCAGATTATCTCGCAGACCTATCGGGGCCTCCAGGCCCTCTTCAGCAGGCCGTTCAGCAAGTTCAACAGGATGGAGTACGGGCTGCAGGCAGTCTTTATCTCCCAGGACGTCTTCCAGCAGGATTTTTTCTTTTCAAACCTCTTTTTCCAGTCCGGCCAACAACATTTCCAGTACCTGGTCCCCTACGTCTCCTTCGTTACGGATAACGCCTTGTGGGGGTACACGGGTCCTGTCAGCGGCCGCAGGGGAAGCATCAATTATGAGCAGGCCCTGCACGCCTTCGGGAGTGACCTGTCCTACAGGACCCTCCTGGGAGATTATCGTCAATACCTGAATTACCGCAAGCATTACGTCCTGGCCTGGCGCCTGATAGGCGCGTTCAGTTTCGGGAGGAACGCGCAGATTTTCCGGATCGGGGGCGCAAATACCCTTCGCGGGGTGGACTTCGGCGAGATATCGGGATCAAGGATCGTGCTGATGAACCTGGAGTTTCGATACCCTCTCATCGATCTCTTGACTCTCGGCTGGCCGCTTCACCTGACATTTCGTGGGATACGGGGCGTGTTCTTCTGGGACATCGGTGGGGCATGGAATGAGAACTCGAGGTTCCACCCCTTCTCAGGGGACGCAACCCTCTTGAAACTCGATGACCTGGTGTCCGGCTATGGATTCGGTGCACGTGTCAACCTCGGATATTTCATCCTGAGGTACGACCTGGCAATGCGCACCGACCTTACAGAGAACATCGGCGGTTCGAGGAGTTACTTCACGATCGGTGCCGAGTACTGAGGTGTATTATCCGTCTTTTCCGCGTTGGACATTGGTTGCGAGGTGACCTGCTTGACGCGGGGTTCCATGAGGAGGGGGAAAAGATGATGCCAAGAGGTTCAGGAAAGACATTCCAGTTTCTGCTGATGGCACTAACCCTGCTCTCCGGGTGTGGGGGTGGAGGCGAGGGAAGGCCAGGTGGTGGGGTGGGCGGACGTGATGTTTCACAGGAGGTCCCCGGAGCCAGGATCGTGTTCTGTCCAAAGGATGGTGGAGAGGTAAAGTTCCTGGGGCTCGATTCGCTGAATCTTGTTGGCTCTAACTTCAACATCCCCGACGAGACCCTCGGTTTTGCCGGGATCCTCCCGGACAGCCGTTTCGCGGCGCTCACAACCACGGCGGTCTACCTGTTTCCGGTTGATCAAGGCACGGAGATGAGTTCGATCGGTCTGCCGTCGCTGTCGTCTGATGTTGAGTTGATCACAGCGGGCGAGGAACTTTTTCTCCTCGACCGGAAGTACAGGAGACTGATTGGCGTGGATCCGCGGAAGGGCGAGGTCGTATTTGACAGGACCTTTGAAGGGACGCCTCAGGAGGTATATTATGATCCCGGGGGAGACAGGATTGTACTGGTCATGAAGAATGGAAACCGGGGGGCACTCTCTACCCTGAGCGTTGGTGGTGGGGAGTCGATGACGATAAACATAGATGCGGTCATCTGCTCGGC
Organism: uncultured Gemmatimonadota bacterium; assembly: GCA_964573995.1. Taxonomy (GTDB): domain Bacteria; phylum Gemmatimonadota; class CAZMKB01; order CAZMKB01; family CAZNLH01; genus CAZNLH01. Next base: position 3,600 of record CAZNLH010000036.1, read on the forward strand.
CGGCGCGAGAGGAGGGTCGATTTATCTGGCCACCAGGGGGGCTGAAGGGAGCCGTCTGGAGGCGTTCCGTGTCAAGGACCTCTCGAGGATATTTCAGGTCGACCTGAAACAGGAACCGGGCAGCATGACCTACGCGCCGGGTACCGGGAAGGTCTACCTATATTTTTCCTCTACTGGGATGATAAGGGCCATCCGCATGGATGGGGGCGATATGGTCTCTGAAATACCGCTGGACAGGAAGGGAAAGGGGGAGTTGATGTCTGACTGGGTCGGCAGGCACGTCTATCTCTTGAACGAGGAAGGCGGTCATCTGACGGCCGTTTCAACGGACAAGGACCTGATCGTGGGAGAGATCGAGGGCCAAGATGCCGACAGCCGGCTCATTGTTACACCAGACTCCAGGTTCATCCTCATCCAGGACACTGGTGGCTCGAGGGTCAGGCTGTATGACGGGAGCACCTTCCAATTGCTTCGTGTCTTCATGGAGGAGGCTCCGGCAAGGATCGGGTTGCTGAGGGAGACGAAGGTATCAAGGGGAGAGACGAATATCCAGGTGGCGGGCGGGAAGGCCCCGGCCAAGGTCCCCTTGCAGGACCAGGAAGCGCCAACTGCCGCATCCACCGTGAATGCGGGGAGTGAAGCCGACCTGTTCACGCTCCAGGTATTCTCTTCCGATTCATTGGCCTCCTCGCAGGAGGTGGTCGACGAACTCCTTGCGGCCGGGTTCCCGGCCTTCGTGGAGAAGGCACTGGTCTCGGGCAAGGGCACCTGGTACCGCGTCAGGGTGGGTGAGTTTGAGTCCCGGGAGGATGCGGACGCCGTGGGCGGATACCTAAAGGGGCTATTCGGGCTCGAGTACTGGGCAACGCCGATGGAGGACCTGGAGAAAGGGGAGACCGAGGGCCTGGATCTTGACTTGAAGGGGCAGGATATGGACGGCGACGGCCTCCCCGAGGTTGCGATAGTGGACGCGGGTGGGGTGATTCACCTCTTCTCCCTGCGCGGGAGCCGGTACGTCTCGCGGTGGAGTTATCCCCTCCCCGCCGATCAGGACCTGTGCGGTACTATTAATTACGTGGACGGGAACGGTGACGGCCTCCCGGAGGCGGTGCTACCCCTGTGCCCCCTCGATGGGGATTACAGGATTGCCTGGGACGGTGCGTCGTTTTCGGGGGTGAGTGGGTAGGCTCTCACAGATTGAGTGCATGAAAAGGTCTGCGGCCCTTGAGAGGGCCGCAGACCTTTTTTCTGAGAACGAGAGGGTCTCTCGTCCCGGTGATCTCTTCCTTTACTTCAGGACGACCATCTTCTTGGTGGATTTGAAGTTGTGGTCGGTCTTCATCGTGTAGAAGTAGATCCCGCTGGAGACATGGCTCCCGTTGCTGGTCTTTCCGTTCCACTGTACCGAGTAGTTCCCCGCGTCCTTCTCCTCGTTTATGAGGGTCTGGACGAGGCGCCCCCTCACGTCGTAGATCTCGATAGAGACGTGGGACCGTTCGGGGACTTGGTACCGGATGGCAGTGGATGGATTGAAGGGGTTCGGGTAGTTCTGAGAGAGAGCGGCCGCCCTGGGCAGGCCTGGTCCCGAGGTCCCGCCGCGACCCCCTATTCCGGTGCCGGGTATGTCTACACCCGTGAACTTGACGTAGTCCATGTTCAGGGATCCCTCCACCCCCTGGATGTACGTGCCGGCGAGGTCGTCCGACTCGTAGATCATCCATACGTCGTGCGTTGGATCGGGATCGGCGCCGTTCTCATAGTTGGTCTTGGCCAGGGATGGATACCTGTCGTCCCAGCCGAGGTTGGTGCCGTCGTTGTTTGTCACGTTGATCGGATCAGCCCAGGTCTCCCCGTTGTCCATTGAGTAGGTCAAGTAGATATCGACATACGCGGTGGGTGGGAGCGCGGTGCTGTCGATATCGTCTGTGTTGAGGCCTGTGAACGCCAGGGCTATGGTGCTGCCGTCCTTGGCGACCCCGAGCGACGGCCAGTCGACGCTCATGTGGTTATAGGGGGACGGGACGTAGTCGGAGCGCGTGGAGTCAGCGGACTGTGCCCAGGCGACCACGACCGTGTCGATACCCGTGGAGGGGCTCCAGTGAAAGATCGTGGCCTTGTAGTCGTAGAGGCTGTATGCGCCGCCGCCGATGTTGGTGACCTGCGCAGCAGTCCATGCGACGTGCGGTTCATCACCGATGTACATGATGTCGGAGTTGATCCACCCGAGGCGTGCGGCAGTGGAGTCCATGCCGGCCGGTGCGCCGGCCGTATCGGCGTCGGCTATCGTGGTCACGGTCCAGTTGACGCCGTTGTCGGTCGACTCGAACAGGCGGATGGCGCCGGCGACGTCGGGGATCACGATGCCGACGTGGCCGTTCGTCCCTGAGGCGATCGTAGGCCACTCCATGTCACCGTCCATCCAGTCGCCTGCAAGCGTGCGGATGGCCAACCATGGCCCGAAGCCTGAGTTGCTGTCCGTTGCCCTGCACACGGAGACGTCATAATTGCCCTGGTCCACGCCCGTCATGGATATCGACTGGTCCGAGTTGACCGAGATCCTCGGCCAGATGAGGGCGGACGGGATGTCGGTCCCGAAGTAACTGAAGGCCCTCAGCCCGATAAAGGCGTCGAAGGCGGCAAAGGCACGGAAGCCGGTGCCGTCGTCCGTGTGCGCGCAGATAGCAGCCCGGCCGTCGTTGAACTGGGACATCGAGCCGAAGCCCGCCTTTTGGGGAAAGACAGCGAGTCCCGCGCCCTGGTCCCAGATCGACCCGTTCCAGTGGTAGTAGTTCATGTTGCGATCGCTCGTGTCGCTCATGTAGGCGACCATCATAGTGCCGTTGATCTTGACGGTTGAACCGTCATTGTACATGTCCAGGTGATCGTCGAGGCCCCCGTTTCTCTGCCAGTCGTAATAGGTCGAGTCGAGGACGGTCCCAGGCGACGCCATCAGGTGCTGGGTCGAGTGCAATGCCTTCTGGTGCGAAATTACCGTGGGGACCTGGTTGGGCAGGACCCTTACCGGCCTCTTGAGCATGAGGTCGGAGCCCAGAACGGGTCCCGCTGCAATAAGAAAAGGAAGTAGAAATGTCAACATCGTGGTGGACTTTCGTGCCATCTCATCTCTCCTTGTGTGTGAGTAGTGAGCAAGATTGGCCATCTCGTAGCAGCGGATGCTTGGTAACGGTATTCGGCTCTTCTCTATCACCTCCTCTTTCCGGATGATTATATGTAATCACGGAAACCCCCTTCAACTACTCAACTCCGTGAAGGATCATGGTATTACGCGTTCACACGACTTTAATCAGAGAATATAAATTCTCCGATACTTTGTCAAGGAAATTTTCTTCCCCCCGCGTCTTTCCTCTATCCAACGGCATTTAAGGAGTTGAGTAGTCAAGGCTTCTGGACGGAATAGAGGTTCTTTCGCGCGCTATCCCAGCCGGGCCGGAGTGACAGGGCTGTTGTGAATTCACGCCGCGCCTCTTCGTACCTCCCCTCGGCCCTCATTACCTCGCCCATCCGGTTGTGTAGTTCCGGGCTGGCCGGGGACGCCGCCAGGGCCCTTTTGCAGATCGACCACGCATCGTTGTTCTTTCCCTCCTGCAACAGGACCGCGATCAGGTTGTTCAAGGCCTCCAGGTAGTTATCCCTCAGGTTGGACGCCTTTCTGAAAGCGACCTCGGCCTCCCGATATTGCCCATTGGCAACACGTACGACACCGAGGTTGTTGTACGCCTCCGCGTTATTTCCATCTATCGAGAGTACCGAATGGAAGAGAGAGTCGGCCGCGTCCAGTTCTCCCATGGAGTAGGCGATCAACCCCAGGTTGTTGAGTGCCTTGAGATTGTCGGGATGCCTCTCGAGTAGCGCCCTGTATTCGCGAACGGCACCGTCGATCTCCCCGGTCTTTCGCAACTCGAGCGCGAGGTTGTTGCGGGCACGGGTGTTGTCCGGATCTATCTCGAGGGCTCGCCGGAACTCCTTGATTGCCTCTTCATGCTTACCGATTCGAGAAAGGCAAGTTCCCAGGGTGAAATGGGCGTCCGCGTTGCCTGGCAGCCGTTCCGCCGCCACCCGAAGGGGCACGTATGCCTCTCTTGTTTTTCGTGCCCAGAGAAGGACCTTGCCGAGGTTGAGGTTTCCTTCCGCGAAATATGAGGCTTCCAGCGAGTTCAGGACACTATCGAATTTCTCCCTGGTCTCTTCGGGATCCCACTCCGGTGATATGTCCAGGACACCCAGTTGTAACAAGGTATGTACGATCTGGTTGGCGATGATCTGGTGTCCTTCGATGGTGGGGTGAAGGTGGTCGAGGAAGAGCGCCTTGCCCGGGATGGGATTTCCCGCCAGTTCCCGGTTCCTATCCTCGAAGGCGCGGACGACGTCTACCACGGGGACATTGTATTTCTTGCCGACTTCGGCGATAATATCGTTGATGTGACCCGGTGCGCGGAGGGGGCAGACGTCCTCGTCACGCGCCCCCTGGAAATAGGCCATTGCCTCATCGATATTTCCCATGGACAGGTCGCACTTCCCCATCCGGTACAGGAGGTCAGCGTAGTGGGAGTCGATATCGTAGGCCTCCTTGAATCGGTGGTAAGCCCCATCGACGTCTTCTTTCCGGAATAGGTCCAGCCCTTGCCGGTAGAGCCGCTCCCATTCGAGAAGGGCCTCGGAGCCGATTCCCGCGCTGTGCTCCGACTTGAAGGGAGAGAAGTCGGCGATGTTGGAGACGAGGTCGACGAAGACTATCGGAATGTCTCGGCTCGCCGCGATCTGGACCATCCTCGAGAGGTTGTTACGATAGTGGGCGAAGGTCTCGTCCTTCTGGATAGTCTCCCTCGAATAGAGATCGAGCCCACCCGAGTGCTCGAGGATCGTGTTGACTTCTTCTGGCAGGAGGGGCTTGCCCTTGGGCCTTTCCTTCCCCCTGATGGAAGATACCGTCTGCCTTAGCAGGTCATAGAACCTGAGGTGGCTCATTCCCCGGTCCACCCACCGGATGACCTCCGGCCGCTCTATTATCTTCCGGTAGGTCCTCCGTTCCAGGAATTCATTGTGCCCGGAGTAGACGATGAAGAGGTCCGGCTCGTATCGCAGGGCCTCTTCGATGAGGTTCACGACCCGGTAACTCGCGTAGGAGACCCCTCCGGCGTTTATCACCTCGTAGCGACGCGCCGGGTCCATGTCGTTCATGAGGATCTCCAGCCAGCGGGGGAAGGCCGTTTGAGCCGCGAATGGTCTCCCGTAGGTCGTCGAGCCTCCGAAACAGAATATCCGGAAGATCCCGGCCGGCTTGGGGACCGTGAATTCCTGGTAGTTGAAGAACTTGAGTTTGTTGGTATTGGTAGCGTACAGGGCCCCGCCTTCCCTTTGAGCCTTCACGCCGAATAGGGGATAGATCGACTCGAAGCCGAGATATGGGTCTTCGTAGGTGCTCGGGCCGTGGTAACCGGCCAGGCGCAGGGACCCCTCCAGGAGGGTGAAGAAGATGATCGCGACGAGTAGACCGGCGCCGAGCCGTGCTGCCGCCGTTGAGAATGAGTGCTTTTCACGAGAACCCATGATCCCTCAATTCAGGATGGGGAGCCAGAAAGGCTTCAGGCGTTCTATGTCCTTCATTTTAAGCCCGTACCTCGCCGCAACGCGGTTCAGCACCTCTGCCGCCTCGTTGACCCTGCCGCTCGATGCGAGGATTCTGACACCCAGCAACTCCCTCATTAGCGCGCAGGACCGGTCTATACGGTCCGCCTCTCGGCCCTCGGGTACGCCCGTCAGGTACGGCACTATGCAGCGGTAGGGGCCCGAGATGAGTTCCAGGTTCTTGTAAAAATCGTGGCCCCGGGCCCGTAGTACGGAGTACTCGAGCCGTGGGCGATCGTCCGTATTCTGGCCCGTCCCGGGTCCGATGAACCTATCGAAAACGTGCGATGGAGCGACGAAGGTTGCGAGCAGCATGTCCGGGTCCGCCACGTCTATCTTCGCGAGGCTCCTTCGCACCTTGGGGCTTGAAAAGCGCCCGGTGAAGACCCGGTAGTCGAATTTCTTATCGCCCCCATTCCTCCCCAGCAGGAAGATGGAGGTCCCGTCGTACCAGACGGTCGTGTTGGGAAAGACGTGCTCGAAGGAATTGAGGATCATCAGGACGTGTTCGCTCGACAGGCGGAACAGGGGCACCCATTGGAGCATGAGGCCGTTATCTTTCATGACGTCTCTGCACAACTGGAAGAAGTCGCGGGTGTAGAGGGTCGACACCGGTGGATCAACCGGGTCGACGGATATGATATCGTATCTCTTCTCGGTCGTCAGGAGGAAATGTCGCCCGTCGTTGATGACGAGGTTCAGGCGCGGGTCCTCCCAGCACCGGTCGTTTTCCTCGGCGAAATAACGATGGGCCTCTACTACTTCCGGTGATAATTCTACGCAGTCGATTTCACTCACATCGTACTTCTCGACGGCGCCGAGGCTGATACCCCCACCGAGACCTATCAGGAGGACGCTCTCTGGATCCGGATGAAGTAGCATCGGGAGGTGGGCCTTGAGCAGGAGGTCCCACATGTCGTCCCGCGAATTCTGTGCAACGATGATCCCATCGACCGTCAATGCCCTGAAGTCGTCACGTTGGATGATCCCCACGTTTGCCGAGACCCCCTCTTTGAAAAAGAGCGTGTTTTCGGGGGGAATCACCCGGGTACGGATAAATCCGGCGTTGAACCAGTTGGGGGATCTCGCGGACGGGATGACCGCAATGCAGGCGGCCACCATGGCGAGACCCGTCATGGAGAGCGTCCGTCTTCCGACCAATATAAAGGTGGCGGTCGCGAGGACGGCGTATATCCCCGCCATGAGATAAATGCTCCTCTCGATCCCCAGGAGTGGTATGAGGATGAAGCCGGAGGAAAATGCGCCAAAGATCGTCCCTGAAGTATTGATGGTGTATACCTTCCCCACGTCCCTGCCCAGTTTTTCGATGGACCTCGAATAGAAGCGTATGATCGCGGGGAAGACCGTGCCCATTGCCGTTGTGGGGATCAGGATGATCAGGAACAGGACGGAGAAGTGTATCCATACCCCCATGTGGTCGATAAAGGGCGATGTCGACCGCAAATTGTGGAGGTACTCGAAGAGGCCGCCTATCTCCCGCAGTGACATGTCGGAAGCGAAGACGAGAATCGAGTTGGTGAGTAGGAGCGCTGCTATGACCTGTGCAAGGTCTCGGATACGGTCAACCCAGCGGGCTATGACGATGCTGCCAAGGGCGAGGCCCGTCAGGAAGGCCGCGAGGATGACGGCGAATACCAGGACGTTTGCGCTCAGCATGGAGATATATGTCCTGGTCCAGAGCACTTCGAGGCCCATCGTGGCAAAGCCTGAGAGGCCGGATAGAAACAGGATCCAGGATTGCAACCCCCTGCGAGACCTGCAGATGTCCTCCTCCGCGTCTCTCTCTCTGGCGGGCTGCGGGTGGGATTTACGGCTCGATGGTAGAAACTGGTGAGTCGTCCCCCCCCTCCCCACGAGGAACAGTATGAGGACAATCGCCGCTATTGCTGCATTGATCGCTACGGCTACGTCGACCGTGTGGGCGATCCCCAGCGAGTTGATCAGGACAAAGGCACTCAACAGGCACCCGCCCACGGCCCCGAGGACGTTCATTCCGTACAGTCGTCCCACGTCCCTCCCAATCCTGTCGCTCGAGGCGGTGAAGGACCTGGCGATGGCCGGCAGTGTCCCGCCCATCAGGGTGGTGGGTATGATCAACACGAGGAAAATGAGGGAGAATTTTACCAAGCTGAAGGAGGTATATGTGAGCGAGTGGTGGTGTTCTATCCACACGTAGAACGACTTCAGCGGGTCGAGGAGGCACATGAAGAGGAGTGCGAAAACGGCGATAAGAAATTCCAGGGCCCCGTAGAGGAGGAGAGGTCGATCGACCCGGTCGGCCAATCGGCCGAGCAGGTAACTCCCAAGGGCGAGACCGGCCATGAAGACGGTGAGGATGGTGCTGAGGGCATATACGGTATTGCCGAAAAGGTATCTGAGGAGCCTGATCCAGGTGACCTCGTAGATAAGGGCACTGCAGCCTGATGCGAGGAAGAGGAAGAGAAGTATCATCCTCAATTGGTTATTTCCCGGTACAAGAAGCGGCCTCGTCTTATCGCTTACGAAATGGGTGCTTTCCATGCTCGTCTTCGGCAGGTAGGGCATTCCACCAAACCGGACAGGTTGGTTCAAGGGCCCCGACACCGGTAAGGCGTTCTGCCATCCCTTGTATGCGATGACATGGAGGAATTGCTCCATGTCCTCCCGGCAAGGATAACTTACACGATGGATTTCTTACTTGCAAGTCCCTTAGAGAGCGGCGCACCCCCGCGATCTTTCGATGGGTGCAAGGGGGGTGGATCTCTCCAGGAAGTGCTGCCGCGTTCGTTCATCGTGCGCATGGGGTGTGAAATTTTTTCATTGCGCCCCATTTCGGTTCGGAACATCGAGCACATAAGTCAGGAATCAATGGCCAGATGGACAGGTGCAAAACGTCATGTCATGGTTGAACTTAAGTGTTAAGGGCGCTGTGCGAGTATATTAAACCCATATTTATTAACATCCAAGAAAATATGGTACATTTATTGCCAATATCTATCCATGATGCCCTCTTTCGGTTTATTTCTCAATGAATATGGAAGCCATTTGGGCCAGGGAGCAATGAAGAGTCTGAAGGTCGGTGGAGAGCGGGGGGTCAGTATCCTCGAGATGTCGATCGTGATATCGATCCTTGCGGTGCTCAATGTGATTGCGTTCCCTTACTGGGATCAGATCTTGGATACTTATCGTCTTAGCACTTCAACGGGGATCCTGACCTCGGATTTGCGCCTGGCGCGTTTTGATGCGGTAAAGAACGATTACGACGTCCGCGTTCGTTCCCTTACCTCGACCAGTTACGTTGAGGAAAGGGACTCCGCGGGTGTGTGGGTGCCCCTGAGACCGGCGGTAGACCTTTCAGAAAGGTTCTGGACGAGGGGGATAGAGATTTCCGGCTGGACATCTCCTACCGTCTTTCACTCGGACGGGCGAGCGGGGTCGCCCGACACGCTGCAGGTGGAGAACAGGGGTGAGGAGAACAAGAGGATCAGTATCAGTGCGAGTGGAATGGTCAGGCAGTTATGATGAATTCCGCAGTGAATGTACTTATCTCCTCGACGGCCCAGGGTCTCAACACGAACCGGAATGATCGATCGAGGGCCGGCGGGAAAAGATGCGATGCGTCGGAGTCGGCGGATGGCGCCGCAAGGGGGTTTATCCTCCTGGAGGTACTGGTCTCTATCGTCTTCATGGCCGCGATTCTCCTGATGAGCCTCAATTTTATGGTGGCTGGCATCAGGGGTAACTCCCGTGGGAAGGAGATGAGCGCCGCTTCTTATCTCGCCCAGGAGATGCTCGAAGAGATGAGGCTGGTGGACTTCAACGACCTGCTGGACTTCGACGGCTATACCACGGGTGGTTCTCTTCCGGGGGGTCAGCCCGCGGCCGACATCTGTGAGGATTGGGAAGATGGGGTGACCACGGAACTTCCCTCGGGCCATGGTGAAATCGATGTACAGGTCACAGGGAGCCTGGCTCGGATCAGCGTACTGGTCGGCTGGCTTGACGGTGTCAACAAGGACAGGCAGGTCCGGTTCGAGACCATGATTGCGGACAGGTCATGACAGGGAGAAAGATGATCGCGAGGCACGGTACACAGGACGGATTTACCCTGGTGGAGACGCTTTTTTCCATTGCCCTCTTCTCCATGGCCATCATCTACCTCTACTCCACCTTCGTGGTGAACACGAGGATGTACATAGTGGAGAATGAGGTCCTGGAAATGCAGCAGTCCACGCGGACCGCAGCCGATGAGGTAAGCCGGGCGGTCTACATGGCCGGCGCGGGTGTGCCGCCGGGCGCGATACCATCGGACATGGGCTTCTTGTACGTGGTCATGCCGGGTTACGGCGGACCAGATGCACCCGATACGATGAGGTTCCTCAAGGGCGACCCGCAGGCGCAGACATTGCTCAACGAGTCGATGCCGGACGAGAGCGCGATATTAAAGGTTGACGACGCCTCGATGTTCTCCCCCGGTGACGTGGCACTGATTCAAGGCAACACCGCTGAATGTGGCGAGTCCATAGAGTTGTTCCAGATCACCCAAGTCTCCACCGAAGGCCAGAATACGCTGGAGCACCGACGGAATCCACCTTGGAACCAGGATGAGAGCCTGAACTGCATCTACCTCTCCCCGGCCACGATAACCAAGGTCCAAGAGATCCAGTATAGTATCGATTACAGCGACCCCGGGCACCCAGTTCTGGTAAAGTCCATCGACGGAAATTCGCCGGAGCCTATTGCGATGGACATAGAAAACCTCAAGGTCACCTTCGATCTCCTCACGGGCCAGCGTGGCATGCAAGATCCGTTTGATCCGAACCTGATAAGGAAGATTAATTACTACCTCGTTGGCAGGACCCCGGAAGAAGACCCCAGGTGGTCCGGTGGTGTCAATTCCCTCACGGGCCAGCCCGATGGCTACAGGAGGTACAAGTTAAGGACACAGGTCTATATAAGGAATATGGAGAGTTGAGCCTGCGGTCTCGGGGATAACTACATGAAAATACAGGAGTTCGATATCACGAGGGTTCGGCGGTGCCTTCGCCCGGTCATTTTTGGCCGTCATGGTTAGCCGGGCAAGCCATGGGTGAGGGGATGAGAAGGCGTCGGACCAAAGGGGGGATCACATGGAGTTGAAATGGAGAGAAGAGGGCGGTTTTGCCTTGATCACAATGTTGATCTTTTCCGTCTTTCTCACTATGATCGGCCTCTCGATGGTAGTGCTGTCAACGACCGACACAATGATCTCACACAACAACAGGCTCAAGAGCCAGGCCTTTTACGTGGCAGAGGCGGGACTTGAGAAGCAGATCTCGGACCTCAGGGACCTCTCATCAGACGGGAATATACCCACCCAGGAGGAACTCCTCTCCATCTCGCAGGTCCCCCCTGAATTCGATGGATACACGTTCACGGATTACGGGGTGGAGCGCGACGGTGATGCCTACCTGACGACGATCACTGTCGGGCCTTACGCGGGGCTCTATGCCGTTGTTCAGCCCTACTCAATGTCGTCGAGCGTAGTCGGGCCCAACAATTCCTCGGTCAGCATGGCGCGATCCTCCGAGCACCACCTCATTCCCGTCTTCCAGTTCGGTGTCTTTTACGACCATGACCTCGAGATCCTCCCGGGCCCATCCATGACCTTCAATGGACGTGTTCATACGAACTCGGATCTTTACGTGGGAGCCAATAATGACCTCTACTTCGACAGTTTTGTAACTTCCGCGGGAAGCATCTACAATGAGCGGAAGGATCAGCCGATCACTCCACCGGGGGACGTATGGTTCCGCGACGACCAGGGAGAGTACCAGAGGATGACGTTTGACAGCCGCTACGAGAACTGGGAGGAGGGGGCCCTGATCAGGTGGGGGGGCAGGGTGCAGGACCAGGCACACGGAATCGTGCCTATCGGCCTGCCTCTGCCGTCCGGGATAGATCCAATCGAGATAATCGAGAGGGGAGAGGCCGGAGATTCGCAGGTGCTCCGAGATGCCCGGTACTATTACAAGGCCGACCTGAAGATCATCGATGGTGTGGCTACGGACGGGAATGACATGCCTGTGGACCTGGACAGTGGTATAATGAGCACCCATACGTTCTATAATTTTAGGGAAGGGAAGTGGATAACCGCCACCCAACTCGACATAGGACAACTTATGCAGGCCGGGCAGGCACCTGCAAACGGCATTATCTATATTTCATCGTCGGAGACGGTCTTAGGCGCCAAGGACGCGGCGATTCGTCTGGTAAACGGTGGGCGACTACCGGCGGGCGGCCTGACCGTGGCAACTGACAATCCCCTTTATATCCAGGGGGATTACAATGTGATAAACCCGCAGCCCGCGAGCGTGTTGACGGATGCCATCAATATCCTTTCCAACTCGTGGGACGACGAAAAGAGTGACCACCCTCTCAACGAGCGTCTTGCTTCCCCCACTTCCATCAGGGTGGCGGTGATGGCCGGCAATACGGAGACTACTCCCGGCCATTACAACGGTGGGCTTGAGAACTTCCTCCGGTTCCTTGAGAAATGGTCCGGGCAGACCCTTACCTACGTGGGCTCTCTCGTCTGCATGTGGTACAGTGAATGGGCTACCGGAGCGTGGTATTACGGCCACAACAGTTATACCGCGCCGATACGAGCGTGGAGTTTTGACACCAACTTCTACGATCCTGACCAGTTGCCGCCGGGTACACCAAATATACTGAACTTTGAACCTGGGGAATGGATCTACCAGTAGCGGGATGCCGGGGTGGGAGGGGGAAGGCCCCAGGTAATGAAAAAAGACTGCCGGGTCGGTAATGGACCCGGCAGCCGTGTCAAAAGGTTCCTAAACCAGCCGGACGTTGACGGCGCTCAATCCCTTCGGCGTATTTTCGACTTCGAATTCCACGTCCTGTTCTTCATTCAGGGAGTCGAATTCAGCATCCACAAGGTTGCTGCGGTGAAAGAAAATCTCTCGTCCATCTGTTTCCCTTATAAAGCCGAACCCGCGATCACGGATTAGTTTCTTGATCTTTCCAGTGTGCATTCTGTTGCTCCTCTCGAAGTTGAGTGCGCAGGTCCTCGGCGAATGCCGGACCCCTTGCTTGCTGTGGTTCATACCTTTACGACATTCGCGGCCTGTTCGCCTTTGGGACCGATACGGACATCGAACTCAACTTCCTGTCCTTCTTCCAGTGTCCTGAACCCGTCGCCCTGAATGGCATTGTAGTGCACGAAAACATCGTTGCCTGAATCGAGCGTGATGAAACCGTAGCCTTTCTGGCTGTTGAACCATTTGACCTTACCCCTTGCCACGACGAATGCGCCTCCTTTCCCGGCGGATGAATGTCAATGAGGCTTCCAATAAAAAAATCCGCGAAGCGAGTTCCTCTCTACCTTGCGGTTCAAGATTGATGCTCACTCATTGACGACGAACCAAGAATATATGATATATTGGGTTTTTTGTCAATAATATTTTTCAATTACGCGCGCTCAAAGAGACCCACTTGCAGTGTATGTATCGAGAAATCGTGGAGGTAATACTCAAGCCAGCGGCCTGATCCATCGCAACATTGCCTTGTATATCCCCATGTTGTTCGCCGTGATGAGCGGGTGCGTGAGACCACTGTAATCTGTACAGGGCTTGAGCGGGAAGAACGGCTCTGAGAACGGATAGTCTATGATATGTCCCGCCTCCTCGATTATAAGAGAAGCGGCTGCAATATCCCATATCTTTGGCCTGTGCTCCATACCACAGGCTGCAGTCCCCTCAGCAACCGCGATCAGGTTGTATGCGGCGGAGCCCAGTATCCTGAGTTTTAGGGGGATGGTTAGTGAATAATTTTTCAATGTATGTGTGCAGGTCACAAAGACCTGTGTCTCCATCTGCCCGAGCAGGTGCCCGGGGCCGATCGGATTCTCGTTGAGGAACGCCCCTTTCCCCTTGATAGCGCGGTAGATGCGGTGCAGGGCCGGGAAGGCCACGGCCCCGAGGCGTATCTCCCCCTTGATGTAGAGCGCTATTGAAATACACCACAGCGGGATTCCCCTGGCAAAGTTGGTGGTGCCGTCCAGCGGATCGACGATCCAGACACAGGGACCGTCAGGGGCAACGGTGTCTCCCTCCTCTGTCAGGAGACCGTGCTCTGGAAAACGTTCGCTTATGCGGCGGGTAATCAGGTCATTCGACTCGATATCCGCTTCCGTAAGGAGGCTTCCATCGCCCTTCTTCCTGCCGCGTGTCCCTTCCTTCCCGTGGAAATTTTCGAGTAGTCGTTCCCCCGTTTCCCCGATCAGGTCAAGGACGAAGCGAAGTGTCTCCCCCTCATTTATTGCCGGTTGGTCGCAGTTCATAACGATACGGACCTAATGTAGCGCGATTATTCTCCCTGTCAAGGAGGTTGGGCTTGTGGAGTTTTCCTATCTTACATCGACAGGAGACCCCTTGCCTTGATACCACTTGTCAATTCAAGAGTCACCTTGTAATTGGACGAGATAACCATTTCAAGCTAAAAAGTCGGGGAAACTCCAGGATTGGGGTTGTTTAGGCATCCCGGTCAAAAATCCTTGCCATATTGAGGGGGATGCTGTTAATTTCTTATCAGCCGTTTCTTCTGTTTGCCCGGCGATGGTTGTATGCGTAATTCGATGGTACAACGACCGATCAGATAATGAAACCGCTTTTTTTCATGCCCGATTCGGCAGTGGGGGGTTGTTTTCTCCCTCCGTGTAGTCGTCTATCCAGGACATCGTTCTTGGGGTGGACATTCCGGGCCCGGCCTGCGGTGTAATCCATTGTTGGGATGAACCGCGTACCTGATGGGAAGGTGAAAAATTGAAGGCGAAGATCAAGAGATTTGTTACCTGTGCCCTTCCGGTCTCAAGCAAGCGTCGCGGCAGGTGCATAAACTGCGGCGCTTGCTGCCAGTTGCCCAGGCCGTGCCTGTTCCTGCGGCGGCGCCTGAATGGAAGGAGTTTTTGCGCGATTTATTCCATAAGGCCTGTGAGTTGCAGAAAATATCCGAGGACTCCATCGGAGTTCCTCACCGCCGACACATGTGGTTTTAGGTTCGAGGAAGAAGCAGCCTACAACCGCCCTTTATCCTCGCGGAGAGACCATAAGAGGTTGGTTGACAGACAGGCCCGTTGAACCTTATTAACTTGTCTCATTGAACGTTCCGCCTTTTTAATGAGGCAGGCCTCATCCTTGGCCCTTCTTGTGACCCCTACTCCCTCCTGTCTCCCGCCCTGGAGTAAAAGACCATCTGGCACGAATACTCCGAGACCCTGATGAATATCCGGCCGAGCATGAATACCTCCTGGAAGACGAAGAGGGAGATTATCCCCGCAATGTTGTCCTGGGGGACGAGTCTGTAGACGGCGAGGTACGAGACGATTACGATCCCTGAGAGGAGGAGGAGTGTCGCGTAGATTGACAAGGTCGCACGTAAGTGACTGAAACAGAACCTCATCGCTCCAATAATAGAGAGGAGGATCGAGGGAAATCCATCCATGACCTTTTTGATCCTGGCATAATCGAAGATCATGTTGAAAAACAGGCCCAGGAGGATCGTCAAAAGCGTCAGCCCCACACCGACGGCGAATTCGAGTTGTGGGTAGGGGGAGTCCTCGATCAGGTCGAAGAGCGCCTTCCATGTCTTGATCATCAAGAGCCAGTACATTGAGAGATATACGATGATCGAGATGATAGTCAGCCGGATGAAGGGCAAGAGATGCCGGGCCATACCAGGGAAGAACCGATATGGTTTGCCGCCTCTGCTGACCGGGACAAACGTCTCGATGATCCCCCCGGACAAGGCGGACCAGGTAAAGACATATACTATGGTTACAGGCAGGATGAAGTCCCCCATGGTCTTCATGAAATCCGGGTGATTGTAGTTGAATTCGGCCAGCCATGCGTAATTGAAACCCTTAAGCAGTTCTCCGCCCATCAGGCTACGGCCGAGTTCGCTCATGATCTCACGGTAAAACGGGACAGTGAGGAGAAACGCGAACAGGAGGTTTACCAGGAGGAGGAAGAGCGATAGGCGGATGTGACCGCCGGCTTGGCGGAGTCCTTCTGTCAGGGATGAAGTGACCATTTTCGTCATCCGTACAGGCTCGCTACGTGTAAGAGGTTCTGCATCCAGAGGAGCCACCTCGAGGACCATCGCAACACGGGACCATGGGCCGGTTCGAACCGCCGGCTGTTGTTGCTGCGGTTGACGTCGAGGAGGATCTGGTGCAGTGGATCCACCTCGGCGTATTCGATCCCCGATGTCTTGATGTACTTGTACTTCTTCCACCGCCTCTCTCCATCCCAATGTTCCGTAACCACCTCGCCGTCCTCGAATTTGACGAGCAGATCTACAGGCTGCACGAACTCGCCGAGGCGCCGCAGCCACACCTCGCTCTTGATCATTGGGGAGCCCTCTTCCGTGAGGACGTGTTTTTCCCTGTCGTCTTCTACTTTGACCTCTTTTCTCCCCTCCGGGGTATCGTACATCCCGGCCTTGACCTTCAGGGTGTCGGACGTCACCCGGTCGACCGAATAGTCGAGGATCAGGCTCTCATCGAGTGCCTGCTCAAGGAATCTTCCCATGTCCCGCCCGGAGACATCCCTTACAACGCGGATGAAGTCGGCGGTCTTCGGGTGGCGGTACCGGAACAGCCGTGAGTAGGTCCGCATCACCCTTGCCATGGTGGGCGCGCCGAGGAGGTCCTCTAATGTCTTTAGTGTCAGCGCCGGCCGGGAGTAGGAATTGATCCAGTAACTATCATCATTGTAGAAGGACCATGAATTCTCGTGCAGGCGATCGAGTTTGGGTCCGCCGAGGTAGGCCCGTTTCTGCCCTTCGAAAGGCGCGATGGGGATCCCTTCGAGGTAGATACCTATGAGCGGGAAGGTTATTCTGCCAAAGGTATCCGTGTGGGTGTCCAGGTCCAGCCAGTCCGTCCCCTGAAAGGGGATCCCCTCCCTTCCTCCGAGCCGCCTGTAGGCGTAATTGTCCCCGTACGCGCGGCCGAGGACCTTCTCAGTGGAGTAGGTATTGAAACCTTCATCGAGCCATGGATCTTCGAATTCGTTGTTTGCGACCAGTCCGTACCAGTATTGATGGCCGAATTCATGGACTATCACCCCTTCAGGGCTCAGGCGCCTCGAGGGGGCGATCCATGACGTGCCCGCCCCTATCATCGTCGGATATTCCATGCCGCCGGCGTCCTCAGCCCCCCTCGGCGGATCGAAGACCGTGATGGTATGATATGGGTAGGGGCCGTACCAGAGCCCAAAATACTTGATGGCCCGCCGCAGGGCAGTGAAGTGCCTTTCGACCTGGTTCAGGTGATCGGGTTGCATCAGGAGGATCATGCGAATGTCATTGAGCATTACCTGGGAAGGCCTGAGGGAGAAGAGCGTAGCGAGGGACTCGACCTCCGCCCGAGAGATTTCATCCTTCGCGATGAAATCCCGCTCGAAGACGACGTAATCCGGTGAGGCGGTCCACGCGAAATCGTGGATGTCCTCCTGGTGATAGTGGTATGTAGTCGTGCTGTCCGGATTTTTTTCTTCGCCGATGCGCTCGCCGGTCGCCCCGACAACGAAGCGGTCAGGGACGGTGATCCGGACGTCATAGGTGCCGAAATCGGAGAAGAACTCGCTGTGGGCGTGGTACTGGTGACAGTTCCATCCCCCATCGGGCCCCTGGAAGACACCGATCTTGGGAAACCACTGGGCGGCCATGAAGAAGTCGCGACGGTAGCCAGACCTTGCAAAGACCTGGTGCAGGTGCGATCTGAATACAATCCTCAACTTGATGGAATCGGAGGGACTCACCGGCTCGGGCAACACTACCCTCATCACCGTGCGATCGTCCGAGTTGTCGTCGTCCGGGTGCATGTACTCGATGGTGGGAGATAAGTCTGCTCCACCGATGACCCTGATAGAGTCCACGTCGATCCATCCCCACTTGCCGGATTTCATTCTCCCGCGGCGGTGGCGTCCCCCCGACTCGGTGAGGAAGGTGCTCTTTTCGTTCTTGAAGGCGTTGAGATACAGGTGGAACCAAAGTTCTGAGGTCGCTTCACCAGCCCGGTTTATCCAGGTCAAGGTCTCTGCCCCGGAGATCTCCTTTTCTTCGGGGTGGAGGCTCACTGCCATACTGTAACTTGCCGTTCTCTGTGCGCTGCCGGCATCGAGGGGAGAATATAGCGACAAGAGGATAACGGGAAAGATGACAATCGCTCGGTCGAGTCCCTCCAAGATCGCGTGGAACATCTCAATCATCGGGCGTGACACCAACCGATGCAGGGAAGATCGGGCGAGACGGGGGAGACTGCCCTCCTGTATCAATGGCCGCCCCCGTCCGTTTTAACTGTTTCTTGGTGCCCCTTGACGTCAAGGAATGATCTGCCACCGGGCCTGCCCGAGTAGCGTTTAAGGATCGCACCGAAGGACTTGTCCTCCCAGTTGCCGAGTACCGCCTGCCCACAATCGATTTTCAGCCGATAGGGGCTGTTCCCCAGGGCCTTCAACGTCTCGTCCGCCTCCGCCGGATCGATTCCCAGCAGGCCGAGGAAATCATTACTGGTACGGAAGGCGGGGGGTATGCTCCTGTCGGCGATGCACTTGAGCGCCAGCAGGGGGGAGGGGAACGGCATATCAGGCATGAACGGGGGATGATAGATGCTCGGATTCATCTCCTTCTCTGCGCTGACGAGGGAGTCCCCGAACGGGCGGACGAATTTGCCGAGGGCGTTCCATCCGATTTGCCTGGCCTTCCATCCCGCTACCGCCATGAAGGCATAGGGATAGGCCTCTTTGGACAGTTTGGGCAGTTCGCTGCTCAGCGAGTCGATCAGCGCCGTCGCCACATCCTGCCGGTCCAGGTTATTGAACAGCAAGTCCGCCCGCTTGATCGTGTAACGGGTCAGGATCAGGTCGCGGAGCGATGGATTTCCGTTTGTCGACGGAAGTCCGTTCAATATCTCGTCGAGGACCTCGAGCGCCTCCCCGTAATCATTTACCCTTGTGAAGTAACCGACGAGGTTGTCCAGGGGCAGGAGCATCGATGAGGTCAACGGGTATGGCAGTATCTCCTCCTTCCAGAAACTCGCCACGTCCTTCGCATCTCCTTGTCCTATCACCTCGTTCAGGATCTCGATAGTCGGATCGGTTCCCTTCCAGGAGGAACCTTTCCTGTAATTGTCGAGAAGGCGTTTTGCGGTTTCGCGCTGCAGGTCGTCCCACGCATCTCTTTTACTGAAGGACCTTGCAAGCGAGGAGAAGGCCTGGGTGGATAATCTCGGGTTATCGAAGTGGTCGAGTATCCAGATCCCCCAGCGCTCAGCGGCCTCGTACTGCCTGGTATGGACGAGTGCGAAGAGGGTACGGAAGTAGTCCCTGATATCCTTGTTATCCCACTTCGATGGGATCTC
>CAZNLH010000037.1:0-21076 GCA_964573995.1 uncultured Gemmatimonadota bacterium
GGCAAAGTAAGGGGCGATATGAGGGATCAATTTGAGAGAGTGCAGGATGTCATCCGGGAGAATGACCGGTTCCTCCTAGTCACTCACGTAAACCCGGATGGCGATGGGATCGGCTCCCAGATCGCTCTTCACCGCTTTCTCAAGTCACTGGGAAAGGAGAGCAGTGTCGTCAATGGCCAACCCGCTCCCATAAACTACCACTTTCTCGATGGGAAGGGAGAGGTCCAAGTCGTCGACCCGTCACTCCACGGGGATGCATTCTATCTCGCAGATGTCATCTTCATCCTAGATATCAGCAACTGGGACCGGCTGGGAAGGTGCGGGCCCCTGGTGAGGGAATCCAAGGCCCTGAGGGTGTGCATCGACCACCATATCAGCAACGACCAATTCGCTGATGTGAACCTGATCGATGTGAAGGCCTCCTCTACCGGGGAGTTGATCTATCGCCTGATTACGGGGATGGCTGGGGAGATCACCATGGAGATCGCGGAGCCCCTGTATGTATCCATAATTACCGACACCGGTTCATTTCGCTTTTCCAACACCAACAGCGCCGTCCATTCCATCGCAGCCCACCTGATCGATATAGGAGTCGATCCAAGGGGAGTCTATGAAAATATCTATGAGAACAGTTCGATCGGGCGGATCCAACTCCTCGGGCTTGCGCTTTCCGGACTCCGAATTGCGGGGGGTGGAAGGATCGCGTGGTTGAAGATTACCAGGGAGATGATGGAGAAGACCCGTACCTGCCCCCAGGAATGCGAGGGCTTCGTCGACTACCTGCGGTTATTGAAGGATGTCGAAGTGTGCCTCCTGTTCATCGAATTGGATGATGGAAAGGTGAAGGCCAGTTTGAGGTCGAGGGGTATGGTGGACGTCAACAAACTTGCAGCCGAGTACGGTGGGGGGGGGCATCGCCACGCCGCAGGTCTATTCGTCGAGAGCGGCCTCGAACCGATGAAAGACGCCCTGATTCGCAGTGCCGAGAGGGCCCTCGCCAGGTAAGTTGTAGTTTCAGCCTTCTTTCACGGATCATCCTCACAGCATCGTGTATACGATATTCCACGTGTCATTTTCAGAAACAAAACTCCCGGCCTCTTTCCCCCCTTTTCATGGACGGTGTTTTATGGTAAAATTTATAGGTTCCGGGTTCGCCCTTTGAGTTGAGACTTGGAGATTGGGCAGTCCGGTACATCTGGGGAGTCTTCATGGGACATAGGGAACACAAGGAGAAGGCACCTAAGGCCATTGCTTTCGCGGTTGCCACCGTGAGCGACACGAGGGGCATGGAAGACGATGCCGGCGGGCGGCTCATTGCCGACCTGGTTGTGAGGTCCGGGCACGTGCTCGCAGGTCGCTTCCTGGTTCGGGATGACCTCGGGGAGATAACCTCGCTCGTGGCGGAACTACTGGAGAGGGAGGATATCGACCTGGTCGTACTGACGGGGGGCACCGGGATAGCAGTGAGAGACGTTACCATAGAGGCCGTTTCTCCCTTTATCGAGAAAGAGATCGATGGGTTCGGGGAACTCTTCAGGTACCTTGGTTTCCTGGATATAGGATCGGCCGCCATGCTGTCGCGCGCAACGGCCGGCGTTGCCCGCGGAAAGATAATCTTTTCGTTGCCCGGTTCCGTGGATGCGATCGTGCTGGCGATGGAGAGACTGATCCTGCCCGAGGCAGGGCACATGGTAATGGAGGCGAGGAAGTGAGACCTTTCAGGAAGTTGATTACCTTGCAGGAGGCGCTGGAGATCGGCTACGGGGCCATCAAGCGGATGGAGAGAAGCGAAATCATACCGGTCCCGCAGGCGGCCGGGCGTGTGGTTGCGGGCGACGTCGAGGCCGAGATGGACGTTCCGCCGTTCCCCAGGGCGTCCATGGATGGATATGCCCTTCGGTCTGAGGATACGCTCGGGGCGAAGCGAATGGACCCGGTGACACTTGACATCCGGGGGTCTGTTTACGCAGGAGAGATTGATGGGGTCCGTGTGCAAGGGGGGGAATGCGTCGGCATAGCGACCGGCGCGGTCCTGCCGGCCGGCGCCGACGCGGTCGTCATGGTGGAGAACACGGAAAGGGAAGGAGACCGTGTGCAAGTCATGAAGCCGGTCTATCCGGGGGAAAACGTCTCTGGGCGCGGCGAGGACATGATGAAGGGGGACAGGCTCGTGAGAGACGGGGATGTGTTGAATCCAGGCCGTATCGGGGCCCTATGCGCCGTAGGTATGAAGACCGTACGCGTCTACGCCAGGCCGGTGGTTGCCATCGTGCCGACAGGGCTTGAGATCGCAGAACCGGGAGAGGAGTTGAGGCCGGGCCAGGTCTACAATGTAAATGCATATACACTTGCGCCTTTGGTCGAGAGCAACGGCGGCATTGCCCGGGTAATGCCGATAATAGATGACACGCTGGAGGCACTGGAGGGGGTCCTTGGAGAGGTATCGGGCTCCGACATGGTTGTCTTCACCGGCGGGAGTTCGGTCGGCTCCCGGGACCTGATAGTGGACCTCTTCAAGAGGCGGGGGGAAGTCCTCTTCCACGGAGTAATGGTCAAGCCCGGAAAGCCCACGATAATGGGAATGATAAACGGCATGGTACTCCTTGGGATGCCCGGTTATCCGACGTCCTGTCTCTCGAACGGCTATCTCATTCTCGAGCCGTTGCTGCGGAAGATGGCCAGGCTTCCGAAGAGCCGTCGTGAAACGAGTGAGGCGGTTGTCTCGCAGCGGATCGTATCGACGATCGGGAGGCACCAGTTCTATCCTGTCCGTGTTGAAGGAGAGGTCGCCCACCTTACGTTCAAGGAATCGGGTGCGATCACGAGCATGTCGGAGGCGAATGGGTTTGTGGAGATCCCGACCGATGTCGACTTGATAGAGAAGGGCGAGATCGTCACAGTGACCTTTTTCTGAGGGCCCTTTAGGTGGACGAAAGAGCGGATCGAATAAGGAGGGAATTGAGCCCATTGGTGAAGGGCGAGGTCCGGACCGACCCGGTGACCAGGGCCCTTTACAGTACGGCGGCATGTATCTACCGCGTCGTTCCTATCGGGGTGGTGTGTCCAAGGTCGCAGGCGGACGTCTCTGCGGTCCTCAAGTACGGTGCGGAGCGGGGAATACCGGTTACGGCCAGGGGCGCGGGGTCGGGGGTTGCCGGCCAGAGCCTCGGGCGGGGGCTGATCCTCGACTTCAGCAGGCACATGGACCGGGTCATCGAAGTCGACGTGGAAGATCGTTCGGTGCGCGTGGAGCCGGGAGTCGTATATGCGGCCCTGAACCGCAGACTCCGGCGATACGGGCTCATCTTCCCGCCTGATCCCTCCAGTGGCGACTTCTGCACGATAGGCGGGATGCTGGCGAACAACTCCGGCGGGGCACATTCCGTGATGTACGGGACGGTCGACGATCACGTTGTATCGTCTACAGTGTTTCTGCCTGGCGGGGAAGAATTGGTTGCCGGGAAATACTCCCTGGATGGCGGAGTGATCGGTGACAAGGTCAGGGCCGCGGCTGACATCCTGAAGCGGAACGAGCAGGCCATAGCGGGTGTCCGGCCGGTCGTAACGAAGAATGCCAGCGGCTACAATGTCTGGGAGGTGTTCGACGGGGGTACCTTTGACCTTGCGAGGCTGATGGTCGGCTCCGAGGGGACGCTGGGCATATTCACAGAGGCCAGGCTGAGGCTGGTGAAAAGGCCCAACTCGCGGGCTACGGCCATGTACTGCTTCTCAGACCTCGAGGGAATGACCAGGAGCATCCGGGAAATCAAGCAGTCCGGGCCATCTACCATCGAGTTGATGGACCGCAGCCTCCTTGACGTACTTGTCGGATCGGATTACTTGGGTCTCCTCAAGGAATTGCCGGATGGACTCGAGGCCTTGCTCCTGGTGGAATTCTCCGGTGTGGACGGGGAAGAGGTAGCGGAAAAGGCGAGTGATTGCCTGCGGGAGGTTCGACCACTCTGCATGTCTGAGGGGTACAGGGTGGCGGTGGATGAGCCGGACCAGGAGAGGCTCTGGGAGATACGGAACCGGGCATCCACCATCTTGCGACTGGTCGATTACCCCTGCAAGCCGCTTCGTTTTATCGAGGACGCCGCGGTTCCGGTCGAAAACCTCCCCGAGTACATCTCTCGCCTGCGATCCCTCCTTGCAGGGTTCGGAGTGCGTGCGGCCATCTTCGGTCACGCGGGGGACGGGAACGTCCATGTGAACCCCCTCATCGACTTGACGCGTGGGGACTATAAGGATGTCATCGCCGGGTTGGCCGGCGAGGTCGTCTCGATCGTCTCGGACCTGGGTGGGACCCTGTCAGGGGAGCACGGTGACGGGCGGCTCCGGTCGCCGTTTCTTCCGAGGATTTACGGAGGTCTCTGCGATGTCTTCCGAGAAATCAAGCGGGTA
This sequence comes from uncultured Gemmatimonadota bacterium, assembly GCA_964573995.1. Classification (GTDB taxonomy): domain Bacteria; phylum Gemmatimonadota; class CAZMKB01; order CAZMKB01; family CAZNLH01; genus CAZNLH01. The sequence goes on from CAZNLH010000037.1 coordinate 4,405, forward strand.
TTCGACCCAGTGGGAATACTCAACCCCGGGATAATTGTCGACCCGGAATCCGAAACGATCACGGCGGACCTGAGATATGACTATACAAGCGCGAGGGATGACCTCTCCACTGATCCCGGGCGACTCAAGCGCGAGGTCGACAAGTGCCATGGGTGTGGCACTTGCCGCGTTTACTGCCCGCCATTCATGGCGCTCGGGACAGAAGAGGCAACGGCGCGGGCGAAGGCCAACCTCGTCCGTGAATACCTGATAGGCGAATTGATCGCCGATGATACGATCAATTCGCCCCTCTGCCGGGAGGTCATGAACCTTTGTTACAACTGTAAACTCTGCACCACGGAATGCCCCTCCCGAGTCGATATCCCGTGGCTGGCCGTGCAGGCGAGATCGGCCATTCACAAGGTTGGTGGATTCAGCGTTGAGGATCGATTTCTCATGGCGTCCGGGGAGGTTGAGCGGCTCGGGTCAAAGACCCCCAGGTTCTCGAACCGGATGCTCGCCAACGGCCTTCTCAGGATGATGATGGAAGGGACAGTAGGCATCCACCACATGTGTATGATCCCCCGGTTCGATACCGCCGATCCCTTGGATGGTGCTGGAGATAGACACCGGGACAGGGGAGAGGTAGTTTATTTCCCCGGGTGCTTCGCGACCTATCATTCCAGGGTCGGAGAATACGCGGGGACCCTCAATCTCCTCGAAGCAATGGGATACCGGGCCAGGATGCTCGAAGGAGACTGTTGCGGTGTGGCCAGGTTGACGATCGGTGATATAGACGGATTCAGGAAGAGGGCCCACAAGTTGGTCGAGAGGTACGAAGAAGTCTCTCCGGATGGGGCGGACGTCGTATTCAGTTCTCCAAGTTGCCTGGTGTGCGTAAGGGAGGAGTACCCTCGTTACCTGGGGGATGAGGGTGCCGGGAGTCTCGCCGCACACACCGTCGACATCCTGGAACTCGTGGATAGGCAGGCAGATATGCCCTGGAGTTATGGCCCGATGGCGAATGAGAGGGATAGAGTGATCCTGCAGATTCCGTGTCACCTCCGCTCGCTGGGGCTTGACCGACTCTTTGTCCGTGTTATGGAAGGTGTACCGGGGATCCATTTGGTCGACGTAAGCGACAGGTGCTGCGGGCTGGCCGGAACATTTGGCATGCGTAAGGAACGTTTTGATCTCTCGATGGAGATAGGATCGGCATTATTCAAGGAACTGGAAGATCGTCATGACTGCGAGGTGGTGACACCGTGTGGAGCGTGCAGGTTACAAATAGCCCAGGGGACGTCCTCGAATCCTGTTCACCCGGTAGAACTCTTATCCAGATGCCTGATGGGACAGAACTCGTCGGATCAACGCCATGAAGGGAGCCGGTAATGAAAGTCTCACTGATTGCAATCACACCGAATGCGGAAATGGTCATCGAGGAAGCGGGCAGGACCTGTTACCTCTCATGGGATAAGACCACTCCCGACTCTCACGAACGCTTTATCAAGATGCTGATAAGCAGGAATCATGAATCGGTGCTCGAACACGCCTACGCCACGTTCCGGGTGGAGGGTGGATCGCGGAGTTTTACCCACCAACTTGTGCGGCATAGATTTTGCTCTTTTTCGCAGCAGTCCCAGCGATACGTCGACGAAGAGAGGTTTTCCATAGTCACTCCGGAGTCGATAAGGGATAATCGGGAGGCGATGCGGATCTTTGCCGACTTTATCGAAGAGGCAAGGGACGCATACAAGAAACTGATAGGGCTGGGGATCAAGAGACAGGACGCCAGGTTCGTTCTCCCCAACGCAGTGGAGAGCGAGATCGTTGTTTCGGCCAATTTCAGGGAGTTACGCCACATGTTCAAGTTGAGGTGCCATCCCTCAGCACAGTGGGAAATAAGGGGAATTTGCCTGGAAATGCTGAGGATTATGAAGAGAGAGGCCCCGTCGGTCTTTGCTGATTTCGTAATCGACGAAGACAAGATGACCGCCATGGTTGTGGGGGCAAAGGGATGACGGATAGTGAACAGGAGCCCGGCACTAAGGGCCTGAAAGAGTGCAGCATGAAGTCAGCATTGATACCTTCGGATGTTTCCCTCATGGAACGAGAGTGACCATGGATCAAGGATCGCTCCCCGGTATTTGAAGAGAGGTGGTTGCAGTGAGTAAGGCCAAGGATCGTTCTCGAGAAAAGGGCCCCTTCCATCGATCGAGCGGGAAATTTTCGGTGCAGGCCAGAGAGGGAGGGAATGAATCGAGGCGTCGTCGCATCATTGAGTATGAGCGGGAGATCGGAGGCCTTAGATCGAAGATCCGGTATATGGAGGAAGAACTCATCAGGCTGCGGGGAAAGATCAGTGCGACCCCCCATGAATTCGAATACCTCGATGAAAGACTCAAGAAATCGAGTCAGCGGATGTACCGCATCCAGCAGCAGAACGAGAAACTCGTCAACGCTCTGAACCAGGCCAGGGAGAGGATAGAGGCCCTGAAGGAAGAAGTGGAGAAGTTGACGGCCCCCCCAGCCTCTTATGGAATACTTTATGGGTTCAACGATGACGGGACGGTCAACATCCTCACATCGGGCCGGAAGATGAAGGTAAACCTGCACCCGGACATCGACGTGAACAAACTGAGAAAGGGGCAGGAGGTAGTCCTCAACGAGGCAATGAACGCAATTGAAGTGAAGGGATACGAGGTACACGGGGAGGTTGTCTCTCTCAAGTCAGAACTCGACGATTCGAGGGCGATTGTCACCCTGCGGCCCGACGAGGATGTCGTGGCTGAGATCGCCGAGCCGCTACGAAGCGAGACATTGCGACCGGGGGATATCCTCCTGTACGATCCGAAATCGGGATATCTCCTCGAGAAACTCCCCAGGGAGGAAGTAGCCGATGTGCTCCTGGAGATCACCCCTGACGTGACCTATGACGATATCGGCGGCCTTGAAGTACAGATAGAGCAATTGAGAGACGCGATAGAGACCCCCTATATCTACGGGGATTATTACAAGGAGCACAAGTTGAAGCCGCCCAAGGGTGTCCTCCTATACGGTCCACCCGGTTGCGGGAAGACGCTGATAGCCAAGGCAGTGGCCAACTCCTTGGCCAGGCACGTGGAAGAGGTCAGCGGCCGGGAGGCCAGGAGTTACTTCATAAACATCAAGGGACCAGAACTCCTCGACAAGTATGTTGGCGAGTCAGAGAGGAAGATCCGGGAGGTATTCCGTAAGGCCAAGGAGCAGGCCAGGGAGGGGATGCCGGTAATCGTTTTCTTCGACGAGTTCGAATCGCTGTTCCGGACCCGGGGTTCGGGCATCTCGTCGGATGTGGAGTCTACCATCGTTCCCCAGTTCCTCTCGGAGATCGATGGCGTGGAGGATATTAAGAACGTCATAATCATAGGGGCCAGCAACCGGCAGGATCTCATAGATCCTGCAGTGCTCAGGCCCGGTAGACTGGACATCAAGATCAAGATCGACCGCCCAAACGTCGAGGCATCCAGGGATATCTTCTCCAAGTATCTTACTCCCGATCTTCCCTTTGATCAGGGCGAACTCGAGGTGGTCGACGGGGACAGGGAAAAATTGGTGGAGCAACTCATCCGTAATGCGGTGGACCGGATGTACAGCCAGGAAGAGGAGAACAGGTTTCTCGAGGTTACTTACGCGAGTGGGGAGAGGGAAATTCTCTATTTCAAGGACTTCATCTCCGGAGCGATGATCGAGAGTATCGTCAGCCGCGCCAAGCGGTTTGCCATAAAGAGGCTGATAACGGAGAAGAAAAAGGGAATCAGGGGAGAGGACCTGTACAGGGCGATCCACGAGGAGTTCCGGGAGAACGAAGACCTTCCCAACACCACCAACCCTGATGACTGGGTCAAGATTTCCGGCAGAAAGAGCGAGAAGATCATCCATATTCAGTCGTTGATAATGACCAGGGAACATACCGAACGGAAGATCGAGACAATAACTACGGGCCAGTACCTGTAGGGGGCATGGACACCTTTTCTTCCTTTCAGGATTACCGTATTGACGGAGGGGCCAGGGGGACAATGGAAAAAGGTCGCATAATCGGCACCGAGACGGAGTACGGGATCTTTGCGCATAACCCTGAGGGTTTTGACCCATTGACCAATTCCATCCTCCTGATCAACAGTTTCCCGATGCCGTACAAGGACGTCATCTGGGATTATTCGGAGGAGAGTCCCCTCTTCGACCTGCGAGGCTTCAAGGTCGAAGGAGAGGCCGAGATCCCGGATGAAGAGGAGAACCGGTCCATAAACCGTATCCTACCGAACGGCGGGAGGCTCTATGTCGACTCAGCCCATCCCGAGTATTCCACGCCGGAGTGTCTTGACGCCCTCGAACTCGTGAAGTACGAGGCGGCCGGGACATTGATCGTCAACAGGGGCAGGGAGGAGGCCAACAAGATCACCAGCACGGACCTCATCCTTTATAAGAACAACATCGACAGCCGGGGCAACAGTTACGGGTACCACGAGAATTACCTCGTTTCCCGGGATATACCATTCCAGGTGATCGTCGACAACATGACCCCCTTCCTCGTCACGCGGCAGATATACTGTGGATCCGGCAAGGTAAACCCGGGCGGCAGGGACCACGACTGTCCGTTCCAGATCTCCCAACGTGCGGACACGATCGAGAAGCGGGTCGGCCTCGAGACCATGAACCGCCGGCCGATCATCAACACACGTGATGAGCCTCATGCTGATCGGGAGCGTTATCGTAGGTTGCACGTGATAGTAGGTGATTCGAACATGTCGGAGGTATCTACGTATTTGAAGGTGGGATTGACGGCGTTGGTGTTGGGGGTATTGGAGGGTGGTGGTAGTTTTGGGATGGAGTTGGAGGATCCTGTGCGAGCGATACGGCAGGTATCTCGTGATCCTGGGTGTAGGGTGAGGGTGGGGTTGGTTGGTGGTCGTCGATTGACTGCGGTGGAGGTACAGCGTGAGTATTTGGATGTAGTGGATGGTTATTATCGTGGTAGTCGTCGTGGTGGAGTGGAGGATGATTTGATAGGTCGTTGGGGTAGGGTATTGGATGTATTGGGAGATGATCCGATGGGTTTGAGTCGTGAGGTGGACTGGGTGATCAAGAAGGGTTTGATGGAGGGGTACATGTCGCGCAGGGGTGTTGGATGGGATGATGAGAAGATCTCCATGATGGACCTCCAGTACCACGATATCCGGGAGGACAAGGGGCTTTATATGAAAATGTTAAGGAAAGGCCTGGTGGAGACGATCGTGCCGATGGAAGAGGTCCTCGATGCGGTCGGGAGGGCCCCGGAGGGCACAAGGGCATATTTCCGGGGTATGTGTCTCAAGAAGTTTCCTCACCGCGTATTTGGTGGCTCCTGGACATCCGTTCTGTTTTACATGAACGAGGGGAACATCAAGAGGGTACCCATGATGGAGCCCCTTCGCGGAAACAGGACCCTGACGGAGGAGTTGTTTCGACGCTCCGGATCGGTTGAAGATCTCCTGGATAATTTGAGAGATTGAAGGAGGATCGGACCATGAGCAGGCAGGAAAAAAGGTCAGGGGGAAGACGGCCCGAGAGAGAGAAGGAGGCGGAAGGCCACACCTCGAAGACAACCAAGAAGGGCGAGAAGCTCAAAAAGGACCTGGATGAATTGATCGATGAGATAGATGATGTCCTGGAGGAGAACGCTGAGGAGTTCGTGAAAAATTATGTACAAAGAGGGGGTGAATGATATTGATCTCTCTGGAAGAGGCCGGTGAGTGCAGTTTTTTCAACATCATGATGAAATATTCACCGGAACTTCTGCCCAAGTACCGGACTCTGGAAGTCAATGCGGGTGATGGGAGGATCACAGTTCCGGAGGGAACAACGGTGCTGGCGCTGAAATACAGCGGTGGGGCCGTTGTCGCCGGAGACCGGATGGCCGTCGAGGGCTTTCACGTGTCCGACCGGCGAATCGAGAAGGTATACGAGGTCGACGATTCGACTATCATTGCCATCGCAGGGGCTGCGGGGCCGTGCATAGAACTCGTGAAACTGTTCAGGACCGAATTGGAGCACTACGAGAAGATCGAGGGGGTGCCCCTATCGCTGGAGGGAAAGGCAAACAAGTTGTCGCAGATGATCAAGGCCAACTTCCCCATGGCGTCCCAAGGGCTGGTAGTCATTCCACTCTTTATAGGTTACCACCTCAGCGCGGGTGAAGGAAAGATATACAAGTATGACGTGACTGGAGGGCGCTACGAGGAGATCGATTATCATGCCGTGGGCTCGGGGGGGCGGGATGCCCGGAATACCCTGAAAAAATTGTACGAGTCGGGCATGTCCCGGGAGAAGGCGGTGGAAGTGGCCCTGGAGGCCCTCTTCGATGCCGCCGAAGAGGACCTGGGTACCGGTGGTCCCGATTTTTACAGGGGAATCTTCCCTACCGTCAAGGTCCTATCTTCCGATGGGATAGTCGACCTCCAGGATGATCGGATCAAGGAGAAATACTCCGTGATATTCAAGGGGAAGGAGGGTAATAAGTGACCATGCCCTATTATGTATCCCCCGAAAGGATAATGCGGGACAAGGCGGAGTATGCCCGTAAGGGGATTGCCCGCGGCAAATCCATCATAGCCTTGGATTGTACCGACGGGATCCTCATGGTTGCGGAGAACCCGAGCCGCTCACTGAACAAGATATCCGAGATCTATGACCGGATAGCCTTCGCAGGTGCCGGCAAGTACAGCGAGTACGAGAGCCTGAGGAAAGCGGGAATCAAACACGCCGACCTCAAGGGTTATGCCTACGGGAGGGAAGACGTCACGGCCGTTTCCCTGGCGAACGCGTATTCACAGACCATAGGTGACATCTTCAGCCAGGCGGTCAAGCCGCTCGAAGTCGAGATCCTCCTGGTACAAATCAATGAGGCCAAGGAGAACGAGATATATCGCATCTCCTTCGACGGCAGCCTCTCCGATGAAAAGGGATATGCCGCGATAGGGGGACGTTCAGACGAGATCCAGCGTTGTCTCAGTGAACGATACCGGGTCGAGATGAGCCTGGGAGACGCCCTGAAACTCGCCTGCGAGTGCATCCAGGCGGTAGGCAATTCAGAAGTCGACCTCGACAACCTCGAGGTGGCCTTGCTGGACAAGAATCGTTGTGACAGGCACTTTCGAAGATTGATATGTGATGAACTGAAGGTCCTCCGAGAGGATTGACACTTGAAGCGGCGCATTTATGGGTTGGAGACGGAATATGGACTCCTGTTCAATTCCAGCGGTCTGACCAACCTGCCGCCGGAGAGCGCCCTCCTTTACCTCTTTGAAAACCTCTTCTCGCGGCAGAGCCGGACAAACATCTTCCTCCAGAACGGCGCGAGGCTCTACCAGGATACCGGGTGCCATCCCGAATACGCGACGCCGGAGTGTGACGACATACTCGAGTTGATCACTCACGACAAGGCGGGCGAAAGGATCCTGGAATCCCTCATCGAGTCGGCTGAAAAGAAGTTGAGGCGCGAGGGTGTGCGGGGCCGTATCTTCATCTTCAAGAACAACACCGATTCGGTGGGCAATACGTATGGCTGCCATGAAAATTACCTGATCCGGCGCAACGTGGACTTTCAGAGGATTGCCGATGAACTGATCCCCTTCCTCGTCACACGGCAGGTCTATTGCGGTTCGGGGAGGATCCTCAAGACGAGCGCCGGCTACCGTTATTTCATATCCCAGCGTGCACAACACATCTACCAGAAGGTGTCTGGGGCCACGACGAGTTCCAGGTCGGTGATCAACACACGTGATGAGCCTCATGCTGATCGGGAGCGTTATCGTAGGTTGCACGTGATAGTAGGTGATTCGAACATGTCGGAGGTATCTACGTATTTGAAGGTGGGATTGACGGCGTTGGTGTTGGGGGTATTGGAGGGTGGTGGTAGTTTTGGGATGGAGTTGGAGGATCCTGTGCGAGCGATACGGCAGGTATCTCGTGATCCTGGGTGTAGGGTGAGGGTGGGGTTGGTTGGTGGTCGTCGATTGACTGCGGTGGAGGTACAGCGTGAGTATTTGGATGTAGTGGATGGTTATTATCGTGGTAGTCGTCGTGGTGGAGTGGAGGATGATTTGATAGGTCGTTGGGGTAGGGTATTGGATGTATTGGGAGATGATCCGATGGGTTTGAGTCGTGAGGTGGACTGGGTGATCAAGAAGGGTTTGATGGAGGGGTACATGTCGCGCAGGGGTGTTGGTTGGGATGATGAGAAGATCTCCATGATGGACCTCCAGTACCACAACATCAGCCACAAGACGGGCCTCTACTATCTGGCCGAGAGGAGGGGCATGGTGGAGCGAGAGATCGATGAAGAAGCGGTGAAAAGGGCGATCGAGAGCCCGCCCCAGACGACCAGGGCCAAGATCAGGGGAGACTTTGTCAGGGAGGCCAACCGGCTCAAGAAGTCATACAGTGTCGACTGGGGCTACCTGAAACTGAACGGCCACTTCCAGAAGACGGTGATCTGCAAGGACCCGTTCCGCTCCCACGATCCCAGGGTGGATCGGATGATCGACTCGTTCTGATGCACTTATGAATCCGCATCCATTATCTCACCATGATCCACTTGACAACGGCGCGTGCCTTGTGGTATTATCCTTGAGGCAGCGGGAAGAGAAAAGGGACTTCCCGTCGAGCGGAGACGGCTTCCCGATTACCGGGCCGTCCGGTCTTTTGTCCTACTAATCCATTAACTGGAGGATCTTCAAATGCTTCGAGACGCTCACCTGCGGAGGCTGGTTTGGGCCGCCGCCGGTATCTTACTGTTCTTTTACGGAACGAATATCCCCCTGGACGCCGCAAGCCCGGTGACCCAGACCCACACCGTCCTCTGCGAGTACGGGACGGCGACCTGGTGCGGGTATTGCAAGTACGGGCACCATGCCCTGCGGCAGATCTGGCAGGACGGACTGTATGACTTCTACTACGTCTCGCTGGTCGATGACAGGGATACCCATGCCGCTGCCAGGGTCAACGAGTACAACCTGTACGGCTTTCCCACCGCTTACTTCGACGGGGGGTACCGGGTGGACGTCGGGGCCTATACCAATTACAGCCAGCAGCAGTCGTGGTACGAGGCGACGATCAGCCAGTGCGGGAACCGCGCCGTGCCCAACATCGACGTGACCGTCACGGCGGACTGGGTCGGCGATGCCACGCTCGCGATCGACGCGACGGTGCTGAACAACGAGGCGACCCAGTACGACGGGCATATCCGGGTCTACGTCACCGAGAACGAGTCGTCCATGGGCTGGCACGACACTGCAGGCGACCCCTATACATTCGCCTTCCTCGACTACGCCTTCAACCAGGACATCTCGATTGCACCTGGCGGCACCTGGACCGGGTCCGTGACGTGGGACGGGCACAATTACAACGACGGGCACGGCAACGACTTCGGCAAGATAACGCCTAACAACATCACGGTCATCGCGGGGGTCTTCAACTCGCAATGGCACCAGGGCTATTCCAACCCGCCTTACGGGAACCCCTTCGACGCCTACTACGTCGACGAGTCGACCGGCGCGAGCCCGACGATCTCCGAACTTATCGTCGATGACGCGCACGACCAGTTCATCACCTACCAGGGCGGGCCCTGGGACACGATCAACTACCCCGACGCCGAGCAGGGCAGCACCCACTACATCCGGCCCGGGACGGGGAGCAACATAGTTGCGTGGGAGGTCGACCAGATCATCACCCCGGGGACCTACGACGTCTATACCTGGAAGTTCGACCACCCCTGGTCGAGCCAGATGGCCACCAACGCACCCTTCATCATCAAGGACAAGAACGGGATTGCGGGGATCGTCCAGGTCGACCAGTCGACTGCTGGCGACGAATGGGTCTATCTCGGAAGTTACCAGTTCGACAACAGCAGCGCACAAGGTGTCGGCCTTTCGGACAACGCCGACGGTATAGTGGCGGCAGACGCCATCAAGTTGGTCTATACGGGACCATGACGTAAGGCATGCGGGAATAGCCGTCTTTACGGTCACCATGGGAGGGGAGGGTATCCCCTCCCTGTTTTATTGCCTTTTTTCCTCCTTTGTGCTATAATGTCAATGCTGGTTGGTAAAGGAGTGCCTGAAGCATGCTGCCGCTCCCCGGCATGTTGACGACCGGCGGGGATCGCCGAACCGTCGGGCGGCGCTTGAGGTCGCAATCGAACCTTTTCTGGATACGTTATGAAAGTGAAGAAACAGGCTGCATTCATCCTCCCGTTCTTGTTCCTCTTTCTGCAGATCACGCTGCGTCCCCTCAATTCCTTCGTCCCCTCAGATGCACAGATCGATCAATTTTACGACTACGACGCGAGCCAGCCGCTCAACGCCACCTCTGAATTGGTCTACCAGGATTATTTCTGGAAGCAATACGACATACACTTCGACAGCGTGAACCAGGAGCGCATACCCGCGTACCTGTGGGTACCGAAACAGATCTGGCCCCCGGTGAATCACTACCCCGTGATCCTCTTCCTCCACGGCTACGGCGGGAGCCGGGACATGGATGCCTGGTTGTCGGACTTCCTGTGGATAATCGAACTCTTTCGCGGGCAGAAGTATGCACTTATTCTCCTCGACGCCCAGTACCACGGCGATCGCCGGGTGCCGGGACGGGATATCTTCTCCCAGAACTTCGTGCAGGACAGGAACGCCTTTGCCCAGACGATCGTCGACTACAGGCGGGCCGTCGATTACCTGGAAACCCGCAGCGATATAGAGTCTCAGAATATTTTCGTCATGGGGATCAGCATGGGTGGGATCCAGGGGGCGATGGTGGCCAGCGTGGAGCCCAGGGTTCAGGGCGCCTCTCTCATAGTGGCGGGCGGCGACTGGGAGGAACTGATAGCGAACAGCGACCTGCCGCCGGCGGATCCGATCAGGGAGGCCCTGAACGGGCACTACGAGGTGGTTCCTCGGTTCTTCGACATCATGGACCCGATCTACCAGGTTCACATGATCTCACCGAGGCCCCTGCAGATGCACAATGGCCTATATGACACGACGGTCCCCACCGGCCAGGAGTTATATGATGCGGCTTTAGAACCGAAGGAGATATTCTGGTACCCCGCGAGTCATTACACCATCGTCCTGTATACATGGGACATACTGAACCGGAGCCTCGACCTGTTCGACTCGAACCTGACGGGACCCCATCAGGGCGTTGGACCTGGAGATTGACCATGTCGCACTTCCAGAGGGATCACGTGGTACGATCAATTTTGGATAATTGGGCCACGCTCGGCCTTGCACTGTTGCTGAGCCTGGCATCCTTCCCAACCCCCCGCCTGCTCTCGGAGGAATGGCCTACCTTCCAGAAGGATGCCTTCCGGACCGGCTGGAGCGTGGAGGACGTGGGGAGCGGGCTCAAGGAGGCCTGGAAAGTCGATCTTGGTGCGCCGATCTATAGTTCACCCGTGATCTCCGGCGGCGTGCTTTACGTGGGGACGACGGACAACAGGCTCGCGGCCCTCGATACCCGGGACGGCTCCCTGCTATGGCAGACCTCGGCCCTCAACTGGATCGAATCGACCCCGGCCGTCGCAGGGGGGGCTGTCTACGCAGGGTCGATGGACAAGCGGGTCTATGCGCTCGACGCCCTCACCGGGGACCTCCTGTGGACTTGCCCCACGGGTTCATGGGTTGAGTCTTCACCCCTCGTCCACGGCGAAAGGGTATACATTGGCTCATGGGAGGGGATATTCTACGCCCTGGATGCCGCGACCGGCGCGGTCTCGTGGAATTACAATGCGGGGGAGGGGATTTGCTCCTCGGCCGCTATCAGTGATTCTCTCGGGCTGGTATACTTCGGGGCGGACAATGACAGCCTGTACGCCCTCGATCTGTCGGGGAAGCGCGCCTGGGCGGCCTATACGAACGGCGCCCCTTACTCTTCGCCGACCTTCAGGGGAGATCGTATCGTCCTGGGGACGATCGACAACGGCGAGGGGAACTTTGCAAACCAGGTCCTCGCCCTGGATGCCGCCACGGGGGCGCAACTCTGGAACCGTCCGTTCGGCCAGTACCAGTACGTCTACGCCTCCCCGGCGGTCGAGGGAGACAGGGTGGTCGTGGTGACCTACCAGGGTGACGTATACGCCCTTGACCTCTCCGACGGCTCGCTTGCCTGGTCGAAGTCACTGAACGACTATATCCTGCATGGATCCCCGGCAGTCGCCGACGGAATCCTCTACGCTGCGAGTTACGACGGCTCATTGTACGCCGTCAGCACGCTGACGGGGCGCGTTATCGCCTCCTATGCCACTTCTCTCTTTCTTACCTCCTCGCCCGCCGTATCGGACGGCCGGGCCTACATCGCCGGATCTGACGGGTGGGTCTACTGCCTCGACGTTACCACCCCCGTCGAGGTCGAGGTCACCTCCTCCGCCGGTGAGGTCCATCCCGGCGACACGCTCACCTTTACCGTCCAACTCACGAACGTAAGCGGGACCGCCCAGGACTTCGGGGCGTGGCTCGTGTTCGAGACGCCTGGCGTGTCGGAAAGGGTCCTGAGCCGGCGGGATGGATTGCACCTCGAGGCCGGCCAGCAGATCACGGCGAGCGATCTGTCCCTGGAAATACCCCCTGGAATGGCTCCTGGAGATTACGCCCTTACGGTCCGCGCGGGAGAACTGCCGGCTGATGAGTGGGATACGGGAGGGATCGGGTTTACGGTCGTCGCCCGGTAATTGGGACCGGCTTTTTTCTCAAAAATCCACCACTCCGTTTATGTGCAGGCTCTTGCCGCTCTCGGTGATCGTCGTGTCGGCGGACACAACGGATCCATGGCACAGCTCGCAACTCCCGTAAGGTTGGTGGGGTGGTATCTTGTGACACGTACCGCAGGCGGCCTGGGTCCCATCGACGGTAGTCCAGGTCGGCTCCGTCAGGGTCCCCTTCTGGTCCTCATCGAAGGACCCACCATGACAGTAGACGTTCGAGCACCTTGGATTCTCCCCCTGGATATACACAGGCGATGTATTGAGTGAGGCCAGGTCTCCCCAGGTGATCTCCGCCAGGAAGGGAGGGCCGCCCTCGATGTGGCCCGGGTCGTCGACGTTCGACGGGGTAATATGACATTGAACGCAGTCGATCCCTACCCGGAGCGGGCCCGTCATGACGTGGCTTTGATGTGCGCCGACCCCGGTGGCCGATATACTGGTGTTCCCTTCGAGATCCGGGGGAGGAGCGCCGGTCCCGTTATCGAGTCCGCCGTGGCAGTCGGTGCATGAGAACTGGTGGCTCTCTGTCCACTTTGGCGTGGTGTTGGCGGCACCGTGGCAAACCACCCCCTTGCAAGTCCCGGCCGACGGGTCCCAAGAGGCCTGGCGCGGGTCGGACGTTACGCTCGAATCGAAGGCGACCTCGGCGGGAAGTGGTGTGTCCTGGTGGCCGGGATCGGCCATGGTGACGGGAACGAGGTGGCAGGACAGGCAGGCTATCCCGGGAAATCCCCCCTCACCGGAGATATGAATCGTGTGTGCGCCGACCCCGGTGGCCGATATACTGGTGTTCCCTTCGAGATCCGGGGGAGGAGCGCCGGTCCCGTTATCGAGTCCGCCGTGGCAACTCACGCACTCGCCCTCCGTGTCGTGGCAGTTGTAACAAGAGACTGCCCGGACACCGCCGCGCGCATCTTCTCCGTGGCAGGTATTGCAGAACTCCGTCCCAACGGCCGTTACCCGCAGGCCGTGGAAGTCGGGCGATGTGGGGTCCATCCAGGAATCGGGGTGTATGTCCGGGGCCAGGGGCTCGTCACGGCGCCTGCTGCACCCTGCGATCACTGATATTATTATAACCGGTACAAGTGCCCGGAACGGCTTAAAAGGCATCGAGCGGACCTCCTCCCCTTATGGTTGATCCGCCGCCACCGGGGATGATTGCGTGACAATACCTGCAGAACCCCCCCTCCCTTGGCGTGAGGTCGGCCCGGTGGCACCGGTAGCAGAGGTATGAAAGGTCATCATGCCACGGCCCCCTCCCCATTTCAGATGCGAAATCAGGCCCGTGAGGGCTGGGGTCTGTGCCCTGGATGTCGTCGAGGTCCTGGTGGCAACGCAGGCATGTAGGGCTGTCTTCATCGTGGCAGCCCGCACAGGATTCCATGTCCCGTCTTGCCTCGGAGGCGTGTCCCTGTGAAGGCCAGGAAGCGCTTGAGTGGTTCAGCGGCATGACCTCCTCCCGACGGTGGCAGTCGTTGCAGAATGAGGGATTGGAGTGGCACACGGTGCAGTCCTTTTCCTTCCCCTTTGCGTCCAGCGTGTGGGTGAACGAGTAGTTGAGGGGATGAGAGGTCTGGCGGAGGTTGTCCCCCTCATGGCAGCCGAGGCACTTGTCCGTGTTGGGATGGCATGTCCTGCACGATGCGTCATCCTGGGTGGCCTCGTACTTGTGGGAGTGTACCCACCCATCAGGGTGAGACCGTTTCCTGGCCCCCTCCGGGTCCAGGTGACATAGACCGCAGTCGATCGGTGCCCTCCGGCCGTCGTGGCAGGTCGAACAGGTCTCCATCCCTGGAATCTTCTCCTGCACGGGGTCGGTTTCCCTGGCCGCCTGCCGATGGCAATCACCGCAGTCGAGCCCTCTCGAAAGGTGTGCCTTGTGAGAAAAGCGGTACTTGCGCGCCGGATGGGGCAGTGGGACGATATCCTCGACATCGGCGTGGCACGTCGCGCATTCACCGTTCTCTATGGCATCCTCGTGACAGGTGCCGCATATGTCATGATCGGGAATATTGCGGTCGGATGCCTTCTTGCTCTCGGGGATGGTGGTATGGCAATCGAGGCACTCTATCCCCGCCTCCGCATGGAGCGAATGGGAGAAGACCAGGTTGCTCTTCGGGACACCGGCGCCGCCGTGGAGAGGGGCGGTATACCAGATGAGAAAGGCGACGGACAACAATCCAGTGCTGGAAAGTACCTTCATTTTCCGATCCTGAACCGGTAATTTGCCCTCAAGAAAAGCCTGAAGTCACCTGAGAGAAGGGCGTTCCGGGCCTCCTGGGCCTCCAGTGAGACTTCCAGCGGCTCGAGTCCTGAATAGTCGATTGCGGCCGAGGTGACGAATGCCTCGAGCAGGGGAGTGGTCTCCTCGACAGTACGGTACTTCCGGTAGTCGGCGGAGAGACGAATGTGCAGTTGATCACCAGGGTCGAAAGTTAGGTTACCATAGCCTCCCAGCGACTTGCCGCCGTATCCTGACCTGTAGAAGAGACCCGCTGACCATTTCCCGATAATGACGCCGGCGTTTAACCTGTGTGTCCTGTCCTGGTAATATTGAACAAGGGCGTAGCCGCCCTCCAGTCCGACCCGCTCAGATAACTTCCAGTTGGATCGCAGGCGGACCTGGTCGTACCCATCCTGCCGGAAGACGCTCAGGAGCGAGTTAGACCTTACCTGAGGCCTTTGATGGTCGTACTCCCCGGTCACGGAGAGGCGCTCTCCGAGTCGAGACGAGGCCTGAACAACGACGAGATCCACCCTCCTTCCCACGCGATCGTAGTCCAATCTTCCGTAGAGATCGGTCCGTGGAATGGAGCGATTGCGCGCGTCAATCCCGACGAGGTCCGCCTCGATCCCTCCATCCCTCGACCTGCGGTTGTAACTCCAACCGATCCGGGTCCCGGTGATGCGGTCGACGCGAACCCTCCCGCCCCACGTGTTGCTCGAGGACCACGAGTCGATCTTTGTCGAGAGTTCTTCCGGCTCCCGGGTCCCGACGAAGCCTGTCACGGTTACCCCTCGAAGGGGGTCGAAGTCGAGGCGCGCCCCGTCCATCTTGCCGAGGCCGACCCCTGAGGAGAGGTACTGCCTGCCCAGCCTCAGCCTCCCCCGGCGCGACAGGGCATCGTATTCCAGGTAGAGATTATAGACCTTCGTGGAAGGGCCGTTAATTGCGTCCCTTGGATTGTTCAGAGTGCGGAGGTAACAGTGGAGTGACAGGTCGGCAAGGCCGAGGCTGAGGGCATCCAGGTCGATCGACTCGTAGGAGAGGGCCCGGCGCGTGCTGGTCGTGTCCGGGCGCTGCTCCTCGTAAGAATAGACGTAGGTTCCGATGCGGCCTCGGACGGTGATACGGTTCCCCTGGGCGAGGGCGTTACCGCATAGGAGCAGCAAGACCGCGGCTGAAATTCCAGTGGACAGCATGTATCTCATAGGGCATTGGCAGGGTGTCGGTTCGTGAGGGGTCTTCTTATTATATTCGCCATGAAATTCTACTTATCGCGCCCTGCCGTGTCAAGGAAAAAGGGGAATTGCCGAGGCGATTGCGCCGGCCCGCCACCAGGACCTTCCCCAAAAAATGCGTTTGATTTTTCGGGGAGATTTTCCACCCCCATTTCATTGCCGAAGGCTCTGTTTATCGAAGAGATGATTTTTAGTATCCAGGTGAAGCAGTCGGTGCGGTTGAGCGAGGCCCGCGGGGTTTCGATGGGATCAACATATATAAGGAGTTTTGCATTGACGGTATTCATAACCATTGTGACAGCAATGGGTTGACGGTATTGTAAAAGTACAGGTAAAGGCTTGATTTATCCATGTCGCGGTGCTATAATAAGATGTGTTGATGTCGGTTCTCTCTGGACGAGGATAGAGGGATCGATTCGGTGTTTCTCTTTCCTTCCTTGTGTCCATTCAGCGAAGGGG
>CAZNLH010000038.1:0-17740 GCA_964573995.1 uncultured Gemmatimonadota bacterium
TTAAATGATTCAATACCCCAGACTTCGGTTACCACCTTAAATGAGTTGACACGGGGGAAAAGTGTAATTGTCCCCCATATAAAGATAAAAATTGACTTGTATTGAGGCGGATTCCCGATAACGCTTATTCCGGATATCCCTTAGTCTAAGCATCATTCGATACCGTCGTTGATGTCTTTTCCGCCCTCGTGAGACTCGAATCGGATGTAATTCAAGCGATATTTGCAGGAAGGCCCGATCTTCTCTTCCAACATCCAAATACAGCAAAGGTCTGATTAGTATGGAACCTATCGCTTGACCACTCATTCTCGAGCATGATTGGCAGGGAAAAACATGGAAGGTGAGTATGATCCTTAAAGGATCAGCGCTTGCTATTGTGAAAAGGATTATCGTAAATGATCTCAATCTACGGGCGGAGAAAATCGGGAAATCTCTGGGTACAATTTGTCGTCGTCAATGGAACAGAAGCGCGTTCTTCATGTTGTAACATAGTTAGAGGAAGCAAGAAATGGGCTGAAGAGATCCAAGATATCTCTAACTCTATACTCGATGGGGATATTAGGGGAAAGAAAAAAAGAAAAAAATAGCCGGGCCGTAGACAGGTACTCCCAGGGAGATCTTGGGCATGAGTTCAATGGGAAAACCGATCAATCTTTTATAACTTTTGGGAGCCACTTTAATTCAAAGAAACGGTAATTATCATCCTTTACAGATACCCGAGTCCTTTTAGCCGTTTCTCAATCACCTGTAATTCTTCAGGACTCATTGAAGTCTCCTCTATGTTCATGTCATTTACCAAGTTCTCCAGCCTTTTCTCCAATTTACTGACTACCTCTGGTTGATTGTTGAAAATATTTTTACACTCCTTTGAATCTATCTTCATTTCATATAATTCCTTTGTGTTTTTTAATAAATTAATGATAAACTTCCACTCAGAAGTCCGCAGACTAATCAGGTGACTTTTAATATCACCGGTAGCTGTCTCATATCGTGTCTCGGCATAGGAATTAAGATCTTGTTGAAATTCACCTCTCATCAATTTAAATAAATTAACTCCATCTATGCTCCCATGCACGATCCCGAGCATATCAAGAATAGTGGGATAGATATCGATCGATCTTACAAGATGCGAGACGCTCCTTCCAGCAATATCATGCCTCCCTTTGAAAATAAGAGGGATCTTTATCGTCGTGTCATAAAGATATTCTCGATGACTGAATTCACCATGTTCTCCGAAGGAATCTCCATGATCTGCCGTGATCACTATAATGGTATTATCATATAGACTTCTTTGTTTCAGAAAATTCATTATTCTTCCGATCTGAACATCAATCTCCTGTGTCTTTCTCAATTGATAAGCCATTCCATAAGTTTTCCGCATTGCGAAGGACTTCCAAAACCTCCGTAGTCTGAATAGAGGCTTCCCAATTCGCTGGTCGACTCGAAGGAAGAAATGCTTATACACCCACCGCTTAAATACTCTTCTTCGCCGTTCCATTTTCGAAGACTGGGCAATATCATGAGCATCAAAGTAGTGCAGAAACAAGAAAAAAGCATCTTCTTGCTGTGTTAGCCATTCTAATGCCTTATCTGTAATTTCCCAACCTGGTCGACGATATCCAAAAATAGCATTTTTTATTTTAAGTCTAAAATTTTCATCATAAACTTCAAACCCTCGGTTCAATCCATACTCACTGCTCAAGGCATGCGAACCAATGAATGCCGCTGTCCTATATCCATTCTCTCCCAACAATTCAGCCAGAGTTCTAACAGAGGGAGAGAGCTTATGACTAAACATTCCTCGAAGGCCGTGGTGGTAAGGATTCAAACCAGTCATAATAGATGCATGTGAAGCCGGTGTAAAGGGTACCTGGCAAAAGGCTTCAGTGAATATTACACCATCTTTAGCAAGTTCATCTATATTAGGGGTTTTCGCTCTAGCCGGAAATGTCTTCCAAAAAGGAAATCGCTTGGAATAACACCCAATTGCTTCCTGGCGGACACAGTCAAGGGTCATCAGGATAAAATTCTTGGGTTGTTTCTCAAAATGTTTCTTATTAATTATGCTATTCATCATTAATAACCTGTTCGATGTATAGATAGTGTAATATGTTACAAACTTTCCTGCGATGAGTTTTATCCATCCCAGGAATTACAGGAATTATAAGAGAGAGGACTTTTATTACTTCCGAATCTGAATTATACCTTATTGGTCATGGAGAAGTCAAGTATGCGAATTGAATATTGTCAAGAACGCAGACAGGAATTCTTATCCTTTTGAAAAATCAACCCGGGGCCTGCGCATCCTCTCGTCTGCCTATATCCTGTAATCGGCATGCCTGGTGTGCCATATCGGCAGTAACATGCAGGTGCCGGCTTTTTCGGTGATTCAGCGCAACGCCAAGTAAATCAAGGGAATAGGCGATAATTCTGTCTGAGGAATAGTGGTACGCCTCTTGCATTTTATCTTCTGTCTGGAACGAGTAGGGGACTGAGGGGTAACGATGAAATACCAGTATAATAAATGGCGTGAATTGGATCTTTAGATGGGAAAGGAGAGGATCCTGATGAATACACTACGGACCACGGTCCTCCTCGCCGCGCTGACGGCTCTTCTGATCCTGATAGGGGGCCTCTTCGGCGGGCGTGGTGGGATGATATTCGCCTTCGTCATTGCCGTCGTGATGAATTTCACGAGTTACTGGTTCTCCGATAAGATCGTGCTGAAGATCTATCACGGCCAGGAGTTATCGGAGGCTGATGCACCGGGACTCTTCGCACTGATCAGGCGCCTGACCCAGAGGGCTGGGCTTCCGATGCCGAAGGTCTACCGTATACCCTCCGGTTCTCCGAACGCGTTCGCCACGGGGCGGGACCCGGAACACGCGGCGGTGGCCGTGACGGAGGGGATCCTTGAGATCCTTGGTGAATCGGAACTCGAGGGGGTCCTCGGCCATGAACTATCCCACGTGAAGAACCGGGACATCCTGATCGGCTCGGTGGCCGCGACCGTGGCCGGTGCGATTATGATACTGGCGAGTATGGCGAGGTGGGCGGCCATCTTCGGCGGCTTCGGCGGCGGCAGCAGGGATCGCGGTGGAGGGAACGTCTTCGGGTTGTTGCTGACAGCTATAGTGGCCCCGATAGCGGCAATGATGATACAGATGGCCATCTCCAGGTCGAGGGAATTCGAGGCGGACCGCGGGGCGGCGCGCCTGGCGGGCAATGGGGAGGGGCTCGCCCGGGCGTTGGAAAAACTGGAGACGGCCACCAGGCGGCGACCCCTCCCGGCCAATCCAGCAACGGCGCACATGTTCATCGTCAATCCCCTGAGCGGGAAGTCATTGGCCGGTCTCTTCAGCACACACCCTCCGATCGCGGAGAGGGTCCGGCGGCTGCGCGCGATGCGGGCATATTGATGAAGTTGCCCACTTAGTCAATTCAATACGTTGAATCGTCAGGAAGTGAAGGAGTCATGCGTTTAGATCGTCTGACACTGAAGACACAGGAGGCACTGCAGGAGGCTCAATCGATCGCCTCGGGCCATGGAAACCCGCAGTTAGAGCCAGAGCACCTCTTCCTCGCCCTCCTCGGACAGGAAGGAGGAGTGCTGGATCCCCTCTTCAGGCGCATCGGTGTCAGCCCCGATCAGCTGAAAAAGGTCGTGGAGGAGCAGGTCTCCCGGTTTCCAACCGTTCAGGGAAGTGGCCAGGAGCCCTATCTCTCCCGTGAACTCAAGGGCGTCCTGGAGGCTGCATTCCGTGAGGCGGAAAAACTCAAGGATGAGTACGTAAGCAGCGAGCACATACTCCTCGCACTGATGGAGCAGGGATCGCTCGGCCTTTCGAGGCTATTGAAGGAACATGGGGTGAGCAGGGGCTCGATCTACAAGGCCCTCGAGGAGATACGCGGCCGTCAGCGGATAACGGATCCCAACCCTGAGGAGAAGTACCGTGCCCTCGAGCGGTACAGCCGCGACCTGATCGACCTTGCGAGAAAGAACAAGCTGGACCCCGTAATAGGGAGGGACCGGGAGATCCGACGGGTCATCCAGGTCCTCTCCCGCAGGACCAAGAACAATCCTGTCCTGATCGGCGAGCCGGGCGTCGGCAAGACGGCCATCGTCGAGGGGCTCGCCCAGCGGATCGTAAGCGGCGACGTGCCCGAGGGGCTCAAGGATAAGCGCCTCGTCGCGCTGGACATAGGGACGCTGGTGGCGGGCACAAAGTACAGGGGGGAATTCGAGGACCGCTTCAAGGCCGTCCTGAAGGAGATCACCGCCGCAGAGGGCAACATAATCGTCTTCATCGATGAACTGCACACCCTCGTGGGGGCAGGTGCGGCGGAGGGGGCGGTGGACGCCTCCAACATGATCAAGCCAGCGCTGGCTCGCGGTGAACTCCATTGCGTTGGGGCGACGACCATCGACGAGTACAGGAAGCACATCGAGAAGGACGCCGCCCTCGAGCGGCGGTTCCAGCCAGTAATGGTCGGTGAGCCGACTGTCGAGGACACCATCGCGATCCTCAGGGGCCTCAAGGAGAAGTACGAGATCCATCACGGCGTACGGATAACGGATCCAGCCCTGGTCGCGGCGGCGACTCTTTCCAACCGCTACATCACCGACCGGTTCCTCCCGGACAAGGCGATAGACCTGGTCGACGAGGCGGCATCGCGCCTGAGGATCGAGATGGACAGCATGCCGGTCGAGATCGATGAGGTGGAACGCGAAGTCGTTCGGCTCGAGATGGAGAGACAGGCCCTGAAGAAGGAGAAGGACCCGGCCTCCAGGGAGCGCCTCGAGGCTATCGAGAAGGAATTGTCCGAACTCAAGGAAAAGAGCCGGGGGCTCAAGGCCCACTGGAACGCTGAGAAACTGAGCATTCGGAAGATCCAAGAGGTGAAGAAGGAGATCGAGGAAGTCCGCGCGATGGAGCAGAAGGCGGAGAGGGAGGGAGACCTCGCCGGGGCCTCTGAACTTCGTTACGGCCGCCTGCCGGACCTCAGCAAGAAACTGGCGGAAGAGAACCAGCGGCTGCAGGGGATCCAGGGAGACAGGGTAATCCTGAAGGAGGAGGTCGATGAGGAGGATATAGCCGAAGTGGTCTCGGCCTGGACTTCCATCCCGGTCTCGAAATTGATCGAGGGAGAGATGGAAAGACTCCTCAAGATGGAAGATCGACTTCATGAACGGATCGTGGGCCAGGAAGAGGCGATCATGGCTGTATCCAACGCCATACGCAGGGCGAGGTCGGGCCTTCAGGACCCGAACCGGCCGATAGGGAGTTTCATCTTTCTCGGGCCGACTGGCGTCGGAAAGACCGAACTTGCCCGTTCGCTCGCTGAGTTCCTGTTCGACGACGAGGAGGCAATGGTCCGGTTCGATATGTCTGAGTACATGGAGAAGCATTCCGTGGCTCGATTGATAGGGGCACCGCCAGGCTATGTCGGCTATGAAGAGGGTGGTGAATTGACGGAGGCCGTAAGGCGGAGGCCATACACGATCGTCCTGTTCGACGAGATGGAAAAGGCGCACCGCAGCGTCTTCAACATCCTCCTCCAGATCATGGAAGACGGACGCCTTACGGATGGCAAGGGACGTACGGTCGATTTCCGTAACTCCGTCATCATCATGACCTCTAACATCGGGAGCCAGGTCATCCAGGAGTTGCGGGGCCGGGATTACGAAGAGATGAAGGCCGGCGTGATGGAGATCCTCCGCCGGGAGTTCAAGCCGGAGTTCCTGAACCGGGTCGACGATATCGTGATATTCCACAACCTGACCAGGGAGCAGATCAAGGAGATCGTCGACATCCAGATGAGGAGGGTACAGGCGCGGCTCGATGCGCGGAACATCGTACTTGAACTGACGGAGGCGGCCAAGGAAGAACTCGCCCAAAAGGGATTCGACTCGGTGTTCGGTGCGCGGCCGCTCAAGAGGGCTATTCAGGCCTCCATCCTCGATCCGCTGGCGCGCAAGATACTGGAGGGCGAACTCAGGGGCGATTCGCGTATCGAAGTCGACTACGATCCGGCAAAGGACACCTTTACCTTCACTCAGACGGCTCCTCTTCGAGATCGATCCGTTCGATCCCGTTCTTGATCACGTCTATGATCTCGGTTGATGCTATCTTGTCGCTGAAGATGCTGTCTTCGGGCACCTGGCAGAGTTCGACCAGGACGTGATTCGTGGTCTTGGGGTCGAGGAAGATATACCTCCTGCCGTTCGCCCCGTTCAGCGGTTCTTCATTCAAGATCCGGATACCATTCTCGCTGCACCTGCGGCAGGCCTCCACGATATTGGGGACCTGGTAACTGATATGGTGGAGCCCTTCTCCGTGTGTCTTCAGGAACCTGCCCGCGTGAGAGTCCGGGCCGCGTGGCTCGATCAACTCTATATTGATCCCACCCCCCGGCAGCAGTGCGATCTTTACGTCCTCTCCATCCACCGTTTCTGTCCTCGTAACTTCGAGGCCGAGTATGTCCGTGTAAAAGCGCAGGCTCTCATCGAGGCTCTTGACGACGATGCCGAGGTGGTCGATGTGGTTCTTCATCTTTGGCTCTCCTCCCGAGTGGGCCGCCGCCCGAAGATGGGGGCTCGATTGTTATGGTGCAATCTGTGGGCCGGTCTCCTTGGGTTCCCACAGGAATGAACGGTGGGTCCTGATTATCGATTTGTCAAGAGGGAATGTCGTACTTCAATACGCCTTCGCAATCAGGGTCTATTAACCTACAAGATTATAAATAGCAAAATTCATACCAGCCGACCTTTAATACAATAAATTAGAGTGACATGATCATTGGCGTTCTGTTGTGGCCTTGGCGGCGCCGCCTCAGTTGACGTATCCGAGCGCCTTCAGCCTCTGTTTTACCGAAGGTTCAATGATGATATCTCCCTTGCCGCGCACCATGTCCCTTTCTCCATAGGTGTCTATGTACCGAATTTTCCGTTTTGATTCGAAGGCGGATAGAAGGACCTTCCCATCCATGTCACGGGCGACCGGCAGGCCTTCCCAGTAGAGGAGCGTTGGAAGAAAATCACGGAGGGTCGCCCCGTTCAATTTGACTCCATCCCTGACTCCGGGCCCGGAGAGGAGGAGGACACCGTACCTGTCGTGTGTCCCCCGCTTCAGGAAGTAACGTGTGGTGAACTCGGAGAGATCTACCGGCCGCCCGTCCAGTGTGATCGTCTCGTTTCCGGAGATGCCCCTGCGTGTCAGGTCGAGGTAGGGTACATGGGAGGAAGAATCGTAGCGGACGCAGAAGAGCGGGACGTCTTCATCTTCCAGTCGGATCCTTTGCAGTTCGCGGGAGACGATGCCAGGCACCTTATCCTCACTTTCTCGGTGGATGGGGAAAAGGAACGAAAAGTCGCCAAGGCTGACTTCGTATACCTTGTCATCTATGCCGAGGGCCTCGAGCACGTGATCGCCAAGTATAATCCACGAATTTCGGGCCCCCCCCTCCATCGCCTTTTGACCGTGATCGGATAGGAGGAATAGGTGGCAACCGGCCGGGAAGGCCTTTACTATCCTGCCGATCAGTGAATCGGTCCAACGATAGATTGTTACAACGTCCGAACCGTAACGACGGATGATCTCGGGCGGGACTCCCTCCTGGTCCAGCCGGCCTGTTCCCCAACATCGGTGACCTACCATGTCGACACTGTTGTCGTAGAAGGTCGCAAAGGCGGGCTGATAGGTGTTCGTGAGTTTCAGAAAGAGATCGCAGTTGACTTCCATATCGATCTTGCGAGTCATGAGGTATCGGTAATCGGGATCGTTCCGCAGGGGGCGGGCATGCGTGATGCACTCACCGATCAGCGAGAGGAGCGTGCTCCCCCGGACTCCGAGGTGCAGGATCGACCATCCGTAATGCGCGGCCTCTCTGACAGGGATGTAATTCCGCCTGTGCATCATTTCACTTCGGACGATGGCGCGGAATTCATTGGCCGCCCCGTATTCCGGTGGGTATGCCCGGCTGTCCGGGGCGATGACGTCCGGGATCCAGAAACCGTGAGGCTCAACGTGGGGAGGCCATGTTACGAGCCAACGATAAACCCCGATGCTCCAGCCGGCCTCCCGAAGAATGTCCCAGGCCCGTGGAGTCCTTACCTGGTCTGCCGTGTTGTAGAAGCCGTCGATCCCGTGTGCTTCTCTGCCCCTTCCACTGGCGATGGTGGTCCAGAGTATCGGCGAGAATGACGGTTCTTCCGATTCAAAGGGGCCGAATGCTCCCCTTATTATCAGGCCCTGTATGTTTGGAAGGAGGCCGGCCCCCGCGAGGTCGCTGACGACGTTGTAGTCCATGGCGTCTATCCCCAGTACAAGGAGCCTGGTGCCGTTGATCCTCCCGCCCTCTGTCCGTACGAACAGGGCTATAATTAGAGGAACGAGGGCAAGGAAGCGTACGGCATCTCTCGGGTATTCGAGGATGTAGGTCGCAGTACCGGCGCAGGCGACGGTGAGCAGTACCGGAAGCGGCGGTGGTGAAAAAAGGAGTATGGCCACCCCGCCGAGGAAGATTCCAGCCGTGGGGCCTGTCCACCTTTCGTCACGGCGAAGGATTTTCAGGACCAGGCCTGCTGACAGGCAGGTGATCATGCCGGGTATCATGCCAAGGATGACGACGGACCGGGCGCCGTCCAGGAAACAAGGCAGGGACAGGCGGATTCCGAGGCTCCAGATGATAGAGAACAGCACCGCCCGGTAGATTCGCCGCGGATTATGCGCTGTTTTTGCCATGATGACACCCTATGAAGCGGACGTTTCGAGCCAACCGATGTCTTCCGGTCCCGATGAGATGTTCCATGCCCCCGCCAATAGTAAGTCAAGCCCCATCGTATGTCAATCGGGAGCGAGGACAAGACCCGTTGCCTTGACAAAGTCATTATCGAACCTTATTATTAACAAACTATTTTTCATTCTCGTTCGTTTCTTCCAACTTGCTATTTATTAGAATTTATTTACAGAGAAAGAGTGGTGAAGATGTCAGCAAATAGCCCAAGTCCAGTAGAGGATTCGAACTTCAAGGATAAGGTCGAGGGTACCATGGGCCTCTCCATTGTTGATTTCTGGGCAGAATGGTGTGGTCCCTGCAAGATGGTGGCGCCCGTTCTCGAGGAGATGGCCGAAGAGTATGCCGGCAAGGTAAGTTTCTTCAAGTTGGACGTGGATACCAACCGGGAAACGGCTCAGCGTTACAATATTCGGTCAATCCCCACACTGATGTTTTTCAAGGATGGAAAGGTCGTGGAGACCATTATAGGCGTCCGTTCAAAGAAGGACCTTACCGAGACCGTGAATAAGCACCTCTCGTGACCCTCATGCAATGAGAGGAGAATTGCCGGGCCTTCATCCTTTCGAAGATAGCCGTTGACATCCGGATACAATCTTCGGATGATATCCTTGACTTGAAATTCTCCCCCTGGTATCTTTGAAGTCCTGTATACTGACCAGGAATTCATCGAATGTTACCCGATTCAGTCAAAGACTGGTATGTCGATCTGTTAAACCCGGTAACGCAATACCTGGTCAGGCACAGGATCCAGCCCAACCTGCTGACCACGATCGGCTTCTTGATAAACACCGTGGCCGCCGTCTCGATATTCAGGGATTCCTTGTTCACAGGCGGGCTCCTGATACTTGTCGGGGGGACATTCGATGTCTTCGATGGGAGGGTGGCGAGGGCCACCGGGTTAACGTCATCTTTCGGATCCTTTTATGACTCCACGCTTGACAGGATCTCGGAGATTATAATCTATCTCAGCCTTCTCAACTACTTCGTGAGTCAGGGTGACCCGTGGACCGGTTATGCAATCTTGACGGCGATGGGCGGGGCCTTGATGGTCAGTTATACCAGGGCCAGGGCTGAGGCACTCGGGTTTTCCTGTCTCGTGGGCTTTTTACAGCGCCCAGAGAGGGTGGTCTTTCTCGGCTTCGGGGCGATTTTAGGGAGGATCGGGTTGACAGTGGCCATATACCTGGTCGCCGTTCTTTCCGCTTTCACCGCTTTTCAACGGATGTTTCACGTGTACCTGTCTTCGAGGAGCAGTCACACCGAGAGGGGATAGTTAATTCTTAATTAAACATTAGTGATCACGGCTTTCATGGATACTGGGGATCATTGCCCGGTATAGGAATGGGTGCCCAACGTTGCGGTTTGAAGGAGGCGAGTCGGCCGATGAGTAAGGTGAGAGTGGGGATTATTGGCGCTGGTAATTGCGCCTCATCGCTGATCCAGGGAGTTCATTATTACAGGAACGCGAGGGAGGATGAATTGATCCCCGGGTTGATGCACGTCAATCTCGGGGGCTATCATGTCAGTGATATCGAGTTCAGTGCCGCCGTGGATATCGATAAGAATAAAGTCGGTAAGGACCTCTCGGAGGCGATCTTCACCCCTCCCAATAATACATACAAGTTTACCGATGTCCCCAAACTCGGAGTAAGGGTGGCACGTGGTATGACTCATGACGGCCTCGGCAAGTACCTCTCTGAGATTATCGAAAAGGCCCCTGGCCCGACGGAAGACCTGGTTCGCCTCTTTCGGGACACGGGGACCGATATCGTGGTCAACTACCTGCCCGTCGGGAGCGAGGAGGCCACGAAGTGGTACGTAGAACAGGTGCTTGATGCCGGCTGCGGTTTCGTGAACTGCATCCCGGTCTTCATTGCGCGCGAGGCATACTGGAGAAAGCGTTTCGAGAAGAAGGGGCTGCCCCTGATCGGCGATGACGTAAAGTCCCAGGTCGGGGCCACGATCGTCCACCGTGTATTGACACGCCTGTTCCGGGATAGAGGAGTCAAACTCGAGCGAACGAGCCAGTTGAACGTCGGCGGCAATACCGATTTTCTCAACATGCTCGAGAGGTCCCGCCTCGAATCTAAGAAGATCTCAAAGACTAACGCGGTGACCTCCCAACTCGATTACGATATAGGAGCAAGGAATATCCATATAGGCCCCAGCGATTACGTGAGTTGGCTTACGGATCGTAAATGGGCGTACATAAGGATGGAAGGCAGGACATTCGGTGATGTCCCGCTGAACGTGGAGATGAAATTGGAGGTGTGGGACTCCCCCAACTCGGCCGGGGTCGTGATCGATTCCGTTCGGTGTTGCAAGTTGGCCCTCGACAACGGGGTAAGCGGCGCCCTCATCGGCCCTTCTGCCTACTTCAAGAAATCACCCCCCGTGCAGTATACCGACGAGGAAGCGAGAGAACTCACGGAGAAGTTCATCCGTGACATGACGGCGAAGAAGGAAGACAAGAAGGCCGCCCCCAAGGTGAAGGAAAAGAAATAGTCGTCTTCCCGCCCGCCATTGATGACTTGCCGGATAGTTTGAAATCAGTGTGGTGTCCCGGAAGTTATTTTACATGTATTCCACGGTGAACCGCGCGGGTCCCGTCGCCGAACACGCCCACCGTGCTCGCTGTGGCTGCGGGGTGAGGCGCGGAGCCCGGTGGATTGTTACGTTCGTGTGGATCAATCGCCTTGTGAGAAGGTCCGGATGAAGTATGCCGGGAAGGGTTTCTTCCTCTCGTTCGAGGGGATCGAGGGATGCGGGAAGAGTACCCATGCCGCTCTCTTCAAGGAGTGGCTCGAAGGTAATAAGGTACCGGTCCTCCTGTCGAGGGAGCCGGGCGGGACTGTTATTTCGGAGGGTATCCGCCGGATCCTCTTGGATCCTCAGAATACCTCGATGGACCACCGCACCGAACTCCTTCTTTACCTGGCGAGCCGATCCCAGGTTGTCCGCGAGAGGATCAAGCCAGCCCTGGATCGGGGGATGATTGTCCTGGTTGACCGTTACGTGGATTCGACCCTGGCCTATCAGGGTTACGGTCGCGGTCTCGATATGGAAGACATCCGCCGGATGAACGCATTCGCCTCGCGGGGGCTCGTTCCCGACCTCACCTTTCTCCTGGACCTGGATCCCGATGTTGGATTCAGCCGTAAGGAGAAGGCGGGCGAGACCGCAACCAAAAGGGACAGGATAGAGCGTGAAGGGCCCTCTTTTCATCGGAAGATCCGTGAGGGTTTTCTATCAATAGCCGCGGGTGATCCCGGGCGGATCGTCATCGTCAGGTCGGATCGCGAGATCGATAAGGTCCAGCAAGAGATCCGCGGGCTGTTCACAGGCAGGTTCGGTGACTGACCACGCGTGACTTCTCGGAGGATCATTGCAGGATAGGGATAGGATAGCCGTCGGGTCCAGGGGTGAATCGCTGGCCGCCCGGTTTCTCGAGGAGAATGGGTACCGGATTCTCGAGAGGGGGTATCGATGGGGCCACAAGGAGATCGATATCATAGCCTCGCGTGAGAAGGCGCTCGTATTCGTCGAGGTAAAGAGCAGGAGCCGCCGCGAGAGTCTTCCGCCTTTCCTCTCGGTCAACACGAGAAAACAGGGCCAGATCCTGAAGGTGGCGAGGGCATACCTGGCGAGGCATGTGCCCCCCGGGGGTACCGATATCCGGTTCGATGTCATCTCGATCGTCCTCTCGGGTGATGGCAGGCACGAAATCGAACACATAGTCGACGCCTTCCGTCCCTGATCTCTCCCGAGCCCGCGCTCCTCTACTTCCCCTTTCTTCTTTCGTCTTACCGGTGAAAGGGAGGTAGAGAAATGTTATCAAGAGTAGTTTCATCTTCAGTCCTCGGCATACACGCCTACCTGGTAGGTGTGGAGGTCGACATCTCGACCGGCCTTCCGACGTTTACCACCGTGGGTCTTCCCGACAGCGCGGTCAGGGAGAGCCGCGAGCGGGTGTGCTCGGCCATAGCAAACTCCGGGTATCAGTTCCCCCTCAAGCGTGTGACCATAAACCTGGCCCCCGCTGATGTCCCGAAGGGGGGCTCCTCTTTCGATCTACCCATCAGTGTCGGCATACTAGCCGCGACAGGGCAGGTGAATGATCGAATGCTCCCCTCACATGTAATTCTCGGGGAACTCTCTCTCTCGGGGTCCGTAAGGGGGGTCAGGGGGGTCCTCTCCATGGTGATGGCTGCTCGTGAGGCCGGCATCAGGGGGATCATCATCCCTGTGGAGAATGTCAGGGAGGCATCTGTCGTCAAGGGGATCGAGGTTCGCGGGGTCGATCATATCCAGCAGGTGATCGCTTACCTCAACGGGGAGTTGGACATTTCTCCGGTCACTCTCAACGTAGAGAGGTTCTTCTCCGCTTCCTCCAATTACCGTATCGATTTCAACGACGTGAGGGGGCAGGAACATGCGAAGCGTGCCCTCGAGGTGGCCGCTGCTGGTGGGCACAACCTCTTGATGATAGGGCCGCCAGGGTCGGGGAAGACGATGCTCGCACGCAGGATCCCCACGATTCTGCCGGAGATGACCCTTGAGGAGGCACTTGAGACCACCAAGATCCACAGCGTAAGCGGGCGCCTCAAGGATGGGCGCGCGCTGGTGACCACTCGGCCGTTTCGCTCTCCTCACCACACGATAAGCGATGCCGGGCTGGTAGGTGGGGGATCGATCCCGAGGCCGGGTGAGGTAAGCCTTGCCCACAACGGTGTCCTCTTCATGGACGAGTTGCCGGAATTCAAGCGGAGCGCGCTCGAGGTGCTGAGGCAACCGCTCGAAGACGGCGTGGTACAGATAGCGAGGGCGAAGTTGTCGCTAAAATACCCGGCGAGGTTCATGCTGGTCTGCGCGATGAACCCATGCCCCTGCGGCTACCTCACCGACGAGAAGCGTCATTGCGGTTGCACCCCAATCCAGATCCAGCGCTATCACTCGAGGCTGTCCGGACCCCTCCTCGATCGCGTCGATATCCATATCGAGGTCCCCAGGGTCTCCTATAGGCAATTGTCCGAGAAGAGGAGGGGCGAGACGTCAAGGTCGATCCGGGAGCGGGTCAAGGCCTGCCGTAAGATCCAGTGGGAGAGATTCAGGCCCGAGCCGGAGATCCACTGTAATGCGCACATGGGAGCCCGTGAAATCGAGCGATATTGCCGGATCGGGGGAGATGCCAACCGGCTGTTGCGGGAGGCTATAGATTACTTCGGGCTGTCAGCCCGTGCGTACCACCGTATACTGAAGGTGGCCCGGACAATAGCGGATCTCGAAGGGCGCGAGGCCATCGAGGTCCGCGACGTCAGCGAGGGGATCCAGTACCGGTGTCTGGATCGTAAGAGCAGATTCACCTCGTGACCTGTTGCCATGGGCAGTATCCCTCCGACGTCTTGGCGCCTTATCGTCTTGCCGGCCGGGTCATTGAGTCTTGGTGATCAGTGGACTTCCTCCAAGCCGGCGCCGGGGGCTGTTACCGTCACCTCGAATGACGACTGGTCGACAATTACGTCAGGATAGTAGCCTGCATAGGCAATGTAGTTGTAAGTACCCAGTGGAGCGTTCTGCGGCACGTCCTGCCGTATGTTGTCGATCTGAAGCACCTGGCCGGGCGCAAGGTCGAGGTTGTCGTAGAGCGTTACGGGCCCCGCTGTGTCACCGCTCGGGAGGGTGACCATGATCCAGACATCAGTCGTCTGTGGCTCGTTCAGGTTGTTTGTCAGGATGCCGGTATAAGTAAAGGATCCCCCTTGCGGCACGGTCACCGGCGGATTGTCCGGTATGATCTGGATTGATACATCCGGGGGACCGCACGTGAAGACTTCGGCGGAGAAGTCGTCCACACCTGCCTCCACGACCGATCCGGCGTGCAGGTCCGATGCCTCGAAGCGAACCTTGACCTGGTTGGTGGGAGTAACGAAATCACCCACCATGAAGCTGTGTTCCTTCCAGCCCGATGTGGTAACCGGTCCTATGGTCTCCGCAAGCGTCCAGTTCGCCCCGTTGTCGTTCGACAGGTAGACCTTGAAGAGGTCGTTGTTGGGGTCGTTCCCGTAATTGTTCGTGTACCATAGTGCGTAATGTATCCTGGCGTTGATCCCGGCGTGGAGATCGAGCGTCGGTGATGTGAGCCTGGTGGCGCCGCCGTCTATGTCAGAATCGCCGGGACGGTTGTCGGTGAGGTAGCAGTAGCCCGAGCCGTCGTAATCCGTTGGCGGGTCGCCACGATCGCCACCTCCAACCGGGATCCCACGCTCCCAGGACCCCGAGGTCAGGCCCGGATCGTCTTGGACCGTCCAACCGAGGTCCGTGTTGAAATCGTCTGCGAGGGCTACCTCGTAACTGAAGGCGGACACGGTGCTGAAGAGTTCATCCGGGGCCCCCATCGGCCAGAACTGTGTCCGTCCGTCGGTCGTCTGGGCCGAGAAGGCATACGAGACCTCGAGTCCACAATCCACGGCGGGGAAGACAGCGTCGTATACGTTCTGCCCGACCACCGTCATCGAGTCCCGGACCCATCCGGATCCGTCGTTTATATATATCATGCCGGTCCCCGGTTCCGGGAGGGCGGTGACACCGGAGACCTCCACGCGCAGCGTGGTGCCACCCTCGGGGACGATGATCTCGGGCAGGCCGTCGGGGAAAGAGAAGGAAAGGAGCGCCAGTTCCGGAGCGTCCATGTTGTGTGCCCCGAAGCCCGCGGCGATTTCGTCGTAGTGCGGGGTCCCGTCGTAGATGTTCCCGTTGTCATCGTCGAGCGTGAGGTAGTCGATCGTGATGCTCGGGTCGATGTCCGACCCTGTGTGAAGGAGGATGGCGTTTATGGCCAGGCTGGAGATGATGTCCCTGTATGTTGTGGGATTGGTGGCCGCCAGTTCGTTCCTCGTGCTCCATACGCTACCTGACAGGAGAGTCCCGCAGTAGTGGATCTCCCCGCTGCAGGGATACTGCATGTTGTTATCCGCGTTGCGCAGCGGCTGGTTGCAGTTGCCGTAAAATCCCCAGGCCAATCCGGGGTCGTCCGTGATCAGGACGCCCATAACGTCTCCCATTCCCTCGCCGTACGCGCCCTGGCCGCTTCCGGCCATGGAGACCAGGTGATGGCCGTATTCGTGGTGGATGACCGTGGAGAAGGCCGTGTTGGGGCATCCACCGCCCGATGTGTAAAAGTTGATCGAAGAGCCGTCGTAATAGGCGTTGCAATTGTCGTTGATGTTGACGTTGACGGTGAACTCTGTCTGCCCCAGGCCCGGGTAATTCGGGTTGTAATTCAAGGTATAGTCACGGACGACGTTCGCCTGGAGGTAACCGTTGACCTGTGCGCGGTAATACTCGTCAGCGTTCGTCTCGTTGTGGAGGAAGTCTGCCGGTCCGGGGGGCGTCACGTCCAGGGAGAGCAGGGCGTCTGCGCCAGCCTGGTTATACACACGGAACCACTGGCCGCGCAACCTCGATTCCACCGTTACCTGTGATGATCCCGAGTTGGGTATCACGAAGTCCCCGTTCACGTCGGCATAGGAGACGGTGCTCCCGATGTTGACGCGGGCATACGGCATCGGGACCGCCAGTTCCTCTCCGCACTGTTCTGCGCCGTTCCCCTGGGTCGCCCGCCCCGAGACGTTTCCGGTGACGTCAGTGGCGGAAATGAGGTCCTCCTGGTATAGGATCTCGCCGGTTACCGCGTCTGCGACGAATCTGTACCTCTCGGGAAAGGGATCCCCGGGTGCGTATCCGTTGTCCCCTACGAAGGAGTAGGCAAGGGCCGGGTCGACCTGCATTTCGTCCACGCCTGCCCAGATCACCTGTTCGGGGGGGGTGAAATTCACCAATTCCGGGAACATGCGCCCCGCAGTTGAGATTCCCAAATCAGGGTCGGCCCGATTTATCGCCTTGGTCGGTTCGAACCCGTGGAGACCCCTCAGATCGGCGGAGCCCAGGACGAGCGGGTTGTCTGCCTCGTTCCGCACGAGAAGGACGAGACGCGCTCGGAAGACGGGAATGTTGTCCTTCTCCTGCGTGTAATAGATCCCTGTGAACTTGTAACCACTGGTGTCACGATTGTACATGATAGGCTGGGTATGGCCGAAGACGAGTTCCGAGGGCTCGACACCGAAGAGTCCCGCATCGGCCTCTACGAAATGCCTTGCGCTCTCTTCTGGCGTTCCGCCATGGGAGAAGGCCTTGCCGTAAAGCCTTCGGATCCGGCCAGCGCGTTCGAAGGAGCCTACTTGGACACTCGAGCCCGGCAGCGTGATTTGGCCATGGCGGCCATAGCCGGTGCCCCAATCGCGTGAATGCACCTCACGAGGGGTGAAGAGGAACAGCGTTAGGGCGATCATCACAAGTACTTGGAAGAGATAACAAGGTATATTTGTTCGTTTCAAGGTTGCGCCTCCAGTGGGGTTGTGTTTGAAAAGCAACGAATCGAGACATTAGACATCATAGCATAATAAGCCGCCGGATGTCAAGTGGCCGAACCGTGTGGTTCCGTATCTCAATTGTCTTGATTTTCAGAATCTCAACCGTCTTTGGTGAGGCGGCTTCGAGTCGCTGCAAGAGACATCCTTCAGTCCGGTCTATAAGAACTGGGGAACTTCCTGACAGATATGGAGTTGACAAATCCATCTGATCGTCCTATCATGAGATGGGTCTTACCGGTTCACTCCGGGTGAGGCCATGGAGATCGATTCGGTGTTTCTCTTTCCTTCCTTGTGTCCCTTCAGAGAAGGGGGTGTCGTCATGCGTTGCGCTTCGTTTTTCCTGTCGCTCGTTTTACTTGCCTTTCTTGTCTCTTCCTTGGGTGCCCGTACCATTCATATTCCTTCGGATTCCACGGCGACGACGATCCAGGGTGGTATCGACCTGGCGGTGGACGGTGACACGGTGATGGTGTGGCCTGGGACGTACCATGAGTACGAGGTCGACTTTGAGG
>CAZNLH010000039.1:0-14565 GCA_964573995.1 uncultured Gemmatimonadota bacterium
AGGGGGCGGAACTCCGACCAGAGGGACTGCAATTCGTGGGTCCGGTCGTCGATGTAGTAGTTGAAGTCGAACGGCTTGAACACGAGTTGCTGGAACATGGGCAGGAATGTGGGGCGGGGCTTTAGCCGCATGTCCATCATGAACATCTGGTAATTCTCCCGGCGCAGGAAGCCGGTCTCCGGGTTGAAGCCCACGCCCGAGCGGTCCCAGATCGCGGAGAAGTCGACCCTGTCGTTGGGGTAGTCCAGGAAGAGGCGATGCGCAAGGCCGGTCTTGTCTCCCCGGTCCGAGGTGTAACTCTGGGCAATGGCGCCGCCGGCTGAAAACGTCTTGTCACCGAAGAGGGTCGACGTGGAATAGAGGAAGTCCGTCCCGTACACGCCGTTTCGCCGGCCGGCTTCCCATTTCCCCACCCCCATCAGGCCGATGCTGGATTGCCTCCAGATGTCGCGCTTCCACCTCAGGACCGAGTAGTTGGTTGAGGAGATGGTATCCTCGTGCGCGGTCTGGATGCTCATCCCGCCGAGGGTGGTCCTGTCCTCCTTTCCAAGCAGGCGGGCGCCGCCCAGGATGGGGATCGTAGAGCCGTCCGGGGCCAGCCCGATTCGCCGGCTGTAAAAGGGCTGGATGCCGTGGCCCAGGCCGAAGTCGAAGTAATCTCTTCCCTCGAGGAAGAACTCCCGTTTCTCGGGGTAGAAGAGGGAAAATCTGGTCAGGTTCACCTGCAGGCGGTCTGATTCCACCTGCGCGAAGTCGGTGTTGGCGGTGAGGTTCAACTTCATGCTCGGGGTGATCAGGTAGTTGAGGTCTCCGCCCAAGTGGCCGACCCCGTCGCTGCCGGCCCCCGGTTCGCGTTCGACGCCGGCGAGGCCGTAAGGCTTGAGTTCGACCAGCCTGACGCTGCTGATCGCATCGATTCCGAGCAGGGTGCCGGCCCGGGTCACCTGCTCCAGTTCAGAGTCTCGCGACCAGCCCTGCCACAGTACCTGCTCCCGCTTCCTGCGGATGTTCCGCTCGAAGTTGATCCCCCAGGCCTGTTCACTGCCGGTGCTGAATTTCAGGGTTGAGAAGGGTATCTCGAACTCGGCGTACCATCCATCCGTGCTGACCCTCGTCTTCACGTTCCATACCCCGTCCCAGGACTCGTTGACCTGCTTGCCGTTGTCGCGGACCATGGCGTCGAACCTGGCGCCGTTCGGGTTGGTGACGAATAGGTAGCCGTTTCGACGGTCGTGATAGGTATCGATGATGACCTCGAAGTTGTCTTCGGTGTCGTAGTCGAAGTCCCGCTTCATCTTCTGAGCGACGATTCCGCCGGGTTCGCTGTCGAAACACCAGACCCCGACGTACAGGTTGTCCCTGTCGTAGAGGATCGCAACCTCCGTGCGCTCGGTCGCGGGCCGCCCCTCGTCCAGTTCCCGCTGGGTGAAGTTGGAGATGCGGCCGGCCTTCCACCAGGCGGGCTCGGAAAGGTCGCCGTCCAATCTCACGGATTGCTCAGTGTAACGGGCCCGGATCGTATCGGGCCGGGATACCTGTGCATGCAGGGGTATCGCTGGCAGGAATAGGATCAGAAGAGAAGAGGATATCCCGATTCGACCCTTCATCGCCCGGGAGGCCCATCCGGATGTTTATATGTTAACATGTCTTTGTGCGTCTTCAACTGTCCCATCGTATTCCACCCGCCCCTTGGTCATAACAACTACCCGGGTGGCCATGCCGAAGGCCTCGTCCCGGTCATGCGTTACGTACAGCAGGGTGAAGCCGAGCCTTTTGTGGAGTCGAAGGACCTCCTTCCTCAACCTCACGTTCAACTCGAGGTCGAGGCTGGAAAGCGGTTCGTCCATCAGGAGCACCCTGGGCTCGAGGACCAGTGCCCTTGCCAGGGCGACGCGCTGCTGCTGGCCCCCCGACAGTTCTGCGGGCTTCCTGTCCGCGAGGTTCCCCATGCCTACGAGGTCCAGCATTTCATGGATCAGTTGTTTCCTATCCTTCTTCGGAAGCCCCCTAACCTTGAGACCGAACTCGATATTCCCCCTCGCGCTGAGATGGGGCCACAGGGCGAGGTCCTGAAAGACCATGCCGAGATTGCGCCGTTCAGGCGGAATGACAATCCGGCCATTTACCGATACCAAGTCCTTGCCGATAGAGATGCTCCCCGTGTCCGGTGCGATGAACCCCGCGATCAGCCGAAGGATCGTGGTCTTGCCGCAGCCGGACGGGCCGAGGATGACGATGCGTTCTCCTTCCGCGACTTTCAGCGATATGTCGTCCAGGGCCTTTTCTCCGTTATAGGAGATGGATACGGAATCCATGTCGATGATGATCTTCATCCGTTTGCCCTTCCCGCCGCGAGGAGTGGCGTTATCGATAGGATACCCGCCGGAAGCAGGGTGGCTGCTATCATGAGCATGCAGAGGGCGGCGATGAGTTCGGGACG
Source organism: uncultured Gemmatimonadota bacterium (assembly GCA_964573995.1). Lineage (GTDB taxonomy): Bacteria > Gemmatimonadota > CAZMKB01 > CAZMKB01 > CAZNLH01 > CAZNLH01. The sequence continues at coordinate 2,441 of CAZNLH010000039.1, forward strand.
TCCATTGGCCATGAGGGTGAAGATGCGCACCGGAAGCGTGTCATGCCCCGCAGGATAGACCAGCATGGTGATCCCGGTGTCCCGCAATGAAAAGATATAGCCGACTATCCACGCGGCAAAGAGGCCGCGCCGGGCTAGTGGGGCGACGATAAACGTCATCCTGCGGTACCATCCTGCCCCTGCAACCCTGGCGGCTTCTTCCATTGAAGGTGGAAGTTGCGCGAGTTGTGTGACGGATATTCGGCTGGCCAGCGCCGTGTACTTAGCGAGATAGCCGAGGATGATGATCAGCGGTGAACCATAGATGAAGTTGGTCCAGGGTGTATTCCAAAGGCTGATCAGTCCGATCCCGATCACCGTGCTGGGAAGGGCGAACAGGAAGATGGTCATTGAATCGATGGACCGCCACCACTTCAGTGCCTTTGTCTGGATGATGTAGCCGGTGAAAAAACCCAGTACCGTGAGGAGGGTGGCCCCGATGAAGGCATAGATTACACTGCGGAGGAGGCTGTCGCCGGCCCTGGCCAGTGCCTCGACGTAGGCCCCTGTACCCGATGACTGAACGGCGAGGACGATGATCGGCACGATCACGATCACGAATCCAAGTGTCGCCACCAGGACGAACAACCATTTTCTGTACGCTCCGAGTTCGAGCAAGGGAAGGTGCCTGGCCTCTGGTGAGGGACGCACCTGGTATGTCCTTTCACGCAGGAAGGAGGACTCGGCGAGGAGGAGCATCAGCGTGACGGCGGCGAGCGGGACGGCAGCGGCCGTGGCGGCCTTGAAGTTGTAGAAGGCGGAAAACTGGGTGAAACTTTCCACGGGGAAGACGTCGTATCTCAGGAAATTCGGCACGCCGAATTCCCCGAAGGTGAGGAGGAAGACCAGCATTGCAGAGAGCAAGACGCCGGGCAGGATGAGGGGAGTCGTGATCCCACTCAACACCCCGCGCCACGCCGAAACCAGTCTCCCGGCCTCTTCCAGCCGTGGATTGATCGTCCGGAGAAAGACGATCGTAAGCAGTATCGGGATCGGAAGGAAGGTCGAGAAGAGGACCGTGACGCAACCGGGGAGGCCGAAGAGAAAGTGGGCGGTCGCCCAGGCGAATGATGGCCCGATCGAGTGGCTTAGGAGGCCTTCCCTCCCGAGGAGATCGTACCACGAAACCGCGGTGATATACGGTGGAACCAGCAGGGGTATGAGGAAGAGGGCCACGAAGATCCAGCGAAAGGGGAGGTCCGTTTTCCCGAGGAGGATACCCAGGGGGACCCCTACGGCCGTCGTGAGGGCCGTGACAAGGAGGGAAAGGACCATGCTGTGACCCATGAGGGTCCATTGACGCCGGGAAGTCAATAGCCCCCTGTAAGCCTCCAGGCTGAAATGCCTCCCCACGATCACGCTTCGGGTCAGCATGGAGAAAACGGGGAGCAGGCCGATCGCAAGAAGGATGAGGACGATCAATGTGAGAAACACGCGCCTTTGCATCTAAAGCCCCATCCAGGTCTTCAGAAAGGGCTGGATCTCGATCATCTTCCCAGCGACTTCGGCGTAATCGACCCGCATGACCTTGATTTCCCCGATCGGCTTCAACTCGGGCGGCGTCTGAACGCCGGGGTGCAGGGGGATCTGGGCGCAGTCGGCGAAGGCCAGCCTACGCTCGGTCTCCCTGGATAGCAGGTAATCGATGAGCCTCCTGGCCGCCTCGGGGTGGGGCGCCCCCTTGATGAGAACGGCCCCGTTGGGCACGATGAGGCATCCGATGCCGCCTTTCCCCTGGTCCGGGTAGATCATGGTAACGGGTCTTCCCTGCCTCATGCGATTGACGGCATCATCGCTGTCGACCAGGCTGAAGTCATACTGTCCGGCGGCGATGAAGTCTGCGCTTTCGCCGTTGTTTGTCGAGATCGCCACATCGTTACGCTTCATCTCCGACATGAACTCCCTTGCCTGCTTATCGCCCCAGATCGTGAACAGGGCGGCGATCTCGGCGGTCGTGGTCCCGAATAGAGGGTTGGTGATGACCGACCTCCCCTTCCAGCGGGGATCTGCATAGGCCAGGATGCTCTCGGGTTTATCCCTTACGCTATTGTTTACAATGAGAACCCTCGCCCTGGCGGAAAAACCGGTCCAGTATCCCCCGGGATCCTTGAATGCCGACGGGATATCTTCCGCGTTCGGAGAGAGGTAGGGTGCCGATATTTCCTTCTGTTTCAAGACCTCGGCACGGATCGGTTCATTGGCCCAGTACACATCCGCCTGAGGATTGTCCTTCTCGGCGATGAGGCGGTTCATGGCCCCGGTGCTCTTGGCCTCCTCGGTGTCATAGACGGCCTTGACCTTGATGCCGGTCTCCCTCTCGAAGTTCCTCAGTATGGGTTCCGAGAAGACCTGGTCCTCGGAGGCATAGACCGTGATGACCTGGGCGTTGCCCGGCGTTTTAGCGAGACGCCAGGTGACGACGACCGCGATTATCGCGAAGATTGCTGCCAGCAGGTAAACGAGTTTCTTCATCAGCGTACTTCTTGTTTTTCATTCTGTTGTTTGAAAGGACTCACTGAGAAGTCGTCAAAGGACGTCACGGCGTCGGCCTTTGTCCACAGGCCCACACCACCCGGTTTCGTGAAGAGGTCGTCTGTGCCGTCGAGGAGCCTCTTCCCATTGAGGTACCCTTCGAATCGGTTGCCATGCTGGACGATCTTGAGTGTGTGCCACTTCCCGGCAGGCAAGGCGATCTTGACGTCAGCCAGGGTCTTGCGGGCACCGTCGCGGACATAGTAGATGCGGAAATTGTCCTCCAAGGGATTGAAGCGGGCGATGTAATAGTTTTCCTCGTCCTGCACGCGCCATATCACGCCTCCGCCCTGGTCTTCTTCTCCCTTGACGGCCTTGAAGCGGACCTCGATCTCGCCGTCGAGGAAGGAGACCCCCTCGGTCCAGCAGATGTTGAAGGTCCCCCCGAACGTGTGGTTGGGGCTGGTCATGGCAAGGACATGGTCACCAGATGGCGCGGTCTTGTCCTCGATAACCTGCCATGTCGCCAGGGGGCCTCTTTGATTCGTTGCATCAACCTTCCACCCGGCGGGAAGTTTTCTAACGGGAACATCGTCGAAGTTCCATGACGCATTGCCTGCCTTGCTTGATGTCGATAGTTTTTGACCGGGGGTCACCACCTGGGCCTGGGCTTTGACAAAACCGAGCGTAGCGGCCAAGAGAAAGGCCGGAAGCAGGGTTACCAGGGTCTTCACTTCTCTTGTTGCTTGTAACATAATATTTTACTCCTTTCTTTGTGATGGAATCCGTTTTCGTCAGTCCGCTCATCGTGAACCTCCATGGGCGGCCCCGTGCTGGTCATGGGTCTCATCCCTCTGAACCTTTAGAGTGAGTTTGAGTTGCAGGCAGAACGATCCGAAATAGGCTTCCCGCGCCCTCCTCGGTTTCCAATTCGATGCGTCCTCCGTTTGCCTCGACCGCCCACTTCGCGATGGCCAGCCCGAGGCCCGCTCCATCCTTCTTCCTTGAACGTGCCTTGTCTACCCGGTAAAAGCGTTCGAAGACATGGTCGCAGTCTTCCGGGGGGATCCCGGGGCCCGAATCGCTTACTTCCAACGCGGGACATCCCCGGATCGTCTTTACCCGTAGCCTTACGGTGCTGCCCGTAGGGCCGTATTTTATGGCGTTGTCGACCAGGTTGATGATCGCATGCCGGATCAACCTTCGGTCCACCAGTGCCTCGGCCGGATCCTCGACCTCCATGGCGAGAGATTGGTTTTTCTCTTCCGCGAGTACGATGAGAAAATCGATCACCTCCCGCGCCAAGTCCTGCAGTTTCACGTCTTCTCGTTTCACCCTGAGGGCCCCGATGTCCGCCCTTGACAATGTCAAGAGATCGTCCACCATCCGGGACAGGCGATCAACCTCTTCCAGCATGCTGCTGATGATGTCCCGGTATGCCCTTTCATCGTTGGAGGTGCGCAGGCCCACCTCTCCTACGCTCCGGATAGCCGTGAGCGGCGTGCGCAGTTCATGTGAGGCATCAGAGGTGAATCGCCGCAGTTCCCTGAATGAGCGGTCGATGCGGGAAAAGGTGTCGTTGAGTACACCCGCCAGTTGTCCCAGTTCGTCATCGGGGTTGTCCACCGGGAGCCGGTCCGAGAGATGTTCCGCGGAGATCGTTCTCGCGCGCTCGATTATCCGGTCGATGGGGGCAAGGACACGTCCTGCGAGTACGTACCCGCCTATGCCGGCAAAGGCGGCGGCAAAGGGAAAGGCCAGGATCATGACCAATAGAACCTGCCCAACTTCTGCCTTGATCTTGTCTTCCGATCTTGCTATCCTGATGACTACCGGCAGGCCATCGAATGAATGGGGCCAGGTAACCACCCTTGCATGGGTTCCGTTCGACGTTGTCACGGAGGCAAAAGAAGGAGTGAGTATTCCCGGTGGAGGGTCGCTCGGCGGTTCCCCTACTCCCGGCGAATCCCTGCGCAGGAGCAAGTCTCCCACCCTGTCCCATACCTCAACCATCATGCCGAGCCCTGCATCCTCGTCGTCGTCATCGTGGTAATCGGCCCGCCAGGCAAGGTTGCCCTGATCGTCGGCTTCGATCATCTCCTCGGTGACTTCCATGTCCTCCTTCAAGCGCCGATCGAGGTCCACGTAGCGGCGATTTCGTAGAAGGGCGAAGATCACCGTTCCGTTGACGGCCAGCACGACCATGAGAACGGCGCTGTACCAGAGCATGAGCCGCGCCTTGATGCTTAGGCGACTCCACCACTTCCTCATGGTTCGTTCTCCCGAAGAATGAATCCCACCCCCCGGACTGTGTGGATCAATTGCCGGGGGAAGCAATGATCGACCTTCTTGCGGAGGCGTGCAATGTGGACGTCGATCACGTTGTCGAGGGGGGTGGCTCGAGATGTCTCGTGCCAGACGTTGCGGGCCAGCATTTCGCGGGATACGACTTGATTCTGATATCGCATCAGGTATTCGAGCAATTCGAACTCTCGTATGGTCAGGTTGAGCGATCTGCCGCCACGCGAGACCCGGCGCGTCACCAGGTCCATCTCGAGGTCCGCCGCCTTGAGCCGCAACACCTGGTCCGTGCGACCCCGTCTCAACAGTGCCCGTATGCGTGCCAGCAACTCGGCGAACGCGAAGGGCTTGACCAGGTAGTCGTCCGCCCCGCAGTCCAGGCCCGCAACGCGGTCCTCCACCGCATCTCGGGCAGTGAGGATCAGGACCGGGGTTTGAAGGCCCCGCCGGCGCAATGTTCTCAGCACCTCCAGCCCGTCACGTCCCGGAAGCATGAGGTCCAATATGACAAGGTCGAACGTCTGCGCGTTCACCAGGAAGAACCCTTCTTCGCCTGTATTGGCGACCTCGACCTCGTAGTGCTCGCTCTCCAGGCCCTCGCGAAGGGCGTGGGCGACCTTGGACTCGTCTTCTACGACCAGTATTCGCATTGCCTCCTCTCCCAATCATAGTCTACATGCTGGAGCGGGAATCATCAACTTAATATTTTCTGAATTCCTTGTCATAATCGATTCTTCACGGGTAAAATCGTCGAGGCCGAAGGCCCGCGGTCGTCTTTTGCGCCTCACCGACGACTGCCCGGGCAGGTGTGCTCTCGGTGACATGGACCACGACGGGGGGCTCGACCTCGCTGTTTCAAACTGGGACCGGGAGAACTACGTCTTTACGAACCTGGTCGCGATCAACGAGGATGTATCGATCAACGTCCTCCCCAAGAGAAGGGAGGTAGCCCCAGGGGACAGCCTCGTGTACCGCATGACGCCGATCAACAACACGGGATCGTACACGCAGGCCACGGTGCTGGGCCGTGTATTCCTCCCCTGCGGCTCCTCCTTCGCCGGGAATCCCATATACGGCCCCCAGGTGGTCGACCTGGGACCCTGCGAGGCCGTCGACTGTGTTGTCGCCTACTGGATTCCGCCGAGGGACCTGTTCGACCGCGGGAGATTCACGCTGACGGTGACCGCGGTGTCTGGAAATGACCGTTCCGCGGCGGCAGGTCAAAAGGAATAGGTCCCGCTGAGAAGGAGGAAGTCATCGTCCTCGAAGCGGCCTACCAGGCCATTGCCGGAGCCGAGGAATGTCCCGCTCGATATATCCAGCCAGAAGTTGTGAAACAAGTTGATACCACCCTTCGCCCTGAGGAAGAGGGTCCCGTCTATCGGGTCGTAGACGATGAAGACGTGCCCCTTCTTGAGTTCGTACCTCGAGGTGAGTTCGAGCCCCATTACAAGGCTCAGTTCCTCGGGGCTTTCCACGAAATCCCCGTCGGCGATTCGTCTCAGGTATACCGCGTCCAGGTTCAAGGTATGGCGGCCGATGGGCCTGTCGGCGCCGACTCCCACCTGGATGCTCCTTCCCCTAACGACCCCGAACCCGGCTGGGTGCTGGAAGGCGTCGTCAAGGGTGACGGCCCCTTCGCTGCGGAGGCCCCAGCGCCGGAGAGTCGTCTCAATGTCCGCCCCGAGTAAGGTGAAGGACGGAAAATAGGCGGCCAAATAGGTCGGCAGTGGGATGGCAAGGTAGGGGAAGGCGTATGCAGGAAAGTCCTTCCGGCCGCGGAAGGTGTAGAGGTCGAAATCGATCTGCCGGAGAGTCCCCGAGATCCGGCCTCCGTACTCGACGTTCCGCCAAGTCCTTGCGGGGAGTTCCTCCTTGACCCCGAATCCCGGGGGAATCTGGTCCGAGGCGATGTTGAACGGGGAGGTGGCCTCGTCGAGTTGATCGAAGACTCCCTTCTCGAAGAAGGGTATCCCGACGAATTCCACGCGAAGGTCCGCCGGAAGGTACAGGCGGGCGGAGACGAGTGGTATAGGCAGCCTTGCCTCATTTCGTCCCTCGAAGAAGAAGCGGGAGACATCTATCGGGTTGACGACGTCGTTCGGCTGGATCTCGTCGAGTACCCCCCAGACGGTGTTGAGATAGCCAGCCCTGATGTCGAAGCGTCCTCCCCTCAACCCCACGTATGTTTCATGCATGCGGAGGTTACCTGCACGTCCCTCTCCGGCCCGGCTTCGCAACAGGAACTCGGCGTAAGCGGACGCGTGAAGATATAACCACGGTGCGGGCGAGGATGTCAATTTGACGAATAGCCTCCCGCGCTCTTCGAACATCCCCTTTTCCGGGAAGTAAGAGGCGATATCGATCCCTTCACCGTGCAGCGACGGTTCGGCCAGGCATGGGCCGGCCTTCGTGAACGGCGCCCGGGCGAGAAGCAGGAGAACCGCCGCCTTGAAGATACCTCTCCTATGAATGAAGCGCATCTTTTTCACGATCCTTTCATAGAGATACCTGTCTCTCTATATCGCCCTCCGCCCCCGGCTCATCGCCCGGTCGCTGCGCCTTCCGGGCCCCTCTTTCCCTGGAGGGCAATAATGCTCGTGGGGAGGTACACGAGGTCGCCGAGAAGGGCCAGGGCCATCGTGAGCGCGACCAGGGAGCCGAAGTAGACCGTGGGCACGAAATCGGATATTACCAGTATGCTGAATCCAAGGATGTTTATCAGGGAAGTGGATACAATTGCCCGGCCTGTATGGAGGGTGGCATTCTCGATCGACTTTATGCGCCCGACGCCTCCACCCCTGCGTTCCTTCTTGAAGCGTGAGATGAAGTGGATCGTGTCGTCGACGGCGATGCCCAGCGCGACGCTCGATACGGTGACGGTCGCCACGTTCAGCGTGATCCCCGTCCATCCCATGATACCGAGGACGAGGAGGATCGGGAAGAGGTTGGGGAGGATGCTCAGGGCCCCGTATTTCCATGAATGGAAGAATATGAACATGAACAGGATGACGGTCGCGAAGGCCACCGCGAAACTGCGTATCTGGCTCTCCACCAAGTACTTATCGAGGTTGCTGAACAGCCTGCCGGAGCCCGTGAGGGTGGGGGTCACGCCGGTCCCCGCAAAGACCTTCTCGGCCTCTTCGGAAAAGTGGCGGCAGACCTCCACGAGGTTGTCGGAACTCATGGCCGTCATCTTGATCGAGACCCTCGAGTGCGAGTAGTCCGAGGTGACGATGTTGTAGAGGTCCTCTCTCCCCTTCCTGGAGAGTGAGAGGAGGAAGAGTTCCTGGGCTACGAGGTTCCGGCTGTCCGGGATCCTGTACTCCGACTGGTCGCCGCCGTGGAGTTCACGGTTGATCATCTTCACCTGGTCCGCGAGCGAGAGGACCTTCTTCACGTGGTCATCCTTCATCACCGTATCCCGAAAGCGCTCCATCGCCCGCAGTACCGTGGGGTCTTTCATCGAGCCTTCGTCCCCCTTGAGGTATAGTTCCACGGAGAAGATGCCCGATAGCCTGGAGTCGATGAGTTGTGCCGATTGGTGGATTTCACTGTCCTTCTTGAAGAAGTCCATCTGGTTCGTGTTGACTTCGAGTCGCGTGATGCCGTTGATGGACAGTAAGATCAGGACCGACATCCCAATGAACAACGGTCGGGCGTGTCGATGGTTGAATCGGTGCAGGACCATCAGGGGGCCAAGCCATACCGACCTCCTTGCACGTCTCTTGCTCGAGGGCGCTACGGACAGGAAGAAGGGAACGAAGACGATCGATATGACGAACGCCGACATTATCCCGAGTGAGGCCCCGAGCCCGAAGGACTTTACCGCGGGCACGCGGCTTGTTACGAGGGAAAGGAGCCCGAGGGCGGTCGTCATGCTCGTTGCGAAGCAGGGGGCGGTGATGTAGGAGAGCGTGGCGATATACCTCTCTCCCCTGTCGGTCACCGAGCGCGTCAACTCGTCGTTGTATTCGAGGATGTGTATGGAATCGGAGATGGAGAGGATCACGATGAGCGGGATCAGCATCCCCGAAATGACGTTGAAGGAGTATCCCATCAACGAGTAAATGCCGACCGTCCAGATCAGGCTAACACCTATCACGAAGATCACTATCAGGAGTTTTGATACGGAACGAAACAAGAGGAGCATAACGATTATTATCAGGGCGATGAGGGGGGGTGTGAAATCGCGCTGGTTTTGCATGGTGAAGCGATCGTATTCCTTGCTGATCTCCATGCTGCCGCTGAAGTAGACCTGGATGTCGTCTGGGCGTCCCTCGTCCATGATCTCACGGATCCGGGCAAGCAGGCGGGCGCGCTCGGGATCGGCCTTCTCTTCGTCGAAGACGACAAGGATCGTTGTGAGCGTTCCGTCCGAGGAGACCAGGTCGTCGCGGAATATCTCGTTTTTCAGGGCGTAATCCCTGATCTCCGGGAGTTTCCCCTCGTTCATGCCCTTCAGCAGGGATTTGACCTCGATGCCCCCCTCACTCCCGTAGACCCTGCTCGCAGTTGAGAGGCTGTATACGCGCCTCACGTAATCGACCTCTTCTATGGCGTCGGTCCTCTCCTTGATGTAATCGAGTACCCCGGGGGCGAACACATCATCCGCCTCTATCGCAATGATGAGGTTCCTGTTCCCGGAGAAGTCGCCCTGGAATTCCTTGTAGGTGCGGTAGTCAGGGTCGTCCCCGGGAAACCAGGCCGCGAGGGTGTTGTTTAGTTCGAGGCCTTCCATGTGGAAGGATAGGAAGGCGGTAAAGGCGATGAGGAGGGCGACGAGGAAGAAGCGAGCCCTGTAGAGGAGGATGGCTGACGTCCTCACTACTCCGTCTCCCTCTCCAGTTCTCTGCGGGTGAAAAGCCTGTCTTCGATACCCCTGTTGTATTGCACCCTTGTGACGGAGATGTGGGTCTTGTGCCGGTTGTCCAGGTCTTCCATGGTCATCTCCATCATTGTCCAGATGCCGTCGACCTTCTTCTTCTCCTCGAGAACGAACCGCTTGAAGACAATGCCGCCCTTGTTGTAGTAATCCACGCGGAGTGGGAGGAAACTCTCCTTGTCGACGAGGGCGACGGTCTTCGCGTAATCGAAGTCCTTCGACCTGGGTGTCGACTCGAGCACGTAACAAGACTCCCCGGTGGCGACTGTGCTGTCGCCGAGAAGCCTGTAGGTGAAGTCTTCCACCTCCCTGCCCGAGATGTCCTCGTATGTGAAATCGGTGCCGGCGAAACTGTCCGTCTTCTCGGCGGAGGTGATCCTGCGCGTCCTGCCGAGCGCGGGGAGGTACAGGAAGCGCTCGTCATCCTTGTCCTCGTGCTCCCATACGAGGAACGACGTTCCCCTGATGTCGGCCGGTTTCGTGAAGCGGAGCAGCATCTTCTTGTTGCCGTTGTAATCCTTCTGTACCATGAAGAGGTCCCGTTTCGTGGTCCTTCCCCTCGAATCGACCAGGCTCATGTCCATTTCAACCCGGGAATCCTTGCCCGTATCGCGGTCGGACATCTTCCTGGCCACCCACTCCCCCGTAACGCCGGCCCCGAGCAGGGTACCGTGGAGGAAGAGCAAGGTGATCAATTGAACGATCACCGTCGGCACGATATTCCTTTGTCTCATCTGATCATCCATCCCCCGGCCGTCCTGTGACTTTGGTTGAGTCTCCTTGTCGAGTTGAGGGCGTTAGAAAACCGTGTGGTAGGGATTCATTTTAGCATGTCCCCGAAAAGGCTGAAGTGTGGGTTCTTTTCACACACGTCTTGGTAGAAATCCGATCCCTTCATTGACCGATGAGACCCTCTTTGTCTCCATGGCGTTGATAACAGGCAGGCCGGAGTAGATCGAGAGGATACAGGCTAAGATGGAGAACCGTTTGGCCACGTCTTTGTCCCTTTCGCGGTTTACCCTCATTATTTTAAGGGACGATGCGTGGAGAGTCAAGAAGGCACTTTTATGGGCCTGTCATTCGAGGTGACATGTCTCTCATTTCCATCTTTTCATGTCCAGAATCTTGCGGCGTGTGCCCGAATGATACATCAAGGGTCTTGAGATATTCGCGCTTATGGATATCTTATCAGTGTGAGGTTCAATAATTCATCTCGGTTGATTACAGGAGGGTCGTGATCAGATGAGTCCGTTCAGGGGTGTAGATTTCATGCAGGTCGAGGAACTCCTCAGCGACGAGGAGCGCATGGTCCGCGATACGGTGCGGGGGTTCGTGGAGAAGGAGGTGGTGCCGATCATAGAGGATTGTTACATGGAGGGACGGTTTCCCGTGGAGTTGATCCCTAAGATGGCGGAGATGGGCCTCCTCGGGGCGAACCTCGAGGGATACGAGTGCGCGGGGCTCAACAACGTGGCCTACGGCCTCATCATGCAGGAACTCGAGCGCGGTGACAGCGGCCTGCGGAGTTTCGCCTCCGTCCAGGGCGCACTGGTCATGTACCCGATATACACCTTCGGCAGCGATGAGCAGAAAGAGAGGTGGTTGCCACGGCTGGCGAGGGGGGAGGCGATCGGGGCCTTCGGTCTGACCGAACCCGACTTCGGCTCCAACCCTGGAGGCATGCTCACCAGGGCCGAGAAGAGGGGTGACGGTTACGTCCTGAACGGTTCCAAGATGTGGATCACGAACGGATCGATTGCGGACGTTGCCGTCATCTGGGCCAAACTCGACGGAGTGGTGAACGGCTTCCTCGTGGAGAAGGAGAGGGATGGGTATTCCGCGAGGGAGATCCGTGGAAAGCATTCCCTGAGGGCGTCCGACACGGGGGAGATAGTCCTCCAGGACTGCTTCGTCCCGGCTGAGAACCGTCTCCCGGGCACCCGTGGGCTGGCGTCGCCGCTGATGTGCCTGACACAGGCACGATACGGGATCGCCTGGGGGGCGCTCGGTGCCGCCATGGACTGTTACCAGACGGCACGCGACTACGCCCTACAGCGCATCCAGTTCGCCGGAAGACCTATCGCATCTCACCAGATGGTCCAGGGGAAACTCGTCTGGATGCTTGACGAGATCACCAAGGGGCAACTCCTGTGCCTGCAACTCGGCAGGCTCAAGGACCAGGGAAAGTCGAACTATGTCCAGGTCTCGATGGCCAAGAGGAACAACGTACTGGTGGCGCTCGAGTCGGCGCGGAAGGCCAGGGACATCCTCGGGGCGGCGGGAATAGTGAACGAGTATCCCGTGATGCGCCACATGTGCAACCTGGAATCGGTTTATACTTACGAGGGGGCCCACGACGTCCACATCCTGATCCTGGGCGAGCACATCACCGGGATACCGGCGTATGAGTAAGGACAAGCGATGAGCG
>CAZNLH010000039.1:14665-16294 GCA_964573995.1 uncultured Gemmatimonadota bacterium
GCCTTCGAGGGGCTGGGACCCTGGAATGGCCGAGGGAGAACGGGAGGATGTGGGGGGGCGGCCGAGTGACTGGTTCTTCGCACAGCGTGCCTACCCTTACGGGGAGGTAAACCTGCAGGCCTATCGTGATGCCGTAAGGCAGGCGCTGGCCATGCGTGGTGTCCGTGGGCGGCCTGGAGGCGTTACCTGGGTCCAGGCAGGCCCTACAAACATCGGGGGCCGGATCACCGCGCTCGCGCTCGATCCCGCCGACCCGGGCGTCGTGTACGCGGGGGCCGCAAGCGGTGGCGTCCTCAAGTCGACCGATCGAGGACAGACCTGGGTTCCACTATTCGATGAGCAGCCGACCCTCTCCATAGGCGCACTGGCCGTCGATCCCCGGGATCCCGATGTCGTTTACGCCGGGACAGGTGAGGCGAACTGTGGAGGTGGAAGTGTCACGTACGGCGGGCTGGGTGTCTACAAGACGACGGACGGCGGCAACACATGGATGGCCGTGGGGCTCGAGGAGACGAGATACATCGGCCGTATAGTCGTCGATCCACAAAATTCGAACCGTGTCTACGTGGCCGCTGTGGGGACCCTCTTCAGCACGAACCCGGACCGGGGCGTTTACCGCAGTACGGACGGCGGTGCGATGTGGGAGCAGGTTCTCTTCGTGAGCGATTCGACGGGGGCGATCGATATAGTCCAGGATCCCGCCGACACGGACGTCCTGTACTCGGCGACCTGGGAGAGGATCAGGCGTCCCGGTTCGCGGCGATACGGTGGGCCGACCAGCGGGGTATATCGAACCACCGACGGAGGAGATCACTGGGTGAGGCTTGGGGGAGGACTGCCGTCAGGGCCGGATATAGGGCGGATCGGTCTGGCTCTATCCCCGGCTGATCCAGCGACGGTCTATGCCGTGTACGCCGATGATGTCGGTTACTTCAGGGGCCTATACAAGAGCACGGATGCTGGCATGAACTGGGTGCGCGTCAACGACTCGGCGCTCTATTCGAGCGATTTTTACAGTTCGTACGGTTGGTGGTTCGGCGTGCTAACTCCCGATCCGACCGATGCTGACCACCTGTTCGCCCACGGGATAGGCCTCTACGAAACGACCGATGGGGGAGATTCCTGGTTCGAGACCGCATTTTCAAACCACGTCGACCACCACGCCATGGCGATCGACCAGGCGGACCCGAACCGGGTCGTCGAGGGAAACGACGGAGGGGTTTACACCTCGACCAACGGCGGTGCCACATGGAGCAAGTCCCCCGACCTGCCGATCACCCAGTTCTATACCGGAGAGATCGATTATCTGCACCCGGAGAGGCTTTACGGCGGGGCGCAGGACAACGGGACGCTCAGGACGTGGACGGGCTCCTCGGATGACTGGGAGTTGATATACGGTGGCGATGGTTTTTACGTCATCGTCGACCCCGTGAACGACAACATTATCTACGCAGAGTACCAGTATGGCGGACTCGGGAAATCCACGAACGGCGGGCTCTATTTCGGCGGCGCGCTGAGCGGAGTGAATTCATCCGATCGACGTAACTGGTCGACGCCGGTAGTGATGGATCCAACCGACCACAACACGCTCTATTACGGGACGTACCGGCTCTACCGGACGTCCAACGG
>CAZNLH010000039.1:16394-17670 GCA_964573995.1 uncultured Gemmatimonadota bacterium
CGGTCTGCCGGAGGCCCCGGTCAACGATATCATTATCGATCCAGGTTCGAGGGATTTCCTGTACGTTGGGACCGATGTCGGCGTCTTCCGTTCGACCGATGGCGGACAGGCCTGGGAAGATCTCAATGAAGGGCTGCCCGTCGTCCCGGTGACCGACCTGACGCTCCATGGCCCAACGCGTACCCTGGTCGCGTCGACATACGGGAGGTCGATGTTCAGCGTTACCCTGCCGCCTCCTGTACGTGTGGAGGGGCAGCGGGAGCCGGTATCGGCGGGGGGCGTTGATCTTGGCCAGAATTCCCCGAATCCCTTCAATCCATCGACTGTGATTCATTTCACGATGTCGATGGGAGGCAGGGTCCGCTTGCTTGTCTATAACCTGAGGGGAGAGAGGATACGGACGCTCGCAAGCGATGAGTTCGCTCCGGGGGTTCACGAGGTCACTTGGGACGGTCGGGACGATGAGGGGATGCCACAGCCATCGGGTAGTTACCTGTACAGGCTCGAAGCACCGGGACGAACTATCTCGCGCAAGATGCTTCTGGTAAGGTGAAAAGGGGGGAGTTCCGGCTGAACTCTCCCCCCTTGGGTGATTCATGTCTTCGCTCGGGTTGCGGATACCGATCAAATCTTCCCGATCAGGTCCATGCCCGGCTTGAGGGTCTCCTTGCCGGGTTCCCAACTCGCGGGGCAGACCTCTCCGCCGTGCTCCCTGACGTACTTGGCCGCCTGCAACTTGCGCAGGAGTTCGCGGGCGCTCCGGCCGACGCTGTTGTTGTTGATCTCGAAGGCCTGCAGGATGCCGTCGGGATCGATTATGAAACTTCCCCTCAGGGAGAGCCCCTCTTCCTCGATATATGTCCCGAACTCGCGGCACAACTTCCCCGTGGGATCCGCCAGCATGGGGAACTCTACCTTCTGGATCGCCGATGATGTATCGTGCCATGCCTTGTGTACGAAGTGGGTGTCCGTGCTGACGCTCAGGATCTCGGCCCCCTCGTTCTTGAATTCCGCGTAGAGACCCGCGGCCTCCTGCAATTCTGTCGGGCAGACGAAGGTGAAGTCGGCGGGGTAGAAGATCATCGCCACCCATTTCCCGCGGTAATCGCTCAGTCTTATTTTTACAAAGTTATCGCCCTGATAGGCATCCACTTCGAAGTCCTGGACCTCCTGACCGATCCGTACCATTGGTTCTACCTCCTTTGGATTGAAAGACTAAGGGGATCGTTGACAACATCTAACCATGGTAATTTCACGGAGCGAAGTCAATGCCCCC
>CAZNLH010000040.1:0-16716 GCA_964573995.1 uncultured Gemmatimonadota bacterium
TAAAATCCATTCACTTTCTTTCGCAGCCTTTTCTTGGCCGACCTCAACTTCTTCTCTTTCAGTACCCTCTCCTTGACCGCCCTTGGCACCCGCGTCGGGATGCGGGGCCTCTGCCGCCTCGAACGCTCTTCCAGCCTCTCCATCAACCTCTCGATTGCCGCCCTCAGGTTCATTGAACGGTATCGGTATCTCCTGGACATCACCACTATCCCGGTAGGATTGTGATGGAGGCGCACGGCCGTCCGCTTGCGATCCCTCCTCTGCCCTCCAGGCCCCGGCGAGAGCATGTAGGTGACCCTGCATTCGCGGAGGACCTCGTCCGGGTCCCTTTTATTCTCTCCTTCGCTGGACATGATCATTATCCCCCTCGCATGGCATCCCCCAAAATCCTTCCCCTCTCTCCCTGCACGCACCTTTTCGCGAGAGCACTCCCTGATTAATTTAACAAGTCCTCTATGGATGGGCAAACGCATGGAGTGGAGTCATCCCTTTGAGGCACACGTAACTCGATCGCCCCTGCAGTCCACCTGGGCAGGAACATTGCACGTAAGAACGCTGACAGGGTGGAATGACGCGGCATTGCTGGAAATGCCCGCACCTTGACATATCCTCTCTATACTGGTAATCTCGTATGTAGATTGGAGAATGTAACGATCAAGGAGGACTCTCATGCGCAAAGACATCCCCTCCCCCCTTAAACCCCGCGTACACGGGGGCCATATCGTCGGGATATCCATGGAAATCTTCATCCTGTTGGGCCTCCTCTGCCCATGCTCCGCTCGCGCCTGCGGGAAGGACCGCCCGGGCGAATCTCCGCTGGGATTCATTCGCCCCATCGAGATCGATTCCCTCTCCGGCTATACCTTCCCCAGGAGCGTCGTAGGCGTGAGCGGTTACAACTCGGACTGCAAGCCCTCGTTGACGGCAAACGGGCACCAAATCTATTTCATCTCCGCAGACAACAACGGGCCACCTTACAGCCAAGAGCACGTGGGGACGGGATTCAATGTATATGTCGCGAGGTGGAACGGCGCGGCGTGGGATTCCGTCACCAACCTCGGGCCCAACGTCAACCCCGCCAGTTACGCCTGCATATCGCCGGACGGCGGGAACATCTACTTCACCCGGGGCAATGACATCTGGACATCGACGTATGACGGCCATGAATGGACGCCGGCGGAGATCCTTCCCTCCCCAGTCAACGATCCTTTCGCTTCCGATCGCGCACCGTTTCTCACCGCGGACGGACGGAGGCTGTATTTCGCCTCGAACCGGCATGAGGGACACGGCAGTTACGACCTTTGGGTAGTACGCCGCAACGGAACGGCGTGGGATTCGCTGGCCAACCTGGGTCCAGCCGTCAATACTGTAAAGAGCGAAACTCATCCAGCGTTGACCCCCGACGGAAGCACCCTCTATTTTACCGATTTCGGCGGTCCCCGAGATGTCTGGAAATACGGCGACGCCGACCTGTACGTCTCCCGCTGGACCGGGACGGGATGGGGGCCTCCGGAGATCGTCGGCGCTCCTGTCAACTCGGACCATCCCCTCTGCTCTTCCTTCCCAATGCCTGATGGACGGCTCTACCTCGGATCCGGAGTTTCCGAGGGAGGGTTCGGGGAAGAGGATATTTGGATGGTCGAGCCCGATTCCCTCGCTCAGTGGCAAGGAGTGGAGGGCCGGCCGGGACCGAACGAATGGGCCCGGATCGCCACCCTTGAGGGCGCCCTGAACGTTCTATGCCTTGCAGAGGATCGTGACGGCACGCTGTACGCCGGGACTGCTCCAGGTGGAGACGTATTCAGGAGCACGGATTCCGGCGAGACATGGGAGAATACCTCCGACCTGCCTGGGGCCATCCAGGTTTACTCCCTCCTCGAGACCTCGGACGGATCGCTCTACGCTGGGACTTATCCCCACGGAGACGTCTTCCGCAGCACGGACAGGGGAGACACATGGCTCCCAACCGGGGAGATGCCCAACGCAACGGCCGTCCGCGCATTGCTGGAATCCTCCGAGGGATCCCTCCTTGCCGGTACTTCGCCCGACTCCATGGGATGGGGCAGGATATACCGCTCGGACGACGCGGGCAGCACGTGGATCAGGACCGGCCTGGTCCCCGACGTGAAGGGTGGTATATTCACCCTCATGGAGGGCGACGGCGGCGCCATTTTCGCCGGCGGGCGGGTCTCGGGAGACCGCATCTTCGTCTCATCGAACAACGGCTCGAGTTGGACCGAGATCAACCTCCCGTACGACGACCAGCACGTCACCATCAGCAACACGTACTTCTTCCGGCGGACTTCGGGGGGCACAATATGGGCCGGCGGCTGGGCACACGGACCCCAGGGGATGCTCGTCCATTCGACCGACAACGGTGCCACCTGGGATACCACGGCCTCGATCTTCACCGGCCCGGTAGAGGCGGCCCTGATCTATGATATGGTGGAGGAGACAGGCGGATCGCTCCTCATTGGCTATCACCCCGGCCCCGACAGCATAGTCCAGAGATCCACCGACGGGGGCGTTACCTGGGAGAGTGCGGGGATCCTCCGGGGGGCGCGCGAGGTACTTTGCCTCCTGCGGACGAGCCAGGGAGACATCCTGGCCGGGACCTCCGCGGACGGGGGTATCTATAGAGAGCCCACGGCCGGGATCGAGATCAAGGGCCGCAGGGAAAGGACACCACGGGCCATAGGGATGGGTCAGAATTTTCCCAACCCCTTTAATCCGGGCACATCCGTGCGGTATACTGTCCCAGATGCGGCGGCGGGGCGCCACGTAAGCATCTCGATCTACGATATGCGCGGTCGGCTCGTACGCAACCTCGTGGATTGCCGACAACCAGCGGGCCAGTACACGGTAAGGTGGAACGGCCTGGACGACGAAGGACTGCCGGCGGCGTCGGGCGGCTATTTCTGCCGGATAGAGGCCGGGGGCTTCTCATCCGTCAGGAAGATGCTGCTGGCGAGGTAGGCGGACCCCGGGAGAAGGCCCGCCCAACTCCTGTTATTGATAATGGGTCGCCAGCGGGATATCACCGCAAGGCCGGTTATATCCCGATGCCGTCGAGGTGGCTGTACAATGGCGGGCAGGGCACGAATACACCGCAACCCATCTTACGGTGCTCACCCATACCACCTTCCTGCAGCCGGATCGACTCATCGGAGGAAAGGGCCTCAACTCCGACCGCGAAACCCCTGGCCTCCGTATCGCCTACCTTGATCGTGCAACACTGGTAAGGACAGGCCGTTTCGCTACTTCCCGCGCTACCTCCCCGGTAGGTACTCCGCCGCTCAACAAGGTAAGGAAGACCCCATATCTCCATATCGGACAGATTACGCCGTACTCCCGCAAGGAACCCCTTCCAACTCGTGAGCCCCTTGATAACGACCAATCGGCTGTACAGGCGCGCTCCCGGGACAAGAGGTCTCGTCTCAGGCTCGCCTATCATCACCCTGTGCCCCTCCAGGCAGACCTCACTGCCGGAGAGGCACATCACCATTGCGACCTTATCGGCGTCGATGCGTACGGCCAGCCTGGAATACTCCGTGAGCGCCACCAATCCCCTGCGCAGCGGCCTTCCGGTGATCGGATGAATTCCGATTGAGGGATCGTCACAGATAGAAGGGACCAGGTTGGACAGGGCATCGAACAACTCGTATCCGTGATCGAGGGGGATTTCTTTTCCCGCGAGGGAAAACAGTATATCGACCATGGGCATGGTATCCTCCCTTTCTCATCGACTTCTACAACCCGATTCACCAGGTCAGATACCAAATATATCATACCCCCCCTGACATAAACTGTCAGTGTCTTAAATTTTTTTTCTATCCTTCATCCAAGCCGTAGTTTTCGATCCCCTCTTTCAACTCGCCGATCACCATTCGGCGAAGACGTGAAGGCCTTAGGACTACTGCGTGCCTGCCGTAGGACATGACCCACCTGGCAATCTCTCCCAGCCCGGTTGTCCTGAGGTGCAAGGTAATGGATCCGTCTTGGTGCTCCTCTACCCTTTGCGTGGGGTGCCACAGGCGCTCGCGGATCCACCTTGCCTGGTATGAATCAAACCGGATAGCGATATTAAGGGGCCTTTCGCCCTTCTCGATACCGAAACCCCGGCTGATGTACTCCCGCGCGTCGAAGTCGGGGAAGACCTCGAAGAAGCGACCAGTGGGAGCCGCCTCGAGGATCCTGGCCAGGAGGAAGTCCCTAACCTCCCCGCGGAGGTGGCAGAAGGCCACGAGGTACCAATCGCCCCTGTAGTTGTGGAGGTGGTAGGGATCTATCCGGCGGACAGAGTCCTGGTCACGGCTCTGTGTATGGTACCTTATTTGCAACTCCTTCCTGTTCCTGAGTGCGTCGCTGACGACGTTGAAGACCCCGATATCGGGTGAACGCAGTGGCCCGGGATCGAACGTTATCGACTTTTCGTAGCATCGGAAATCTACCGTGACCATGTCGCTCAAGGAGCGGCATATCTTACCGAACGCCCTCTCGAGGTCGCCTCCGTATGGAGTGCCTCTATACTGTCTCAATACGTGTTCCGCTACCAGCAGCGCTACCAGTTCTCCCTCGGTGAGTTGTACCGCCGCCAGGTTGAAGGTCTTGTCCTCGTAATAGTAGCCCCGTCTACGCAGATCGTAAGCTATCGGCGCGCCGAGCATCAGGCGCATGTACTCGATGTCACGGTAAAAGGTCCTGCGGCTGACCTCGAATTGAGACACGAAGCCGGCCGCAGTGGGGTAACCTCCGCTCCGGAGTCTCTCGTCCAGCCACTGCATCCTCTCTATGGGGGGACGCGACCTGAACCCTCTTTTCATATTCATACCGGCAGAAATCCCAGGCAATGAGTAACAGCAAAGATTCCGTCCATGAGGCCCTCCACCCGCACGTAAATCTGGAAGATTCCCACCTCTCCACCCAGCCGCCGGGGCGCAATACAGTATAAATATATAAGGGTCCATCACCATTTTCCATCGAATCGACGCTATAACGAAAACGCCCCTTGATTTTTCTCCCATCTCGTCTTACTTTTTCCCACGGTTGACCCCGATGAGAATATAACCTTGAAGATGTTCATCCCGGCATTATACATCCTTCGTACGGTCTCGGTCTGGGACAGCAGTTGATCCCCTCTTCGAGAAAACCTACTCCTGTTTCCGCCGCCACCCAGGCTCACCTCGCCGGGCCGCGGCATGAAGTCACAGTCATTCAACCGAACCATCAATAACGGAGC
The DNA here is from genome assembly GCA_964573995.1 of uncultured Gemmatimonadota bacterium. Lineage (GTDB taxonomy): Bacteria > Gemmatimonadota > CAZMKB01 > CAZMKB01 > CAZNLH01 > CAZNLH01. The sequence continues at coordinate 5,240 of CAZNLH010000040.1, forward strand.
CTGACTCATGCAAACGTTTACTGCCGTGATCTGGTCTTCGGTGGGCAGAAAGATACTGAACGGTCTGACGGGATTGCTGCTCAGCGCCTTCATACTGGTGCACCTCATCGAAAACTACCTCCTGTTCAGCGGGCCGGAGACCTATAACTTATATGTCTACCGGCTTACGAGCCTTGGCGGGATCCTGTATTTCCTAGAGATCCTGCTCCTGGCAGTCTTCCTGGTACACATCATAAGCGCCGTGACCGTCTGGTTCAGCAAATTGCGGGCGCGCCCGGAACCGTACACCGTACTGAAGAGCGCGGGAAGAGTGAGCCGGCAGACCATCTTCTCCAAGACTATGATCTACACGGGCCTGCTCATTTTCATCTTCCTGGTCCTGCACCTGATAACCTTCAAGTACGGGCCTCATTACAGCGTAACATACCACGGCCGGGAGGTGCGCGACATGTACCGGCTGGTCGTCGAGGTCTTTTCCAGGGGGGGATACGTCCTCTGGTACGAGGTCCTGATGATCCTCATCGGGTTCCACCTGAGGCATGGGTTCTGGAGCGCGTTTCAGTCCCTGGGCCTGAACCATCCGAAGTACAACCCGGTCATCTTCGCCTTCGGCTACCTGTTCGCCATTGTTATTGCGGTCGGATTCCTTGCGATACCGCTGTGGGTATATTATTCGGGAGGTGTGCAATGATGCTGGATTCCAAAGTTCCATCCGGACCACTGGCGGAGAAGTGGGACAAGCACCGCTTCGACAGCAAACTGGTCAACCCGGCCAACAAGCGGAAATACGATATCATAGTCGTGGGCACGGGACTGTCGGGTGCATCCGCCGCCGCGTCCCTCGCCGAACTCGGTTACAACGTGTTGAGTTTCTGCATACAGGACTCCCCGCGTAGGGCGCACAGCATAGCGGCCCAGGGGGGGATCAACGCGGCGAAGAACTACCCAAACGACGGCGACAGCATCTGGCGACTCTTCTATGACACGATCAAGGGGGGCGACTACAGGTCCCGCGAGGCCAACGTCTACCGTCTCGCCCAGGTCAGCAACAATATCATCGACCAGTGCGTGGCCCAGGGGGTGCCCTTCGCGCGCGAGTACGGAGGCCAACTGGCGACCAGGTCCTTTGGTGGGGCACAGGTCTCGAGGACCTTTTACGCCCGGGGACAGACCGGCCAACAATTACTCCTTGGGGCATACGGCTCATTGATGCGCCAGGTAGACAGGGGACAGGTGAAGATCTTCCCGCGACGGGAGATGCTCGACCTTGTCCTGGTTGACGGCAAGGCGAGGGGGATCACGGCCCGCAACCTTGTCTCCGGCCGTATCGAATCGTACGCAGGGCACGCCGTCCTCCTTGCAACCGGCGGCTACGCCAACGTCTTTTACCTCTCCACGAACGCAATGAACTCCAACTGCACTGCCGGCTGGCGTTGCCACAAGAAGGGGGCGTACTTCGCCAATCCATGCTACACGCAGATCCACCCGACATGTATCCCGGTCTCCGGGGCGCACCAGTCTAAGTTGACCTTGATGAGCGAGAGCCTGCGCAACGACGGCCGCGTATGGGTGCCAAAGAAGAAGGGCGATAAGAGACCGCCCAGCGAGATTCCGGAGGATGAACGTGACTACTACCTCGAGCGGAAATACCCGAGTTTCGGCAACCTCGTCCCGAGGGACGTGGCCTCTCGAAACGCCAAGGCAGTTTGCGATGAAGGCAGGGGAGTCGGCGAGACCGGCCTCGCGGTCTACCTCGACTTCGCAGACGCGATCGCCCGTCTCGGGAAAGACCTCATCCGGGAACGTTACGGCAACCTCTTCGACATGTACGAGCGCATCACCGCAGAGAACCCTTACAAGACGCCGATGCGCATCTACCCGGCCTCCCACTACGTGATGGGGGGCCTGTGGGTCGACTACAACCTGATGAGTACGATCCCCGGGCTCCACGTCCTTGGAGAGGCAAACTTCTCCGACCACGGTTCGAACCGCCTGGGAGCCAGCGCCCTGATGCAGGGACTGGCCGACGGCTATTTCGTCATCCCTTACACCCTCGGCCATTACCTCTCCACGACCGACCTGGTGCCGGTGACGGCCGACAGGCCCGAGTTCGAGACATCCAGGCGGGAGGTGGAAGATCGGTTGAAGCAACTCCTGGAAATCAACGGCCGGAAGACGGTAAAGGAGTTCCACCGCGACCTCGGCAGGATCATGTGGGACAAGGTGGGGATGGCGCGCAACCAGTCCGGGCTCGAGAGCGCTATCAACGAGATATCCGCCCTAAGGGAAGAATTCCGGGAAAACGCAAGGGTGACCGGAAACGGGGCCAACCTGAACAAGGACCTGGAATTCGCCGGTCGGGTGACGGACTTCCTCGAACTGGGAGAACTCGTGGCCCGGGACGCCCTCCATCGGGAAGAGTCGTGCGGCGCGCACTTCCGCGAGGAGCACCAGACCGAGGAGGGCGAGGCAAAACGTGACGACGAGCACTTCTCTTACGTCGCCGCCTGGGAGTATAAGGGTGAAGACCAGGCCCCCGAGATGCACAAGGAGCCGCTCGTATTCGAGAACGTGCGGTTGACACAGCGAAGTTACAAATAGCCGACACCGAAGAGGAGTGAATACAATGAACGACAACCTGATGCGGCTTCACCTCAAGATCTGGCGACAGCCCGGACGCGCCCAGGCCGGGAGACTGGTCGACTACGACATGGAAGGCGTCAATCCCGACATGTCATTCCTGGAGATGCTCGATGTCCTGAACGAGCGGCTGATCCTCGAGGGCTCAGAGGTGATTGAATTCGACAACGATTGCAGGGAGGGGATCTGCGGGATGTGCAGCCTCGTGATAAACGGTATCCCGCACGGGCCGGAACGGGCGACGGCCACCTGCCAACTGTACATGCGGCATTTTCACGATGGGGAGACGATCACCGTGGAGCCGTTTCGCGCCAGGGCCTTCCCGGTGGTAAAGGACCTCGTAGTGGATCGGAGCGCCTTCGATCGCATCATCACCGCAGGGGGCTACACCTCGGTAAACGCCGGGGGAGCCCCGGACGGCAACGCCATCCTCATAAGGAAAGAGAAGGCCGATGAGGCGATGGACGCCGCGGCTTGCATTGGTTGTGGCGCCTGCGTCGCCGCCTGCCCGAACGCGTCTGCCTCGCTGTTCGTGGGGGCCAAGATATCCCAACTCGCGCTGCTACCCCAGGGCCATCCCGAACGGAGGCGACGTGCCCTTAGGATGATCGAGCAGATGGATAAGGAGGGCTTCGGCGACTGTTCCAACCACCGTGAGTGCGAAGCGGTCTGCCCCAAGGAAATCTCAATCTCTCACATCGCCAGGATGAAGAGGGAGTACTTCAAGGTGATGATCGCCTAAATAAGGGGGGACATCCGACATGCCAGATGAGCAGGCCTCAAATGGCCGCCTGGTAAGACGATGTCGGATGCCCCTTTCTCTCTTTCCTCATCAATGGTGAGCCATCCCATGAACAGGCCTCTTTTTCTCATCATCCTCCTCGTGCTGCTGGGATGCGCGGGCCGACCGGTCTACCGCAAGGAGATCACCTTCCCAGCGGTAGAGAGACCTATTGTCCGGGTCAAGATCCTCGAGACAGCAACGGGTATACTTGTTCACCCCCAAGAGGGCGGGACCTGCTTCATCCGGTGCTACTCCGGGGGAGAAAAATCGCTCTCCTTTTCCACCACTGGGGAGACCTATGTCGAGTCCTTCCCAGGCGGGCTCACCATGACGGGGAGGAACCTCGGGGCCTTCGAGACCGGCTTGGACATGGTCACATTCTCCACGGGGCCCGGAGACCCGTTAATCTTCGTTAATGGAAGGTCATATCGAGGCGCGCTGGAGATCCGGCCTTCAGAGAAGGAGCCCGATTACGGATTAACAGGGTCTCTCACTGCCGTTAACGTTGTATCCATAGAGGATTACCTAAGGGGGGTGGTCCCGGCGGAGATAGGGCGGCTCGGGGAGAACGAGATCGAGGCCGTGAAGGCCCAGGCGGTCGCTGCCCGAACCTATACCCTCTCGCGCCTGGGACAGTACGCAGGGCATGGTTACGACCTCGAGGCCTCCGTGAAGGACCAGGTATACGGCGGGGCCGATGCTGAAGACACACTCATCGACAGGGCTATTCGCTCAACCGAGGGGCAGGTCTTGACATACCTGGGAGAGCCGATACAGGCTTACTACCACGCGAATTGCGGTGGGATGACCGAGTTCGTCGAGCGCGTCTGGGACAAGCCGCCGGAGCCCTATCTCGTCCCCGTCCATGATGAGTACTGCAGTTGGGCGGAGAACTTCTCCTGGGTGGAGAAATGGAGCGGGAGCGCACTCGAAAGGAACATTTCAGCCTATCTCGATACCATATTGAGCCTGCCGAACGGGGAGATCGGGCCCATGATCGACATAAAGATACTGCGCCGTTCTCCGTCGGGACGCGCAGAGGTCCTTGGTGTAGACACAGAGAAGGGGCATTACGAGATCGAGGGCGACAAGATCCGATGGGCCCTCAAGCGGGGGGAAGATCCCGGCCTCCTCCTACGGAGCACCCTTTTCGACCTCGAGGTCGAGCGGGACGCCGAGGGCCTGGTGGATTCAGTCATAGCCAGGGGGCGCGGCACCGGTCACGGGGTCGGCATGTGCCAGACCGGAGCCATAGGCATGGCACGCTGCGGTTCGAGTTACAAGGAGATACTCGCCCATTTCTACCCCGGAACGAGCACAGGGCATTGGGAGGAAACAAAATAGCAGGAGGCCATTGATGCCATCCCCCCCATTCCCCGAGGAAGCGGCGGTGGTCGGAGGACACTATTATGCCTTGAGAATACGCCGGGGGGGACGATGACCATCTTGTTGTCGGGCGTCTTGATCTGGGTCGTGAAGATGGAGATCTGTTCCACCACACCGGCCGCACCACCTCCCTCGATGTAGTCTCCCACCCTGAACGGCCTGAAAACGATCATCAGGACCCCCGCCGCGAAGTTTGCGAGAGATCCCTGCAGCGCCAGGCCGACCGCCAGGCCGGCAGCGCCTATGACCGCTATGAAGGATGTCGTCTGGATGCCCAGTTGCGAAAGCGCGGCGAGTATCACGAAGGTGAGGAGCGCGACATAGACGAGGCTCACCGCGAACTTGAGGAGCGTCTCGTCTACTTCGCGCCTGACCATCACCTTGCGGGTGAAGTTGCCGAGGATCCTGGCGATCCATCGACCGACACGTTTTCGCGTTTCTATACGGCACGCTGCCCGAATTATATCGTGGCAGGCCTGCTATCTCACCGTTAAGATGAAGATGGATATCCCTTATGACGGGTTCCCTTGCCGGCGAAACAGCATCGGTTTTCCATTGCAGGATAATAAAATATCAGGCCTAAAAAACAAGGATCGAGAAATCCAGTGGCAGAGTTGACTAAAGGTGGGATTGAATAACCCTCCTCAGTTCAAGGCTTGACAAAAATTTATCAATATGATATCCTGTAAAATATTGTATGGATTGTCATACGGATCGGTCCGATCCATGGCAGAGGAGAGGCGCCGTGAGCGCGAAAAGGCGAATTTTGGTCGTCGACGACAACAAGGGTGTTACCAATAACCTGACGCTGATACTTCGCAAGAAGGGATATGAAACGGAGACAGCCGTAACGGGGAGGGAGGCGTTGAACGCCATGAGGAAAAGGTTGTTCGATGTCGTGCTCCTGGACAGTAACCTTCCCGATATTGACAGCGTCGCGCTCTTACCGACGTTTACGGATATTTTTCCCGAGACAACAGTTATCCTGATGTCGGCGAATTCAACACAGGATTCCATATCCGGCTCCGTGAGCAAGGGCTATCTGCCGTTCCTCACCAAGCCACTCGACATGAACATCGTGCTGGCGAAAATCCAAGGGGTCTTTAAGGACAAGAAGGGTACCATGGAACGCCGACACTCGATGAACGTGATCGAGGAGATCCAGGAAAGATTCCGGGCGATGATCGAGGCGAGCAACGACCTCTCCTTCCAATGCAACACCGACGGGGTCATCACCTACTGTTCGCCTGCCTCCGAAGAGATCCTCGGCTATCCCCCAGAGGAAGTGATCGGCACCCATTTCAAGGATTACTTTCCTGCCTCCGAACTCGCAAGGGCAATGGATTCATTCCGGAAGGTCATGGCCGGAGAGAGCGTGAAACTCCGGGAATTGGTCCTTCTCAAGAAAGACAAGACGCTCCTGCCGATCGAGGTGAATAGCGTCCCGGCAGTCAGGGAGGGAAAGATCACCGGCGTCCAGGGCACAATCCGCGACATCACGGAACGAAAGCGCGCGGAAGAGGCCCTCCATCGCAGGGACAGGATACTCGAGGCCGTCAGCACAGCGGCCCGGATATACCTGACAACGACTTCCTGGAGAGAGCATATCGGCGAGGTCCTCGCCATGCTCGGTGAGGCCGCCGATGTCAGCCGGGTCTATATCTTCGAGAACCACACATCGGACAAGGGGGAACTCCTCACCAGCCAGCGGCACGAGTGGACGGCTCCGGGTATCGAGCCGCAGATGGACGACCCCGACCTCCAGTCCGTGCCCTGGGTGAGGGGGGGGTTCAAGAGGTGGGCCGATATCATGAAAGACAACGAAATCGTAATTGGCAATGTCGCGGACTTCCCGGGGCCCGAGCGGGAAATCCTTTCCGCGCAGGACATCGTTTCGATCGTCGCCGTGCCAATTTTCGTGGGAGGTTCATGGTGGGGATTCATCGGGTTCGACGAGTGCCGGGCGGCCCGCAACTGGTCGTCGGCCATGGTAGATGCGCTCAAGATCGCGGCGACCACTATCGGGGCGGCCATCCAGCGGGAGAAGACGGAAGAACTTATAAACGAGCAGTCATTCCTGATCGAGGAGGTCTTCCACAACATCCAGGACGGCGTCGGGATCGTCGATGAGCACGAAGACATCATCTTCTGTAACCCCGCCTACGCGGCGATCTTCGACGAAGATATAGAAAACCTGGTCGGCAGGAACCTTAGCGAGTTCATGGACAAGGCCGCCTTCAACGTGATCCTCGCCCAGACGAAGATCCGGAAGAAGGGACGATCGTCGCTCTACGATCTCCCGATAGTGACGAACAAGGGAACTCGAAAGGAGATCAGGATCTCCGCGTCGCCAAGGTTCGGGGAGGACGGCCGGTACATAGGGGTCTTTGGGTCGATCCGGGACGTCACGGGGACCAGGCGGACCGAGGAGGCCCTGAAAAGAAGTGAAGAGCGGTATCGGAACCTGGTCGACAACTCGCTGCTCGGTATTTTCCAGTCCAACCTCGAGGGCGAGATCCTCTTCGTGAACGACTCGCTCGTCCGGATGATGGAGCACAGGTCGGCCGATGAGATGATATCCGCCGGTGCACCGCTCCACTACAAGCGTAAGAAGGATCGGGAAGCCTTCCTGCGGCGGCTCGGGAATGAGAAAAAGGTCGATGGGCACACGCTGGAGTTGATCACCCGGAAGGGGAAAACCATCTTGGTAGAGGTGAGCGCCGTGCTGGACGGCGACCTCATCTACGGGACCGTTATGGACGTCACGGACCGAAAGGAGACGGAGGCCTCCCTCCGAGATTCCGAGGCGCGGTGGAGGTCCCTGACCGAGAATTCCCCCGATCATATCCTGCTTGTGGACCCGGACGGCGTCATCAGGTTCATCAACCATACCGCACCCGGTGTGGCGTTGGAGGACGTCGTGGGGACCACTGTCTGGTCCCACTATCCCGAAGAGAGGCGTGCCGATGTCAAGAAGGTCCTCAAGTCGGTCCTGAAGACCGGGGTGACGGCCCCTTACTACACCGAGTACCAGATGCCGGACGGGAAGATGCTCTATTACGAGTCTCTGATCGCGGCAAGGAGGGTCGAGGGAAAGATCGTAGGAGTGACCATCCACAGCAGGGACATCACCGCGCGGAAGGAGGGCGAGAACGCGATCCTCCGGCGGGACGCGATCCTCGAGGCGGTGAGCCACGCGGCCGAGGCCCTCATACAAACCCCCTCCTGGGAAGAGGCAATTCAGGGCGTCATGGAAAGGCTCGGGCGGGCGGCCGACGTGTGCCGGACCTACCTCTTAGAGAACCGCGATGGAGAGGGAGGATCGGTCACGACCAGCCAGCGGTACGAATGGGCGCGCGAGGGGATTCCCCCACGGAAGGGCAATCCTGCCCTCCGGGATTTCGATCTTCGAGCGGAAGGCTGGGGCCGGTGGGTGGAGACGCTGGGGGGCGGAGAGCCGATCCACGGGCACGTGCGGGACTTCCCCGAGGCCGAACGAAGAGAACTGGCCGGCGGCGGTGTCAAATCGGTCTGCGTCGTGCCCATATTCGCCCAGGACGCGTGGTGGGGATCCATCGGTTTCAGCGCATGCCTGGGCGAGCGGGAATGGACACCCACGGAGTTGGAGGCACTGAAGGCGGCAGCGAACATCATCGGGTCTGCGATCGAGAGAAGCCGAACGCAGGCCGAATTGGCGGCGAGCGAGGCGAAATACCGGGACCTCGTCGAAAACGAGATCGTCGGGGTCATACAGTCGACGATCGACGGGAAGATCCTCTTCGTAAACGACGCCATGGTACGGATGGCCGGGTTCGATTCCGCCGAGGATATGATCGCGCAGGGGGCGATCCCGAGGTACAGGGACCCGAAACGGCGGAAGGAGTGGATCCGGCGGCTCAAGAAGGATGGCCGGGTCGACAACTTCGAGATCGAGATGGTCAGGAGGGACGGGACCCCTGCACATGGATTGATCCATTCGATCCTGAAGGACGGAGTCATCACGAGCGTCACGATCGACATCACGGACCGGAAGAGGGCCGAGGAGGAGTTGCGAAGGGCCGAGGAGAAATACCGGGCTGTCTTCGAATCTACGGGCACGGCGACCGGAGTCTATGACAACTCGATGACGATCCTCATGGTCAACGAAAAGTTCGAACGTATGTTCGGATACCGGAGAGAGGAACTCGAGGGAAGGGAAAAATGGACGAGGCTCATCCATGAAGACGACCTCCAGCGTTTGATCGACTACCACCGCAGGCGCGGGAAGGACCCGGGAGGCGTCCCCATGAGTTACGAGTGCAAAGTGGTCACGAAACGGGGCGATGTCATGGATGCCTATGTCACGGTGAGCATGATCCCGGGCACGACCTACAGGATGGCCTCCGCCATCGACATCTCGGATCGAAAGAGGATGGAGGAGGAACTGCGGAAGTCCAGGGAGGAACTGCGCAACCTGTCGGCCCACCTGCAGCGGGTAAGGGAGGAAGAACGTTCCAGGATCTCCAGGGAGATCCACGACGAACTGGGCCAGTCGCTCTCGGCCCTCAAGATGAACCTGTCCTGGCTGGGCAAAAAGACCCCGGAAGGGGACAAATTCCTCTCCGGAAAGCTCAAGGAACTCGAAAGACTCGTGGAAGGCAACATCTTGCTCGTCCAGAAGATAGCCACCGAACTGCGTCCGAGATTACTGGATGATCTTGGCATCACTGCGGCAATCGAATGGCACCTGGAAAACTTTCAGAACCAGACCGGAATCAGGTGCCGGTTTACTCCCAGGCCGAAAGACCTGGCACTGGACAAGGACCTTTCCACCACGCTATTCCGGATATTCCAGGAGGCGATGACCAACGTCATCCGGCACGCGGGGGCAACAAGGGTCACCGTCCGATTGGAGGTCGATCCCGGCAGTGTCGTGTTGACAGTCAGGGACAACGGCCTGGGGATTTCAGAGGAGGCCGTAAACGATCCCCTCTCGCTCGGGATCATCGGGATGAGGGAGTGCGCGCATCTGTGGGGGGGTGAGGTCTCGATCCGGGGTACGAAATCGAAGGGAACGACGCTGACGCTGACGATTCCACTCGACAAGGAAAAGTAACCACGGCTAAAAAGTCTCACCGCTGTTTATCGCGAGATAACAGGTTTCTCACCATGGGCAAGACGCTTCCCTGGAGGCTCGACGCCATCCCGGCGGTCGGGAGGTTCCACCGGAACTTCCCCCCTCGAGACGCCTGCGCGGCCCACCGAGTCCCGCGCGAGGTGCCCGGTCCTCAAGGTCGCCCCAGCCAACTGGAACTTAAGCCGCTGGGCACCATCTACCGACCAGTAGAGGAAGATGTAGGATCGAGGGCGGTCAATTGGCGGATATTCTCGGCGATATATGCCGAGACCACATCGCCTACTATCTCGTACCCTCTCTCGGTGTAGTGACTCTTAACTAGCGCATCCATAGACCGCTTCCTCACCTCCTCGAGCAACCTCTCCTCCGGATCGATCACCTCGTTTTCTTCTTTCATCTTCTTCAGAAGCCCCGAGTATACCGGCCTTTCTCCGCGTAACAGGATAGACATGTCAACGCGGGTGGGCAGATGGACGATAAGGAACTTCGCCCCGTGCAACTCGACATCCTTCCTGAATTCCTCCACGATCTTCATTGCCAACCGGGACGGCTCTCCATCCATGGAGTAGAACAGCTCCTCATTCCTATGGAAATTGAACCGGTCTACGGCCGCCACGATAAAAGATATGAACCGGCTCCTTAACCAGATCCTATCCCGATAATCCTCCTCGTTCCAGAAATATTCGTACTGTTTCAGGTTCCACGTGTCGAAATTACGGATCGTATCCTCCAGCCTTTCCGGTGGAATGGTAGGAACATTGATCAACTCCAGTTGCTCCTTGTCGTTGAGAATAAACCGAGGCTTCGAAAAGGGGATGCCGGTGCCCGTCATATAGATTGCCCGAATGAGATTCATGTTCCTCTTCACATTCTCCGGCTGGAAACCGAAAATTACTATATCGGGAGAGAACTTGTATCCCAGCTCCTTCCATCTAAGAAAGGCCTGGTCCATTCCATAGCCGCCCACGCCGAAATTCAGGACTTCAGCATTGAGACCACCTTCGATCAGATTATTTTCAAGGCGATGTCCCCACGTCTTTTCGTATGAAACATCCGCTCCCGCCGCAAAGGAGTCGCCGAACAAGGCAATCCTCAATACGCCTTTTTCTGGGGTGAAGGATATGTCTTCGGGCATCCTCATGCCATAACCGTTGATATCGCTTCTTCTGTGTGGATTGAAGGTCCACCCGACAAGGCGGTCATATTTGAACAGCGGTTTGGAATCAGAAGAGAGGTACCTATTGACCTTTTTCCCTACATTGAGCACGGGCAATCGATATGGTTTCAGATGGTACATCTTCAATGGATCCCAGCCGATAAAATAATTTCCGTCTACGTCACTGCATCCCAGAAGGCGTACGCTCACTTCACCGAGAACGAAGCAGAAGAGAAGGGCCAGGGAAACGGACAGGATTTTTAGGCAGGTGTCTTTCTTCACGCTCGTTTTCCTTATCTCGGTGGTTTGAACGATAAGATGAATCGCAACAAAGAACTATCCTGAATTATTCATAAAAAAAGCAGTTTCCTTCACTAACCGGTTGTTGTATATTT
>CAZNLH010000041.1:0-10281 GCA_964573995.1 uncultured Gemmatimonadota bacterium
CCAGGATACGTGTCAGTCCCTTCAATGCCATGCGTACTTTGGTTACCGCCGTGTCTTCGGAGTGGTCTCTCAGGGCACGTTGCAATACGACCTTCGAATTGGCTACCTTTGCCGTTAGGAACGACGAAGCCAAGCCTATCGATCTCACCTGATCGTCCGCCTGCCGATACTGCGTGCGACGAAGGAGCACGTTCCCGGAGACAGGGCCTTGAACACGTGCCAGAAAGCGCCCTCGCTCCGTGAGAAACGATATCGTTATATCCCTGTCGGCACATCTTCCCATTAGTTGTGGGCTGCATGAAACGCGTCCGAAACAGACAATCCCCTCCAGCATGTGAAGCGGCACACGTAATCTCGTCTCTCCCTCGATCCTCGCGACTACCGTCTCTCCTTCCGCGGCGAGGTATGTCCCCTGCGTGGTGATGTACAGTGTATTGAGATGGCGTTTCATGGAATACCCGTTTCGTCGTCTGTGCGAACGTCACGTGTCATTTCGTCGAGGTACCTGCGGGCGGATTTACCCCTGCCCATTGATTCAGGAAGGCATTCATTTATCAGGGAACAATTTCCGCACTTCGATGTCTTCCCGGCACGAGGTGTATTGCCCGATTCGAGCAGCCTGCGCAATTGTCCTGCCCTCTGCTCGGTCTCTATTCGTAGATCCTCGTCGAACAATACCCGGTGGCGCCTCTTGCGGCGTCCATAGAATAATGCCCCCTCCGGAACGAGGACATCCAGCATCTCTTCCAAGCATAGAGCCTGTGCGCACAGTTGTACTTCGTCACAGGAATTGGCCTTGGGTCTACCCCGCTTGTAGTCTATGGGGAAGGGAGTCCAGTATCCATTCAATCCGGTTAGGGCGACCGCCCTTGCCGGAGACCCGTCGGTCATTGCCGAATCCACGGGCCCCTCGTATCTGTGAAATTCCACGACGTCCGATCGACCAACGAGACCGAGTCGCCTGGAATGGAGCGCAAGCCCGCGAATTATCACGACATCTCCACGAACCTCCTTCCTTGGAAGCCCGTCATCCACCCGCCGATGAAGGTAGGAACCTTCCAGGGTCAGGGGATTATCCCTCCACAGCCCTTCCAGATAGATCAACGCCGCCTGTCGTTCGCAGAAGACAAGGTGCTGCAGTGCGGACACGGGAAGAAGATCATCATCGTGGTATGGGATGAAATCATTCGTCATCGGGCGGCCCTTTGAGTAAGAATTGCTTCCACGAGCAGCAATTGATACCGGCGTTGCGCGCCATCATTTCATCCCCCTCATTACAAAGGAGAAGTGGTCGATACTCGGGATATAACCTTGAGAACTCCATTAGTCCCTTCAAATTCCCAAGGTTATACGAGCCCGTCTTGATCTCTATCGCCCATTTCCCCCAACTTCCCGAGAGGATCATATCGACTTCAAGGGGCTCTCTCCGCCAGTAGCGAACTTCCTGGCCGTCGTTCCATGCATGGGCTATACAGGCATTCTCGATCCACCGACCCCGATGTTCCGGTTTCTGCCCGGCGGACGCCTGCCCTTCGAAGGAGAAGGCCCCCAGGATACCCTGATTTAGCACCACCAATTTCGGTGGGGCGGCCCTACGTCGAAGCGCCCTCGGTGAAAATTTCTCGAGCGATGCCACAAGGTATGCTTCTTCCAGGACATGGAGATAGTGGGCGGTCGTCTCGAGCGCTCCTGGATCCGTAAGTTGCCCGCGTAACTTCTGAATCGAGATGATCTCGGCCGGGCTGCCGGCGGCGACCGCAAAAAGTTGCCTCAGGAGTGCAGGTTTTCTAATGGCTTCGAGTGCCATGATATCCCGGCCTATAGCGGGCTCGACAATGGCGTCCCGTATGTAACTCCTCCAGCGATCCGGCTGATCGAGGTAACGAACCGCGCCAGGATAGGTTCCTTTGGTAATCGCGATTTCAATGCCCCTTTCTTCGTCGATCGAAAAATGACGCATTAATTCACCTATGGGCCAGTGAAGCAACTGGAGCCGTTCGAACCTTCCCGCCATGGTCTCACGGGTGCCGCGGCCAAGTCTCAGGCTCGAAGAGCCGGAGACGACGACGTGGATGGGTGTCTCCTCGTGCAGGATTCGATCGTACTCCACCTTGAGACGGCGTCCCCAGTCGGAAAGGTACTGGATCTCGTCGATCAGCAAGAAGGCCCTTCTCCCTCCGTGAGCGCGTTTCCTGGCCTCCTGCCACTGGATTTCCCACCATCCGGGGATAGATGCGGCGGGCGCATCCGCCTGAGTATAAATCGCCTGGGTGCCGAAACGATCTTCCAATTGATGGAGAAGATGCGTTTTTCCTACCTGGCGTGGGCCGGATAGGACCTGAATCCTGCCCGGAGCGGGCTCCTCCAACCGTTGGACAAGGGTACCAAGGACAGAACTGTACGTATGGTTTGAGTAGCATTCGATCATACTCTAATAATTATTCGAATATGATCTATTGTCAAGGAAATCCTTCGGATCCCGTTGAGATCCTCCTATATCCTCTCGATAACTTCTACCCCCGCCGGGATGTTCTCCCTGTTGATCGCGACCTCGTAGTGCGAGAAATCTCGAGCTACATCGGTCTCACTCCGTCGATTTATGGAGATCGATTCGAGCAATTCACCCGAGGGGGCCTTACCGAGCCCGTTTTCGTGTTTGAAGATGATCAATCCTCTTGCGTTCATGCTCCCGGCCGGCCTGGCGGCGGATTGATCGAACTGGAAGGCGTTCTCCAGCGATTCCCACAGGAGATCGAGATCCTCATCGCTGAATCCTGTCTGTTCAGCCAGGAAGGGGTTGACGAAGCCGTGCGCCCTGTAGACGGCATAGGGGACGGTGTACTTCCGGCCTATCGTGCGCTCCTTCTCCAGGTCCCTCTCGTTGGTCACGGAACTCCGCGTTATCGCGTGCTCGCTCGTTACGATAGGATCGACCGAGCGGGCGAACGAGATCTGCACGGGCCCACGGACCTGCCCGCAATTGACCTCGGTGCTCATCACGGCCCCAAAGGTTCTGATGTCGTAGAAATTGTCGCACATGAACCGTGTCAGTACCTTGGATTTCTCCAATTCCTTGGGGAGTTTCTTCCTGTCCTTCTGGCCCCTCACGTCGGGGTCGGGGTGATTGTCCCATGCCTCCTCGTGGAGGCGGTTGAGTACCGCTCCCTCGGAGAAATAGATCCTGTAGGGAGCCCGGTTCCCCTTGGTGAATGCCACGTAGTTCCGCACCTTGCGTTTCAGGCATACGTCGGTCACGAGCCCCTGTCCCGTTTCAGGATCTATCCGCGGGAGGTTACCTGCATCGGGATCGCCGTTCGGATTGGCATCCTTGACGTCGAAGAGGTAAACGAAGTCGTAGCGGTTCATTTTGTCCTCCTTTCACCTTATCACCGGGTTCAGTTTGTCTCTCCCTTGCTCGTGTAGAAGTCCTGCATCTGGTGGTAATATCCGATTGCGAAGAGCCCCTGCCCGGCGAGGTCGAGATGGGCCGGAAAATCATCCAGGTTGTCAACGATCTCCTGTACCAGTTTCTCTCGATTTACCTTGAGCCCTCCCTCCAATTTGGCCAGGTGGTGCTGGTACGTGCGAAGCAGACGTGGAAAGACGCTCCGCGGGGTGGCAGATGCGGAACTGTAGAATCGGTCGCGCACGGTCGCACCGATGTTATGACCGAGGGCATCGAGTTGTGTTTTTTCGAGCGCCGCGAACAGCCTTCCAAGACGGTATGGCGCATCAGTCCTTTCCCTGTCGAGACTCACTCTCACCTCCTTTTTGAGGTTCCTGACCAGATAACCCTTGATAACACACGCGCGGGCGTAGTTGATAGTGGAGTCGGCATGGATACGGCGTATAACTGAAGAGAATAGACCCTCGGGATAACTTGCCCCCGCGATGATCGCTCGAAGCAGCGGCCCGGAGAGGATCGGCGGTATGTCTTTCGATTCGCGGGCGGTCTGCCGAAGCAGGTGCCACGCCGGTGGGAACTCCGGATCGGAATTTCGGCCTCCTCGCCCCAACTGGCGTATGACGCGAATGTCGTCGAAGTGCCTCCGGAGATTGTCGAGCAACTCGTCGAGCGTCCCGCGGTGAAAGAAACGGACGGATATCCTTGCCGCGTTTGGCGATAGTCCGAGAATGAAGTACGGAGTATTCGTATCCTCCGCCAGGTCACCGTACCGCTCGCGTCCCTCCCTCAACGCCCGCAAGAAGGATTCTAACTTCTGGCGCAATGCCTCGTCCTGCACTTCTTCATCTTCGATGGATATGGAGCCCTCCGAGGCGAAGGGCACGAAAATATCCTCCACCGCGGTCGGCCTCTCAGTCCAGAACAGCACCGTGGCGTCGCCGATCGAGAGGCGGTGCTTGTGGCTCATCGGTCCCTCGAGGAGCGAGTTGATAGCCGTCACGTAACGGAAGGCCGCCTCCTGAGAGACTGGTGCGTTGAAACTCTGGCTTTTGCCATAAGATTCATACGCCGGTTCGTTGAAGCCCACGATGGCGGCGCCGGTTCCCTGGGCCCCCTTGACGCCTTTGACAGGTGGATGGGTTCTCGCGATGGGGGATACGATCCCCGTGACGAGGCATTGTCCTTCGAGCACATCGTCCGCCGTGATTGTTCGGTTGTTCCACCATCCTTTCACCTTGGAGTCTTCGTGAACGTAGCGTGCTTCCCCGCGGATACGGAAAACACCGAAACCGGTCGCCACTTCTTCGAGAACCGGATATTCTTCGGCCCGTTTCGGCTCCCAATTCTCGAGGAAACGACATACGGTGGAGAATGTGTCTGAACCGATCTCGTCCTCAACCTTTAGGTGCCTTTGCCGAAACGCCAGGAACGTCCTCTTGGTCCTTTCAGGTTTCTCATCGTCCTTCTTGTAGCCGAGCATGTAACCGGTGTTGTCCCAGAGGAAGGATGGATTCAAGCCCGATCCCGGCTTCTTTGCTCCACCCGGCACCATCACCCATTTAGGCCTTGGCTTACCGTCTTTGTACTCACGTACGTCTTCGATCTCGAAGAGACGCCCGCCCGGCTCCAGGACCACGACGAAGGATACCTTCTGTTGGCTGTATCCTGGAGGGGCGATCCTGTAATCGGGGTCGTCCTTCAGGCGGTCGTAAAGGTCGTGCAACGATTGGAGAATCATGATCAAGCCCTCGCCTGTTCGATCGGCGGCACATCGATCACCCCATCCCTCATCAAGGCTCGGAAGAATCGAGGTTGTGCAGAAAGCCGCCGGCCACGGTTCGATTCTATGATCTTCCCCCCTGGATCCGGGAGGAAAACGATGTCGTGAAGCATGAAACCCAGGTCGCGATCCCCCTTGAGTTCATCCGGCACGGCAGGGAACTCTTCTACGAGCCTGAACTCCGCCGGGAACTCTCGGCATCCCAGGTAGGGATGGTGGAAATACTGTCCCCTCTCCGCTCGTCTACGGAATGTGTCCAGGTGCTTTGCCTCGGGTTTCTCCAGCACGTTCCCCGTGGAATCCGTGAGTTTCAGGACCTCCACGTGCGCCTCTATTCCATAACTGACGTCGCGAAGGATCATTGCAGCCCGTTGCTGGCGGTGTTCCTCCACCGATAATCCCATCGGCGTTTTTCCCGCCTTCATGGCGGCGGAAACTCCGGTTTTACTCTTTACGGGTATCTTGACGCTGATCTCGTTTCGGCGTACGTGAGTGAAGCGAATCGGATTCAAGACGTGGATCCTGTCCACGACCCATCGCATCTGCGGCTTCCAGTAAATCGCCTCGAGGATCCCCCTCGCCGCGGAAGGGGTCATGACGTCATAGGAGACCCTCTCCACCTTCATCTCGGGACGGTTGAACGATCCGTACTCGCCCCATACCAGCAACTTGATTCCAAAGGCCATGTTACCTCCTCTCACACGTTCAGGAAGACGTCTTCTCCATCGTTCTCCAGCATGAGTCCTATGTCGTCCCTGTAATGGATCTCGGGACTTGTGAGGACCGGGTACCTGTCGTGCACCAGTTCGAACGTCCGACCGGCATTTTCATTCCATACCCGGAAAGGAACCTGGACGGAATAACGTTGTAGACGCCGGAGAAGTGCCATACCGGGCTCCTTGCGGCTGTTCCTCAATTGCTCGCAAAGCCTTGCACCGCCCTCTCGCCACGGTATGATTATCGGTTTTCCCTTATTCTCGATCAGGTGGAACCTCTCCGAGACCTTCCTGAAATTGAAGAGAAACGGCAGTTCTATATTGCTTGCGAGGTTGAACTCGCCGATTATGTGGTGAGAGTCCCACCTATCGGTTTTCTTCCAGTAATAAAGCCGGAAATATTGCTGGATGGCGTCGGGGGATAGGGGGTCATCGTAAATATCGAGGACCTCCGAGGCGGTGTCCGCCGTTTCAGCGAGGAATCGCTCCGACAGCAGGTGCTTTGAACGGAAGACGTAAACGAGCCCTCCGTCCCGTAGTTCACCGTTACGGTTACATCGTCCCGCCGCCTGGGCGATCGAGTCGAGACCGGCGAGCGATCTGTAGACCACCGGGAAGTCTATGTCCACGCCGGCTTCGACCAACTGCGTGGATATCACGCGGCAAGGCAGGCCATCGCGGACGCGTTGTTTTATCTCACGCAGTACCTCGCTACGGTGTGCCGGGCACATAAGGGCACTGAGGTGAAAGCGCCCCTCTATCTGCTCCATCGACGCGTAAATCTGCCGCGCATGTCCGCGGGTATTCACGATGCAAAGGACCTGTCGTTCTTCGATCAATCTCTCGACTATAGCCTCGTCCTCCTGACTGCCTATATCGACCACCTTTACCCTGCGGAACAGGTCGTATACCCGGGCCGGTTCAGGGATGATCTCGCGGACGTCCTCCAGTCCGTGCAGAAATTCTTCGTTCTTCTGGACGGCGGGCTGGGTGGCCGTGCAGAGGACCACGGTGGCGCCGTAGTTCCCTGCGAGTTCGCGGAGTGAGCGCAGGCATGCGGAAAGATAATCGACGGGGAGGTTCTGCACCTCGTCCAGGATTATGACGGAACGTGCGAGATTATGTAACTTGCGGCATCGGGACGTGCGGCTGGCGAAGAGCGATTCGTAGAATTGCACGGAGGTTGTGACTATGAGGGGAGCATCCCAGTTCTCCGTAGCGAGGAGGCTCGCAAGCGTCTCCTTTTCCTCATTGAGGTTGCAGTGGTGCTCGATCACGACGTCGGTACCAAGTTCGTGGGTCAACGGCCCCATGACCTCGCGAAACACATCGGCATTCTGTTCGATGATGCTGGTAAATGGGACGACATAGATCACCCTTCGGAGGTGGTGAATAGATGCATGCCGCAGGGCGAAGGCGAGTGAAGAGAGGGTCTTTCCCCCACCTGTCGGTACAGTGAGCGAGAACAGCCCCGGAGTATCCGCCGCCGCACGCAGGCATGCACGCCTGATCCCGGAGCGTTCCCGGTTGATCGGAGTATCCCTGACCTGGAGCCCTTCGATATATCCGTCCAATGCATCCCCCATACGCTGGATTATGTCGCACGGCCACTCAGTGCGGAAAGAGGACCTCTCGGGATCCATGAAAAGTTCCGTGTCGAGATAATCCGCATCTACAAGACATGAGAAGAGCATGCGAACGAAGAAGGATATGGAGAAGGAATCGCGCCTTCCAAGGGCATCACGAATATATTCCGGTATCTCGAGGCTTTCGACCTCGAGTAGTCCCGGCGGCGCGTCGTTCCAAGGCTCTATCCGCTTCGCGAGCCGCGCTTCGAGGCATGCCGTATCGCTTCGACCATCCAAAAGGCCGCTATGGTGGCCCGAGATAGGATAGGCGAGGAGATGGCCGATGATATCGATCTTGCCGACGGAAAACTTTGCACCCGCGGTGGAATGATCGGTCCGGACGGCGAAGTCGGCGAGATGAGGGTCCGCGTTCGACGTGCTCTTCAGGTATTTCTGGAATGCGGCGGAATACTTACCGACGTCGTGCCACAGCCCTGCCAGGTATCCCCAGGCATAGGCATTGAATGGTTTGGCGAAGGTAGCGGCTCGGTCAGCTACGTTGTGGAGATGGTCCTCGAGTTTCTGCCATTTCGATTCCGGTGCCCCATCGAGGGCGTGGGCAAAATACTGTTTCCTGTCGACCGCATCATGCTCATCAGGCCGTTCAGTGATAATCGGTGGATGATATGTCATGAGTTATGCTTCTTTCAATCGGTCAATGTGGCCTCGTGAATCGCACCAGACACCATAATGGTTAAATTTCATAGGTGTCGACATTTTGTCAACCAATAAAGATATTTTCTAAAATGAATGGTCTTGCTCTATTATACAACATTCACACTGACATAAACTGTCAGTAGGTAGGGGATGGTCATATTAATGGTACTACAGGATTATCCGGGAGCGCAGGCCTGATACGCCAAGGGATTTTCCAGGCGAGAAATAGTTGGAATGCATTCAATTCCGGGGAATTTCACATGGTATAATAAATAGCGGAGACCTTTAAGGCACTTCTTTCACAGCAGGCTCCTCCTCAACCTTACCTCGGCACGGGTTCCGAGGATGGCTGGCCATAGCCCGCCGCCCTTGGCTGGGAGGATTTCTGCTATGATGTACCTACCGGATCTCTCGTACTGCCTGAGGTACTCTTGCGGCAGGGGCAGGGTGGCCGGGTAGACCTTATCGATACGGCCGGTGGTCTCTTCTCCGTTCTCGAAGTGCACCGAGACTTCTTCGCCGATTATAATATCCTTCTCGTCCGATCCCTTGAAGTATGCCCTTATGAAGATGTCGGAGAGGTCGGCCATTTCCAGGATGGGCTCGCCCACTTGGGCGACTTCCCCCTCCCGCTTGTTGATGAGGGTGATCATCCCGTTTGTGGGGGCATACAGTATGGTCTCCTTGAGGTGTCTCCCTGGATCACCCCCCCCGTCGGCACCGTCGGATCCCCCGTAATATTCCTTCTTGATCCTCCTCAACGTCTCTTTTTCTTGTGCCAACCTTGTTCGCAGCAGGGACAGTTCCCCGTCGGAACGGACGAATCGATCCCTTATATCAAGGTACTCGGGCATAGTAATCGCCTCGAGGTCAAGGAGTTCCTTGCCGTGGTGGTAGGCCACCCGGGCCGCCTCGGTCTCTCTCAACTTGTTCTCTACCTCCCTCTTGAGGACGGCCACTTCGTTTTCGAGTTCCAGTTCCCTCGTCATGAAGTCATGTTCAAGTTCGGGTTGGTCCAGTATGACGATGGGAGTCCCGGCCGCGACACGGTCGTTGACCCTGCAATTAAGTGATGAGATCCTGCCCGTCAGGTTCCCCTCGACCCGGACCCGCCTCGCATCGAGCACGCCGAGTCCTTCGATGAAGAATATTCTGTTCGAGCCGTATTTCACCAGCCCGAAGAAGGCCATGAGCAGGGCGACGAGGTAGAGGTACTTTCCCCAGGCTACGGCCGGCCTGTAGTCCCGTTCGGGTTGTCCGGAAATCATCGTATCGGCCCTTCTGTTGAACGTCCTGAATCGCATGGTCACCTCTCCATTGCCGGGGCCGCCGTTCCGTCTTCTCCGGGCGTGGCGGATAATTGTACCTTTTCGGCAGCGGACCCGGGCCTTATGTCTTCAGTGCCTTGGAGCCCGGCCAGGTATAAGAGTTTATAATAATCGAGGGCCATCCGGCACCTCGTGACGTGTGATTCCATCTCCATCGACGTGAGGTCGGCCTTTACCTGCAGGGCTGCGAGCGGGTCGGATGGAATGGAGACGGTTGGTCTTTCGGACCTCAGCAATTCGATCCTTAACCGTTCACGTGCCTGTTTTATCGCCTCTTCGTCGGACCGGAGCAGGGCCTTATCTCGCAAATATTCGCTGTATGCCCGGTGTATCTCCCCCTTTATCTCCTGCACGGCACGTTCCGATTCCAGGCGCCAGTAACTCTCCATCGCCCTGAACCGGTCGTGCCGGCTGCCCCTTAAGTCCTTGAATTGTAAGGGGAAGGTAAATGTAATTCCTACGCCTACGCCGCCTTCGACCCCGGTCGACCCGCTGTCCCTCCACCTGTAGCCCAGGAAAGATGAGAGCCTGATATCATCGAACGCGGATAGCGAGGCCCTGGCGCGTTCCATCTCGGCGTTGGCCAGGAGCCTCCTGATCTCTCCCCTGTTCTTCAGGGCAAGGTCTACGAGCCTCTCTTCGGGAGGAATGGAGTCGGGTGGATCGATTTCTTCCACCACGATCTCATCCGGCTCGATGTCCAATGAAGAGGCGAGAAGTGCCCTTCGAACGGCGAAATCCTCCCTCTGGTTCCCGAGGTCGCCCC
>CAZNLH010000041.1:10381-16296 GCA_964573995.1 uncultured Gemmatimonadota bacterium
TCCGGCCCATACATGGATCGGGACTCTTCAAGGCGGCTCATCGCCTCTTCGACCTTCTCCCGCTGGGCCTCAACGTTTACGTCTCTCCGGGCGGCAAGCACCTCGAGGTCCCGGAGGGTATAGGTACCGGCGGATGCCGCCGGGCCGTTGGCAGAGGCGATGGCGATCAGTATTGTTGGGAGCAAGAGCGCCCGTGGTATCTTCTTCATCTGTACTACCACCTGATCATCCTCTCCCGAACCTTCGGGGGGGCAAATGGATCGCGGTAAGAGTAACTGAAGATGAATTCCTGGCCGTAACCGATGAGTCGGAATACCTTCAACAGCATCTTGAATGGGTGGAAGAGTGGCAGATACGGTACCAGCCTGAGGTCCTCCCAGCGCCTGGAGAGTGCTATCGCGATCATCAATTCCAGGAATTCGGCGCCCGTATAGAGGACGAGGTTTATGGCAAGGAGGAAAACAAGCACATGTGGGAAGTGGATCGATACGTCTATCAGGTACGCAACCGTCAGGAACGCAATGGCCACGTGAGAGAGTATCGAGTCTATGGACGACAGTGTGTTCCTCAGCATGAAGTTCCGGGAGAAGGGGTTGAAGAGATCCCTGTGCTTTCGCACCCGGTTCTTGATCAGGTTCCTATCCCACCTCCACCGCTGCTTGATGAGTTTGTCGAAGCGCTCGGGGACGTTCGTCAAGCATACCGCCTCCGGTGCGAATGCGATCTTGTAGCCCTGCTTCCTGACGCGGATGGTAAGGTCCGAGTCGTTTCCAGGCCCCGGCTCGTGTCCCCCGATCGTCTCGAGTGCGATGAGATCCCTGCGGAATGCCCCGAATGCCCCCGAGATGATGGGGAGGATGCCGAACCAGGCCCTGATCCGTCTCCCCACGGATATAGAGAAGAGATATTCGATGTGCTGCAGGGTAGTGAGGAGGTTCACCTTGCCGTTCCTGGGCTGCACGTTGCCCGAAACGCCGCCGACCCGGGGATCCGAAAACGTCTTGATGATATTGACGATCGAATCCCTGTCGAAGGTGGTGTCGGAATCAACGAATACAACGTACTTCCCACCCGCGAACCTGAGCCCGTAATTGAGCGCGGCCGATTTCCCCGCCCTATCCGAGAATCTCAGGTAACGGAACTTCTTGTCGTTCGATGCCAGTTTGGTACAGATATCTGGCGTATTGTCGGTCGATCCGTCGTCGACAGCGATTATTTCGATGTTCCGATAGGTCTGCTCCCGAAGGGACTTGATCGTCCAAGCGATCGTTTTTTCCTCGTTCAAGACTGGTATGATCACGGAGACGAGCGGCGGCCTCATGGATATCTCCCTTAGGAATGCCTGCTCGCGACGGTCGGGCCATAGCCTCCGTGCAGTATCATGGATAAAGACCATAACGTCCGGGATCACGTACCGGGGGACGTCGAATATAAAGAAGAGCCAGAATACCCGGAGGTTTCTCTCCCAGTCGAGGCTCAGTATGTAATTGAAGACATTGGCGATCAGGTCTGGAATCATCCGGTATCATCATATCGTTGCGAGGGCCTCCTCGACATCGGCCTGCAGGCCCTGGAGTCCCTTGAGGTGATAATCGAGGACCACCCTGTTTCTCATTTGCCGAACCACCTTGTCCCGGATCCTGTCGAGGGCAATTCTTGCCTGCTCTTCGTTTGTATTGGTCAAGATCACGAGTATTTCATCGTGGTCGATTTCGGTCAATATATCTGATTCCCTTAGCATTTCCTTGAATAAGACGGCAATTTCTTCCTTCACTTTTCCGGCGCGTACGACCCCTTCTTCCCCCGTGATTTCCCGCAGGTTCTGGATTGCGACCCTGCCGAGGGTTGAATCGAAGTTGTTGCGGTTGCACCTCACGATCTCCATCTTCAGGAATTCCTTGAACAGGCCGAGTTTGTAGAAACCGAACTCCTTCTTGAGGAGTTCCGCAAGGCTGGTATCGGGCAGTATTCCCGCCTCGGCCGCCCGGCCGCCGGCCTCGGTCAGGGTGTAAGCATTGATCGGCCTGGCGAAGGCGTAATCGGGGGCGAACGTCCTTGCGCAGTTGAGGCAGAAACAGTTCACCATCGGCTCGCTGAAATTCTCACCGCACCCCTCGCACCAGAAATTCGAGGTCGGGCGGTCGTAATCTACGCCTATATGACGTATCTTCTTGCCGCACTTGGGGCATCTCAATGCCTCTCCCTGCCTGAAGTCTTCTTCCTTGCCGACGTAGGCGCACCTGAAGTGGTGGATGGTCGGCTCCTCGGATATGCGGAGAGAGCGGCACGCGGGGCAGGTCTCGCGGAAGTTGATCTGGTAGTGCCGGCAGAAGGGACAGAGGTGGACCTTGTCTATTAGTCTTCCCTTCAGCAGGAGGGCTTCTTCCATGCTCTTCATCACCTCTATCTCTTCGCCCGGCGGGACGTCCAACAGCCATTGCACGGATGGGTAGGAGTAGCCCGTAGGGGACTGCAGGCTCCTTACGGGGCTCAAACTGGAGCCTGCCCTGGCGTAAAGGTACCTGAGGATCAGGACTTCGCCCAACTTTTCTCTTCCAGACCCGTTTGTCGGTGCTGGGAGTCCGCGGATCTTCTCTGATATGGAGAGGAGTTCATCTATCCGTGAGTTCAGGTCGTTTGCAGCGACAGGTAGGATGACCTCTCCATCTACGACATCGTTCAGATTATCAACCCCTGACTCGGAGAGGACGAGGATGGGCTTGAGGAATAATTCGGGCCGACTCCTTATTTTCTTGACGGTATTTTTTCCCCAGGTCTCATCACGGACGAAGAGAGTGATGACATCGGCGGATGAGAGTTGATCTACTTGTACCCGGTCGCCGAACTCGGTGGAGAGATCGACTGTGTCCTGGAAGATGTTTGCCCCTATGTCTCCCGGTTTCTCGGCAAGGAAGAAGACTCTCCCGCGGACCTTGCCCGTTGCTCTGATCATGCGACTCACCCCTCTGCTCACTCGACATTGATCGTTCACAAGATTTAACGATGCTTGTCATTCATATATTAGCAATTATCATTCCATCTCTATCCCCCCACTACCATCACACCTGGGCGCCTTGACACATTTTTCCATTCGTGTTAACTTGGATGGGCGCTTGGGCGCTATAGGACAGGTATGGGCAGATTAATAAGGAGAGGCGGCCGTCATGAAGGAATATCAGAGTAAGGAGTTGAGAAATATTGCCTTGATTGGACACGGGGGTTGTGGCAAGACTTCGGTTGTCACGGCCCTTACCTTTGCCTCGGGCTCTTCCAACCGCCTCGGGTCGGTTGATGAGGGAAACAGCCTTACCGACTTCACACCCGATGAGATTGATCGTAAGATATCCATCAACCTGTCGATGGCGTACGCCGAGTGGAAAGGGGTCAAGATCAACCTCTTCGACACTCCAGGGTATCTGGATTTCGTAGGGGAGGTTCGCTCGGCCCTTCACGTGGCGGACGGTGCGCTGATCCTTATTCATGCGAATTCTGGGGTCGAGGTCGGAACCGATATCGTCTGGGAGAACGCAGAGGAAGAGGGGATACCAAGGCTGTTTTTCATAAACGCCATGGACAAGGAGCACGCCGACTTCAGCAAGGTGTACGGGCAGATCCGCGAGAAATACGGGAAAAAGGCCGTGGCCTTACAACTGCCCATCGGCGAGGGGGAGGCCTTCAGGGGTATCGTAGACATCCTTGACGAAAGGGCGTGCCTTTTCAAGAGAGGGACAACGAAGGGAGAATTCACCGAGGGGGCGATCCCGGAAGAGATGGCGGCCGATGCCGCCAAGGCGAAGGAAATGATAGTGGAACTTGCGGCGGAGGCCGATGATGCCCTGATAGAGAAATACCTCGAGGAGGGAGGTCTGTCCAGGGAAGAGGTAATCGGCGGTCTCGTCACCCTGGTCAGGGGGGGAGAACTTTACCCGGTCTTCTGCGGTTCTGCGACAAAGACTTACGGGATACGGAACCTCCTCGATGGCCTTGTGGACCTGGTGCCCGATCCTACCTGGCGCGGGACGATCAGGGGGACCCGCAGGAACGGTGAAGAGGCAACGGTCGAGGCCGGGGACGAATCCCCTTTTTCAGCCTTGATATTCAAGACCACAACAGAGCCGCACATCGGCGAACTCTCCTATTTTCGTGTCTTTTCAGGGAAGGTGGATTCGGGTGCGGAGGTCATAAACGGCCGGAACGACAAGTCCGAGAGGTTGAACCACCTGAGCGTCATCCAGGGGAAGGACAGGAGCGAGATATCGACGCTGCATACGGGTGATATAGGCGTAGTGGCCAAGTTGAAGGAGAGCCATACGAATGACAGCCTCCTATCCAAGGGGAATTCCATCCTCCTCCCGCAGATTGAGTTCCCTGTTCCTGCCATCTCGGTCGCCGTGGAGCCCAAGTCGAAGGGGGATGACGAGAAGATAGCCAGTGGTCTCGCCCGGCTCCACGAGGAGGACCCCACCTTCGTATCCGGTTACAACGCCGAGATACGACAGACGCTCGTATCGGGCATGGGAGAACTGCACCTCGATGTCATAATGGAACGGCTGAAGCGGAAATTCGGGGTCGAGGCGGTATTGAAGAAGCCCGAGATACCCTACCGGGAGACGATAAGATCGACGGCCCAGGGGCAGGGGAAGTACAAGAAGCAGACCGGAGGCAGGGGTCAGTATGGGGATACGTGGATCCGGCTCGAACCGTTGGAGAGGGGAGCGGGTTTTGAATTCGTCGATGCCATAAGGGGTGGTGCGATTCCAAACAAGTATATCCCTTCCGTGGAGAAGGGGGTTGTCGAGGCAGCGCAGAGGGGTGTACTGGCGGGCTACACGGTGGTCGATTTCCGCGCCACACTCTACGACGGATCGTTCCACAATGTGGATTCATCAGACATGGCATTCAAGGTTGCCGGATCCATGGCCTTTGGAAAGGTGGCGCTGGATGCCAAGCCTTATATCATCGAGCCGGTCTTGAACGTCAAGGTAATCATACCGGACGATTTTCTGGGTGATGTAATGGGAGACCTGAATTCAAGGAGGGGCAAGATCATGGGAGTCGACTCGCGTGGCGGGAACCTGAAAGAGATCAACGCCCAAGTCCCCCAGGCTGAGATGTATAAGTACTCTACAACCCTGCGGTCACTAACCCAGGGAAGGGGGATACACACCCGGCAGTTTTCACACTACGACGAGGTCCCACCGGATATCGCTCAGAAGGTGATAGCGGAGGCCGAGGCGAAGAAGAAAGAGTAACAGCCCTGTAGATTAATCCACTCTGCCGTGAATCAGGTCGCCCACCTCATCGATTGTCCAGATATCATATTGCCCGTCGCTATCGATATCCCCCTTGGCCTGTGCTGTGAATGATACGTTGTCCCCCGAGAGGATCTTGTATTCGTATCGCGTCGTCCCCTTGGGGAAGAAGCCCAGTTCGATCCAGCCGGTTGAACCGTCGTAGGTGCCCGGGGGGAGTTCGGTGGAGGGGATATCGTAGGTCTCGTTTTCGATGTGGTATGCCTCCTGGAGTTTCCAGACGACACCGAGGTTGGACCTGGCCTCGGTTGTCTTGGCTCGTTTCTGCATTCCGAAGAAATTGGGGATGGCTATAGCCGCCAGCAGACCGATAATGGCCACGACTATAATCAATTCCAGAAGCGTAAACCCGCGTTTATCTCCCAGGTAACTCATTTTATTACCCCCCTGGTTATCATCTATTAATTATGCCTCAACCGCCCGATCGGCAAGACCCGTGCCATGTAACTCGGTAAAGTACAATGAGTTCATCCCGCCGAAGCGCTATCGTGTTGACGCTTCGTATCTTATGGAATTAGTGCGGTGGGAAGGCAGGGTTGTAGAATGGGGGCCGGGTTGAACGACAATTCGGCATTCTCTGAACTTTTTTCTGAGGCACCCAAG
>CAZNLH010000042.1:0-16131 GCA_964573995.1 uncultured Gemmatimonadota bacterium
ACCTGGATATCCGAAGGGCAATATAATAATACACTGGATAATTGCAAATGTTTCGGCGATGGGAAGTGAAGACTCCGGTTACCTGCCAATCTGAATAAATCTTAATCCGTTATAATTCAACTTTGGATATCACTCTTGACAAAATAAATTAAAGGAAGTATAATAGCCAAAACCAATGGGGAATAAAGGCAAGGAATCTCAGCCCTTTTGGGATTTCTTTTTGCCATTCCATTACCAGTTACTATTCCACTGTTGCAGTAACTATTGAAAGGAAAATGCGGTGACAAGGCGTATTGTTCTTTCAGTAACTTCACCCCGAACAACCTAACCACCCTATCAAAGGAGTCGAGATGAAAGAGAGGCGTTCAAAGGCCAGATCATTCTTATTTCTACTCATTGCTATCCTGCCGGCCCTGTTCTGTGGTCCGGGTGAGAAGATAGAGCCCGTATCCCCCCTGGACAGCCCGGAGGTCCATTACAACCTGGGGATGAAGAAGGTTGATTCCCAGGAAAGGGATGCGGCCGTTTCAGAACTTCAGAGGGCGATAGCGCTCGATCCCAAGTATTCACCGGCGTACGGCGGATTGGCCATCGTCTCCGCCATGGAAGGGGACGGCCGCGCCGCAGCGGAATACCTGGAGAAGGCGAAGGATCGAGCGAAATCGGACGAACACAAGATTGTCTATCATACCGCGGCCATCCGCGTGGAGACTGCATTGAAGGGAAAGGACTGGCTCGATCACTGCAAGTCCCATTATGAGAAGGGCGTGAACCTGGAGGGAAACCGCGCCGAGATCACTTACTTCTATGGTCTCGCCAACGAGGACGCCCGGTCTTTTGACACCGCCGTGGCGATGTACAGGAAGGTCATTGAACTGAACTCCGGGAGGGTGAGCGAGGCGGACAGCCACTGGAAGGCCATCCAGCGGGTAATGAGGGCCCAACCCGGCTCGAAGTATGGCAAGGAGATGGCCCTCAAGGGCGAGATCAGCCGGGGTGAACTCGCCGTCCTCCTCTTAGAGGAACTGGATCTCGAGAAGTTTTTCAATCAACCTTCATCTGCCAATTCTCTACAGGAATCTCAAGCGACACCCTACGACGTGCGCGATCACCCGCTAAAGAACGCCATAGAGAAGGTCCTGGGCTGGCACCTCCGGGGCCTGGACGTCATCGACAACCTCTTCCACCCTGATCAGGCGGTGACGCGGGGCGAGTTCGCCATGCTGGTCGAGGACATCATCATCAAGGAGAGTGGCGATCTCGACCTGGCGACCCGCTACATCAGTGAAGGCAAATCGCCGTTCCAGGATATCGACAACACCTCACCTTACTACAACGCGGTCATGGTGGCCACGAGCAGGGGCTTGATAGAGCCGGCCTCCCCCTCCGTGTTCGATTCGAAGGGGAAGGTGAGTGGGAGTGAGGTCTTGCTCGCCATAAGGAAGTTGAAGGAACATCGGTTCTGATTAACTATGAGAAGGCCCGAACTTGTCGTTTAACCCCAGCCAAGCGAGGTGAAACCATGAAGATTGCCCGTTGCACCCTGTCTCTATTGATCCTGACGGCTCTGTCGGTTGCGCTTCTCTTTGCCCAGAGTTACAAGACCGGCGCCAAATTCGTCTATCGAAACGGTGTGACCTTCCTGCAGTATACGCAAATCGGGACAGCGGACATGACGAAGATGATCAATCGTGTCCAGGGATGCCTAATGGCGAAGAGCGCAGCCGAGGGACTCGCCAAGGCAGAGATCCTGGCCGAGGTGAAGAAATTACACTTGAGCAAGGGAAAAACAGTAGAAAACGCCGTTGCAGGCAGCGAAAAGGTCGCCTCGGTCGTCACGGGGTGGTTGCAGGGCGCGGTCGTGATCGACTCGGATTGCAAGTGGGAGATGGACGCCCCGATGGGAACCGCCACGGTGGAACTTGCCCTGACCGGTGAGAACGGTTCAATGGGCGAGATCTACAACTTGTCGCCGGGTGTCCTGAATGAGGAGCCTGCGCCGAACAGCGTGGAGGAGTTCTCTGCTCAGGTGAGTGGCAAGGCAAGCGATGAGAACTACGATGGCCTGATCATTGATGCCTCCTCTCTCCACGTCAAACCGGACACCCACATCCTGGTACAGACCCGGAAGGGACTCGTCGCATACAGCGCGAAGTCGGTCGATCCGGAGGTCCTGATCCGGGACCTCATGATTGCCTACGCCGATTCGCGAGACTACGCCGGGAGCATATTGAGGGATAAGGGCAGTTCCCATCCCCTGGTCGTCAGTCCAGTTTCCGTTCAAAGCGGGAGCGAGTACATCGTGAGCGCGGAGGACGGCCTGAAGATCGTCTCCATGGGCGAGAAGGGCGATGCCCTCCAGAAGGCCCGGGTTGTAATAGTAACGGGATGAGGTCGATGATGATTACGAGAAGTTTTAGAGATGGCGGGCTTATTACCCTGGTCGTGATAGTCTGCATTGGTGTACCCATGCCTCCTCTTGTTGCCCAGGCCGCGGATTCAATCTCTTCGGACTCATCCATTGACAAGGCCGTCCAAGACGTCTTCAAGGAATACGAGGGGAAGGTCGAGGAAAATTACGCCGATTACAAGGCGAAGGTCGAGGCGGTCTGGAACGAGTATCGGGAATCCACGAAGAAGGTGTGGGTCGATTACAGCAAGGACGTCTCCGCCCTGAGCGCGGTCGATTTCAAGAGCGGGGAAGTCAGCCTGGAGACGATGGTCCCGGTCTCCGAGGACAGCCCGGAGAAGGTGAGGAAGGAGATCTTGGGGAGGCTTCAAAATTCCCTTTCAGCGAACAATCCGGCCGGGGTAAGCCCCCTCGAGGGACAACTCAAGTTCCCCGGGACCGGGGAAGAGGTCAAGAGAGAAAACACCGGGCGATTCTTCCGGGAGGAGATCGAGCCGAACCTCGAGAAGGAGCGGATACAATCGAGGGACGGTGTGGCGAGGTACCACTACTCCGTCAAGATACACCTGATTCCCGAGCACCTACAGGTCCGGGCGCGGAGGTTCCTCCCCGATGTCATGGAGTTTGCGCAAAACTACGGCCTGAGTCCCGCCCTGGTGCTCGCGGTCATCCACACGGAGTCTTGGTTCAATCCCCTGGCTGTCTCCAAGGCGGGTGCCTATGGACTCATGCAACTCATCCCGGATTACGGCGCCAAGGATTCCTATCGCTTCGTTTACGGGAAGGCTGCCGCTCCCTCGAAGTCCTTCCTTTTCATCCCGAGGAACAACATTCAACTCGGCACCGCCTATCTCTACCTGATCCGCCACGATCAACTCAAGTACCATGGGGATGACGACAAGGGGAAGATTCTCACCCTCTGTGCCTACAACTGGGGTCCTGGGTCCGTGAACAGCAAGATCATTGGTTCCAATAGAATCGAAGACCTTGATGTGGTGCAATTGAAGCGAATCATACGGCAGAGGGCACCTGCAGAGACGGCGGATTACTTTGCCAAGATACTGGAGAGGGAGAAGGTATATGAGAGGATGTTCGACTGATCTTACAGAGACCGAGATCGTGTCCCGACCCGGCTTGATTCCGCGATTGAGACGTATTTCTTGGAGGTTCATCCCCTCCTTTTTTCTCGCCACGATCCTGGCCTTGGCCCCGCTGAGCGCGGTTTTTCCCTATCAGGGAGGCCACTCCAGCGCGGAAGAGGCGGTCCTTGAGCACCTCCGGAACGGGGAGTTCGATGAGGCCATCGCACTGGAGGAGAAGATCATCGCGGAGAATCCCGGAGGCACCAAGGCCGCCAAGGCCCAGTTCAGCATCGCCGGGATCTACCTGAACTTCGTGAACGACTACCAAAGGGCCTTCGATGCCTACAAGAAGGTCGTCGAGGAATATCCGAATTCATCATACGTCCAGGACTCGTACTACCGGATGGCGCTCCTGAGCCTCAAACTCGGTGAAGTCGAAGAGACAGCACAATACCTCGGCAATATCGAGGGATCGAACGGTTCACTCGGGGGGAAGGCGAATTTCCTGCTCGGCTGGCTCAACAGGGGGAGGAATGTCTTCTATTTCCAGAACAAGGATACCCTTATGGCCACCTCCCTCTCCTTCGAGTTTATCTTCATCCTGCTCTGGCTCCTTATCGGGGTGATTGACAAGATCCATCACCTGTACAAGAAGAAATCTTTCTGGCTCGTGTTCGGCCTCATGATCGTAATACTGGCCTTCAAACTATCGGTCCAGTACGCACTGTTCGAGTTGGTGGAGAACTTGTGACCGAAATCGAGGAAATCGATGGTTCATGAAATAACAAAGTCGTCGGTATCATGTATTCAATGAAATACATTTGCAGCCTCTTTTTTTGCTTAATCATATCAGATTCGATTTTTATCATCCACCCGTCCTACGGCCATGCGGCCGAGGTGGAGCATCTCCGAGTGAGCCAGGTGGGCAACCGCCTGGTGGCGGAGTACGATTTGACAGGGCAGGAGGAGGCGGATGTCGTGGTGACGGTGACGGTGGGTGGCAAGCGGTACACGCAGGAGGACCTGCACCTGGAGGGAGATTTCGGCAAGGTGCGGCCGGGTGCGGGGAAGCGGATCTACTGGAACGTGCTTCAGGACTTCCCGCGCGGCCTCTCGGCGGAGGTGGAGGTGGAGGTCACGGCCGGCGGGCGCGAATGGCGTGACCCGGTGTTGGGGATGGAGTTCGTGTGGGTGGAGGGAGGGTGTTACGAGATGGGGTGCGGGTCGTGGACGTCGGATTGTGACGATGACGAGAAGCCTGTTCACGAGGTGTGCGTGGACGGGTTCTGGTTGGGGAAGTATGAGGTGACGTTCGATGAGTACGATGCGTATTGCCGGGCGGCGGGCAAGAAAAGGCCGGACGATGAGGGCTGGGGGCGTGGCAGGCGTCCGGTGATCTACGTCTCGTGGGAGGATGCGCAGGGTTTCATCGGGTGGCTCAACCGGAAGACGGGTCTCGAGTTCCGGTTGCCCACGGAGGCGGAGTGGGAGTACGCTGCGCGAAGCGGTGGGAGGAAGGAGAAGTGGGCAGGGACGTCGGATGAGGGTCGTCTGGGTGACTATGCGTGGTATGGTTCCAACAGTGGAGGACGAACGCACCCGGTGGGTACGAAGAGGCCGAACGGCCTGGGCCTCTACGACATGAGCGGCAACGTGTGGGAGTGGTGTTCGGACCGGTATGGCGGGGATTATTATAGTAAAAGCCCGAGGCGCAATCCCAAGGGCCCTGCGGGCGGCGGCGACCGGGTGGTACGCGGCGGTAGTTGGAG
Source organism: uncultured Gemmatimonadota bacterium (assembly GCA_964573995.1). Lineage (GTDB taxonomy): Bacteria > Gemmatimonadota > CAZMKB01 > CAZMKB01 > CAZNLH01 > CAZNLH01. The sequence goes on from CAZNLH010000042.1 coordinate 5,262, forward strand.
CTACTACGCGAGGTACGTCCGCGTCGCCAATCGCCTCAACGTCAACCCGGCCGACAGGTACAGCGCCCTGGGCTTCCGCCTTGCCAGGACGCCTTAGGTTTTGATTTTTCACCTTTTCACCTTTTGTCCGGGGTGGGGGGATGATTCGCGTGGAACTGCCGGGCCCGGGGAAGGGGAGACCGCGAGCAAGGCGGCCGGCGGGGTGAGAGCCCGCCGTGGCCGCCGAAGCGAGCGGAGGGACTGTGTTCAAGATCCTGACTATTCCGTTCGATCCCGTCCTCGAGACGTTCGACGAGGATCTGCTGAACGGCTTCTGCCTGAATAAGAGGGTGAACCGCTACCGGGTCGTCTTTTTCAAAACGGGAGAAAAGGCCTACTGGTCGGTCTTCTTGGAATACGAACCTGTGCTTGGGGCGTTGGACAAGGAGGGGAAGGACAACGTTCTCGACGAGGCGCATCGTCTCCTTCTCGACCGTCTACGGGCGTGGCGGAAAGAGCGGTCTGACAAGGATGGTATCCCGAGTTATATTGTTGCCACGAACCGGGAACTACGTGAAGTGGTGAAGGCTACGCCGCGAACGCTCGAGGCCTTGAAGACGATCAAGGGATTCGGACGTAAGAAGATGGAAAGGTACGGATCTGAAATAGTGGCGATTGTGAGCACCTTTTTCGATGAATCATGAACGAGGACTATCCGCTGTTTGTAAAATGGATGAGCGTGCTCGACTGGATACTTGAACGCAGCGAAAGGATGCCAAAGAGTGTCCGATTCAGCGTTGCGAGCCGTATGGCAAGTTATGCGCTGGATGTAACGGAGGGGATCGTGGAGGCGATCTACTCCCGGGATCGAGTGCCGATCCTCCATCGAACCAACCTCGTTGTCGAGAAACTCCGGGTATTGATGCGGATCTGCCACGGACGACGGTACATCTCGGGCCGACAGTATGCGTTCATCAGCGAAGAACTGGATGAGGTGGGCCGGATGCTTGGTGGATGGAGGCGGGCATCGAGATGAAACGGGTGGGAGGGCTGTTGAAGGAGGCGTCGGATTTCGGACACTTGCACGCTGCGTTCCAACGCGCCCTGAGGGGATCGGGTCGGACGGAAGAGGCCTGCCGATTTCACTTCCACTTGGAAAGAGAATTGCTGAATCTCCGGGAAGAACTTCTGTCCGGTTCCTACCGTCCAGGCCGCTACCGCTATTTCCGTATTCTCGAACCGAAGCAGCGAACTATCAGCGTGGCGCCGTTCCGGGATCGAGTGGTGCATCATGCAGTGGTGGGAGCGCTTGAACCGGTGTTCGAGCCGCGCTTTATCTTCGATTCTTACGCCACACGCCGTGGGAAAGGGACTCATCGTGCGGTCCGCCGGGCCCAGTTTTTTATGCGATCCCATAGATGGTACCTTAAAACGGATGTGCTCGGCTACTTCGATCACATAGACCATGACATTCTGCTCGACCTCGTCGGGAGAAAGGTGAAGGACCAGCGGTTCCTCGACCTCATCCACTTGATCCTGGCGAACAGCGACGTGAGCCGCGGAATGAGTGACAGGCGTGGACTCCCTGTTGGAAACTTAACGAGCCAATTCTTCGCCAATGTCTATTTGGACCCATTGGATCACTTCGTTAAAGAGACGCTTGCAGTGAGGGGCTACCTCCGCTACATGGACGACGCGGTCTTCTTCTGTGCCGACAAAGAGGTTCTAAAGGAGATCCATAAGCGGGTTGCAGCATTCCTGCATGAGCATTTACGGTTGACCCTCAACTCCCGAGCCACATTCATCAACTCGCGGTCAAATGGGCTTCCGTTCCTGGGGTTTCGAATCTTTCCATCAATGATTCGGTTTCGGCAGGAATATCTTCGTCGATTCAAGGCTGGTCTTAGGAGGCGTGCAGGAGAGCGTCGCGAGGGTCGGATCGACGAGGAGACCTGTCGTCGAAGCATGACGAGTATCGTGGGGCACGCAGCATTTGCTGATACGTATATGTTGAGGAGGGCCGTGATGGGCGAGATAGATCAGCCTCAGGCTGGTCTCACTCTTCATTAGATAAAGGGCATCGGCCGGAAAGCGGCGGCAACCGGGTGAAACGCGGCGGTAGTTGGAACAACAACGCGAGAAACGTCCGCGTCGCCAATCGCAACAACGACAACCCGGCCGACAGGAACAACAACCTGGGCTTCCGCCTTGCCAGCACACATCATACAGGCGAGACGCTGCCGGTCCATGGATCGCCAGCCAGTGCGCTGATGTGTCCAGGCCGGTGTCCGGCACCATGCGCTAAGCATGGTCGAAGATAGCACGTCCCCCCATGGCTTGTAACCATCTACTTGTAGGTATGGTGAAGGTCATGAAGGGGCAAGATGTTGAATGATCTGATTTCAATTACACCGAGGGGGCTTGTAACGGAGGTTGGTCAGAGTGGGATCGTGGTGATTCCGAAATGTGTAACATACTATGCGGCACCAATTTGGGCTTTAAGGAGGAGGGGATTCTATGAAAACGTCTTCTGTACTAATGATGTTTACCCTGGCCCTGGCCGTCCGAGCAAAGGCAGAAAAGGTCAGTGTGAAGGTCCACGTCCTTCCCGCGCCGCCGTCCCTTACGGCGACGGTCGAGTTCACCGAGCCTTCGGGGAACCGGATGCTCGATGCCGAGGAGACGGGGGCGCTGGTCGTTACCGTGGCAAACGGCGGAGAGGGCGACGCCTTCGACGTGAAGGTGGTCCTGACCCCGAGCCGCAAACTCGAGGGACTGCAATACGACGGCCGCGTAGCCCTGGGAACTATCGCTTCCGGGAAGAGCGTTAGGCGGAAAATCCCCCTGCGGGCCACTGAGGCGCTTCCGGCCTCGGAACTCACCTTCGACGTCGCCGTTCGTGAGGCGAACGGCTTCGATGCGGACCCCCTGCGGATCGCCTTCCGGACGAAGGCCTTCGAGCCTCCCAAACTCGTCGTGGCGGACATGGGGATAGAGGACCAGAGCGGCAACTCGCGGGTGGAGCCCATGGAGAACGTCGAGTTGACCATTCGGGTGCAGAACGTGGGGCAGGGTGACGCGCGGGGAGTGACGGTGGACGTCGTGAACGGAGAAAACGTCTTCATCGGCGGCGAGGGGAAGACCCACTTTGATATCGGTTCGCTCAAGGCTGGGGAGTATCATGATATTTCCTTCATGTTCTACACGAACAAGCGGATAAAGAACGGTGAGCGGATCCCTATCGACGTGAAGATCGGCGAGGCGCGCCCTCAGTTCGCGACATCGGAGGGCCTGGACCTCACGATGAACGCCCGGCAGAAGGCGACCCGGGAGATCCGGGTCGCCGGGATCGAGAGCCCCCGGAAGCCCATCGAACCCGCCACGGGACTCAGCGTGGACGTGGACATGGAGATCCCCGAGGGGAAAGGCCGGGCCGGCCGATACGACGTCGCGGTCGTGATCGGCAACCGGCATTACGACACGCCCGGGGTGCCGGAGGTTGCCTACGCCGACCGGGACGCGCGAATCGTGAAGGAGTATCTCCTTCGGACGTTCGGTTTCCGGGAGGAGAACATCATCTACGAGGAGGACGCCACCCTCTCGAAGTTCAACGAGATCTTCGGCACGACGGCGAGTCCCGGGGGGAAACTGCACGACTGGATCCGGCCGGGTCGGTCGCGGGTGTTCATCTACTACGCGGGTCACGGGGCGCCGGACCTCCAGTCTCACGAGGCGTACTTCGTCCCTTCGGACGCCAATCCCCAGCACCTGGCGACGATGGGGTACCGGCTGAAGACCTTTTATCAAAATCTGTCCCGGCTCGACGCGAAGGACATTATGGTGGTGCTCGACGCCTGTTTCTCCGGGAACGCCAACGGGGAGTTCATCTTCAAGGGGATCAGCCCGGTCGGATTGAAGGTGCGGGACGATATCACGGCGCTGGGCAAGGGTTCCGTATTGAGCGGTGGGGCCGTGGACCAGGTGACGACCTGGTACCCGGAGAAGCGGCATTCGCTCTTCACCTATTTCTTCCTCAAGGGGATCGGTGGCGCCGCGGATGTGAACGGGGATCGCAGTATCACGATAAGGGAGATGCGGGCCTACCTGGACGAGAACGTCCCGTACATGGCAAGGCGCCTCAAGGGCCTCGATCAGACCCCAGTGGTCCGGGGCCCGGAGGATGAGGTGCTGGTGTTACTCAAATGAGGATAGCGAGGCGAGTGGACGCGCTGCCAGCCGGTTCGCGCTCGGCGGTGTCGGCCGGCACTGTGAGCGTCACTGCCGGGAAGGAATCGCCTCCCGGGTCATCCCGGCCGATGTACACCGACCCTATTTCTCGTGTACCTCGTACCCGAGGACGGCCTGGGTGCGGTCACCCGGCGGGATGTCCGAGAGCCATTTCTGAAACTCGGTAAAGGAGACCTCCGGAAACTTGTCGAAGGCTGCCCCTTCATCGCCTTGCAGCAGGAAATCGACCTTCTCCTTGGTTGCAACGACGAATATCGCCTCGTAGATCGATCCCATGCCTGGAACGGCCTGCGCGGTCAATCTCCAGAAGCCTCTTTCCTGGGGTGAGGGGATCTCGACCTCATCGTGGGCCTCGAGAAAGTTATCCTTCTTGAAGGGACTGGGTACCAGAAGGGCGATCTTGTCGTTGTACTGCCAGTTGAGCACCGTGAGGTAACAATCCCTCGTCGCCTCCGCCCGTATGATGATGTCGTCTCCGTCGACAAAGGTCTCCCGGTTGAGATTGGATCGGAGCCTGAAGGAGGGGTCCGGCTTTCCTCTCGGGGTCACCTTCGCCCGGATCTTCACCCGGCATAGGAGTTCCGGAAAGGACGTCTCGGATTCTCGGTGCTCGCTCACCTCCCACTTTAGAACGGACTGTTCGACTATTTCCCCCGAGTAGAAGAGGAGGACGGCCTTGTTCGCCATGGCCATGTTCTTGATGTAGTCCATGCCGGTGATCTCGATCGGGTTCACCTGTGAGACGGCGTTCAGTCGGGCCTGGTTGAGGGCGATCTGCTGGGCCCTCTCGGGCGTAACCCTCGAAATGACCGCCTCTCCGGTCGACTCCACCCACTTCCCTTCTTTTGCCGCCTGGCCGTGGCATGGCGAGCTTGCCCCCAACAATGCTGTCAGACCTAACAGAAGGCACTGGATCTCACTCTTATTCATATCTTTTTCACCCTAATGTCTCATTGGTTCGATTTAATAGGCGGCCAGCACGTCGGTTTCATTTCCGTGCACGATCGGCGTCTGGCTAATTCCCCTTCGACCTGCCCAGTAGGGTACCCCCTCCGTCCGACTGCTGATGTACGACTGCAATTCGCCGACGGTGATCTTCCGATCCTGGTCCCGATCCGCGGCGCCCGAGATTCCCTTCAGGAAGAAGTAGGTGAAGAGGCTGTGCTTCTTCTCGGGATACCAGGCACTGACCTCGTCTCCCGAGGAAGACGTGATCACCGTCCCGTTGATAGTTGCCTCCCGGCTGACATCGATCGCAACCGGGTTGGCCTTGAGGAGCGAGCCTCCGCCCGAATTGCCGGAGAAGCAGGCCTCGATCACAACGGTGATCGATCTGGCATCGAGCAAGGAGATGTTCTTATAAAACGTGTCCAGGCTGTAACCATTGACATCGATGCTCTGCGGGTCGCAATCCACCGGGACGAAATAGGCCTTCTTCGTCTCGATATCCGGGGCCCCATGACCAGAGTAATAGATGAAGACGTCAGAGACCCCCGGTTTGATGTATCTGGCCAGTTTTCCCCGCGGCTTCGTCTCGGTCCCGAAGATGGAATTGAAATCGGATAGTTTGGCGTCGGTCACATAGAGGATATTGCCGTCGGCGTATCCGAACTGGCTCATGAGATACTCTCTCACGATGGATGCATCGTTCAAGGCGTACTCGGCGCGGGGGATGTCCGCGAATTCGTAATCCCTGTTCCCGATCACGACCGCCACGGCATCTTGGTTCTTTGCCTCTGTCTCCGGCACGTTGACGTCCACATCGACGGTCAGGCTTGGGGCCTTTTCGATCTCCTTTTCCTCGTGGTAGGTGCCGGCGACAACCAGTTCTTCGGCCCGCTTCTGAACGATGTTGAATGGGAGATCGATCTCCTTCTTGAATCCATACCTCCCGATGGCCTCCGTGGCGGCCACCTCGATGGGGACAGATGTGGCCTGGTTGTTGGTGTAGATCATGAAGGAGATATTCTTTGATTCACCAGCGGCCAGTTCGCCGAGTTCAAAGGAGGTCCGGCTGCCGGCGCCGATGAAGACATTCTCTCCCGGATTCACACCTACCTTCACATCCTCGGCCTTCCCCTGGCCGATGTTCTGGATGCGGGCGGTGATGGTGACCATCTCCAGGGGTTCGATCTTGCTGTTGTTGTTGCCGTGGTCCTCGATCCCATAGTCGAGCGAGAGGCGCGGAGGAATCAACTCCTGGGTAGAGAAGCGCAGCGGCAGGGGGGAGGGGAGCCCGAAGCCGTTCTTCTCCGTGACGCTGATGCTCACGTCGACGCTGTCGGATGCGATGTCCAGTCCCGCTGTAAAGGGGATGGCGATCGTCTCCGTGGCTCCGGGGTTGAGCCTGTCCAGGGTATACCTCCTTTGATATTTCAGGTCCTTCACGATCCTATCCATGTTGACGTTCGCCGTGATCCCATAGGCCACGCCCTGTCCGTTGTTGGTCAGGGTCAACTTTACCTCGGCCGTCTCCTCGGCATCGAGCAGGTTGTTGCCGGAGGGCTCCGAGAACGAGAGTTCACCGGACAAGACGGGGGGATACATGGGGGGTGGCGCAGAGGTGATACTCTCGCCGCCGATCCCAAGGGAGGAGACATCCCAGATCCTGACTTCCTTATGTTTATCGCCGCTGGCGAGATATCTACCGTCAGGGCTGAAGGCGACAGAGTAGACATCCTTGGCGGTCTTCAGTGTTGCAAGAGAATCTCCGGAAGAGGCCTTCCACAATCTTATTATTTTTTCTTCTAAGGCAGAAGCCAGAAACTGGCCGTCGGGCGAGAATGCTAATGAGTAAACCATATGGTTATCACCAATCTTCTTAATCTGACGTCCATCTTTGATCTTCCAATATATGATGTAAAATCTTAGTGTATTATAAGTGGTGCTACCAACTCGTATGCGTTTTGTATAAGGTGCCGTTCCTACCAAAAGCTTACCATCAGGACTGAATGTGACCGATAAAGAAGCCCATTCATCTGTTTCCGAGAGCTTTTTCAACTGTTTTCCATCTGTATTCCATAATTTGATACTCTGTGCTTCACCTGGGTATCCACCGCTGGAGGCGAAGATGTCACCTTCTGGGTTGAAATCAACGGACATAACGCCCTTTGTACCACCTCCACCCCATGCGTGGACCACACCTCTCACATGGTGGATATATGAACGTATTATTGTTCCATTATTGACATCCCACAATATGACATTTTGATCGTCAGATCCAGACACGAGCATCTGGCCATCTGGACTGAAGGCGATTGAATTGATACCGCCTTTGTGTCCCTCCAGCGTCCGGATCTCCGTCCAGTCGTATGTCCGCCACAACTTGATGAGATGGTCGTCCGAGCCGGACGCCAGCATGGTCCCGTCCGGGCTGAAGGCGACGGTCTTCACCCCCTTTTTATGTCCCGTGAGCGTGCAGATCTCCTTCCCATCGCTGACCCGCCAGATCTTGACAGTCTTGTCGTCGGAGCCGGAGGCCAGCAGCGAACCGTCAGGGCTGAAGGCGACGCTTTGAACGGCCTTTTTGTGCCCCTTCAGGACGCGGTAGGGGAAGTCTCTCTCGGCGGAAAGGAGCGGCGTGATGGAGATAAGGCAGGCTGCGGAAAGGATAAAGATATGGTCCAGGACCTTCATATTTCATTCCTCAATGTACCGGATGAGCGCCTTAGAGGCCCATCCTTTGGGTGAACAGATGCTTAGAACGGGTTTCCTCCCAATATGAATCCTCCCCAAAGCAATGGATGAGCTACCCCATGTTTCTTGCGGAGGTCATGCAGGATCCGCAGGGAGGACTGTCGGAGGGCCTCCCCCTTGCCCATACCCTCTCCGAGCCAGTTCTCGTAGAACCGGTCCATCAGTTCACAGGTCTCCTTGTCGGGTACCTTCCACAGGCTCATAAGGATGGACGCTGCTCCTGCCTGCTGGAAGGCCCGTCTCAGCCCGAACACCCCTTCCCCGTTCCTGACCTCGCCGAGGCCCGTCTCGCAGGCCGAGAGGACAACCAGTTCCGTCCCCACGAGGTTGAGCCCCGACACCTCGAATGCCGTGATAATGCCGTCCTCTTGCCCATCCGCCTCCCCGCTTCCTCGCCGCCTGTTGGCGCCCGCAAGGGCCAGCCCGCAGCGAAGTAACGGGTTTTCAATCGCCCTGTTTTCCCCCGTGTCCAGGTCTTTACAGAAGAACCCATGGGTCGCCAGGTGCAAGATCCGCGGCGCCTGGTGCATCCCCTTCAGCGTCTCCTCAAGGGTCTCGGGGCCATAATAGGCTTCCACCCGCAGACCCCCTTTCTCCTCGATGGTCTTCGTGATCGATCCGCTCTCAACTCGGCTGAGGGGGAGTGGAACAAATTGCGGGTTCAAGCAGGTGCTCGCCCCACGTGTGGGATTAAGGGCGAATGCTTTTTCTTCTTTTCGGTTCAAGGCCTTCTCTCTATATTGGGCCAACTCCCCGCCGGAGAGGTCGAAATCTGGATCGGCCATAACCAGGGCCATATCAGAGTTCTCTTCTTCATATTGAAATTTCAACAGGTCCCGTCCGGATGAGAGGTAACTGATCCTGTACTTCTCTATGACATATCCGCCCTCCGGAGTAGGAAGGATCTCAAATGGCAACAGGTTTAATTGGCCGTCTGGCGAGATGAATATTGCGCCTCCTTCTTTTGACATTGATTTCAATGGAGCAAAGATCCTCTTATAGAGTTCACCGGTGATCTTGGCCAGTTGCCTCTCGGATTCCAGAACCAGTGGTGAATTTACCACCTCTCTCGCTTCATAGATTTGCCTTCTCGCCTCCATCACCAGGCTGTCGATCTGTGAGGCGTCGCCGAGATCGGTCAGGGTGATATCTCCGCCCCCGTCGAGCGTGAAGGCCAGGTACCTGAGTGGACCGGTCCGCTCCTTGTCGCTCCCTGGCCCCTTGAAATCGTAGGGGCCGTACCGGACGAATTCCCATAGTTCCGCTCCCTCGGGAAGGGCGTCCTCCACGTCCCTTACACCGACTCGGAATCGTTTCCTGCGCGGATCGATCTTGAATTCCTCGCAATTCCTGCTGAGATCTGCCTCCAGGGAGTCTCTCGTGGCATTCAGTGCCATGAGCCGGTTCCTGTATATCTCCGGTTCCATGCGCTCGGCCCCGGTGAGGACCAGAGAGGCGATCTCGCCGCTTACCTGGGCATGCCTCTTGGACTTCTCGATTATTTCGTCATCGTAGGAACAGTAGGCAATCTCTCTCTCCGCGGAGACGGCGTCGAGCACGACGGCCTTCCCGTTGAGGACCATCTCCAGAGCGGCGCGCTTCGTCTCGCCGGACGGGCTCAATAGGGCAAGGGAGAGGAAGGAGTTGTCGATGATCGGGTATTTTTCGATGTATCGCATCTTCTGGTCTTCGGAGGTGGCCTGGAAGGCATAGTCGATGAATTTCCGCGAGGACCCTTGAAGGTCCTTGTAGATGGCCAGGCTCTTTTCGAACTCGCCCAGCGCTGCCCGGTTCTTGGCGAATCCCTCGAGGTCCGCGGACGTTCTGGGATGAGATCGTCCGAGAGTGTTCAAGTGGATAGTCAAGGCCCGTTCATAGTAAGGCCCGGCAGCGCAGTAGTCACCTTGAAGGTAGTAAAAATATCCAATGTTGTTTAAGACCCGGGCAACGGTGGGGTGGTCCTTTCCCAGGGCGCTTTCCAATATCGGCAGGGACTTATTGAACAGGGATTCGGCCTTCGCAAAATCCCCCGTTTCGAGAGCGATAGTGGCCAGGTTGTTGTAACTCGAGGCGACATCGGGATGATTAGGGCCTAAGGTTTTTATCCTGATCTGGAGGGCATCTTCATATAGAGACTCGGCCTGCGCATACTTGCCCAGGTCTTGATAGAGGTTCCCGAGGTTATTCAGGGTCAAGGCGACGAGGTAGTGATCAGGTCCAAAGGTCTCTTTCCGGATCGCTATCGCATTTTTATAAAGAGATTCGGCTTCGATATATCTGCCGGTATCCTGGTAAAGGCTTGCCAGGTTATTTAATTCCCTTGCCATGGAGGGACTCTTTATTCCCAGTCTTGTTTTGAATATGGATATTGCCTCCTTGTACAGGGTCTCTGCCTCCGTGTATCTTCCCAGATCGTAATAAAGATTTGCCAGGTTATTCGTATATGTGGCTACATTTGGACTGCCTCTTGATATCTTTTTAGATATTGTTATCGCTTGCTGATAGAGGGATTCGGCTTCGTTATATCGACCGAGATCCTGGTAGAGGCTTGCCAGGTTATTCAAGGCGATGGCGACGTTCTGATCGTCCGATCCATAGTTTATCTTCCATATTTCAAGTGCCTTTTCATAGAGAGGCTCAGCCCTGGAATAATGGCTGAGATCAAAGTGGAGGTTGCCCAAGTTATTATAGATCTCGGCCAACAAGGGGTCATTCGGATTCAGGGTCTTTTCCCAGATCGCAAGGGCTTCCTGGTAGAGGGATTCTGCCTCCGCGTATTGCCCCAAGTCTTGGTATAGGTTGGCCATGTAGTTGAGGCACTGGGCGACCTCCGGGTGATCCAATCCCAAGATATCCTCCCTGATTTTAAGCGATTCCTCAAATAACGACTCAGCCTTATTGTAACTCGATTTCTTATAATAGCATTTGCCCAAGACGGTGAGTGCCT
>CAZNLH010000043.1:0-5514 GCA_964573995.1 uncultured Gemmatimonadota bacterium
GGAGTTGAGAGATCATTGACCCTGACGGCCTCAATGAATGGTAATTTGTGTTTAAACCTTCTCGGGGACCCTCGCTGCAGCTCGTAACCGGCGAAAGGTATAGGGGTCAGGTCTTGACATTTATCAATTCGGGGTTCTTCTTTCTTTTGTTTGGAAATTGATAAATGTCAAGACCTGACCCCTTATTTTCCTCTTTTCTGAAGGCGTTTGACCCCGCTCGGCCATCAGGCTATATTATCAGCAATTCTATCAGGATATCGGCTCCAGTTGACCGACAATCATGGACAGGGTAATTTCATGAACGGAATCAAGTTCCTCGGCACCGCGGGCGCCAGACACGTTGTTAGCCGGCAACTCCGGGCCTCGGGCGGAATCTGGTATGACCTCGACGACATCCGCCTCCTCGTGGACCCGGGACCCGGGACCCTTGTCAAGGCCCTCTCCAGCCGGCCTAAGTTCGAACCGTCTTCCCTCGACGGGATTCTCCTTACGCACAGGCACATCGATCACACATCGGACGTCAATATCATGATAGAGGCAATGACGAACGGCGGGACCCGAAGGCACGGTGTCCTTCTGGCACCGGGCGACGCCCTCGACGACGACCCGGTGGTCCTTCGCTATCTCAGGAGACACCTGGAGGAGATCCGCAAGATTTCGGAGGGAACCAGGACCTCGATCAACGACCTCAGGTTGACCTTTCCCCTGCGACACCGCCACTCCGTGGAGACCCTCGGATACCGGATCGAATGGAGCGGCGGGACTATCTGCCACATCGTGGATACACGGTTCTTTCCCGAATTGATAGAGGCCTACCGGGGAGACCTCCTGATCTTGAACGTCGTCCTTCACGACCCGGACGACGAGAAAATCGCCTTCATCGAGCACCTCAACGTCAACGATGCCCGCCGGTTGATCGAAGCGATCCGGCCGAAGACGGCCATCCTGACCCACTTCGGTATGACGATGCTGCGGGCCAGGCCGTGGGAACTCGCGGACAGGCTCACAGAGGAGACGGGAGTGAAGGTCATAGCAGCGAGAGACGGCATGTTCCACAAACTATAGCGGCAAGCCGTTCGCCACCGTTTGCGCTCACTCGACCGCGCGTCCGCAGGTCCTTGGAAAAGAGATGATACGCGAAGAATCGAAAAATGGATGGTGTGTGACTCGTGGAACGCCCGCGATCACTATCCTACTGGTCGTCACAATGGCCTTGACCTTTCCGTTCGCCTCCACACGAGCCGCCGTTGGAGAGAAGGCAGCCGGGCAGATAGATCCTGCAGAGCGATACTCCGTCCGGTTCGATCCCAAGGCGGCCCAGCCTGGTGACCTGGTGAAAGTGGAGATCCGCGGGCCGGATGCGGCGCAAGCGGAGGTGGAGGGATCCCTGGGCGACCAGGAATTGATCTTCCATCCAGGCGGCAAGGGGCAGGTCAATTTTTCCCTTGCCGGCATAGACCTCGAGCGTAAACCCGGCTGGATCCCCGTGACGGTAAGGATCCACAATAGAGACGGCAAGGGAGGAATCGTCCGCGATAGCCTCCGTGTCCTGGATAAGACCTTCAGCGTACAGCGGCTGCAAATCAAAGAGAAGCCATACACGCCAAGGCGACTGGAAAGGATTCATGCTGAGCGGGAGAGGCTGGATTCTATATGGGCACAGACCACGCCGGACAGGATATGGCGCGGAACCTTCATCCCGCCGCTTCACAGAATGACCGTGACGAGCGCGTTTGGGCTGCGGCGCTTCATCAACGGCACCCCCAGGCAACCCCACACCGGCGTGGACCTCCGGGCGGCAATGGGTGATACGGTCTTCACCACCAACCGTGGAAAGGTGGCCCTGACGGGGGGACTTTACTTCAGTGGAAATACTATCGTCATCGACCATGGTGAGGGGCTCTACTCGATGTATTTTCACCTTTCAGGGGAACTGGTAAGGGAAGGAGATACCGTCGAACGGGGGCAGCCAATCGGCCTGGTCGGATCAACGGGGAGGGCTACCGGCCCTCACCTCCACTGGGGAATAGTCCTGAGGGGGGCCCGCCTCGATCCCCTCAAGATCCTCGATCTGCGGATTTAATGGCGACAATGTCGAATACCGAGGACCACGCGATCGCAGAATTCAGGGAGGCATTCGGCAGCGACCCCGAAATCACCGTCGACGCGCCCGGCAGGGTGAACCTGATCGGGGGCTCGACAGACTACAACGAGGGATTGGTGCTGCCGGTGGCCATCGACCGGAGTGTTCGCCTCCTCGCGAAGAGGAGCGATGACGCGTACCTCACGGCCTACTCCAGCAGATTCCCCCACCGGGAGCGCATCCCGATCAGCGGTGACCGAACAGCCACAGGCTGGCTCCGATTTCTCTCGGGCATACTACTGGACTTATCCAGCCAGGGCCATACGCTCGGGGGCCTGAACCTCCTGATCGACGGCAACCTCCCAATGGCCTCGGGCCTGGGAAGTTCCGCCGCCCTCGAAGTCGGCTTCCTCCACATGCTGCGTCTCATCCACCATCTCGACCTACCGGATGAGGCCCTGATCGGGATCGCCCACCGCGTGGAAAACGATTTTATCGGTATGAAATGCGGCTTCATGGACCAGGTTGCCGTGACCTTGGGCAGGAAGGGGAAGGCTATCCTCCTGGACTGCCGGGACCTGAGCCGACGATACATCTCTTTCAACGAGGGGCTTGCCGCCATACTCCTGTTCGATTCGGGGGTCAAGCGGGAACTCGCCCGTTCCGACTACAACCGAAGGCGCTCTGAGTGTGAGGAGGCCGTCAGGATTATCCGGGGAAGGCGCCCGGAGGTGCGTGCGCTACGGGACCTGACGCCCGTGGATCTCCCGGAACTCGAGCACTGGCTCTCGCCGACCCTCTTCCGTCGATGCCGGCACGTGGTTACGGAGATCAACCGTGTGAAGCACGGAGCGGCGGCCCTGGAGGCGGGGGAATTCGACCGGATCGGAGAGATCCTCGAAGCATCTCACGCCAGCCTTAGAGACGACTTCGAGGTGAGTTGCCCGGAACTCGACTACCTTTTCGAGGCAGCGCGGGGTCATGATGAGGTCTTCGGGGCCAGGCTCACCGGTGCGGGTTTCGGCGGGATGCTGCTGGCCCTCTGCCGGCCAGGCGCCGCGGAAGAGGTCGCTGAGGCGATCAGATCCAGGTTCCGGGGCCGGTTTGGAAGAGACCCGGCGCCATTGGTGTGCCGCAGCGCCGATGGCGTACGGGAACGATGGTTATGAACAGGAAGGACCTCGCAGGGTGCGGTACGTCTCTCCGGGCCTCCCGCGGACACGACTCCCGTTACAAAGAGGAGTGAAGTTCCATGAGAAAAGTGAAAAAGACCGGCCACGGCAGGGCCGAGCCCGATACGAGAGGGCCCATCCTCGTCAGCGCCTGCCTCCTCGGAGCACGGTGCCGATACGACGGGGGCTCGAGACCATCGGGCAGCGTCAGGGACTTCGTAAGGGACCATCATGTAATCCCGATCTGCCCCGAGACCTTGGGCGGCCTCAAGAGGCCACGCCCTCCATCGGAACTGCACGGGTGCGATGGGTGCGATGTCCTGGAGGGAAGGGGCAAGGTACTTGGCCGGGACGGAGATGACCTTACGGAGAACTTCATCCGGGGGGCCAGGAAGACCCTGGAGGTCGCCAGGAGGTCTGGCGCCCAAGTGGCGATCCTGAAGAGCCGTAGCCCCTCGTGCGGGACAAGATCTATATACGACGGCTCCTTTCGTGGACGGACCATCGAGGGGATGGGAGTGACCGCCCGTCTGCTGGCATCGAACGGGATAGAGGTGATAAGCGAAGAGGATGTCTCACGTATCATGGAGGATCACGCATCCAAGGGGACAGGAAGGCCGTCGGCCGGAAGAAATGAAACCAGCCCACGTATCGCGCCGGGAGGACGATCTGATGAACTATAACGGACAAGGCGACCGTGAGCGCCTGCGGGCGATCCTCGCCGGGAACTCTATCAAGTTCGGAGACTTTACCCTTTCATCCGGGCTAAAGAGCCATTACTACATCGATGCGAGGCTCACCACCCTCGATCCAGAGGGGGCTCACCTGATAGGCAGGGTGATATTCGACCGGATCCGGGCGCTCGGCCTGCGACCCGACGTAATAGGAGGGATGACGATGGGCGCGGACCCGATCGCACTCGCGGTCGCCATGAAGTCCTCGGAGGCGGGAGCGCCGATCCAGGCGATCGTCGTTAGAAAGGGGGCCAAGGCCCACGGCCGGATGCGCCGGATAGAGGGAAACTTCGAGCCTGGCGCCCGCGCGGTGGTGGTCGAGGACGTCGGGAGCACCGGATCGTCCGCCATGGAGGCCGTAAAGGCGATCCGGGAGGTGGGCGGAGAAGTCGTCTACGTCTTCATCCTCGTCGACAGGCGCATGGGCGCGCTCGAGAGAGTGCGGGAGTCGGGCCTGCCGGTAGAGGCCATATTCACCACGGATGAACTGATCGACCTCGCAAGTCCATCGTGAAGGCCGAAGAGCACGTGCACAATAGCATTCCTTGAGATTTCTCGATATCCTCGATGACACCACTCAATCCTGAAATACCGCGGTCAAAAGACCAGCCTCCCGCCGGTCCGCTAAGGGGGACCGGGCCGATCCTCCCGGGTCGCCATGATAGACCGTCTTCGCCAGGTAGCGATGTTCGAGATCGTGGCATTCCATCTTTCAGGGCGATTACCTCTTCTGGACGGCCTTGGGTTACCCATCTTCCTGTTACTGAGCATAGCATTCAGCGTGGTATCGGCAGAAAAAAGGGGGTTGAGCCACGTGGCATCGATGAGGTTTCGCAAGATCGGGCTTCCCTGGATCTTCTGGTGGTTCGTCTACGCAGCCTTCATGTCTCTGCTTGCCGTCCACCGCGGCAGACCGCTCACCGGGGTATTCACGCCCCTGATGGTACTTTACGGCCCCTCGGTACACCTCTGGTTTTGCCCATTCATTATCATGGCAGGAGTCGGTATGGCCCTGCTACACCTGTGGACACGAAAGGGCACAGGATACCTGCAGACTGTATTGACATTGATCCTCGCCTTTGCTTGCCCGGCGGCAATAAGTTCCGAAGAGGTGATACGCGGCCACGGGCTCAGGGGTCTTCGCTTACGTACTTTACATCCCACTTCACGACCACCACATCCTCTACACCTCCGCTGCCTACGTCATATCACTCGGGATCGCAGGGCTCCTACGCTCGACACGGCTTAGTTGGGTCGTTTGAACAACAACTTGCAGTGGCGCCACATCCACCCGGTAATTCATCCTTCCCCTTCATGCCTCCAGCGGGAGGGCCTCATACCCATCCCCCCTCTCCGCGAGTCTTCCCACCCTCACGACCGGGTCGTGCTCGAAGACCAGAACCCACCCCTCGCGGTAGGCCCGAGGCAAGACCTCCTTCTTGCTGCGAAGTGTCTCCATGGGGTAGAGGTCATATCCCATGATGTATGGATAGGGGACATGAGAACGGGTGGGGACCAGGTCCCC
>CAZNLH010000043.1:5614-14842 GCA_964573995.1 uncultured Gemmatimonadota bacterium
ACTACCGTCACGTCCTCCCTCGAAAACCCGGCTTCCGAGAGGGATTCCCCGAGCGAGGGCCTGTGCTCTACGGCGAACATCTCACCGAACTTCTCGTCGTACTTATCCCCCACCCCAGTGTCGATCAGTACCAGGTCAGACCCCGTGTCCACCAGTAGGGGACTCAGGCCCAGCGTGATCCGGTTCCGGCGATCCGGAGGCGCCACCTTCTCCCACAGCACACGGGGGACCACGCCGAACATGGATCCACCGTCGAGGCGGAAGAGTCCGTCGGATAACACCCAGAGCCTGAAACCGCCGACCTTGAAACCTATGACGCGCTGCGAACGATAGCCCTTTCTCAACCTTGCGCCTCCCGTGGTTACATTTTGCGGTCCATGCCCTAAGATAAGCCCGCAGTGGATCGAAGACAAGGGGAGACTAATACCGATTGGAAATTATGCCGTACATAGGGTCCTCCCACCCCTCTCCGTGGATTCCGGCCTACGCCGGAATGACGAATTAAGGTTTGATTCCGGCCTTCTAAAGATCACGATTGGCAAACCCGGGAGCCCCCGGGTGTCAGTCTTAGGTGCGGCCAAAAGATCAGGAGAGGGCCCTGGCCAGGATCTCCCTGAGATCGATCGGTGCTCGAGAATCGTAGTCGTCCCCCTTTAGATGGACATGCGCTCCGAGCAGAGATGACGCGTTTATCACAAGGGGACTTGCCAGGTCGGCGAAACTCCGGCCTCCATCACCAAAGGAAACGAAGCAATAGAATTGAACTTCCTTCTTCCTCCGGATGTCGAGGGCATCGATGACGTCCGGAGGCAGTGCCGGCTGATAGGATGGGAAGATGGGGAAGGGATTGATCACAGGGAAGGAGAGAGGTACAGGACCCAGCGATACCAGCATCAGGAAAGGGAGATACTCCTCAATGCCGATTACCGCGAACTCGTTCAACTCCTCGAAGTCGAGTATCCCCCCCGGGAAGGTAATGATCGAATCTTCACGGATGGAGATACGGCCGAAGCGCTTGGTTTCGATATGACGCACTTTTACCTCGTTCAAACCGTCGTTGACCGGCGGATCAGACGAGAGGCAATCTCCATGCCATCACCTTATCGAACGAGGTCATTTCTTCTTTGCGATCCTCTTCTCTTTCTTGTACCTGTTTAGTTTATTCCTTAGAGTCCTGACACTAATACCGAGGATCTTAGCGGTCTTTGTCTTGTTTCCCCCCTCCTTCTCAAGGGTGTTCATGATCAACCTCCGCTCCATCTCATCGATCGTTATCCCGGTATCCATCAAGCCCTCCAGCACTCCCCTCGAATCTCCTCCGCGCTCGGGCAGAAGGAGATCGGGCTTGATATCCTTCCCCCTTGACATGACTACCGCCCGCTCGATGGTATGCTCGAGTTCCCTGACATTGCCCGGCCACTCCCTCCGGAGGAGTATCTTTAATCCGTCCTTCGAGATCGTCTTCATCTCCAAGCCGTTCTCATAACAGAAGCGGTGAAGGAAATAATCGACGAGCATGGGGATATCTTCCTTGCGCTCCCGAAGAGGGGGCAGATGGATCGGGACGACATTGAGCCTATAGAAGAGGTCCTCCCTGAATTTCTTGTTCCCGATCTCCTCCTTGAGGTTCCTGTTGGTTGTCGCAATGATCCGTACATCGACCCGCTGCGGCAGACCATCACCGACCCTCTCGAATTCCCGTTCTTGGAGGACCCTCAGGAGTTTTGCCTGCATGTTGTAACTCATCTCGCTGATCTCATCCAGAAGGAGAGATCCCTTGTCGGCCCGCTCGAACCGGCCCTTGGTCTTCCTGACCGCCCCGGTGAAGGCCCCCTTCTCATGACCGAAGAGTTCACTCTCCATCAGACCCTCCGGAACGGCGGCACAATTCAACTTGATGAAGGGGTTTTCATTCCTGGGGCTGCTGTAATGGATTGCCCTCGCCACGAGTTCCTTCCCCGTCCCGCTTTCACCCTGTATGAGGACGGTCGAATTAGTTGGAGCCACCATTTCGATCGTTTCGAATACATCCTTCATCATGGCACTCTTGCCGAGGATGTTGTGGTAGTCGTACTTCTCGGCGAGTTCATCACGCAGGTGCCGGTTCTCTTCTACAAGGCTCCTGTAATCAAACACCCGTTTCGTAACGATGTTGAGTTCGTCCTTGGAAAAGGGCTTGGGGATATAGTCGAATGCGCCCTGCTTCATCGCCTCCACGGCACTCGAGATGGTGGCATAGCCGGTGATCATCACGACATTCGTATCGGTTGAGACCCTCTTCGCCTCTCGCAGGATATCCATCCCACTCACCTTCGGCATCTTCAGGTCCGTGATGACCAGGTCGTAGTGGTTTCCTCGAATCTTTTCAATCGCCTTGCCCGCATCACTGGTCGTTTGTACCTGGAAGTTGCCCTTCTTCAAGGTCGTGGCAATAAGATCGGCCATTTCCTTTTCATCGTCGACTACCAGGATCGTACCTGAATCTGAATTCATCGGGCATCGCTCCGTTTATAGATAGGGGAAATTGAAGAAATATCGCGTCTTCTCGTTTCGGAACGCACTGAACTGCCGCCGACATACGCACGACCATCCGGACTGCTCACACGTGATTCAATTAAAAATACGACTTCGATACCGCCTTGTCAATCAATGTGGGAAGAAATTGCCGCCCCGGTCCACAAGGCCCTGATAAATACCTCCTTGACCTGCGGGGATCGAGAAGTTATATTAACCATATCGTTAAAAGAAATAGTTAAACGATAAGGTTGATAATGGCGGGGGAATCTTATGGGTAGCAAGGAGAAGATCCTCGAAGCGGCAATAGAGGTCTTCGCTGAGAAGGGTAGATTCGGCGCCCGGATGGAGGGGATCGCATCTCGCGCCGGCGTGAACAAGGCGATGCTCTATTATTATTACACCAGCAGGGACAATCTCTACAGAGAGGTACTGAGATCCATTCTCGCGGGGAACTTCAAACGAATATTCGCCCCGCTGAGACGAAGCAGTTACCGCAAGGCCGATCCAGCCGAGGAGGTGAGACGCCTGTCCAAGGCCTACTTCCGTGTCTTTTCCCGAAATCCCTCCCACACGAGGATCCTGATAGAGGCACTCGCCGGAGAGCCGAGCGTAATCCGGGAGATCGTCCACCAATTGAAGGCGGAACCGGATATCGTTGATCCCGACCTGGTGTTGAGGATATTGAGAGAAGGTGTCGCCCGGGGTGACTTCCGGAATATCGAGCCGAGGCAGATCGTCATCAGCCTGATCGGAATGAACCTGATCTATTTCCTTGCCGGCCCGGTGGCCGAAGTCCTGCTGGACCTCGACGCGGATGAGGCGGCGTCGTTCCGGAAGGGGCGCAAAGAAAGCATAGTTGAGTTGCTGCTTTACGGCATCATGGCCACCGGCAAGGTGCTGGACGCCGATCGGTCTTGAGATAGGTCCATCGAGGACGGAGCAAGGAAATGCGGAAGAAGGTCTTGACAGCAAGCATCATCGCCCTGTTAGCCGGGGCCCTTGTCTGGTCCCTGTTCATCCCTTCCCGCGAATCCGGCCATGCCCTGCGCGCCTCGGGGATGGTGGAGGCGACCGAGGCACGTCTTGGCTTCACCACCGCCGGGCGCATAGAAAAGGTCTACGTACGCGAAGGCGACCTGGTAGAGGCCGGAGATACGCTCGCCTCCCTCGACAGTTCGGAGACGCAGGCGCGCCTCAGGCGGGCAAAGGCCCGGGTGGAGACAGCCAAGGCAAGGCTCAGGGAGACCGAGGAGGGGGCGCGCCCGGAGGAGATCGAGCAGGCAAGCGCGGTGAACCGTGCGGCCGAGGAACGGCTCGATGACGCCCGGCGCGATTACAAGCGGGCGCAACACCTCTTCGACAACGGAGCGATAAGCCGGGAGGCACTCGACAAGGCCGGGACAGCCTTGGACATAGCCGCGAGCGAGTATCACAGGGCGAATGAAGCCCTCCTCCAACTCGAGAGGGGAAGGCGCCGCGAGGTGGTGGAGGCGCAAAGAGCGATGCTCGCCGAGGCCGAGGCCGACCTCTCAACCTTCCAGGTACTACTGTCCAACATGGTGATCCGGGCCCCCTTCGATGGCATTATCAGCGTGCGACACCATGAGCCCGGTGAGACCGTAACGGCGGGATCACCCGTCCTCACGTTGCAGGACCGTAACGACAGGTGGGTTCGAATATACGTCCCTGAACAGAGGATTGGCGCCGTGCATATCAGCGACAGCGCCACCATCACGACCGATGCCTTCCCTGAAAAACGGTATCCCGGAAAGGTAGTATTCATCTCCTCCGAGGCCGAATTCACGCCAAAGACCGTTCAGACCCCCGAGGAACGCATCAGGCTCGTTTACGCCGTCAAGGTCAGGGTCTCCGGGGATGACTCTTACGACCTGAAACCGGGCATGCCGGCCGACGTAGAAGTCCACTTGCGACAATGAAGGGTTCAATGCCAGCGGTAATAGTGGAAGGGCTCACTCGCTCCTTCGGCGGCCTGAAGGCCGTGGACCACCTGACTTTCTCAGTGGATCGCGGCGAACTCTTCGGCCTACTCGGTCCCGATGGTGCCGGGAAGACCACAACCCTGAGGATGCTTGCCGGCGTCATGAGGCCCACGGCCGGAGATGCCGCAATCAACGGTACCAGCGTCGTTTCGGACCCAGAGGAGTTGAAACGCGATATAGCATACATGCCGCAGAGTTTTGGCCTATATACCGACCTGACGGTGCTGGAGAATATCAGGTTCTATGCAGACCTCTATCGTGTCCCCGAG
The DNA here is from genome assembly GCA_964573995.1 of uncultured Gemmatimonadota bacterium. Taxonomy (GTDB): domain Bacteria; phylum Gemmatimonadota; class CAZMKB01; order CAZMKB01; family CAZNLH01; genus CAZNLH01. The sequence continues at coordinate 10,401 of CAZNLH010000043.1, forward strand.
GAAGACGAAGGGCCGAGGCTGAGGCGCCTGCTGGCCTTCTCCAACCTTGGCCCCTTCCAGGATCGTCCGGCGGGGGACCTGTCGGGCGGCATGAAACAGAAACTCGGACTCTGCTGCGCGTTGATCCACCAGCCGAGCATACTCATCCTCGACGAACCCACCTTCGGCGTGGACCCCGTATCACGAAGGGATCTCTGGCTGATCATTCACGAAATGGTCGGCCGCGGAGCCACGGCGCTGGTGAGCACCTCCTACATGGACGAGGCCGAGCGTTTCGATCGAGTCGCACTCCTCCACAAGGGCCGCCTGGAGACCGTAGCCGCCCCCGGATACCTGCAGGAGCGCCTGCATGGAGAGGTCCTGATAGTCCGGTGCCAAGATGCCCGCAAGGCCCGCCGGGTCGCCCGCGCCCTGCCGGGTGTAGCAGATGTGACCCTGTTCGGAGAGACCTTGCACCTGATAGTCGACTCGTTCGAAATTAGGGGGCCCGAGATCGAGGCGGCCCTGGATCGATCGGGAACCCAGGTACTGGAGATGAGAAGGGGATCTCCGGGGATGGAAGACGTCTTCATCGAATTCATGGGCAAGGGGGGACAGGGATGAGTAAGGGCCCCGCAGTGACAGCCGAGCGGTTGACCAAGGCCTTCGGAGACTTTACCGCGGTAGACGAGGTCTCATTCGAGATCCGGCGGGGCGAGGTATTCGGCTTCCTCGGACCGAACGGCGCCGGCAAGACAACAACCATCCGAATGCTGGCGGGCCTGATGGTCCCAACCTCCGGGCACGGCACGGTGGCGGGTTACGATATCTCTACGGAGTCAGAGGCGATCAAGCAAAACATCGGCTACATGTCGCAACTCTTCTCCCTCTACGGCGACCTTACGGTTGAAGACAACATCTCCTTTTATTCCGGCATCTATCGCGTGCCGCGAGGACAGAGGCGGCAGCGAAGGGAATGGGTCCTGGAGGTCGCGGGGCTGTCCAGGCAGCGGGGGAGGCTGACGAGGGAACTGCCGCTCGGATTCAAGCAAAGACTCGCACTGGGGTGCGCGGTCATACACGAGCCCCCAATCCTGTTCCTGGACGAGCCCACCTCCGGGGTGGACCCCATATCGAGGCGGTCCTTCTGGGACCTGATCTACGACCTTGCCGGCAACGGTACGACCGTTTTCGTCACCACCCATTACATGGAAGAGGCCGAGTACTGCCGCCGCCTCGCCCTGATGAACCGCGGCAGGCTGATCGCACTGGATACGCCGGCACGCCTCCGTGAACGCATGGTCCTGCCGATCCTGGAAGTCCGCACGGACGACGGCCCACGGGCGGTCAGTGTCCTGCGGGGCATGCCTGGACTGGTCGATGTCGGGATGTTCGGGCGCACGGTCCATGCAGTCGTGAGGGATTCGGAACTGGCCGGGGCGGAGATCTCAAGGATCCTGGAATCAAACGGCATCCGGCTCCTCGGCCTCGAGAAGAGGCCTCCTTCCCTCGAGGACGTGTTCGTATCCCTGGTGAAGGTCGAGGGAGATGCCGTGAATGCCTGATGTCATGCCCGGCATCAAGCGGAAGTTTTCGTCCATGATAGACCTCAGGAGGCTTCGTGCCGTATCCAGGAAGGAGGTCCTCCAACTCCGCCGCGACCCCAAGAGCCTGGGCCTGTCTTTTCTCCTACCGATACTCCTCCTCGCCCTATTCGGCTACGCGATCACCTGGGACGTCGAAGACATCCGGACGGGCATCGTAGACTACGACAACTCGTCCTCGAGCCGCGGGCTCGTGGACGCACTCCGCTCCTCCGGTTACTTCTCGATACGAGCCATCCTCTCCAGGGCGCCCGACATCGAGCCCCTCCTTGAAAGAGGCTATATCCAGATGGGGCTTGTCATCCCACCCGGCTTCTCGGCCGACCTCGCCGGCGGGCGGGCTGCGCCACTTCAGGCGATAATCGACGGAAGCGATGCCAATACCGCGACTGTCATACTGGGATACACAAGGGCCATCGTCGAGACCTACTCGCAGGAGATCGCGGCCGGCGGAAGGCGGGCTCCCCCTCCGCTTGCCGTGGACAGCCGGGTCTGGTTCAACGAGGATATCAAGAGCCGCGTCATGATCATCCCCGGCCTGATACCCGTAATCATGATGATAATCGCCGCGCTCCTTACCTCGCTCACAATCGCCCGGGAGTGGGAGCACGGGACGATGGAGCAACTGGCGTCCACTCCGGTCACCCGCCAGGAAATCGTGCTGGGAAAGCTCCTTCCCTACCTGGGGATCGGTATCATCGACCTTGTAGTATCGTGCGGGCTCGGCGTCCTGATCTTTGGAGTCCCGTTTCGGGGGGACCCGTTCCTCCTGCTCCTCCTCTCGTTCTTCTTCCTGGTCGGCGCCCTGGGCCTGGGAATATTCATTTCGGCGGCCTCGAAGTCCCAACTCCTGGCGACGCAGATCGCCCTACTCGCCACCTTCCTCCCCGCCTACCTCCTGTCGGGTTTCATGTTCTCGATCGACGTGATGCCCGCTCCCTTGCGCGCGATTACCTACCTTGTACCAGCGAGATACTTCCTGGTGGTAACGCGGGGGATCTTCCTCAAGGGCGTGGGCCTCGACATCCTCTACGTCCAGGCAATGTTGATGATCGTGTTCGCGGCCGCCGGCCTGATCTCGGCGATCCGCGTCTTCAAGAAGGTATTGGCATGATAAGCCGCGATAACATCGGAAGGATACGGGAACTGGTAATCAAGGAGTTCAAACAACTCCTGCGAGACCCGCGAATGGTGCGCATGTTGATCCTCCCCCCCGTCATTCAGTTGATCATCTTCGGATACGCCGTCTCCACCGATATCCGTATGACCCCCACTTTCGTCCTCGACCACGACCGGAGCAGAACGTCCCGTGAACTCGTTGAAGCCCTGACGGTATCCGGCTATTTCAAGGTGATCGCACGATCGGACAGGCCTGTAGACATGGTTCGCGCCCTGGAGAGAGGAGATGCCATTGTCGGGCTGGTGATACCGGCAGGGTTCGACCGGGCACTGGCCGACGGCGACGGGGCTTCGGTTCAACTCCTGCTGGACGGGACCAATTCCAACACGGCGATGACCGCGAGGGGGTACGCGGAGCAGATCATCAGGAACTACGCGCGCCGGATCGAACCGGGGTCCCATCGGACCGCCATCGACCTGCGCGAGCGGGCATGGTACAATCCCAACCTCTCCAGCCGGGACTACAATGTCCCCGGCGTCGTGGCGGTCCTACTCATGATTATCTGCATGATCCTGACCTCGCAGGCCGTCGTCCGAGAGAGGGAGATAGGCACGCTCGAACAACTGCTGGTTAGCCCCCTGAGGCCTGGAGAATTGATCGCGGGGAAGACGATCCCCTTCGCCATGGTAGGGATCCTGGACCTGATCATGGTCACCGTGGCGGCAATGGCGTTGTTCCACGTCCCGTTCAAGGGGAACTTCACCTTCTTGCTGGGGGCAGGGATCCTCTATCTCGCCTCGGCACTGGGAGCGGGGCTCCTGATATCGACCCTTTCCAGGACCCAGCAGGAGGCCTCCATGGTGAGTTTCCTCGTCCTGCAACCGGTCATCCTACTCTCGGGATTCATGTTCCCGGTCGGGAGCATGCCGGTCGTCTTCCAGTACCTGACCCTCCTGAACCCCCTGCGCCACTTCCTGACGATCACCCGCGGCGTCTTCCTCAAGGGGATCGGGCCGGCAATCCTATGGCCCGAGTGCCTGGCGCTCCTTATCATCGGCGGATCGATCCTGTCCATCGCCACACTCAGGTTCAGGAAGACGATCGGCTGAGTGAAAACTTGGGGTACATTTCAAGGCCATCACCATTCCGGTCCCCTCCACCCGTTATTCCGGCTTCCTTACCTTCGTCATTCCGGTGAAGGCCGGAATCCAGGGGAAGGGGCACATCCACTTACACCATCATCGCCCCTCATGGTAATTGTGTCAACAGACGTGTTCTTATTACCAGATGGAGTATGCAGTGGTGGATTCTCTTGCGATGGAGCGGAAAGGAAGAGGATTGAGACACAGACAAGGCGATTTGTCGGATCGCAAGAACGAGTTACCTTGATTCGAGGAACTCCCTGCGGACGGATTCCGGGAGATCAAGGGCGCTGTAAGAGAATTGCAAGGGCATTACAATTATTTGAATTATACACCGAGATCGATGGTCATGTCAAGTAATGTCCAGCCAATTGTCAAGCCAATTTAGAAATGTCCTATTCTGTTAGTTGAGAGTAGGTCCTTTTTTCTGATAGCGACAAAGACTCAATACCTCCTCTCAATGAAGAGATATTACAGCCTCTCTTTAGGACATTCCTACTTTGGTACTTTAGGACATTATCACTTTCGTGGGACATGATTCAATTCGTTCACTTGACAACAGATCGCCCACTGTGCTATTATCAGGTCATACGAGGT
>CAZNLH010000044.1:0-14178 GCA_964573995.1 uncultured Gemmatimonadota bacterium
CAATGGCGGTATTTCTCTTTCTCAATGGGTTCGAATTGGAAGCTCATGTCAGACAATATCAAGATCGTTCCTGCGACAGAAGCCGACCTGCCATCGATTAAGCCATTAATCTCTGAATTAAGGGACGTGCTGGCCGACACAGGAGGAATCGATGCAGGAGGTTCCCTTGAGAACTGTGCTATTCTAATCAATGATCCCGGCCATCATATCTTCCTGGCGAAAGACAAAGATGTGGTGGCGGGTCTTATAAACTTCACAACGAGAATGACGATATTGCACACAGGCCCCTCCGCGCTGATTGATGAACTGATTGTCTCCGAGAGATATCGGGGCCATGGAATCGGCAGCAAGTTGATCTCATCGGCCGTAGAGAAATGCCGGGAACTTGGGTGCGGCGAGGTCGAAGTCAGTACCGAGAAAGGTAATACCGGCGCGAGAGAGTTTTACAAGAAATGCGGCTTTGAAGAGGATGCCGTTTTACTGGAACTTGCCCTGGAAGAATGACCGGGTTTATGACCCGCTCCGGCGGGACCGGCTGCGGGCCCAAACCAGAAAGTCATCGAGTGTGCCGAATGGAGCAACGAGCACTCAGAGGGACCGCCAGGATAGGCTGAAAGGGGATATAAGGAGAAGAGATGACTCGAGAAAAGGCACTGGAATTACTGTACGAATACACCAAGGGGGACAGCCTGAGGAGGCACGCCCTTGCCGTGGAGGCCGCCATGCGGGCTTATGCCAAACAACGGGGAGCGGACGAGGAGACATGGGGGATCACGGGCTTGCTCCACGACTTCGACTACGAGATGTACCCCGAGGCGCCGGACCATCCGACCAAGGGGGTCGAGATCCTCGAATCACGCGGGGTACCGGAAGATGTACGTCAGGCGATCCTCGGGCACGCGACATATACCGGTGTGCCGAGGGATACCGAGATGGCCCGGATACTCTTCGCCTGCGACGAACTGTGCGGTTTCATATCTGCCTGCGCCGTGATCCGCCCCAACAAGATTTCGGACCTCAAGGTGAAATCGGTCAAGAAGAAATTAAAAGACAGGGGGTTCGCCCGTGCCGTCAGCCGTGAAGATATCCGGGAAGGGGCCAAAGAAGCGGGCCTGGACCTCGATGAGCACATCGCTACCGTTATCGATGCGATGCGCGCGATCTCCGGGGAACTGGGATTAAGCGCATGAAATCCATAGGACCTGGATATGGAAACGAGCGCACGGGTTTCCTCACCGCTCACACGATGCCCGTTCAATCGAATCCCACCACCTCTCGTGTTGGAAAAATGGCGGCCCGGAGAACACCCTTCTTGACTGGAGCCGGGAGCCGAGTTAAACTAATCGGCTGCTTCTCGGCGGACCAACGATGAAAGATGCCGGCGTGGCGGAAATGGCAGACGCACGGGACTCAAAATCCCGCGGACCTCGGTCCGTGTCGGTTCGACTCCGACCGCCGGCATTTACTTTGAGCAGACGAACAGGATACCTTCGGTGCGCGCCGTCCTGAAAACTCTTCATCCGGCTTGCCTGGAATCCGGTCCCGGCCATTCACTTGCCTTCATCATGACGGTAGTGCTCGATGATCTCCCTCGCCCGCTTCGCCTCATCGGCCCGGACCAGGACCCTTACCTCGGCCAGTCCGTCCACCGTGATGCCGTGAGTAAGCCTCAGGGACTCGCCGCTAAGAACACACCTTATTCGGCTCCCCTCCAGCAGGGCCTTTATCATCTGGGCATCGAGTTCGTTGCGCGCTCGCCATACCTCCACGATATCGGCCTCTACATCAACGGATTCTTCCGGTAGTGACTCCACCAATCGAACGCCACATTCCTTGCAGGAGGTTTCCCCCTCGACGTATTCAGACCTGCAGCGCGGGCAGTAGGGCACGTATTCTCCTTCAGTTTGATCCCGGGGGCGCGACTTATGGCTATATCAATCCTGACGGATCTGGCGGCCAATCATGCGGTCTATTGCCCTGGCGGGTTGAATTGCCTGGCGTTGACGCCGGCCTCCTCGAGGAGTTCAAGGGGCGATTCGCCCAGGGGATAGGCCGCGTTGTAGATGACCTCCCTGATCCCGGCATTGATGATCATCTTGGTGCAGATGAGACACGGTGAGCAGGTGGAATAGAGGTTCGCGTCCTTGACGCTCACTCCGTGATACGCAGCCTGGGTGATGGCGTTTTCCTCGCCGTGGGAACAGTAACATTCGCCAAGGTCCGTCCCGCTGTCCGCGAGCCTCGCGCACCTGGGGCATCCCCCCTCGTTACAATTCCTCGTCCCCCTGGGAGTCCCGTTATACCCGGTCGAGATGATCCGCCTGTCCTTGACGATGATGGCGGCCACCCTGCGCTTGAGGCAATTGCTCCGCATGGCGACCATGCCGGCGATCCTCATGAAATACTCATCCCACGACGGCCGCCGGTAGTCCCGGCTTAGTCCGATGAGAATATCATCGATCTTCTCGTGAAGTTCTGCAATCGACCCGTTGTTCTCCACGATCCGGTCGGCCAGGGCGCGGCATCTCGCCAGTTGCTGGTGGGAGACGACCCCGCCGGCCATTTCGCGCGCCTCCAACTCCATGAACCCCTCCTTGGTCTGCGGATCTCCATCCCTCCCGCGGAGCCGGATCCTCTCGAAGCGGACCCCTTCGTCGGCCTCCACCCATATCAACGTAAAACCGTCCAGTTTCCTGAATGCCTCGATCTCCGAGGGATGCCGGATAGAATCAACCACCGCATTCCACTCCTGTCTCAAACGGATGATTACGCGGTCAGCGAGGATGGAAGGACCATACTTCTCCCTGAGTTCGTTCCCCCTGCGGACGAGGCTCTCCCTGGTAACCTCCACGCCGGAGGCGGACAAGTCCTCCCGAATGACATCTGATAGAGAACGGTATTCAAAGCCCTTGTCCATCAAGTATCGAGCGAACTCGCCCTTTCCGGAGGCGTTCATGCCGCTGAGTCCTATGATCATCTTCCCTCCAATCGGTTGCAAACCAGCGATCGTCGATGGGAACGAACGATCCAGCACGTTCTATCCGCTTCCCCCTTGCGCGTGGATCACCTGGAACCATCCTCCATCATCGAGTCTAAATACCCTGACCTCCCCTTCCAGGCCCCTAACGTCGAGAACAAAGGCGCACCGCCTCTCCCCGGTTACCATGTCCTCCTCCTCCCAACGCTCGATTACGCCCAGAACCTGGTAGCGCCTTCCATCCAGGACCACCGCGCGAGGCTCTTCATCGCCCTTCGATCCACTGTAACACATGACTTCGACCGGCCGGTAGCGTTCCATTGGCGGCAGACCTCCAGGCGGTCAGGGAGGGCCCAAGTAATCAAACAGCACACAATCTAATGGAAATATATCGTCGGGCGGGAAAAATTCAAGAAAGATAGGAGGTCTTGACTGTGTCATAGTTCCTGTTAAATTGTCCGCCTGCTGGCTCAATGATAGCAAAGACTGCAGAGGAGCCTGTAGAGGAGAGAGGTAGGCATGACCAAGGATCCAATCGGGTACTACCGGGACAGGCAGACATCCGCCGAGGAGGCCGTCAAGACGATTCGTTCCGGCCATCGCATCCTCGTGGGGAGCGGTTGTTCGGCCCCGCAGGAACTACTGCGTGCACTCGTCAAGCGGGCCCCGGAATTGGCCGACGTGGAACTCGTTCACCTGATGACGTTCGGAATTGCACCCTACGTCCATTCTAAATATGAAGGGAGTTTCCGGCACAACGCATTCTTCATCGGAAGCAACGTCCGCGAGGCAATTCGCCAGGGACGCGCCGATTACACCCCCATATTCCTGAGCGAAATCCCCGAACTCATATCTTCCGGCCAGATGCGCCTCGACACCGCGATCGTCACCGTTACACCCCCCGACCGGTACGGCTATTGCAGCCTCGGCATTCATCCAGACATCATGAAGATCGGAATCGAGGCTGCCGGGACTGTCATCGCCCAGGTGAACAGGTTCATGCCCAGGATTCATGGCGATACCTTCGTGCACGTCTCGGACATAGACTTCTTCGTCTTGAAGGACGAACCGATAATCGAACTCCCCCAGCGCCCGTTCGATGAGACCTCGATGGCGATCGCACGCCACGTGGCCTCCCTGATCGAGAACGGCTCGACGCTCCAACTCGGGATCGGCAACATACCGAACGCCATACTGAGCCTGCTGGGCAACCACAGGGACCTTGGGATCCATTCCGAGATGATAAGCGACGGCGTGATCGACCTGTGTGAAGAGGGCATCATCACGAACAAGCGCAAGGGGCTCCACCCGGGGAAGGCCGTGGCAAGTTTCGCCATGGGTACGAGGCGGTTGTATGACTTCCTCGACAACAACCCGTTCTGGGAATTCCATCCGACGGAGTACGTAAACGCCCCCCGCGTCATCGCCCGGAACCACCGCATGGTCAGCATCAATTCCGCCATACAGGTCGACATCACCGGACAGGTCTGCGCCGACTCCATCGGTCCCGCCTTTTACTCGGGCATAGGCGGCCAGATCGATTTCATTCGCGGTGCGGCCATGAGCCTGGAGGGCAAGCCGATCATCGCCCTTCCGGCCACGGCAAGAGATGGAGAGATATCACGAATCGTACCGATGTTGGACGAGGGGGCCGGGGTTGTTACCACTCGGGGCGACGTGCATTACATCGTTACGGAATATGGATCTGCTTACCTCCACGGCAAGACGATCCGCGAACGCGCAATGGCCCTGATAGAGATCGCCCACCCCGACTTCCGAGGAGAACTCCGTGACGTCGCGGTAGGAAGGCACTACGTGCCGGTGGAGTGGGAACTGCCGAGTGAGGCGAAGCGTTACCCTGAGGAGATGGAAGAGTTCCACGACTTTAAAGGGAAACGCCTCTTCGTACGACCATTGCGGTCGGCTGACGCGGACCGCCTGATGGAGTTCTTTTATTCCCACTCCCCTGAGACGATCTACGGGAGATACCGCTACCCGAAGAAGAGCCTTCCGAGGAAAGAGGCGATCCGTCTCTGCACGCTCGATTACGCCCGGAATTTCGCGCTCGCCGTGTTCGGAGAGAACAGTCACGAGGAGCACATCGTCGCAATAGGCCGTTATATCCTGAACGAGCGCACGAGGTACGCAGAGACGGCCATAGTAATACACGAGAGGTATCGGCGGCTCGGTATTGCCACCTACCTCCTTCGTAGGCTCAGGCAACAGGCTGAAGCGGTGGGTATCCGCGGCTTCTACGGTGAATCCTCTCCCGACAACATGGCGACGATAGCACTCCACCGCGCCGTCGGCCACCCAGTGACCTTCGACCCCGAGGCCGGGGTCTACCGATACACCCTCCCCTTCTCAGAACACCCAGCCCGTATGGAATGACCCCGTTTCCCATGATTGGTGCAGGGAAGCCAAGGCGAATGCCGGGCCGGACGCGCCGGGAATCGGCCGAATACCAGTACCCACGGGGTGCGCCTGCACCAATAGGCCTCGTATCCCTCACAGTGGCTTCACTCCATGGGTCTTGGAGTTTCCTTGACCGAGTGACGAAAAAGGTTATATTTTATGAGGTAGTAGAGGCAGGATTCCCGCCGTTCTCGAGAGGCTGTGCCAGATGACAGGCCGCGCATTGACAGTACATGGCTTGCCCGCCCCCTGTTTGTGTGGACCGGGTTTTCTGGCCCCTGGCAAACGCCCTCAGGATCGGCCTGTTGAAGGACTTGACAGAAGCGTGCCTATTGCCCTTATTACAGTCAAAACCCAACACCCTTGACCTAACAATCCCCTTCCAGGATGTCTTCCTCAACGGCGAATACCCCCTATCGGTGTCCGTCGATGGAACGCATCCCATGCCGGTCGGTATAACCTTGATCGACAACATTATTTGATCCCTATTCCGAGAGGGCGGATTATCGTGAAAAGATCATTTGAAGACGTCAACCGGGACCGTTTCGACCTCGAAGACAACACCTCTAACCTGACGTTCAGAGATGGAAAGATGATCTCCGAGGGCACGTTGAACAAGGTCAGGATCCAGATAGACCTTCGTTACTGCAAGGGGTGTGGAATCTGCACCGAAGAGTGCCCGAGCGGTGCCTTGAACCTCGAAGACGAGAGAGGGAGACTCAGGGATTCCATCCACTCCTCCTTCCCCGACCTATCAACCGAGGAACGGACATTCCGGCCCGACCGGCTTCTGGCCTGGCAGGAACTACCCTATCACGGCGGCCTGGTAGTGGCAACCGGTAGAGATTCATACAACCTGACCGGCTTCTGGAGGGTCGGCAAGGTCGTAATAGGCAATGCGGATAAGTGTGTAATCTGCGGGCTGTGTTACCAGCATTGCCCGGAGGACATAATAAGTATCACGCCCCTCAAGGGTGACGGTGAAACGGAATAACGATTTGATCTACGGAACAGAAAGGCGGGGATGGTCAAGATGTCGGATAACGGGGTTGCGGCGCTTGCAAAGTTGATGGGGGAAGGCGAAGGAGCGAAGAGAGACCTAAAAAAGCGGGGCACCGGCAAGGAGGTGCGGGCGATGACGGGTAACCAGGCAGTTTCCTTCGCTGTGAACCAGATCGAATATGACACCGTGGCGGCCTTCCCAATAACTCCCTCCACGGAACTCGCGCACGGCATCGCCAGGGCCGTGGCGGACGGGGCAGTCAGGACCGACTTCATAGCAGTTGAATCCGAGCACAGCGCGATATCGACCATCCAGGCCGCCGCCGCCGCCGGGGCACGGGTGTTCACCGCCACATCGTCCGCCGGGCTGGCCCTCATGCACGAGATACTGCACTACTACGCCGGCAGCCGCTTGCCGGGAGTCATAGGCGTGTCGAACCGATCCATCGGGGCCCCGTTAAACATCCTGTGCGATCACAGCACGATCATGGCCCAACGCGACACAGGATGGCTGATGTTCTTTGCTTCCAGCGCCCAGGAGGCTTATTACTTTCATATCCTTGCGCCGCGGTTATCCGAGGCCTGTTATCTGCCGGTCATCGTAAACATAGACGGCTTCGAGTTGAGCCACATCACCGAGAGGCTGGAAGTCCTCCCGGACGATGTGGTCAAGTCCTTCGTCGGGGAGTGGGAACCGAAATATCCCCTGGCTACCGATGACGACCTGGTGGTTACCTATCCCGGCATTGCCGGCTCCGACTACTATTCGGAGATCAAGGAGACCCAGATGGACGGGATGCGGAACGCCGAGAGGCACTTCGAGGAATTATCAAGCGAACTGGCGGAGATCATAGGAACGAGGCTCGAGACAACGGAAGGTTATTACCTCGAAGATGCAGAGATCGTCTTGGTGGCCATGGGTTCTGCCACTGGAACGATACACGACAAGATCAACGATATGAGGTCGCGAGGCATAAGGGCCGGCCTCCTGGTCATCAAGTGTTTCCGGCCATTCCCCTCCAAGAAGGTCCGCGAGATCTTGAAGGGTAAGGCCGCCGTAGGAGTGATGGAACGAGTCGCCGTCCTCGGCTCCGGCGTCGGTCCGATGACACTGGAGGTAGTCCAGAGCCTCTACGACCTGCCCGACGCTGAAAGGCCAAGGGTGGTGAACTTCATCTTCGGCCTCGGCGGCCGCCTGATCGGGATGGACACTATCGGCCGCGCATTGAATATCCTCGATGTCGTTAGATCGCATGCACCCGATTCACACTACCGCAAGGTCTACCACCTGGACGTCAGGGACATACGCAAGGATGCCCTCCTTTCAGAAGACCAGGTCAACGACATCTATTACCAGCCGGTAAAGAAGAAGAGTAAGGAAATCCGGATGTTCGCCCGCGGAGGCGAAGGGATCAAGACCGCCAGCAAGATCCTGGCCTCGGCGGCCATAGAGACTGGCGGCAAGCACGGGCAGGGGTTCTCGGTCTATGGAGCGGAGAGGAGCGGAGCACCCACCCAGGGTTACGTCAGGATCGGAGAGTCGATCATCAATGAGCGCTCCCCCATCACCTTTTCCGACATCGATATCTTCGTCAACCCGGGCCTCTTTAACTCCGAGGCGATCGAGGGGCTGAGAAAAGACGGGATCATCTTGATCAACACTCACCTCAGTCCAGAGGAGATCAGGAAGAATTTCAACATCGACGGGCGCCGTATATATACGGTCGACGGCTACCGCATCGCCGAGGAGGAGATCGGTGACAGCCGTCGAAACAGCATCGCCATGCTGGCCGCCTTGATGGCAATCACCGATGATATCCTCGACATCCATGACTTGCTGGAAGATCTCGACAAACTCCCGTTTGGGGAGAAGATGATTGAAGCCAACAAGCGGGCCGCAGCCCGCGCATACTACGAGTGGCACGGCGAGAGGGAACTCGTCTCTTGCGCCGCGGGGGATGAAACTAAACAAGATGAAACCAAGGAGCGTTGAATAGTGATCAATCTGAATTCAGTTGATCCCAGTTACGAGAACAACTTCGTAAAGGCCGGCCATTTCCTTGACATGGAGATCTACAGGAACCGGAGGATCGGGACCTTCAACCGGGAGAGTATCCTCCTCCACCGCGAAGTTCCGGAAGTCGACACGAAAGACGAGGATTACCGACTCCTCCGCGGCAGCCTCTCGCCCGGCGTATCTACGTGCATGGGTTGCGCTGCACCGGTCGTATTCAACCTTGTCGCCAAGGCGGCTCAGTTGAGAGAACTCACACTGAGGAAGGAAGTGGTCCGCAGGGGGATCCTTAGCCGAGAGGAATTGGACCGTCCGGGCGTCATGGCTGCCCTGCTGAACGACAATGGCCTGCCGGGCAATGCACGGGAATCGGCGGGACTCACCTCGGGGGTCATGGACCGGGTCAATGATGTAAAGAGAGAACTGATCGATGAGGGAGTTTACTTCCGGCTCATTTTCGCAGGTGCCACCGGGTGCCTGACGGTGACGACCGCCTCTTATCCAAACAACATCTGGCGCTTCCCGTATTTCCACTCCGCCTTCGAAAACCTGGGCGCGATGGTGGCCGGGCTCGAATCAGGCGCACGTGCACGGCTCAAAAACGGCAAGATCAAGACCCCACACAAAGTAATCGGTTTTGCAGGTGATGGAGGATCTTTCGATATCGGCCTCCAGTCCCTCTCAGGCCTGTGGGAGCGCAACCAGGACTCATTGACGATCACCTACGATAACGAGGCATACATGAACACCGGGAAGCAGAGGTGCAGTTCCACTCCCTGGGGGGCGGACACGACCACCGCGCCGGTCGGGAAGGTGATCAAGGGGAAACAGACGAACCCGAAGGACATTGTCTCAATCGCGCTGTCCCACAACATCCCGTACGTCGCAACGGCGTCGCCGGACGACGCTGAAGACCTGATGATCAAGGTAAGAAAGGCGCTGCTGATACCGGGGGCGGCCTATATCCTGATAATCTCCCCCTGTCCCCCTGGATGGGCCTACGAGTCGAGAAACTCGATGAAAATTGCCAAGGAAGCCATCGACACAGCGGCCTTCTTCTCTTTCGAGGTCGAGACCGATATATCAAGGCATCGCCGTTACTTTACGATCAACAACGTACCGAGTGTCTTCTTCGACAATGAAGAGGGCCGCTGGGAAATCGGCGAGTATATATCGGAACAGGGTCGCTTCAGGCACGTCTTCCGCGATGAGAACCGCGCGATGCTGGAAGAGATCCAGGGGCGTACCGACACGGCATGGAAGAACTTCGCAGAATTCTTCGGCCTCGATTCAGGGAAGGTCGAACCAACAAAGACCCACAATCCAAACCGGAAAACGAGTTGACGGAAAAATGGAAACCTATGATAAGTTCATCGAACACCTGAGAGAAAACGACCTGCAAGACCTTTCAAAGGCGGAACTCCTCGCAATCTACCGGCAAATCGATGACGTCAAGGAGCGGGTCCGTCAGGAGGCCGGCTGGCGTGACTTGCTAATGGCCGTTACCGGAGAAGGCAGTGAAACAGGAAACGACCGCGATAACGACAACGGGCTCAGTCCAGATACACACGAGGTGAACGTAGGCCTCTCGTACCTGGAGACCTTCCAGAAGGCCGATTTCTGCCTGGAATGTTATGAACGCCCCTGTTCCACCGGTAGAACCAGCACCTCCGAGGAGGTAAAAGGGGCGTGCCCGGTCCTTATCGATATACCTGCATTCATTAAATTCATAAAGGAGGGAAAGATCTTCCGGGCCTGGATGAAACTGATGGAGAGAGACAACCTCCCGGCCATCACCGGCCGCGTATGCCCACAGGAAGTCCAGTGCCAGTTGAGTTGCAGCCTCGCTATCAAGGATAAGCCCGTGGAGATCGGACGACTGGAAAGGTTCGTGGCCGATTACGTCTGGGAGAATCACCCTGACGCCGTAATGGAATATATCAAGGCTCTACGCGCCAAGAACGCCGATGGGAGAAATTCCGGGCACCACGTCGCCGTGATCGGGTCCGGGCCCGCTGGGCTGACAGTGGCGACCGACCTTGCGATCCTGGGTTACACGGTGACCATCTTTGAATCTCTCCATATACCGGGCGGCGTACTGGCTTACGGTATCCCTGTGTTCCGCCTCCCGGCAAGGGTACTCGAACGGGAACTCGGCATCGCCCGGGCCCTGGGCGTTAGATTCGTCCACAACGTGACCATAGGCCGCTCGATTACCGTAAACGAATTGTTTGAAAACGGCTTTTCCTCGGTATTTATCGGGACGGGCGCGGGCCTTCCGCGCCTCCTCAAGATTCCCGGAGAGAACCTGAACCACGTATACTCCGCAAACGAGTTCCTCGTTAGGATCAACCTGATGAAGGCCTTCGACGCGAATGCAGATACCCCGATCAAGGTAGGGGACGATGCCGTGGTCATCGGCGGCGGTTTCACGGCCATCGACGCCGCCCGATGGGCGAAGCGCCTCGGAGCGGAACGCGTCACGATCATGTACCGGCGGTCCCGTAAGGAGATGCCCGCCCGAGTGGAAGAGGTTGAAAACGCCATCGAGGAAGGGGTGGAACTGAGGCTACTGACGGCCCCCGTGGAGATCCTGGACGACGGCCATGGCGGGGCAAGGACCCTGAGGTGCATCAAGATGGAACTCGGTGAGCCCGACGAATCGGGCCGGAGACGCCCGATCCCGATCGAGGGCTCGGAATACGAAATCCCGGCCGACACGGTGATCACGGCCCTCGGGACGACCCCGAACCCCATCATCCTCGAAACCACCAAGGACCTGGAAGGGACTCCAAGGGGGACCATCGCCGTCAGGGACCTCAAGACCGGTGAGACGACCCTCCCATACACCTATGCCGGAGGGGATGCGGTGACCGGGGCGGCGACAGTAATCCTCGCCATGGGCGCCGGTAAATGGGCATCCAGTGCGATCGACAAGTCACTGAGGACAAAGGCCCCGGATCACGGGAAATTCGAGCGATCAATGGAACTCGTCGACCTCTTCGGCAGACCATACATAGTCAGGAAGAACGAGCGCCTGGTCCCCGATGTCTATGAAATGGCCGTCCAGGCCCCCGTCGTGGCCCGGTACGGCAGGCCCGGCCAGTTCGTCCTCGTGATGAAGGATAGGGCTTCGGAACGGATACCCCTGACCATCGCGGACTGGGACAGGGACAAGGGTGAAATCACCTTGGTCTACCAGGTAGTCGGAAAGAGCACCGCAGACTTCGAGTTCCTGAAACCCGGCGACGAGATCACCGCGGTCTCAGGCCCGGGAGGTAGACCATCAGAAGTCCGAAAGATGGACGGCAAGGTCTTGATGGTAGCGGGAGGAGTCGGGCTGGCTGCGATCTACCCTATCATGCGTGCGCACCACGAGATAGGAAACGACGTCCACCTGGTATACGGGGCGAGGAACCGTGAACTCTTCTTCTGGCTCGACAAGATCAGGGGCTGGCTCCCCGAAGAGAAGATCCACCTCTCCACGGACGATGGGACGCTCGGTACTCACGGCTTCGTAACGGACGTAATCCGTGAGGAATTCATCGGTACCGGCGAGGCGTCGTTCGCCGTCGTCATCGGCCCGGCCGTCATGATGAGGGAGGCATCGAAACTCCTGCTGGCCGAGGATGTCCCTACCATCGTCAGCCTGAACCCGATGATGCTCGATGGTTCTTCGATGTGCGGCGGGTGCAAGGTCTCCCGGAAGAGCGGCGGGATGGGGCCCGAGGACTTCGCCTGCCACAATGGTCCGGACCGGTACGCTGAGGAGGTGGATCTCAACGAATTGATATCCCGCCTCTCAGTCTATCGTACCGAGGAGAGCAACGTCCTGATCTACCACATAAAGGAAGAACTCGCGAAACTACTCGTACCGGAGGCAGCCGCGGAGGCATATTCTTAGGCTCCCTTCCTCTTTACAACAAGACCGATAACCCGCCACCCGTGGGTCGTTGCCACGCTTGAAAGACGCTTTCGGAACAAGTGCCCCTAACTCAACGGAATCGTTGGCGAGACCCTGTCACCGACCCTCAGGCGAAAGGCACGGGCCGCCGTGCGTGAAAGATCGACTGGTACGTTCATCTCCGGCCGATCGAGTCGCCTCGTGAATGTCTCCACCAACTCCCCGCTCGCGTCAAGCACCTCGACCGTAACCTGCCGGTACTTCAATAAGTCGAGGACCTGCTCTACCAGGGGCCTGCCGGAGGCGGTCCCCATCAAAGCCCTTCCACCAGTTTCGGCCATCGTCTCCCCGGCGTACCCCTCCGCGGGGCCATCCTGGAATGGATAATAGTCCACCCTGCCGTTGCCGTAATAGTACGGGTCACCCAGGTCATCGGCCTGGTTGTCGAGCACATTTCGAATCTGCTGGGCGGAGAGGCCGGGCGCATAGGCCCGGTAGCCAGCCGCCACACCGGCAACGTGCGGAGAGGCCATCGAGGTCCCATCGAGATACCCGTAATCAAAGGGGAACATTCCAAATAGGTTCCAGAAGGTAAGGTGATCTGGAAGCGTCGAGTAGATATTCTGCCCCGGGGCGGAGACCTCGACGTTGTCGTACCCGAAGTTGCTGAAAGAGGCCCTCGTGGTACAGTTTGCCAGGGCGGCCACGCCTATCACGGATGCAAAGGAGGCGGGGTAGAAGTCCTGTGAAGTGTTGCTGTTCCCTGCCGCGGCGACCACAACGACGTCGTTGTCATAAAAGGCGTTATCGCACGCGTTCCTCAATCCCTGCGTATAAGAGGTCCCGCCCAGGCTCAGGTTTATCACGTCGGCACCATGATCGGTCGCGTAGTTTATCCCGGCCACTATATCCGAATCGAACCCGAACCCCATCCAGTTCAGGACCTTGACCCCCATAATGGTCACGGGGGCGAGCCCCGCAATCCCGACATTGTTACCGGTTACCGCAGCGGAGATCCCCGCCACGTGAGTCCCGTGCCCCATATCGTCGTTGGCGTTGTAGTCGTTGTTGGCGAAGTCGCGGTCTATGGACGTGTCGTAGTGATCCCTCAGGTCCTCGTGGGAGATATCGACACCGGTATCGACAATGGCGAGGAGGACGTCGGGCGCGTCGGGAACCGCATCCCACGCGGCCTCGGCGTCGATGCAGGCGGGTCCCCACTGGTTACCGTACCGAGGATCGTTCGGTACGCCTGAGGGGGAACCGCCGCTTTCCCCGATACCACGTTCTATCCCCTCCCCTCCGAAGAGAAAGGCCCTCAATACATCCTGGAACTCAGGTATGTATCGGATGGCGTCTTCCTCAACAAAGTCGGTGAGCCTCGAGAGTTGAGGGTCATGGAATATCGTCTCAAGGTCCTGTTCCCCTATGATAAAGGTCATGAACGAGAGTTCATCTATCGACCGGACCAGTACCGCATCGAACCGTTCGCACATGAGGTCCCTGACCTGGTCCATCGCCCGGGGATTCGTAACCTTGAGGTTGATCCTTGCCTGGCCGGGTTCGAGAAAGGTGGCCGCTTCCTGGATGGATGGCAGCGCCAACAGGAGCACAATGAGTACTATAATGATGTTCTTCATCTCTTCCCCTCCGAATCGTCCATGAGTTTACTGTTACAAGACAAACCGACACTTCCCAGGCAAGTCTCTTTGTTTTGAACGCCCTCCTTCCTTCCATCCCGCCGTTTACAGGACTCATTCTAAATGCCAACAAACAACCCACGACGATTATAGCACGCAGGGGAGAGGCCTGTCAAGTAATGAATTGAACCACTATAATTGTGTAATTACAGGCAATCCGATCAGG
>CAZNLH010000045.1:0-9029 GCA_964573995.1 uncultured Gemmatimonadota bacterium
TCAAGACAGTGCGCTCTACCGCCAGGATATCGCGTTTACCGATGCTCGGTGGGATACCTTTGATTTAGCAGTGCCGTTTGCGTGGAAGGGAGACTTTTGGATACAGGTTATTTATACCACGTGGGGGTTTAACCCCTTCTCACAATCCGTTCCGGAGGATCAAGCGAGGGCTCGGAGGCGGAACTTGGTCAACTTGTTAGGCTTTTGGGGACCGAACGAGTGCAATATGGCATTAGGAGTAATAATTGAAACACCTGCCGGGGTGGTGGAGTGCCCTTCTGCTATCCCGGAGGCATTTACACTAAGCCAGAACTATCCCAATCCCTTTAATCCCAACACCACGATAGAGTTCTCTTTGAAGAAGAGGCAGAAGGTTACTCTTAGGATCTACGATGTCAGAGGCAGAACCGTTGCGACTCTTGTTGACAGGGTTCTTGGTAAAGGAAATCACGAAGTTGTCTGGGAAGGAGGTGACACCCCATCAGGTGTCTATTATTACGAACTCCGCGCCGGTGGGAAGGTACTGCGGAGGAGGATGACACTCACAAAGTAGGAAGCGAAAGGGTAATTGAATTGGTCGGTTCATCGTTTCGATGGGGATTGATCTCCCTTCCTGCCGGAGGTTGTCGCGCCCTTCGTGCCGGTGTAAAATACCTCCTCGACCTTGCCGAGTGTCTTGAGGCCATCCCGGATCTCTTCGGCATTTCCCACCACGACTATGGCGAGGTCCTTGGACCTGAGGAACCTCGATGCGGCCGCGTTGACATCGTCTAACGTGACGCGCGCTATATCGTCCGTGTACCTGGCCAGGTAATCCTCTCCAAGGTTGTATAGTTCCGCGTCGAGTATCTTGCTGGCTACCTGCGAAGGTGTCTCTATGCCGAGGGGAAAACCGCCGATGTACTTGGCCTTTGCCGCGTCCAGTTCCTTCTGGGTGATTCCACCTTCCTTCATCCGGTCGATCTCCTCCAGGGTTGCCTTGATGGCGTCGATGGTCTTTTCTGTCCTGGTGAAGGTAGAGACGGTAAAGGGCCCCTGGAGCACCCGGGCGCTGAAATAACTGTAGATGCCGTAGGTAAGCCCGCGATCTGCCCGAACGGTCTGGACGAGCCGCGATGAGAAGCCACCGCCTCCGAGTATGTAATTCATCAGGAGGAGGGGAAAATAGTTGGGGTCGCTGCGCCTGATCCCTGGATAGCCGATCCTGATCTCGCTCTGGGTCACATCCGGTTTGTTCACGAGGCGGATACGATAACCGTTGGGTTGGGGGACATTCGCTTGCCGAAATTCCGGCAAGGTCGCCGCATTCCAGCCCCCAAGGGCATGTTCCACGGACTTCATCACCTTTGCCCGGTCGACGTCTCCGGCTATGACCATGACGGAGTTGTTCGGCCTGTAATAGGTCCGGTAGAAACCGAGGATGTCATCGCGATCGATGGCGCTGACACTCTCCTTATTCCCTACTACGGGGTGCCCGTACGCGGTGTATCCAAAGAGTATCTCCTGGAAGTTCTTGTCTGCTATCGTCGCCTTGCGGTCTTGTTCCCCGATGATCTCTGTGATGATCTGGCTCCGCTGCCGCTCCACCTCGGGTCCCTTGAAGGTAGGGTGCAGAAGGACGTCGGAAAGGACGTCGAGACCGACATCGTAGTCCTTCTTCAGGACCTTGCACGAGATACGGGTCGCGTCGTAACCGGCGGAACTGGACAGGGAGCCCCCCACGAAGTCGATCGCCTCGGCTATCTCGGTGGCGCTCCTGGATTCGGTCCCCTCTGTAATGGTCTCCGCCGTGAAGTTGGCGAGGCCGTCCTTTTCTGCAGGGTCGTTGGCTGACCCCGCTCTGACGAGCACCTCCATATAGATTACAGGCAACTCGTGATCCTCGTGCACGATCACCTTGAGGCCGTTTGCCAGGAGTTCCGGGTTGTACACGAGTGCCTCGTACGGGTTGGAGGCAAGGGCGGGCCCCGCACAGGCAAAAAGGAGAAAAGATGCAAGGGTGGTGAAGAACCACCTGCTCATCCGCGTGAATATCTTGTCTTCGATTTCCATCTGGCTCTCCTCCTGCTGGGTCGGTTATGCCGGACTTGCAGCGGTCCGGCTCCTCTCTTCATCATTCCTTCGCGCTCTTCCGGTTGAGTCCCTGCCCTGCCTCCGGGAGGAGAGTCAACACCGAGGAGTTTTCGTCCTGGAAATACTTCTTTGCCACACGCATGATATCGTCCTTGGTCACCGACCGGTACCTGTCGACCACCTCTTCAAAGTAATACGGGTCTCCGGTGAAGAGGTAAGAATGGGCAATCTGCGCCCCCTTGCCGAAGTTGCTCTGGAGGTGGAAGAGGAAGTCGGCCTCCAACTGGTTCTTGGCCTTCTGCAGTTCTATGTCGGTAACCGGCTCGTCCATGAGGCGCCCGAGTTGGGCCTTGATCGCCTCCTCAACCTCTTCCGGGGTGTGACCGGGTTTGATATCGCCCGCGAGGGCGAAGAAAAGCCCGGGATCAATCCTGAGATCGGCGGTGGTGAATACGAAGAGGGCCATCTCCTTGTCGCGAATGATATCCCGGTAGATCCGTGAACTCTTCCCGCTCGAGAGGATCTTGTCGATCACCTCCAGGACGGGGGAGTCGTCGTTCGCCTCTTCCGGGATATGGTAGGCGAGGCCGAGCCATGGTAATTGGGTGGCCTTGTGATATATCGCGCGCCGCTCCCCGTGTTGCTCCTCCTCCGGGGTGATCACGACGTCCAGGGGCGGGCCCGGGGGAAGGTCGCCGTAATATTTCTTTGCGAGTTGGCAGGTCTCCTCGGGATCGACGTCCCCGACGACCACGAGTGTCGTGTTGCGGGGGGAATAGTACTTTCTATGGTAGTCGATACAGTCTTCCAGTGTGATGTGATTCAGGTCCCACATCCAGCCGATGACCGGCCAGTGGTACGGGTGCTGCTGGTAGGCCAGGGCGGTCAACTGCTCTATGAGTTTCCCGAAGTTGGAGTTGTCGTTGCGCATTCTCCGTTCCTCCTTGACCACCTCCGTCTCGGACTTGAGGTTCTCGGGGGTGATCGCGAGGTTGGCCTCCCTCTCGGACTCCAGGTCCATGGCCAGTTTCAGTTTGTCAGCAGGCAGGTTCTCGAAGTAGGCCGTCACGTCTTCGGTGGTAAAGGCGTTCAGGTTCCCTCCGTTGGCCTGGATGATCCTGGCGTGTTCTTCGGGACCGTACTTCTTAGATCCCTTGAACATCATGTGCTCGAAGAGGTGGGAGATACCGGTGATCCCGGGCCGTTCGTTCCTGGAGCCCACCTTGTACCATGCCTGGTAAGAGATGGTGGGCACGGAGTGGTCCTCGAGAACGAACAACTTGATGCCGTTTTCCAGGGAATACTCATGGATATTGACCTTTGCAATCGCCTCGCCCGGCAAGGGGGAAGGGGGAAGAAGCAGGAAGATGAGCAGGACTAACCAGTGTTTGGACATGAGACCTCCAGGTTAATAGGGATCCGCAGGCCTAAGGAATCCTTTTCCAAGGGAACCCCTTCCGCGGGCTGCGATTACCGTATGTAACGATTCAGACCCTGCAATTTAGTGATTGCGCGGCGTGATGGCAAGGGATTGAGGGGCCTTTAGACCTGTCACTTTGCCGGCCTGTCGCGCCCTGCGTCGTTCCGGCTTGCCCGGAATCGGCCACAGCGTCCCGGGACGCCTACTCCGCCCGCAATGCCTCGATAGGCTCCAGGCTGGCGGCCCGGATGGCGGGGTAGATCCCGAATACGACTCCCAGCGATGCGGAAAAAAGGAAGCTCACCACCGCCGGGGGCCACGAAATGACCGTTTCCAGGAAGTTCAGACGAGAAAGTATCAACGCGCCGGAGACGCCGAGGAAGATTCCGAGGATGCCCCCGGTGCAGGAAAGAATAGCCGCCTCCATGAGAAATTGGTTTCGTATATCTCGCCTGAACGCCCCCACTGCCCGCCTGAGCCCGATCTCTCCCGTCCGCTCGCGTACAGCGATCAGCATGACGGCCAGGATACCGACCCCTCCCACGATCAAGGAAATGGCGGTGGTGGCGCCTACCAGGAAGATCATGGACCGGGATGTCTCGCGTTCGGTTCTCAAGAGGGTGGCCTGGTTCTGGATGGTGAAGTCGTCAGGTCTTTCCCTCAAGCGGTGCCTCCGCCGCAAGACGGTGCGAATCTCCTCCTCGGCCTGGTCGAGGGCATCCGCCTTGACCGCCCGGACATACACCCGGTCGATATAAGTTACATTGAACAGGCGCCGCATGGCGGTCGCAAGCGGCACGATAATCAGGTCGTCCTGGTCGGCGCCGTTGGCATCGGTGCCCTTCGGCCGGGTTACCCCGATTACCTCGAAAGGGACTCTGCCGATACGGACTTTCCGGCCTATTGGGTCGCCAACTACAAATAGGTTTCTTACCACCGTGGGCCCGAGTATGGCGACCCGCCTTCTTCCCCTTCCTTCCTCCGCGTCGAAGAAACGGCCTTCGGCTATTTCAATATTGCGAATACGAAAGCCGTCCGGTGTCATGCCTATTACGTTGGTATTCGCGTTCTCGGACTCGAACTTGATAGAGAGTTTCTTGCCGATAGCGGGCGCTGCAAGCCCGACGTCCGGGCACTCGGTTACTATGGCCCCGGCATCGTCCGGGACGAGGGTGGCCACCGTGGCCATCTGCCGCTGCCGGCCCGCCACGATGCGGGTCTGCCCGGCATTGACCACGATCAGATTCGTTCCCATGTCCCTGATACGGTCCAGGATGCGTTTTCCCGCCCCCTTGCCTGCTGCTACCATGAGCACCACCGCGCCGACACCCACGATGATGCCGAGCATGCTCAAGAGGGTGCGCAATTTGTGGGCGGCCAGTATCTCGTAAGACAACGCGATGTTCTTGGAAAGTTTCATCTCAGGGCGGTGGCGGGGTTCAGCGCCGCCGCTTTTCGCGCCGGTTGCAAACCAAAGAATATTCCCACCAGGAGTGCAAAAACCAAGGAAAGGGCGAAGGGTTCCCAGGAAAGCACAACAGGGACCTTCGTGCCCTGCTTCAAGATCAGCGTGATTGCCGCGCCGAGGGCACTGCCAAGCAGCATGCCGATACTGGTCACTGCCAGCGATTCGGTCAGGAATTGGGATAGTATGTCCCTCCGGGTGGCGCCGACCGCACGCCTCAGCCCGATCTCTTTTTGCCGTTCGCCCACTGATATTAGCATGATGTTCATCAGGACCACCCCGCCGACGAGAAGGCTGAGGCCGGCCAGGGCCGTGAGCAGGATGGAGAGGGTCCTGGACGTTCCGCGCGCCATCTTGGCGATCGACACTGGCGAGACTATGCGGAAGTCGTCCTCCTGCGGTGGAGTGATGTGATGCCGCGCGTGGATCAGGGCGCGGATTTCCCTGATCTGGCGAGGCATGAGGGATGGGTCCCTGGTGATGATCCGGATGGCTCCAACGTAATCGACGTTCAGTATGCGGCGCATGGCCGTGGTGATGGGAACGATGATGCGGTTGTCGAAGTCGGTTCCCATTGGACTTGAGCCCCGTTTTTCCAGGACTCCCTTCACGGTAAGCCTGACCTTGTTGATATAGATACTCTCACCCACCGGGTAGGCGTCACCGAAGAGTTCCCGCTCGATTGTTTGGCCGATCACGCAGACACGGGCCATGGTGGCAACGTCCTGGTCCGTAATTTCCTCCCCCTCCGCTGCGTACCAGTTCCATGCCTCGTGCCAGGCCGGTTCCACGCCCCAAAGCACGGCCTGGTACTGCTTGCCCTGCTTCTTGACGTCGATGCGAAACTTCCAGGCCATCGGGGAGACGATTTCAATGTCTTTAACCTGTTCCCCGACTGACCTGGCATCATCCAATTTCAAGGTGGTGGTGGTCATGTCGGGCGGCGGCATATCCTTGCCGCCGCCTGCAATAAGCATCATGGCACGCGGGCCGAAGGTTTCCACCCGTTTCATCACCTCCTCTTCCGTTCCCTTCCCCAGGGCCATGATAACGGTGAGGGCGGCGATGCCGACGATGGTCCCTGCCATCATGAAAAAGGCGCGCACCTTGTTTGTAAAAAGGGCCTGGGCGCCTTGTCCTGCTATCTTCTGCATCCCCATTACTTGTCCTCCCCGGCAGTGAGCGCGGCCAGTTCCACCTCCGGATCACGCTGTTTCTCGACCGGCCGGTCCTCGGCAATCCGGCCGTCTTCCATCACGATTATCCTTTGCGCGTGTTCGGCCACCGCCCCGTCGTGAGTCACGAGAACAATGGTACGTCCCTGCCGGTGCAGCCGCTTGAAAATGGCCATTATCTCCAGCCCGCTCCTGCGGTCGAGGTTTCCCGTGGGTTCATCGGCCAGGATGATTTCAGGATCGGTGATCAGGGCACGGGCGATGGCGACTCTCTGTTGCTGGCCCCCGGAAAGTTCGTTCGGCCTGTACTGGACCCTTTCCGCCAGGCCGACGGCCGAAAGGATACGCCTGCCGTACTCATCGGCGTCTTCAGGATATTCTTCGGCGTAGATCAACGGCAACAGGACGTTCCTGAGGGCCGTCGTCCGCTCCAACAAGTAGAACTGTTGGAAGACAAAGCCTACCTTGCGGTTTCTCAGGCGAGATAGGGCATCATCGTCCAGCGAGCCTACATCAACGCCGTCAAGCAGGTACCTGCCTCCCGTGGGCTTGTCCAGGCAACCGAGCAGGTTCATGAGCGTGGACTTGCCTGTCCCGGACATGCCCATGATCGCCACGTATTCACCCTTGTCGATATGAAAGTTGATATCTTTCAACACGGGTGTCGTAACGCTTCCGGTTGAGTAATTCTTTTCGAGACCTTGAACATCAATCATCGTAATTGCCTCCGTGTTTGTCTCGCCCTCCTATTTCGGGTTGTTCCAACAGTACTGTTTGGCCCTCTTCGAGACCCGAGGCGATCTCTATCCATTGCCCATCCCTCCACCCCACCTTGACCTGGCGGGGTTCTGGGCCGGACTTTGTCAGGAGATAGACGATATTCTTTCCGTGCTCTCTCTTCACGGCCTTTGCGGGCACGGCCAGCACCTGTCTTCGCTCTTCCGGGAAGATCGTTACATTCGCCGTCATTTCGGGCCTGAGAAGACCCTCGTATGGGTCTGTGATCTCCACGACCACGTCGTAATCGACCACGTTTTCCTGGATCACCGCCTTTGGATAAATGGCCGCGACTTTTCCCTTGAACTCCCGTGCGGGAAAGGCGTCAACGGTAAAAA
Source organism: uncultured Gemmatimonadota bacterium (assembly GCA_964573995.1). Taxonomy (GTDB): domain Bacteria; phylum Gemmatimonadota; class CAZMKB01; order CAZMKB01; family CAZNLH01; genus CAZNLH01. The sequence goes on from CAZNLH010000045.1 coordinate 7,249, forward strand.
CGCCTTCCTGGCCGGTTCGAATCTTGCCGATGTCCACTTCGTCCACGTATGCGTCCACCTGCAGGCGTTTTAGGTCGATGATGGTGACGAAGGTCGGGGCGTTGAGCCCGGCAGCCACTGTTTCGCCTTGTTGGGTTGAAACCGAGGCGATAACGCCGGATATGGGCGCGGTAATGGTTGCATAGGAGAGCCTCACCTGTGCCTCCTTGAGGGCGGCCCGGGCGGCGTCGAGCTGCTTTCTGGCCAGGTTGAGCCCGGCATGGGCACTCTCTTTTTCTTTCAAGGCCTTATCAACCGCCTGCTGGCTGGTGAAATCCTTTCTTATGAGGTTCTGTTGCCGAGGATATTCCAGGTCGGCCAGTCTTGCCCGGGACTCGGCATCGGTCACCCTGGCCTCCGCGACCTTCACTTCGGCCTGCGTCTTTGTGACAGCCGCTTCCAGGTCCGCCTTCTCCAGTACGGCGATTATCTGTCCCTTCTTGACATGATCACCGATGTTGGCATACAGGTGCTCCACCTTGCCGGATATCCTGGCGCCAACCCGGACCTCGGCCCCGACCTGCGGCTTGACGGCGCCCGTGGCCAGCACGGTCGAAGAAAAGTCGCGGCGGACCACCCTAACGGTTTCCGGGGCAGAGGCCTTGGAGTCCTCCCTGTGTCCAAGGGACCACCAGGCGGCCGCTATAGCGGCGCAGACGAATACGACCGGGATGATGAGCAAGTTGCCCATTTTAGGCCTGTTCAATGGTAGTTCTCTCCGTTGATAATACTGTTTCACGCGCCAGCGGATGTTCGACCGATGGCCCGTTCAAGGTTGGCCATGGCCGTGTACCAGTCGAGCCTGGCCTGTACCAGGCGAACATTGGCGGCAGTGCGGGCGGTCTGGGCATCTATTACATCGACGATCGAGGCTGTGCCGTTCTTGTATTCGCCTTCCGTGACACGGGCGCTCTCCTCGGCACTTGCAACAAGGGCCAGGGCTGCATCGATTGCCTGCTTTGACTCCAACAACTCTTCGTAAGCCGTCCAAACCTCCAACTCAACGCTGCGCAGGATCCTGTCGTACTCGGCCTTCGCCTCGGCCAGGTCGGACCTTGCCCGGCGGACGGCGTACTCCCGGTTGAAACCATCGAAGAGAGGCCAAGAGATTCCGACACCAAGGGACCATTCAGCCCGAGTAAGAACAAACGTCCTATCCCGCCAGCCGTAATCGGTGTTCAGTGTGACCTGCGGCCAGTAGCGAGCCTTTGCCGTGTTGAGCTTGGCCCGGTCTGCCTCGACTCTTGCGAGGGCGGCGCGGAGCTCAGGGCGCTTGGCGGCCTCCGTCATGAGGAGATTGATATCCGCCGGTTCTCGCTGCCGGGAATTTTCCGGCAATTCTGCTACTTCAAACGATTCTGAAGGCTTTAATCCCATGGCGTTGGCCAGACTGCCGCGGGAGATCCTCACCTGGCTGCGCGCCCGGACGAGTTGGAGATCCGCGTCTGCTTCTTCCGTCTCGGCCTTGAGCACGTCGGACCTGGCAACGAGGCCGTTCTCGTGACGGGCACGGGCGACGTCTACGTGGTATTGAGTCTGCCTTAGCGTTTGTTCCGCCACCCGCTCGAGTTCCTTGTCAGCCAATAGTTGGTAGTATGCGACTTCGGTTCTCAGGGCCACGTCCAGGAGCGTTTCGTTGTGCCGGAAATTCGCGGCGAGTAGTTCCGCCTCGGCATCCTTGATCCCGGCGGCTCTCTCCCCGCCGTCGAAGAGGAGGTAACGGGCATTGAAGCCTACGTCGA
>CAZNLH010000045.1:9129-12069 GCA_964573995.1 uncultured Gemmatimonadota bacterium
TTTTCCCGTTGTTCAGGGGTGAAGAGCCTACTCTCTTCAAGGAGGTGATCTATCACCTTTGCCTGCATCTGCCGCTGCAGGGCCTGGATTTCTTCCTGTTTCGCGCCGATCGCCTCTTGGTCAGGCCTGTCCACGGCAAGGAGGCCGATGAGTTCAATCTGCTCGGCCTTGATTTTCTGGCCCTGCTTGCCGACAAAGGCATGGAACCTGTCGCCGAGGGGCTCGAATCTTTCGAGTTGGTCGTGGCTAAGGTCCAGTTCTTCATATAGGAAGCGGTTGTGATTTCCCTGGTGACTACCCGCTGGGAAGAGGCATGACTCGTGATAGAAATACGAACCGACGACGACGATATTCAGTACCACGGAGAATATGATGGCCAGCGCCTTGAGATTCTTTTTCATTGTCATTTTCCCTCTTCACGTAGGCCTGTGGCCATGGCGAGATAGGCCGAGCCGATGGAGCCGGGCGGGACAGGATCAAACCATTCAATCCCGTAGAGATTTCCTTCTGTTTCTGCGCTCACCTCACGCCCGCCTACCTGCCAGCCGTCGAGTGAAAGCCCAATGAGAAAGGCCAGTATGACGGAGGCGCACGCGGCAAGCCTCATGGGCACTGAAAGTCCGGCGGCCCACTGCAACGGGTTCCAGGCCGGCGACGGGAAACGGCTCGTGGTGGCACGAGTCGGCTGTCTTCTTCGGGATTCGGCCATGATGCGCGCGGCGAGCCCACCCGGGAGGGGGGCGACGGGGAGGCTGCCCTGGAGCATGATCTCCAGGCTTCGGATCTCATCGCAGCGCCTCCGGCAGGCATCGCAGGACTTCAGGTGGGCCTCCACGAGGCGGCGATGCCTTTCAGGCAGTTCGCCATCCACGTATGCGTTGAGACGAGGAATCGCTTTTTGGCACCTCATTGAATGCTCCTTCCATCTTGTTAAACGTACAGAAAAAAAAATCCACCCGCTGAAAGGCCTATATTTCCCCGGTTCGAGACAGGGCTGATCGAAGAGTAGCCCTGGCGCGACCGAGCAGCCTCTCGACGGCCTTGACCGTGGTCCCCATCGCCCGGGCGATTCCGGCATAATTGAGGCCCTCGTAATACTTGAGTACGATTGCCATCCGTTGCCTGGGTGGGAGACTGTCCAGGGCCCGTCGTACTTCCTCATCCCGCTCTTCGCCGCAAAGGGCTGCAGAGGGATCAGGAGAGGGGTCAACCGCATCGAGCGGTTTGTTGCTGACGGTGGGGCGTTTCTTCCGGGCATGGTCTATGCAAAGCCTGGACACGATCCGGTACAGGTAACCACGGAAATCAGACGACGGATGATACCTGGATGCTGCCTGCAATGCCCTGAGGAAGGTCTCCTGGGTGATATCCTCGGCATCGGACGAGTCGCCGAGGAAGCGGTATGCAATGGCCCAAACGAAACCCTGGTGGCGAAGAACTATCTCGTTGAACGCCTCAAGGTCGCCCTTGGCTACCATCAGCATGAGTTGTTCGGCTTCAAGCAACGCCAGAGACCCTCCTTCACAGGATCAGTAGAGTTAAGACTGTCCCGGCCAGGACAACCCAAAGGATGTCGATCTTGAATCGTAATGCCAGGAAAGCAACGGTGGCCATGAGCAACTTGTAGACGTTCCAGTGGATGGCCAGGGAGAACTGCACAGTCACTGCCAGGAGGAGCCCCACGAAGGAGACCAGAGCGCCGCGAAGGCCCCCCTGGAATAAGGCGTTTCCCTGCAAGCGGTCGAAGTAGGGGACCGCTGCCGTAAGGATGACCAGCGAGGGGGTGAAAACGCTTACGGTCCCCACCAGCGCGCCCGGCAGCCCTCCAATCAGGTATCCCACGAAGGTGGCGGTTATGACGATGGGACCGGGAGTTACCTGCCCGAGTGCGATGCCGTCCATGAAGGTGTTGCTGTCCATCCAGTGCCTTGCACCCACCACTTCGTGGAGCATGAGGGGCACTGAGGCGTACCCGCCACCGAAGGCGAAGAGATCGACCTTGAGCATAAGGGCGGCCAGATCGAACGTCTTCTTGTCCAGGTGATAGAGGATTAGAAGCCCGGCCGCGAGGATCAGGATCAGGAAGAGCGGTGTTCCCATGGCCTTGAGCAGGTTTCGATGGTCGGGTTCGGGAGGGCCTGCATCCTTCATTTCAGAATTCCTGTAAAGAATCAACCCGAGGAAGGCCGAAGCGACGATTGCTGTAGCCGGACTTCCACCTGCCACGAGAAACGCAGCCGCTCCGAGGGCCAGCAGCCCGTCCCGCCATTTTCTCATGGAGGTCCTTCCAAAACTAAGCGTTGCGTTCGCTACCAGGGCTACCACGATCACCTGCAGGCCCTCAAACGCCGAGGCGACCGCCGCGATGTCGTGGGCACTGCCGTAGAATGCGGCCAGCGCCACCATCAGCAGGAATGCGGGCAGGCCGAAGCCCACGTATGTCGCCACGGCCCCGAGCGGCCCGCCGGCGCGAAGCCCAACGTAAGCCGCGACCTGCATGGCCGTTGCGCCGGGTATGGACTGGCACACGGCGACACCGTGGCTGAGGGATTCTTCAGTGATCCACCCCTTTTTCTTGACGGACAGTTCGCGGATGTAGGCTATCATGGCTGGACCGCCGAAGGCCGTGAGGCCGAGTCTAAGAAAAGAGACGAATAGCGCAGTCAGGCTTTGCCGGCCTATTTTCATGGCTGTACCCTTATATCGCCCCGGCGTATATCGACCTGATCGGTGGTGCACTCTTGCAGCCTGCCTTTCAACTGGTCCTGCCTTTCGCGGTGTTCTTTCGCCTCGCACGCCTTGTTTGTCTTCATTTTAGTTACTGCGTATAAACTTTTCTATATAGTAAAAAAAAAGATGCCTACTTCTCCTTTGCCTCCAAGAGATTATCGGCCAGTTTCTTCCATCGGGTGAGTGTCTCCTCGTTGATCCGGTAATGGA
>CAZNLH010000046.1:0-11787 GCA_964573995.1 uncultured Gemmatimonadota bacterium
GCCACTTCGTCGGACTCGACGTCCACGACGCGGGCTCATACAGCGTTCCATTGGAGCCCGGCATGGTCCTGACGGTCGAGCCCGGGATATACATTCCAGAAAAGGAGATCGGCGTGAGGATAGAGGATATGGTGCTCGTCACCGAGGGGGGACACGAGGTCCTCTCGAAGGCCATCCCGAAGTCCAGGGAGGAGATCGAAGGAATCCTTCTCGACGGAACGAATCAAGGCGATTCCTCGATGGAAGGAGTTGAAACAGGCGTGATCTACGGACACTTGCCTCCCGCAGTCTCGCCCCCTGGGGCCGCGCTCGGTTCCCTTTCAGGGGCTGCCTTCCGCTTTCAGGGCCGCCCCCCAGGCGCCCCGTGATTTCAAGCCGTTGCCCTTCTTCAACAAGGGACTACCTCACCGATGCGAGGACCCCGCGGTCGGCGTGCAGGTACCTCTGAGCCACCCTGTGCACGTCGGCCGGCTTGACGGACTTCAGCGCATCCAGCGCCTCGTTTCCCTTGTCGTAGTCACCGTAAAGGAAGTCATAGAGGCTGAGGAAATAGGCCCTGTTTATACTGGAAAGGCGCTGCATCATGACCCTGCCGCGTGTCCTGTTGACCGCCTTGCTTATCACTTCCTTGTCAATCGCCTCCGAGCGCATCCGGTCTATCTCCCTGCGTATGCCGCCGAGCGCCCGCTGGTAATTCCCCTTCTCAGTCCCCATCGTTATCGTGTACCACCCAAATCCCCGCGCGAACTGGGCAGAAGCCCCTACAGAGTATGCCAGGCCTTCCTTCTCGCGAAGATCCTTCCCCAGCCAATCAGACAATATTGCAATCATCACCCTGAGGGCCGGGACGTCATCATCAGTAATTCCCGGCAGTAGACCTCCCATGTAGATGTATGCCTGCTCCTTCCCCATCCGCTTTTCCACGCTCTGCAGATGTCGATGCCGGACAGGCGCCGGGGGGATATTTCCCGGCAATTCCACAGGTTTCATATCTGAGAAAAGTTCGTTGAATTCACCTATTACGCTGTCCGTCGGCACGCCGCCGGTTACCCCGAAGATGAGGTTGTTGGGCGCGTAGAGGCTCTGGTGCAACCACTTGAGGTCCGATGCCGTGATCTGCGACACATCGTCCTTTTCTCCCATGATCGGGCGCGAAAAGGGGTGACCGGCAAACAAGGTCCGGTAAAAAATCTTCCTGGCCGTCTTGTATGTGCTCTCATCCCGCTGGGCGATCAGGCCCAGCATCTCCTGTCGCACACCTTCTACTTCCTGGGGGTCCATAGCCGGGTTGCGGATGATGTCCGCGAGTATACTCAGGCCCTCCCGCCAGTACTCTCTCAGCGCCTCGAACCGGATGAAGGAGAACTTCCTTGTGGCATAGTAGTCATCATAAGGGATGTATGGGTTTTCCACGACAGTCACATTCGCACCTATCCGGGCCAGGTCGGCCGAAAGGGCCTCCCTGTCCTTCGTCTTGGTCCCTCGCATCAGCATCCTCGAGAGGAAATCAGCGACACCCGTCTTGCCCTCAGGCTCGAGGTAAGCACGGTTCGGGACAATGACATGAACGGCGAAGATGTCAGAGCCGCCTTCTTCCTTTATGATCAGGCGAAGACCGTTGCCAAGCACCCTGCTCGTCACTTCTCCCCTGCCGGTTGCGGAAGAGACCGAAGGCTCAACCCGGCTTGAAGGACCTACAACAGTTGCGATATAGCGCGGCCGGGCGAAGTACTTCTCTGCGACCTTCTGTACCGTCGAGGAGGTCACGTCCTCCATCCTTGGGATATACGTATCGAGAAAATCGAAGCCCGCGGCAAGGAGGTACGGGGCCTTCATCAAGCCATAATAGTGATAACGTTCCCTCAGGAAGTATTCGCTGCTCTTGATGTCCACCATGACGCTCTTCATCTCATCCTGAGTGGGCTCCCTGGAGGACTCCTCCTTCAGTACATCGAGGACCTTCTGAATGGCCTTATCCTCGTTGCCCGGACCGGTGGTCATGCTGACCGTGAAAGTGGAAAACCCCCTGTGTGGAGAGAGGTCACTCGTCACCGACAAGGCAATCGGCTTTTCACCACCCTTGAGGGCGGAAAGGAGCGGCGCGGCCTCATGGTAACTCAATGTTCTTACAAAATAATCGTATGCGTAATAATCGCCATCCCCCGCGGCGGGGGCGTCGAACGATATGTTCACATAGGACACTTTGGAGGGGTTGTTCAAGCGATAGACACGGTTCGTTCGCCGGGGGAGATTCACCCTATCGATGACCTGCGGTGTCTTTCCGGGAGGTATAGAACCGAAGATCCTCTCAAGATCAGCCAGCATCCTGTCCGACTGAAAATCGCCCGCAACGAAAGCGACCATGTTCTGCGGGACGTATCGCTGCCGGTAATATCCGACGATTTCCTCTTTGGGCAGGCTGGCTATGATATTCTTGTAGCCGATGACAGGCCTGCTGAATGGCGTTCCCTGATAGAGATAGGCGCGATGGAACTTCTCAGAGAGATTAGAAGGCCTATCGGTGTCCTTGTTGATCTCTTCCATCACCACCTTGCGCTCCTTGGCAAGTTCTGAGTCGGGGAAGATCGAGTGGAATAGCATGTCCGCCTGGACCTCTAATCCATAATCCGCGCTTTCCGAAGGAATGAGGAGTATATATGCGGTATGATCGTCTCTCGTCGTTGCATTGAGGTACCCCCCATGATCTTCGATGCCCTCCATGATCTCGATACGGGTCCTCTCTCTCGTTCCGTCGAAGAGGAGGTGCTCGAGCAAGTGGGAGACACCGTTATTGGAATCATCCTCGTATATCGACCCGGCATTGACAAGGACGATAGATGCAATCATCGGGCTGGCATGGTTCTCGACCAGGATCACGCGCATACCGTTCCCCAAGGTATGGTACCCCTTCCCCTCCCGTACCTGCCGCTGCCCGCACCCATAAGCGGCGAGGGAAGCCGTTATGGTCAATATCAGAAACAACCTCTTTGACTTCATGCCCTTTAACTCCCCCTCGATTTAGTGATCATTCACTCAAATGCTGTGGGGGATAAGGTAGATGATACACGTGAACAGGGTCCCCCAGATTATCAGGTTGGCATACAGGCGTTCCTTCTTCTCATCGGATGTTCCAGCCCTCGAAGCCCTGAACAAGCCGACGACGATCAGCCAGTATACAAATACGATGAGCGTCTTCGTATCGGTGACATCGCTCCCAACTGGAAAGCCAGTCCATGGCTTCCCAAATGTAAAGTAACCCATGAGGAATCCAAGCGGGAAACCCCCAATGAACAGGAACAGGAGACCGTACAAGGTGGTCTTCTCGATCCCATCATACGCTCCACGCTCCTTCAGGTAATTCCATGACCTGTAGGAGGCGAAAAGGAAGAGGAGGAGACCGATGAACATGGTCCAGATGTGGGTATATAAGAGAATATGGGGTACGTGCCCCTTGAACCGCAGTGGATAATAATGGCCTTCCCCGGCATCGCCCGGAAACGTCAGCAGTTCACCACCTGCCCCTTGAACCTGGATGTAGTAATCCACCCACGCCCCCCGTTCAAAGTGGGGTATCGACGCCTGGTACACGGGCGGGCTGCCGGTCTTCCCCATATGCACGGTCTTGAACTGCCTTGTTCCTCGTTCCCGGAAATAGAGTCGAACGCCGTCTTCCTTCAGGGCATCTTCCGGGGAACCCGATACGATCTTCACTACGATGTCAGGTCCCCCCTCACCCACATGCTCGACGATATTCTTATGGCTGAGTTTGAGTCCCTGAACCTCCCTGACCTCTTCCCTCGACGGCGGCTTGTGCGCGCAGTTCATGGCGAACGCAACCGCCGCCACCAGTGAAAGTTTCCAAGCCGTATGCCCGCTTACCGTATACCACCTGTTCCGGTCCATTATTCCAACCTCTCTCCGTTCCGAACGTCCGCGCTCTCTCTCACGTAACGCCCTGTCCGTCCGCCTTCCTTGCGGTCCAGATGGACATCTACGATCTCCATTGTTCTGTCGATTCCCTTCAACATGTCATATGCCGATAAGAGGCCGATGGCCACTGCGGTCAGCGCCTCCATCTCCACGCCGGTCCTGTCCCTGGCCCTGACGGTCGCTTCCGTATAGATCCCCGGCAGTTGTGTATCCGGTCTCATGGAAACTTCAACCGTTGTAAGCCGAACGGGATGGCACAGGGGGATCAATTCCGGCGTCCGCTTTGCCGCCATGATCCCAGCCAATCTCGCAGTCCCAATGACGTCACCCTTGGGGACCCGCCCTTCCATGACGGCTCTCAGGGTCTCGCGCTTCATTCGAATGGTCCCGGAGGCTACGGCGATCCTCTCCGTCTCCTCTTTCTCTCCGACATCGACCATCCTCAATCTCCCAGTACCGGTTTTGTCCATGGTCTATCTGCCATCCATCATTGACCTTCGATGATCTCTCCGATTGAGGAATACTTCTCCAGCCTCAACAGAGGCAGTTTCTCCCGGTCGATCTCGGAGAGTTCACCAAGGTGGTGGATGATCCTCGACTTCAACGTTTCCATCATCTTTCCCGGGTTCGAGTGGGCTCCCCCCTCCGGTTCCGGTACCACCTCGTCAACGACCCCAAGGTTGTAAAGATCTCGGGCGGTTATCTTCAGTGATTGGGCGGCAAGCCCTTTTTGAGAAATATCCCTCCAGAGGATCGACGCGCAGGCCTCGGGTGAGCAGACCGAGTAGATGGCGTTCTCGAGCATAAGCAATCGATCCCCGAGCCCTATAGCCAAGGCACCACCACTTCCACCCTCTCCGATGACCACGACCAAGATCGGCGTCTTCAACGACGCCATTTCGCGCAGGTTCCTGGCTATCGCCTCTCCCTGTCCCCGTTCCTCCGCTTCTATGCCCGGATAGGCACCCGGTGTATCGAGCAGGGTGATAATGGGCCTTGCGAACTTCTCGGCTTGCTTCATCAACCTCAGGGCCTTTCGGTAACCCTCCGGGTGAGGCATACCGAAGTTGCGGTAGATCTTCTCTTTTGTATCCCGCCCCTTCTGGTGACCGATGACCATCACTGGGCGGTCCTCGAGGAACGCCCAACCGCCCACTATGGCCTTGTCATCCCCGTAATTGCGATCTCCGTGGAGTTCCATGAAACCCGAAAACATCCCCTCGAGGTAATCGAGAGTATAGGGCCTGAGAGGATGCCTCGCAAGTTGGACTCGTTGCATTGGGCTGAGGTTCTGGAATATCTCCCTCTTGAGCCTCGCCAATTTGCCCTCAAGCCTTTGAATCTCATCGGAAATGTCGACCTCCCTGTCCACGGAGATACTCTTGAGATCCTCGATACGACGCTCGAGTTCGACAACCGGCTGTTCAAATTCAAGATACGACTCTTCCATCCACTCTGGACCTTCCTGATTTCTTAAAACCTGTTCTGGTAGACTATCCTCAGAGTCCGATCCGGATGCCTTGCATTTTCATTGACATCCCTAAAATCGACTTCAATGAAGAGGTTCTCATCAAACAAGAAACGAAGTCCCGCGTTGAGAAAACCTACTCCATGATCGAGGTCCTCCGCCACGGACCTGCCGGTGATCGGCAGGTCATACTCGGCCACGATGAAGAGTTGAGAATTCAAACTCTTCTGGGCGCCCATGAAGATATTCGGCTTGTGCTCATCCTCGCCGTGACCCTCCAGCGACAGGTTGGCTCCCAGGTGAAGCCCCAATTGACCGAGGAGGCTGTAGTTCTTGCTCAACACCCCGTAGAATCCCCTCGACTTTATCTCGTATCTCTTCGCCTCGCGTACATATCTGCCCCAACCCTGGGAATCGAACCCTACGGCCAACGCCGGGGTGACCATCGTCTCGTCGAACAGGCGGTAGCGCGCTGAAAACTCGATCCCGGGATTCCAATCGACATCCCCCCGGCCGATTATGTTCGTCCCCCCGAAGGAGATCCCCATCTCGAACCTGTCCATCAATCCCACACCCATCTGGGTCAGGATGCCACCGTCCGCATAAGCCCTGAAAGCAAGCATATAACTCCCCCGTGGAAGAAGCCCAGCCGTCGGAGTGTCGATGATGTCCCGAGAATAGAAATCCTGGGACCTACCGATGGATGGACCTACCACCAGGCACATCAAGAAGAGTATTGCTCTGAATGGCTTTTCTCTCAATTCCACGGCGACCTCCCCGGGTTTGTCCTTTACCTACAAACCTGAAACCATACGCTCCTTGGAGGCTCAATCGACCCTTTCCCAATCCACCGAATGCCCTTCCAGGACCCCGCGAACGGAGGCAAGCAATCCTTTCGAGGGTAACACACGCACCGAAAGGCTTTGTAAGATATGGACCGTTCCGTCCTCCCTGACCGAAAGTCTCACCGGGCAACTCCCCGGATAAGCCAACAGGGTCTCCTTCAGCCTCTTGAGGGTCTCCTCCCCCACTTCCCCCTCCAGCCTTATCCTCAGAGCCACCCGGCCCTGCTTCAAGATGTCTTCCATCGACAAGAGTTCCTCAACCACCATCCTAACGGTCTCCTCGTCACGGCGAGATCGTCTCCCCCTGACCAGGACCGGCAGATCAGGTTTAATCAGGTCCCTGTACCGCTCGAACACCTCGTTGAAGGTAATCACCTCGATCGTACCGTTGAAATCTTCGAGGGTCGCGAAGGACATCTCCTTGCCCTTCCGATCCATCAATCGCCTGGACTGGGTGAATACACCCCCTATTGTATATTCCCTGTCCTCTCTGGCATCCTGGAATCTCACCGTATCGCAGTTGGCCAGGGCGGCCATGACACCCTCGTACCTCTCCAGCGGGTGACCAGAGATGTAGAAACCCATCAACTCCTTCTCCATGGACAACTTTTTCAGTTTATTCCAAGGCTTGACATTGGGCAGAGCGGGGTAACTCCCCGTCGAACCCGTGCCACTACACGCTTCGAACAGGTTCATCTGCCCCTTCAGCCTGTCTTCTTCCCTCTGGGCCACCGCACTGATGGCCCTGTCCAACCCTTCCAACAACTGGGCGCGATGGCCCTTTATCGAATCGAGCGCCCCCGCCATTATGAGGCTCTCTATGACACGCTTGTTGTTCAATCTCAAGTCGATCGACTCAAGAAAATCATAAATGGTGTGAAACCCGCCGACCTTTTCCCTTGCCTGAATAATCGACTCGATCGCCCCGCGACCGACATTCTTGACCGCACCAAGACCGAAGCGGATCCCGTCATCCACGACCGTGAACCTGAATCCACTTTCGTTGATATCGGCAGGGAGGATATCTATTCCCATATCGCGGCACTTCCCGATGTAATATACGACCTTGTCGGTGTTCCCCATCTCGCTGCTCATGAGGGCGGCCATATACTCGCGGGGGTGATTTGCCTTCAGGAAGGCGGTATAATAGGAGAGTAGCGAATAGGCCGCGCTGTGGCTCTTGTTGAAGCCGTAACCGCTGAAGAAGTACATGAGGTCAAAGATCTTGTCGGCGTCCCTCTCATCCACCCCGTTCGCAAGCGCCCCATGGACGAAATCCTTGCGGAGTTCCGCCATCTTCTTCTTCTTCTTCTTCCCCATGGCCCACCGCAGGATATCCGCCTTTCCCATGCTGAAGCCCGCCAACCTGTTCGCTATCTGCATCACCTGTTCCTGGTACAGAATCACCCCGAAGGTGTCTGATAGGATATCCTCGAGCATGGGGTGCGGATATTCGACCTCCTTCTCTCCCTTCTTCCTGAGGATATATTCGTCCGTCATGCCGCTCTTGAGCGCGCCTGGCCGAATCAAGGCGTTCACCGCAATCAGGTCCTCGAACCGGGACGGCTTCATCCTCTTCAAGACATCGGTCGGCACGTTCCCCTCGAATTGAAAGACGCCGCTCGTCTTCCCCTCGCCGAGCATCTCGTATACCTTGGGGTCATCGAGTGGTATGTCCTCCAGCGAGTAACGAACACCGGTCCGCCCCGCGACCGATTCTATCGTCTCGTAGATGACGGTCACGGTCTTGAGGCCGAGAAAATCCATCTTCAGGAGCCCGATGTACTCCGCCGATTTCATCTCGTACTGGGTCGTGACGTCCTTGCTGTTCGTCGTGTAGAGGGGAGAATAATTTACCAGTTCCTCAGGTGCTATGACGACGCCTGCCGCGTGCACGGAAGCATGGCGGGGCATCCCCTCGAGGGTCCTGGCGATTTTCATCATCCGCTGATAACTCTCCTTCGAGTCGATCAGTTCCCTCAGTTCCCTTATCCCGGAAACGGCCGATTCGAGGTCCATGTTCGCGCCAGGCTGGTTGGGGATCAACTTTGCAATCCGGTCCACCTCCCCGAGGGGGATGTTCATCACGCGCCCGACATCCCTTACCACGCCGCGAGCCATCATCCTACCGAACGTGATAATCTGGGCCACATTACTCGAGCCATATTTCTCCCGCACGTAACGGATCACTTCGCCACGCCTCTCATAACAAAAATCTATATCAATGTCGGGCATGGTCACCCTCTCGAGGTTCAGGAACCGCTCGAAGAGCAGGCCGTAACGAATGGGATCCACGTCCGTAATGCCGAGAGAATACGCCACCAGGCTCCCAGCGATCGAGCCCCTGCCCGGGCCCACGGGAATCCCGTCCCTCCTGGCGGCCTCGATGAAATCCCGCACGATGAGGAAATAACCGGAGTAACCGGCCCGGCGGATCACGTCGAGTTCATGGCCGAGCCTCTCCTGGAGTTTCTCGGCCCCCGTCCCATACCTGCGTTTGAGGCCGGCCTCCGCCTCTGATCTAAGATAACTGTCGATATCGGTGTATCCATCCGGAACGGGAAAATCCGGCATGTGGAGCCTTCCGACCTCCAACTCTACATTGCACCGTTCGGCGATATCGACCGTAGCCGAAATCGCCTCCGGCGTGTCCTTGAAGGTCTCCGCCATCTCCTCACCGGACTTGAAGTAGATCTCGTCGCTGTCGAACCTCATCCGATCGGCGTCATTGATGGTCTTGCCCGTCTGTATGCACAGGAGGACGTCATGTGCCTCCGCGTCCTCCCTGTCGAGGAAGTGGACGTCGTTGGTCGCGACCAGGGGGATCCCCTTCTCTCTGCTCAGGCGTACCAGCCCCTCGTTCACCGTCTTCTGGCTCGCCAGGCCATGATCCTGCAATTCCAGGTAGAAGTTCCCGTCGCCGAATGCGCGGCTCAATCTCTCAACGGCCTCGACGGCTGAGGAATAATCTCCCCTTAGAAGGTGCTGTGCAACCTCTCCCTTGATACATGAACTCAGTCCGATGAGCCCCTCTGCGTGGGAACCAAGGACCTCCATGTCGATTCTCGGCCTGAAATAGAATCCCTCGAGATAGCCTATCGACGCAAGCCGCATCAAGTTCTTGTATCCCTGCCTGTCCCTGGCCAGGAGGATCAGGTGGTAATATTTCTGAGCCCCCTTACCGCTCCCTTTCTTATCAAGGCGGGAGCCGGGGGCCATGTATGCCTCGAGACCGATGATAGGCTTGATGCCGGCCTCCACCGCATTCCTGTAGAAGTCTATTACGCCGAACATGTTGCCATGGTCGGTGATTGCGAGCGAAGACATACCGCATTGCTTAGCCTTTTCGAGGGTCCGCCCTATCGCACAGGCGCCGTCGAGAAGGCTGTATTCCGTATGAAGATGCAGATGTACGAACGATGGATGGTCAGACACTATAAAAACCTTCCAATGCCCGATAAGAAAGGCAGGTAAGGGGTTCGATGAAAGATGTTGAGCCTCGCCGCCATTGATGCATCATCCTCAAGGGCCACCGGCAGCCTCCTTCGCTGCAGGGGAACACTCGAAAGAATTCAGGATCGTGTCGAGTTGTATGAGGTAAACATACTTGGACTTCCTCGGGTCCGGAGAAAATAGTATCGAGTCGAGGAGGTAAAATCGCCCTGCCTCCTCGCAATTGAAGGCATAGGTGATAAACACCCCCCCCTCGAGTTTCTCCCGGTTCTCCCAGATCCCCTCCAGCCTAAGCGCCTTGTCCCCCCGGAAATCCACCCACTCCGACTTCGTCCTGCCTGCAACGACGTAATCTCCCGGGTAGAAGTGCCGGCTCAATTCCGCCCTCAGGTCGAGAACGAACAACGGGTCCAGGCTGTCCTGTTCCCCCTTCTCCCAGTGGATGATGAAAGACCGTTGCGGGTTCACGTTGAAGAACCTTATTGCCCGCGGACTCTCCAGGGGCTCGCCACGACGGTAAACAGATGGGAACCTCATAGTGAATCCGTACTCATCGCGAAGGGTATCCTCGAGCGCCAGGTTGGGTCCGCTCAGGAACATCTTCTCCTTCACCTCCGCCCTCAAGAGATCGTCCAACTTGGAGAAGAGGAGGTCCTTCGAGCGCCTGACGTAAGGGAGGATATCCCTTTCCCTGGCCGTGACAAGGAGAAATACCCGCTGATTCCGGGCCCACACGTCACTTGCTGCATACAGCAGCCCCCTCTTGGCGTTTATCTCGTCCCGTATATCCTCTGTGACGAGATCGCCGATCGTCCCCCTTCCCTCCAGCGAACCGATCAGGATCAACTTGGACCACTTCCGATATTCTCCAGGTTTCTCCAAGGGAGCGAAGATGACTTGAAAAGCCGTCTCGTGCCTTGGGGATAAGACCTCTCTTTCGAGTGCGCCGCGCACCTCGGGTTCGATCTCTCTCCAGACATCCTCGTCCGCCATGACAACGACTTCCGACATCTTACCCACCGCAAGGGGAAGGGAACAACCGGCCGGCAAGAGAAACAAAACGGCGGCGCAGATCACAATAAGTAGTATGAGGATGTCTTCATACCACTTTGTATGGACTGAATATATCCGCATCATTCCCCCGCGTCAACACCTTTCTGGTTCAAACCGCGCTCTTTCATTATTCTTGTAAGTAATTCTGCGGCAATTTGTTGCAAGGTTTCCAAGGTCCCGTTGTTTTCCAGGACGTAATCACCTCGAGAAGCCTTATCGGCCGGGTCCATCTGCATCCTTTCTATCCGGAGAGACTCCTCCTCGCTCAATCCCCTCTTTTCTTTGAGCCTGGCAAGCCGCGTCCCCAGCGGGGCATGCACAACTACGAGGACGTCCACGCGATCCTGCATGCCCGCCTCGCAGATAAGCGCGGCGTCTATTACAACCAGCGACGTCCCAGCCTCCTCCTCTTCCAAGAGTCGCCTCTCGATCCTGTCGCGGATGAGGGGATGCACCAGGCAATTCAGCCTCCGAAGCGCCCCCGGGTCATTGAATACCCTTTCACTCAATTTCTTCCTGTCCACCTCACCACCACCGATCAGGTCATCTCCGAACGTCTCGAGCAGTCGCCCGAAGGCATCCGACCCCGGCTTGAGCATATCGTGGCCTATCCTGTCCGCATCTATTATCACCGCCCCCATCGACTCCCAAGTTCCCGCCACGCTGCTCTTTCCACTCGCCACATTTCCCGTAAGGCCGATAACCAGCACTAAAGTATCATGCCCCTTCCTTGCATTCGAACCAGTTGGAGCCAGTGCTGACATCGACCACAACGGGCACCCTCAGGACGATGGCCTGTTCCATTTTCTCCTTCACCAACTCCTTCACTTCCTCTAACTCATCCTTGTACACCTCGAAAACCAACTCGTCATGGACCTGGATGATCATTCGGCTCTTCAGCACTCGCCGCGCAAGTTCACCGAAGATGTCTATCATGGCGATCTTTATGATATCCGCGGCACTGCCCTGGACCGGCGAATTTATCGCCGTCCTCCGGGCGAACTCCCGCACGCTGCGGCTCTTGTGATTCAGGTCGGG
>CAZNLH010000047.1:0-9458 GCA_964573995.1 uncultured Gemmatimonadota bacterium
GGATCGTTGACAACATCTAACCATGGTAATTTCACGGAGCGAAGTCAATGCCCCCGCGGCGACGATCAATGACGATTTTTTTTGAAACAAGGCCTATTGCAGAATAGCGTTGCGCTTTTAATGGCCTTTCAAATCCTGATATTGTTGTTAAGGAATAATACCGATAATAACCAAAGGAACTGCAGGCACACCTCTACCTTGACGAATTACATTATATAATTCGCCTTCATAGTAGGGTACTCCTGAACTCATTTGTTCTTGGAGACTTTTCATTGGAAGGATTTCTATTCCTAAATCAATTTTATCACCAATAAAAAACGCAAGATGTTTAACGAATATATCGTAAGCAACGAACGCGTATTTACCAAATTGTACCTCAATAGCAACCCTATCTTTTACATAATCAGTCTGATTATAACTAAAAATAGGTGTTTCGCCAAAGGCCTCTATTTCCCTTTTCTGTTCTTCAGGACTTAGGGATAAGGTCTTACGAATCAATTTTTCGTTTTTTGTAACCCAATAACTTACCCTACTTTCTTTCCAACCTTTTTCAGATAATAATTCCTTAAAACCAGCATTCATATCAATTGGACTGTAAAGAAGTTCTCCTTTTTTATTCTTTTCTTTCGATACCTTGGTCTTACATGCTTCGGCATCAAGCGCAGCGATTACTTTCTTTATTTCATTCCATAATTTTGACTTATGTACGAGTAAAAACTCTAAACCATTTAAATGAGAGTAAGTTTCTATAATATTCATAACTTGGAATATTTTGTTTTTTCATCAATGTCCAGTATCTTAGGTTGTTCGAATTCTTTTTCGGTAAACCAAGGCGGAATTATTGCCTTATTGCCTGCTTTTTTCGGGTCATAAACGGCTTTGTTCATCGGCCTTGTCCTGAGTGTACCGTTTAATGCCTGGTTAATCCTATCGAATGCAACTTCAATGTATTTTCTTATTATTTCAGCACCTACTCCTCTTCTATGATGCTTCATTGCGGCTATTATGGTGGATCCTACACCCAAGAAAGGGTCCAATACCCAATCATCCTCGTTAGACATCGACAAGACCAGGCGTTCTATTAGCTCTACAGGAAATTGACAAGGATGTATTGTCTTCTCAACGTGATTGCTCTTTACATTTGGAATAATCCAAACATCACCAGGGTTTTTACCTTTAGGATTACATGAGTATTTACCTACTTTTGGACCCTTGAAATACTTCTTTCCAGGATATTTTTGAGGAACCCTAACAGGGTCAAGATTGAAAATATAGTCATCAGACTTAGTGAACCATATTATTGTTTCATATCTCCCTGAAAATCTTTTCGAACAATGTAGCCCATGTTCAAAGTGCCATATAATCCTATTTCGCATCTTCAATCCTAAATCTTTGAAAATATTATACAGTATTGTATCAAGTGGAATTATAGCCCCTCGTTCAATATAATTCCCAACCTGCCAGCAAATACTACCGCTTTTCCTTAAAGTACGCACGCATTCTTTAATTACTTCTGCTTGCTGTTCGATGTATCTGTTCAAAACCAGTTTTTCTTCATATTCCTTACCAATGTTATATGGGGGTGAAGTTACTATAAGTTGCATAGATTCATTAGGAATCTTCCTCAATAGATCCAGGCAGTCGCCAGAATAGACTACAATTCTATGAGAAAGGTCAAAATGAGAGGCAATTTCAATTTTCTCAAACATGGCAATAATGTACTTGGATTGTAGCCCAAGGTCAATAAGAAATAGTGATATAGTATTAAAGGAAGACTAAGATAGAAAGATAAAACAATCTATCCATCAAGCCCTCCCCGACTATTTGAAGCGCTCCTAAATTTCAGTGGTCCATTCATGGGACGACCTCGATCCAGGCGTCGTCCATGTCTATGACGTGCGAGGGCCAGAGGCCGATCGTCCCCCTGTAGTCGTAGGTCCCCGCCGGGGCACCTGAGGGGACGGATTGGCTGAAGGTAAGGCTCGTCGATCCGCCGCCCGGGAGGAGGAAAGTCATGGGTCCGAGCACGGGGTTGGACGGCAACGGCGTCCCGTCCGGGAGGTAGATATCCGCCCAACCCTCGAGCGTCAGGTCCGCGTCTTGATTGCTGGCCACGTACCCGGTGAACAGTAGCGTGTCGCCGGGGCTGACGACCACCGTGTCGGGCACGATGACCATGTCGGCTGGGGCGAGGAGTTTGTTCAGTCCCATGAATCCGAGGTAACTCGTGACCCACGATTGGTCGTTCAGGTTTCCGGCCGTCTCGCTCACCCCGATCCCGCCGTCGCCGTCCCCGTCGAGGCCCACCAGGAAATCTATGATCGCCTTGTGGTTCTGCTTCCTCTGAAAGTCGCCCTGCGTATCCCAGGCCGTATAGTGCCCGAGGGCGAACCATAGGTTCCAGGCGTTCTGCCAGCCGGTATCGTTGACGTAGGTCTGAAGGTAATCATCGTAGATCTCAGACCAGGACCTGAGCCCCTCGGGGTACCGTTTGAAGTAAGAGTTGACGATCCCCCAGAAGGCGGCGCCCCCTGACATGGCCCAGTTCCAACCCCCGAGCCTCGCCGAGGGATCGCCTTCTGCCCATTCCTTTACCAGGGAGCCGATCGAGGCGGCCTCGTACTCGACCGTGGTGTCGCCGACCGATTCGCCGTGGCCGTAAAGGTTTCCCGCGGCCCATCCTGTTACCATGCCGTTCAGGATGTCGTATGGCGGAGGGCCATACAGGTTCAGGGGATTGTTGGTGACGTAACCTGCGGCGCTGTCGCTGTACCAGAGGAAGGTGCTGTCGCCGAAGACCTGCCTGTATTCCGCCTCGGCCGCCATCGCCCAGGCGCAGTTATAGATTCGGTAGTAGCCCAGTTCACCGCCGCCGCCTTCCTCGTTGTAGGCTGGGTGGTTCATCACGTATGACCATGCTGCCGCGATGTTCGGGACGTAGATATCATCCCCCGTCAGTTCGGTGTAACGGGACCAGATCCAGATAGCCTCCTGCGTGTTGTCCGTCTGAATGGTCAGCCACTGGGCCTCCCCCTCTTCAATCCCACCGTAACTGGCCGAACTCGTGTCGCTCACCTGTAGGGTGGTAAGGAACTCCGCGACCATGGCGAACCGCTGCCCGTAGTCGATCGATCCGCGCCGGCCGGTGTTGGGAGGGGGCAGGTGTACACCCTGAAGATTGCCACTGGCGCCTGTCCTCGCGTGCCTTGCCAGTTCTTCGGGACCCCAGTATTCCGTCGCCCGCGTGGTGGAGTTGAAAAGTGCGATCATGAGGATCACGGTCGATAGTGTTACGATCCATCTTGTGCTCATCGGTGACCTCCGGTTCGCGCCGATTTGAAACGATTACAGGTGAAGGGGTCGTCTCGATACCACCCGATTCGAGAGATCTCCCCGTTGCCGTCGCATTGGAGGGGAGATCGAGGCTGCTCTATAGCCTGCCAGGCGGCTTCAACGCCTCCTGACGCGCGGGATGCACTACCCTGCGTGGCTCACGTGGACACGGGCTGAATTTGCCCGGCAGCCGCCCTTGACGGCCCCTCTTACACGGTGCCATTATACCATACATCAAGTACTTTGTCCAGCGGCCCTTCATCCATCTGGTGCAGGATCCGTTCCCGATGGCGTCTGTCGCCGGAATACAGGCATAACAGTCTGCTTATCTTGCGGTTAGGATGCTTGGCCGGATCGAATGGTTGAGGTTTCGTAGTCGTTTTCCACGAATATCGTGAAGGTCCACGCCTGGGCGCGGACCGATGAGCATGCCAATGAAATTTGACTTCCATCTATCGCCTCGTTAATTTGTAAACCGAAGGATCACGCGATAGCGAACCATCATGAGCGATTTCGGTCACACAACTGTTCGGTGCCCCTGGTGCCTTGAGACACTGCAGGTCGACCCACTCAACGTCATCACGTTGACGACTTCGGAGGAGATAAAGGAGAGGCTCCTCGCGGGAGAATACGACTCGTTCCCCTGCCCGGTATGCAATCGGCAGGTCCCATACTCGAGCGCGATCGTCTGCAACGATATCACCAACCAGGTCTTGATATACTATTTTCCCAATCCACCCCCCGAAGAGGTGAGGGATACCCTTCAAGATTCTCTCATCAAGGCCATAGAAAAGACTGCTTTTAACGGGATGTCTACGCCGATCGGAGAGGACTGGAAGGTCCGTATCGCTTACGGGCGGGACGAACTCCGGGCGATGTTGTCCGGCCAAGTGGATCAGGAGGGTCGTCAATGAGTGGGAGAAGAGACAGGATAAAGGGAATAGGGCTCCTCCTCGGTGGAGGATGTACCATGGTTGCCGTGGTTGGGCTATCCTTCATAGGGGGCATACCGGCGGAGCCGATCTCCCTCCGGGGCCATCAGGCCGCGGCCGCGGACAGCCTCCCCGCGCGGGAGAGGCCTTCGGCCGACCGTCTGATCGTACCGAGGCCCACTCCACTCGTGGATCGGAGGGATGACTACGACGTCCAGCACTATGTCCTCGACCTGTGGCTGGACCTCGACAACCAGGTAATAGGCGGTGGGGTCACGGTGCAGTCCCTCGTCGTCGCCGCCACTCTCGACACCATGGTCCTCGACCTCCTCGACAACATGACGGTGGATTCCGTGAAGATCGGAGGCGCCCCGCTCGATTTCACGCACCAGGGGGACCAGGTCAGGATCGCGCTCGACAGGGCGTACCTCCAGGGTGAGGAGATATCACCGGTGGTCTTCTACCACGGCCACCCCTCTTATACGGGCTGGGCCACCTTCCGGTTCAGCACGCACGGCTTTCCAGGCGTCCCACTCGTCTTCAGCATCAGTTGGCCCGACAACTCGAGGGGATGGTGGCCCTGCAAGGACGTCCTCTATGACAAGGCCACCGCGGAGGTGAGGATGACCGTTCCTGTGGACCAGTACGACATGGTCGTCGCCTCCATCGGCCGGTTGATCAGCGTGGTCCAGAATCCCGATACCACGCGGACATACACCTGGCGCGAGTCCTATCCCATCACCACCTACAACATATCGTTCTCCACCACGAACTTCGACACCCTGCAGGACAGGTACGTTGGCCTGGACGGTGACACCCTGTCCGTAGTACACTTCGTCTTCCCCGAGGACAGGGAACGTGCGCGCGAGAGTTTCAGCAACACGGTCAACATGATGGAGGTGTACGCCGGGCTCTACGGTGAATATCCCTTCATGGGTGAAAAATACGGGATGGCGGAGGTCCAACTCTCGGGCGCCATGGAACACCAGACCATGACGAGTTACGGGAAGATGCTGATCACCGGCGGCCACACCTACGATACGATCGTGGCCCATGAACTCTCTCACCAGTGGTTCGGCGACATGATCACGATCGGCACCTGGCCCGACATCTGGTTGAGCGAGGGATTCGCGACCTATTCAGAGGCACTCTACGAGGAATCGCTCTACGGGCTCCAGGGGTACCTCGATTACATGGAATCGCTCGATACCCACGACTTCAACGACACAGTCTACGACCCGGACAACCTCCTCAGCAGCACGGTCTACAACAAGGGTGCCTGGGTCCTCCACATGTTGCGGCACGTCATGGGGGATTCCCTCCTCTTCGAGACCCTCTCGGACTACGCCGCGGACACCACCTTCAGGTACGGCAACGCCGTCACCGCCGACTTCATCTCGGCCTGCGAGGACCATTACGGGGGCGACCTCGACTGGTTCTTCACGCCGTGGCTCAACACGGTCGGCAGGCCTTATTATTACATGGATTGGAGTGCATCCGGCCAGGACAGCCTCTACGAGGCCGACGTCCAGTTGGATCAGACCCAGCCCGGGGATGCACTTTATACCATGCCCATCGACCTCGTCTTCCATACCTCCTCCGGAGAGAGCACCTTCACGGTCAGGGACAGCCTCAGGTCTCAGGCCTTTCACTTCTCGCTTCCCGAGGAACCTCTCGACGTTGCCCTCGACCCTGACAACTGGGTCCTGAAGGTGGTCCAGGCACCGCTCAGGATCACGACCGACAGCCTCCCGCACGGGACGGTGGGAGAGGTCTATGCCTTCCAGATCAGGGCGGAAGGGGGTGTCTATCCCCTTACCTGGACGATCCTCTCAGGCACGCTCCCAGACAGCATGCTCATGGATACCTCGCTGGGCCTGATCTCGGGGGTCCCCCGCGAGGCGGGAAACTTCCCCCTCACGGTGGAGGTGCACGACGCCTTCAGCCCACCTCATGCAGATACATCTTCGTTCACCCTGGTAGTAGAACCGTCCGCGGGGATCGGCGGGGGAGGCGTTCCGAACCTCGATCTACCACGTGCTTACGGGCTTTTCCAGAACTACCCCAACCCCTTCAATCCATCGACGGTAATACCCTTCGATGTCCCGGAGCACTCGGAGGGACCGCTCTGCCTGGCGATATACGACCTGCGGGGCCGCCGGGTTAGAACCCTGGTCCGGGGGGATATCGCGCCGGGCCGGCACACGGTATACTGGAACGGCAGGGACAATCGGGGCGGGAGGGTCCCCTCGGGGGTGTATATCTACAGGCTACGGACATCCGGCTTCACGGCCACGCGTCGCATGCTCCTCGTGCAGTGAGCGATGTTGACAATGTGCCGCGATCGTGGTATTTTCTCGTGGTAACGGCGGGTCCGGGCACGCGTTGACGGCGCGTGATCTCATGCTTTCCGCCTGGGGTTAGACACTTGGAATTTAACGGGCGAGGGAATATTTGATGAAAAGAGTGCTTGTGGCCGACCCTATTTCACCCGAGGGCTTGGAGATCCTCGGGGCGGCGAGCGGCGTGGAAGTCGTGGTCAGGGATGATATACGCCCTGACGATTTGCTCGTTGAGATAGGTGACTATGATGCCATCATAGTCCGCAGCAAGACGAAGGTGACGCGGGAGGTCATAGGGGCTGCAAAGCGGCTCCGGGTGATCGCTCGCGGCGGCGTCGGCCTCGACAATATCGACCTGGCGGCGGCCGAAGAGGCGGGCATCAAGGTGATAAACACCCCTTCCGCAAGTTCGATATCGGTTGCCGAGCACGTGCTCGCACTCTGCTTTGCGCTTGCCAGGCACATCCCGAGTGCGCACGCGTCGACCGCAGCCGGTAAGTGGGAGAAAAAGGCCCTCAAGGGGATAGAACTGACGGGCAAGACACTCGGGATAGTCGGTCTCGGGAGGATAGGCCGGGAGTTGGCGTCGCGAGCCGCCGGCATAGGTATGAGGGTGATAGGTTCCGATCCCTTCGTCGGCCGCGAGGAGGCAGGTGCATTCAAGGTCGAACTCACCGGGCTTCCACGTGTCCTGCAGGACTCCGATTTTGTATCCCTGCACGTCCCCCTGAACCTGGAGACCCGTGGGATGATAGGGGCCGCTGAACTCGGGATCATGAAACCGAGCGCCTACCTCGTCAACTGCGCCCGCGGCGGTGTCGTGGATGAGGAGGCCCTGTACAACGCGTTGAAGGAGAATAAGATAGCCGGCGCGGCACTTGACGTCTTCGAGAGCGAGCCGCCCGATGGGAGTCCCATCCTGGGCCTCGAAAACGTTGTCCTTACCCCCCATATCGCGGCGTCCACGTTGGACGGCCAGAGGCGCGTCGGCATAGAGGTGGCGGAGAGGGTGCTGGATGAACTGGGCTCCCCGGAGGACGCTGCCCATTGAAGGAAATCCTCAGGAACATCAGGATAATCCCCCTCGATAGGACCCTTAGATCAGAGGAGATCATCCGCAGGCAGGCACGCAAACTCGCGAACTACATGGAACATGACGGGATGCAGCGTGATCCCGTCGTTGTCGTTAAGGAGGCGGAGAGATATATCGCCCTGGACGGGATGCATCGCGTCGAGGCCCTCAAGTTGACGGGTTGCCGCGACCTGCTGGCCTACCAGGTAGATTATGAAAATCACAGGATCGTCCTCGAGAGTTGGGACGCCCTTGTCTGGGGTTGCCCACGTGTCATGGAGGTCCTGAGGGACGAATTCAGGGATTCCGATTACGTGATAAACTCGGCCGGCGAAAACGGCCGGGAAGACGTGATGAAGAGGAGGAATATCTTTGCGGTCGTGGACCGGAAGTGGGAGACCTATGCAGTGGGGAAGGGGGGAGGTGGGGAGGTCGGGCTGGATGAGTTGATAGGCGTCCTCCTCAGGTTCGAGAAGCGGCTCGATGACGAAGGGGCGCGGATAAGGTACGTCGCAAATACGACCTCCGAGCGGCAATTCAAGGATTCCGAGGACGACTTCATGGTGATAAGGCCGAGATTCACCAAGAGGGAGGTCCTGGAGAGGACCCTGAGCGGCCACCTCTTCCCGAGAAAGACGACGAGGCACATCATCGACGAGCGCCCGTTGAGGGTGGGAGTAGCCCTCTCGATATTGAGGCAGAAGACCGATATAAAGGTCAAGAACGAAATCCTCCAGGCCGAACTGAAGTGGCGGTACGAACACGGAAGGATACGCTTTTACCAGGAGCCCATTATACTGTTTGACGAGTAAGGAGCGGAACGTTCTATGAAGAGAAGACTCTTTACCCCCGGACCGACGCCAGTCCCTCCGGAGATCATGCTGGAGATGGCCAAGCCGATCAGCCACCACCGGCTGCCCTCATATGAGCGGTCTTTCGAAAACGTCAACCGCGGGCTAAGGTACCTCTTTCAGACCGAGAACGATGTCTACACTCTGACCTCGTCCGGTACCGGGGGCATGGAGGCCGTGGTCTGCAACCTCTTGAGGAGGGACGACCATGTCCTGGTGGTCCGCGGGGGCAAGTTCGGCGAGAGGTGGGGGGAGATCTGCGAGGCATACGGCGTGCGGTTCACCCCTATCGATATAGAGTGGGGAAGGAGCGTCGATCCCCAACGGATAGGCGATGCGCTTAAGGCAGAACCGGGGATCAAGGCCGTCTTCGTGACTCAGAGCGAGACGTCCACGGGTGCGCTCAACGATATCGAGGCGATAGGCAAGGTGGTACGGGGTACAGGGGCCCTGCTCATCGTCGATTCGATTACCGGTATAGGGGTCCACGACCTGCAAGTCGACGCCTGGGGCGTAGACGCCGCAGTGACCGGCTCCCAGAAGGGCCTGATGATCCCGCCCGGGCTCGCATTCGTCGCCCTGAGCGAAAGGGCCTGGGAGGCAGTTGCATCCTCCGACCTGCCGCGATATTACTTCAGTTTCGAGAAGGCCAGGAAGGCGCTTGAGAAGATGCAGAACCCCTTCACGCCGGCACTTACCCTCGTAATGGGGCTGGAGGCGGCCCTAAGGCGAATCGAGGAGGAGGGCCTCGAGAACATCTACAAGCGCCATGAACGACTGGCGGAGGCCACGCGTTCCGGTGTCAAGGCCCTCGGGCTCGAACTCCTGGCGGAGCACCCCTCAAACGTCCTGACAGCCGTCCGTGTGCCTGATGGCGTGGACGGCAAGGCCCTCGTTGCCTACCTGAGGGAGGACCTGGGGATACTAT
>CAZNLH010000047.1:9558-11724 GCA_964573995.1 uncultured Gemmatimonadota bacterium
GGCGTGGACGGCAAGGCCCTCGTTGCCTACCTGAGGGAGGACCTGGGGATACTATTCGCCGGCGGGCAGGCGCACCTGAAGGGAAAGATCTTCAGGATCGCTCACATAGGATACTTCGACGACTTCGACGTCCTTGTCGCGATCGCTGGGCTCGAACGGGCGCTGAAGGCGGTCGGGTACGGGGTCGAACTGGGAGTGGGGCTGGCGGCCGCCCAGGAATTCCTGGGGAGGAACTGAGTGAATCGAATCGTCTTTGACATAGAGACAGTCGGGCTCCCGTGGGATACATGGAGCGAAGCGACCCGTGAATACCTGGTGGGTAGATCGGGCGCCGGCGCCGGGGAGGAGTCGACGAAGGAGCGGCTCGGTCTCTCGGCCCCCACTGGGAAGGTCGTGGCCATCGCCATGATGAACCCGGATACCGGGCGAGGCGGCGTGTATTACGAGGCCCCCGGCGGTGACGCGGAGGGCGGCGTGGTCGAAGAAGAGGGGATTCGTTTCGAGTGCGGTACAGAGGAGGAGATCATACGCCGCTTCTGGAGGGACATCGGGAACTACGATCAATGGATCACGTACAACGGCAGGACCTTCGACATCCCGTTCCTCACGCAGAGGTCCATCATCCTCGGCATCAAGCCATCGAGGACGCTCGATGCCCCGAGATATCGTCTCAAGCCCCACTGTGACCTGATGGATGTCCTGTCGTTCTTCGGCGCCACGCGCCCATTCAGCCTCTCTTTCTGGTGCGGGACGATGGGGATAGAGGATCCGAAGGGAAAGGGCGTCGACGGCTCGGCCATCGGTGACTTGTACGCGAACGGTAGGCACCTCGAAATTGCCCGGTACTGCCTGCGGGATGTCGAGGCCACGGCGGAACTCTTCCGGCTGGTGGAGGAGCGCTACCTATCCCTGCGGTACGATTGGCGTTGAGTTACAGCGCTGGAACGGTTGGTATCAGGCCGATACCGTCTGTCTTGGATACGGGTAATGTTTTTCTTGGAGCGGAGAGAGACGATTTCTCGGCTTACGACTTACGGTTCTCTGTAAAGGCCTTGTGTGCCTGGTTGACGCTATCCACGAACCTCTCCCACTCGTCGAACTTGAAGGCGCAACTCGCCGAGACGTCGGCAGAGGCGATGAATAGCCCCACCTCTTCTTCATCCATCACGCAGCCTACCGACAGGTAATCACCGATCTTCGTCTCGTCGAGCAGTGTTGTCGCTTCCATGACGCCTCCTTCAGAAGGGGAATTTCCATACCTTGCGAACGATCTTCCGTCCGATGTACTTGTTCTTTGCGCGCCGGGCGATCCTCTTGGGATCCCCGCTGGACAGTTTCTCTATGTCGTTGGCCGCACGGGCCAATTTGTAAAGGAAACTCACCGTCTTCGACATTTGAGTCCCTCCCCTGGAAAAAGATGACTCTCCGGGGCCGAAGCCACCGCTTTGCCGACCGGATGCCCGGAAGCACCCAAGGCCCCGGGCCGTCCGGCCTCGGATTCTCCATCAGATTGACGAACAGGCCCGTCAAGTATATGCGGGATAATCTTTGACACTACCAATTGTATACGGTATGAAGGGTCTTGTCAAGTTGGTCCCTTTCGTGTACCGCCCGGTCGGCGGCGGGAAGAAGGGCCGTTCCTTGCGAATGGCCGCCGCCCTTTGCAATGTTCGGGATCCCGGGATTATACGTGACTGTCGAGGGGCCCCTATTTCCGGGGCGTTTATTCCTACAGAATTTCCCTTGACAATATTTGTTAAATGCCATATAATGCCGGTATGTTGCATCAAGAAGGTATTCGTAGAGCACCGTGTGAATTAACAGGGATGGCCGTGACCAGGAAACTCAAATGGAACATATGCTCCTTCATTATCCCATCTTAGAGGGAAGAACTGACCATCCGAGGATCGCCGACAGGCCGCCGCGGGCACACCGGGGCCCCAAACTCCTCGATCGAGTCCGTTACGCCATTCGCGCCCGCCACTACAGTGTGAGCACGGAGAGGGCTTATGTCGGCTGGATCAAGCGCTTCATACTATATCATTATAAGCGCCACCCCTTGGAGATGGGAGAAAAAGAGATCACCTCCTTCCTGTCTCATCTGGCCGTTGAACGCCACGTGAGCGCCTCTACGCAGAACCAGGCCCTGAGCGCGATCCTCTTCCT
>CAZNLH010000048.1:0-11671 GCA_964573995.1 uncultured Gemmatimonadota bacterium
TCGCCGTCCTCCGGGCGAACTCCCGCACGCTGCGGCTCTTGTGATTCAGGTCGGGGAGGTAGCGCCGCCTGCCCATAATCGTTGTTACGTATCCTCTCTCCTCCGCTTCCCTTATCATCCTGTCCATGAACTCCTTGACACCGCTGAAGCGTTTAAAATAATCACTGATGAAGGCACCTGCCTCTTCCACTGAGATGTTGAGTCTCCTTGCCAGCCCGAATGCCCCCATCCCGTAGATGATCCCGAAGTTCACCTCCTTTGCCCTCGAACGCAGGAGGCCGGAGACCTTCTCGTATGGTACGCCAAAGACGAGGGCCGCGGTCTGCCTGTGGATATCTTCTCCCGCCCTGAAGGCCCTTACCATCTCCCTGTCCTTCGAGAGATGCGCCATCAACCTCAATTCGATTTGCGAGTAGTCCGCGGAGAGGAAGAGGCGATCTTCCCCTCCCGGCTTGAATCCCTTCCGGATTTCGCGCCCTATCGGGGTGCGAACGGGGATGTTCTGAAGGTTGGGGCCGCTCGATGAAAGTCGACCGGTCGAGGTTACAACCTGATTGTAGGATGTATGTATCCTGCCCGTGTTCGGGTCGACCTGTCGAGGCAGGGCATCCACGTATGTACTCTTGAGTTTCGACAACTCCCTGTAATCGAGGAGGAGCCTGGGGAGTTGATGTTGCTCGGCCAGCTTTGCCAGCACCTCACTGTCCGTTGAAAAACCGGTCTTTGTCTTCTTCCGAGCCGGCAGTCCCAACTTCTCGAACAGGATCCTGGAAAGTTGCGGATGGGAATTGATGTTGAACTCCTCTCCGGCAAGGGTGTAGACATCCTCTTCGAGGTACTTCATCTCATGCTCCAGGCGCTTCGAAAGGTACTCGAAGAATTCGCAATCAATGGAAACCCCTGTGAGTTCCATCTCGGCCAACACGGTGATAAGAGGAACTTCTACGTCCTTAAAGAGGGAATATAGGCGTCTCTCTTCAAGCATTCCCCTGAACCTGTTCGCCAGACGAAGGGTGTAATCGACGTCCTCACACGAATAGCGAGTGGCCTCGGTCAAGGGCACATCGGCAAAGGTCATCCGCCCTTCCCGAACGACATCTGCAAATGGTATCATCCTGTGCCCGAGGAACTCGGCGACCAGGTAGTCGAGGCCATGACTCTTTCGGCCGGGTTCCAGGAGATAAGAAGCAATCATCGTATCGAAGGAGATGCCATCCAGCCGAAGCCCCTCCCTTCTCAAGACCTTGAGGTCATATTTCAGGTTCTGCCCGACCTTCTCGATCCCGGGAGATTCGATGATCGGTCTCAGCGCCTCAATGGCCTTCTCCCTGGGCAGGGGCCTTTCGCTGGTATGGGCCAGTGGCACGTAGTATGCCTTGCCCTCTTCGACCGCCAGGGAGATACCGACCAGCCTTGCACTCATCGGGTTGCGATCGGTGGCCTCGACATCTATAGCAAGGCGGCCCGCATCGACAACCTCCCTGATAAACGACTCGAGCACCGGATAAGAAGACAGCGCTGTATAGGTCTCGCCTCCCCCGGTTGAAACATTCACTGCATGGTCCCTCAGGAGGCTGTAAAACTCGAGTTCCCGGAAGATCCTGGCCATTTCACCCGTTTCCGGCTCGCTCCTCCTGAAGTCATCCAGGTCGATCCCGGCCGGTATATCCACTTCCAGTGTTACCAGTTCCCTGGAAAGGAACGCCAGGTCCCGATTGGACTCCAGGGCCTCCCTCATATGCTTCGAGTCGACGGACTCAAGTGACCGGAAGAGGTCTGAAAGCCCTCCAAACCTCCGAACCAGTGTTTCCGCTCTCTTTCGACCGATCCCGGGGACCCCCGGGACATTATCGGAACTGTCTCCCATCAATGCAAAGAGGTCCGCCACCCTCTCCGGTGGTACACCGAGTTTCTCTACAACTCCCCTCCTGTCCACCCACTCATCCGGAGCATTTCTCTTCCCGGGCTTCAGGAGGACTACGTCTTCATCAACAAGTTGGCAGAAGTCCTTGTCTCCCGAGACGATAACGGCACGCATCCCCGCCCTTTCCACTTTTCTCGATAGGGTTCCAATGATATCATCCGCCTCGTATCCCTCCATCTCGAGGACCGGCACCCTCAGCGCCGAGAGGACTTCCCTGATCCTTGGTATCTGTTGCTGAAGATCATCCGGCATCTTTTCCCGTGTTGCCTTATAGTCTGGATACAGGCGGTGGCGAAAGGTGGGGGCCTTTGTATCGAGCACGACCACCCAGTAGTCCGGCTCGTACTGCTCCCGCAATCGAAGAAGAAAAGTAGTAAGGCCGAAGATCGCTCCAGTGTCCTCCCCCCTCCTTGTCCCCAACCGGCTCTTTATGAAGGCAAAGTAGAACCGATAAATAAGGGCATATCCATCGATCAGAAAGAAGTCTTTCTTTTTAGCGGTCGGGCCTGTCATTTCACACCAAGATATGAGGAAATCAATGGGATGTCAAAGGGCACTTCGATATAAACACATAAACTATTAACCCCGCCAGAATAAACCGGCGGGGTTAAACACGATCAGCAGATCGAGACCATCAGCGTAAGCAAATCCGATTATAAGACCTATTTGGCAATCACCGTCGAGGCCTGCGGGCCCTTTTCTCCCTCTACAATCTCGAATTCCACTTCCTGGCCCTCAGCCAGCGTTCTGAAGCCCTTTGCCTGTATAGCGGTATAGTGGACGAACACATCTCCGCCCTCGTCTCTCTCGATGAAACCGTAACCCTTCGCGTCGTTGAACCACTTGACTCTACCCTTGATCATTGAAGAAACTCCCCTTTTAAGACGATACTGTTTTCCCACTGGCCTATATTACCAGAAAATTTTGTGGATGTCAAGGGGCCTTTACAGCAAATCCGCCACAATCCTCGAACAGGATACCAGGAAAATTACATCCCTCAAAAGTAAAACCCCACGGAGACCCTGTGGGTGTTTTCCAGCCCCTCATCCGGACTCCCGTACCAAGCATAGTCTGCGGCGAACTTTCCCAGCATTACCCCCCCTCCGGCGGTAGGCGTACCCTCATCAAGACCGCCTCGAAGCGCCACCTCCTTTCCTATCCTGTATTCTGCACCAACGTGCAGGTTCAGACTCAAGGGGCCCATGGCAAACTGGTCCGCCATTGTGCCGCGATTCGTAAACCGAATCGATGTGGCCACCGCCGCTATAACATGCCCCCCCGGCACGGAGAAGCCATTATTCAGCGATAGGCCTGCCCTGAGAGTAGGGGCCGTCGTCTCCTTCTCACCCGTATTGAACGCGACGAAAGTCGTGGGGATATCTTGCATGACTATCCCCAGTGAAACAGGTGCATCCTTCCCCAAAGGAATGATTGTCCCCAGGTCGAAGCCAAACCCCGTCCCCCTCGCATCCGCGAGGATCTTGTGGACCACCTTCACGCTGCCTCCCACCCTGATTCTGCCTCTCAAGGCAGTCGCATAGCCGAGGAGGAATTGATATTGCGCCGTTCCCAGGCTCCCGATGGAGAACGGCCTGTTCTCCGCGCCCGGACCCTCGTCAGGGTTGGGCACTGCGGTCTCGATGATACCGGGGACTCCGAGCCTAATAACGCCGCCTCCCAGGACGGAACCTCGTTCCCCTGTCCCGAGGGGCTGGGAATATCCCACGAAGTCGTAATTCACCGCACCGCCGAAGCGCTCGGAGTGCATGGCAAGGAATTCACGCCTTCCCTCCCACGACATTCCAGCCGGGTTCCAGTATATGGATGCGGTCCCGCCGACAATAGACACGAACGCGCTGCCCATACCGAGTGCCCGGGCACCCACACCGAGGCTGAAGGCCTCCCCGGCATACTTCGTGAAGGCATGGAGGTGACTAACAGAGAAGGCCAGCCAGAAGCCCATGAGGCAGGTGAAGAGACCCGGCCCAACGGACCGGCGGTGTCTTCCGGTCAAATTGATCTTCTCCGATCTTCTTGTTACGGATACAGCTCCCAGGTGTTATTACCTCACTTTCCACATTAGTACCGTTCCAGGTTACGACATGTTCCCGGCCGTCTTCCATGGCCGGATAAGGCCTTCCCTCCGGCATCTCTTGCATCGTGAACAACCACCGGCCGACCGCCTCACCGGTACCATGAAGGCCGCCGTAAACGGCGATATCCGCCGAGGAGCATGGAACTCTGAACGCAGAAAGGACAACTGTTGTGGTGCCCAGGAAATTATTTTGCGCATGTTCCGCCGTGAACCGCGCGGGTCCTGTCGTCGAACACCTTTAGCCTGCTCACGGGTACTGCGCGCAGTGGGGGCGTCCATCGGCGCCACCTGCGAGGATATTCAAGCAGGCTCGCAAGGTACTGCAAGACCTACATCAATGAAGGCAAGAAGAGACTCGTCCCGGCCGGATCAGTACGGTGGTCTCCTGCCGCTGGAATCTTCCCTGTTTGCCCCGCGGAGTTCTCATTCCTCCAAGTCGCCCCAAGTAACGGGGAATTCACGCAACTGGGCGCTAGTCCCCCGGCCCGTCCCCGACAACTTGCTGCAACGAGGGGTCAATCGCCACGGCCCGCGAGTAATACAGGGCGGCCATCTCCGGGCGTGAGAGTTTCTCGTACACGCGCCCGGCGTTCACCATGCCCTCGGCATAATCGGGGCCTTCTTCAACGGCCCTCATGAATGAACTGAGAGCCTGAGTGTATTCTCCGTTCCTGAAGTATCTGATCCCCAGGAGATTGTAAGATGCGGGATCGTCCCACGAAACTGCCAGGCGTTTTCCATCCATCAATTCTATTTCTCCATCCCCGTCGCGCTCAATGGCCAGGAAGATCCTCAGTTTTTCTATGTTGTTGGCCGCCTCCCCCGATTTCTTCAGGGCATAACTCTTTTCATAATTCTCCAGGGCGTCGCGGTACCCCCCAACGGCCTCCAGGGTAGCGGCCAAGTTATAGTATGCGGGCTCCAAGTCCGGGTCTGCCCTGATTGTCCTCTTGAACCAGTCGATCGCCTCCTCGTACCTCCTTGATCGCCAGAGCATCAGGGCGACCCGGTGGAGTTCTCTTGGGTCACCGTTCCCCATGGCCGAATCTTCCGCCGCCATCACCTTCAGCCTGTCCTCGATCCGACCGGCCATGTCTCCCTGAGCCCGCCCATAGGCCCTCGTGAAGAGGTCCACGGCACCAGGGACATCGCCCGTTTCTTCGAGGACAATTCCAAGGTTGATCATCGCCTCAATGTTGCCTGGGTCCAGCCGAAGGACATGTTCAAATCGCCGGCGCGCCGATTCAGGTTCATGGTTTTGATATTCAATGTAGCCAAGCCTGTCGGCGATGGCCGAGTTGTCCGGATCCTCGCTAATCCTGGCCAGGGCCTCGCGGTACTGGCGATCTGATGTCCCGAGGTAATGCCTGAAGTAGCCGTTGTCGACGATCCCGTCGGCTGCGAACAGTAGTTCCCTCCTCGCATCTCCTTCCTGACCCCTGTTTCTCAGTATCGTGCCGTTGATGAAGTGGCCAAATGCCATCCTGTGGTCGAATAGTGACTCCTTATCTACCAGGTTATCCTGCGCCAGCAGGGACCTGACATCGCCTTCATACGTGAGCATATCCTCAAGGGCCGGCAGGTAAGGCTCTCTGACAAACGGTGAGTACCTATAAGTCTCGTTCCCGCGCCGAAATAGAAAGTACTCAATAGTAGGGTGATCGTCTGTAATGACGTCCCCGCTCCCAACGTATTCCCCGAGCCCCCGCTCATCCATCAGGTAGAGGCTCAGGAGATCGCAGGGATCCATGATATCGATCGATTCCAAGTCAGCGGCAACTGCCGGTTCATGAAATAGGCAATCGATCCCCCGGCGGTCAAGCCGCTGCTCAGACATGGACCCGACCAGGGCAAGTTCATTCCTCTCTATGAGCCAGCAGGTAACCCGGGGGAAGACATCGAGGAACGTCCGGATCAGGGACTTTACATCACCTTCGCTCTGGTCGTGAAGGGGAATCCACTGGCAGAGGACTCCACCAGGTGAGAGGTGATCCCTTGCCTGCAGGTAGAATTCACGCGAATAAAGGTTCACGACCCCCGCAGAACGGGGAGGAGGAGGCTCAAGCGTGATCAGGTCGTACATCTCCCCGGTAGTAAGGAGGTAGTTCCTGCCGTCCTGCAAGATGATTTTCGCCCGGCCACCCTCAACAACCCCGTGGTTCTCTTCAGAAAAAAGGCGGGCCGCCTCCACGACTTCCGGTGATATCTCCACGCAATCGAGGTGCCTGATCGAAGGGTAGAGGCTGACGGCCCCCAGGGTCATCCCCGTTCCGAGGCAAATCACCAGCGCGCTCTCCGGCGAGCCTCCTGAAAGCAGGACAGGGAGGTGACCGAGGAGTCTCATGTATCGTCTGCCGGAGTAATCCGTGCCCGAAAGGCCGCTACCATCCACGAACATCCGTTGATACGACGGGTTCAGTGGGTCTTCATCCGATACAACGGCTACGGTTGAAGAGGTCCCTTCTTTGAAAAAGAGCAAGCGGTCATTAGAATAGATTTCCCGAAAGAGGTCTTTCTGAGAGAGCAGGGCAAGGGAACACATGAGGATCACCGTTCCCGCGATTACGGGCCTACGCCTCCTTACCGTTCGACCAGTGATGATGAGCATGGCCGACAGCAACACGTTCAATTCTCCCAGCAAGGTCAGTGTCCACCCTGAACCCATCAGGGGAACGAGGAGAAAGCCGGCGGAAAAGGAGCCGATTATCGCTCCACCCGTATTGATTGAAAATATCCCCCCGACGGTCCTACCCGCAGTCTCCATGCCCTCTTCGACGATCCCGACCACCAATGGTAGAGCGATTCCCATCAACAAGGCCGGGAGGAACATCACCGCCGAAGCCTTGATGAGGGAGACTAGCACCGCCTCCTGCCACCAGCCCACCGCCGGGGATATGACCACCGAGGCCAGATAGAGGTCGATAGCCCTCAAGTCATTGATGACCAAGGTGCAGATCAGTGCGGTGACGCCGATCGCCGCCTCGACTCCGGCCAATAGAGAACGGAGGTGGTCCTTCGTGTGGCGGATCATCCACCTCGAGATGTAACTGCCGATAGTAATCCCCAGGAGAAACGCGATAAGGACCGTGCTGAAGGCATACGTCGTTGTCCCGGTGTAATGAAGGAGCACTCGAGTCCAGACTACCTCGTACGCTATCGAAGCAAAACCTGATACCCCTGCCACGATCTTCATGAAAATAATGCCTTGGCGGGGGGGTGACCCGGAACCTTCTGAGCCGCGTAATCTCTTTTCACTGATCGAACCTTTAACTTCAACCATCCCGACCGATCTCAGGTACGAAAAAAAGAAGACCACGGCCGCAACCATGAGGTCGATCGAGGCTGCAATCAACATGCTCGATCTTACCCCTACCGCACCGATCATGAAAAACCCGGCCAGGAATGCCCCGGCGACGGCACCGGCGGTATTCACGGAGTAGAGACCCCCAAGTGACCGTCCCACACCCCCTCTCCTTCGGACATGATACTTTACTACGAGTGGCAGGCTCCCGCCCATCAGTATCGTCGGCGGCAGCAGTATCAGCACCCCGAAGACGAAACGAAGCAGCGACCGCATCACAACTGAATTGACAGCCGGATCGGCCGCCAGGTAAAGCGTAGAGACCGCACCAACAATCAAGGGAAAAAGGATGGCGTAGATGCCGATCAAGAACTCGAGGATTCCGTAGAATATAAAGGGATCTCTGCACCTGTCGGAGAACCGGCCGAAATAGTGATTGCCTATAGCGAGGCCTGCGAAAAAAGCGGTCAGGACGGCCGAAACGGCGTATACGGTTGTTCCGAATACAAGGGTGAGGGCCTTGAGCCAGAGCAACTCATAGACGAGCGCAGTGAGACCAGAAGCAAAGAAGAGGAGGTAAATCAAGTTATCTTCAAATCATAAAGTTTTCTTTATCATCATCGACGATAAAATTTCCACTGAACGTCCTTTCATTCATAAATGCGTTATTTATCATTAAAAACATCTTTTCTGCTCACACAAGTCTAATTGCCAATCACTAACAGGGGTAGAGCAACGACTTCTCAGACGAGATTCCACCGCGTTGCCAAGTTCGCATATAATTTCCTGAAGAATACGAGGATCGAAAAATCTGCAGGGATCAGTCCAGCACGGGTCGCTCCTTTCCACCCGATTATTAGTATATATCAGATCATACCCCTGCGTAGCGTCGCTTTTTACAAATAAATAAGCATAACCGGAGGAATAATATTTCCAGATCTCATAGGGATTGGATCCATACTCGTTTGGACGGTTCAACCGCTCGTCCGGCTTGCCGTACTTGATATAAATAATCCCCCGGTAATCGACCGCCCATCCCGTCTCCACCCCCCTTTTAGCGGCCCAAACCGTGTGAAATTCTTTCTGTGCATATGAGAACCGATCTGCCAGTTCTTCGCGAAACTCGTTCTCTTCCGTTGCCGGTATCGGGTCCAGAGACTTCCACACGCGGTGGAGATAAGTGCGCTTCCCATCAGCGTTCAGTTTCTTGTAATCCTTCTTCTGGCTGTTCGAGAGGAGATAGCGCATCATGGAAAACACACTATCGAGTTGAGACTCGCTGAACCCGGCAAACTCGTTTCTACTGACCTCCTTCTTCCCCCTGTTTGGTGGAACCTGCTCACGCACGGCCACCGTAAAAGACTTGGTCACAACGATGGGCGCCGCATTCCCGTCGCTCCCCGGCCGTTCCATCATCATCCTGAGATAATAGCCTCCAGCCGGCAGCCCCTTGCACGTGAAGGCAGCTGCGTCAGCCTGAAGCCCGGGGTTTACCAATAGGTTGCGCGCCGGAAGTTTCTTGACGACATCACCGGAGGTATTGAGGATGTCCATATTAACCTGGAAGGTCCGCGCATCATCCCAATCATTTCTTATCTGATAATAGAAATATGCCAGTGGGGACCCCTCGGAAAAGACGCCGCTGGAATTTACATTGATCCTCAGTCCTCCCTTTCTGAAGATGCCCGCTTTCTCAGCGGCCTTGGTGGTGTCCTTCACGATACTGTTCGCCAACACGATGTCGCTCAGGATACGACTCTCCCCCGGATCATCGATGGCGCGCTTGAATTCCTGGACATCCCCGCTGACCATGTCATGCACCTTTGCAACGAGTTCATAACCACCGACATCCAGTGGAACCGAGATAATGGGTTCGATGATGTACGCATGCCTGGATGAGATGAGGCGTTGCACTACCCTTCCCTCTCGATCCCATTCGTCGTGGTACAATTTCCTGTTCCCTTTATCATACAACTCGACCGCGAAGGAGATATGATAGCCTGAACTCTCCGCTTCAGACTTTTCGAAGGCCATAATACGCAGGGGGATCTCTATAAATGCCTCCACCAGCATGGCACTGCTCGTGGGAAAATAACGTACCACCTCCAGGCTCATCTTGCTCTTCTGCTGTGCATGCAAGCAACCTGAAGCACTGATAAGGGCAATCACGATGAACTTGAATGCCCTGCGAAGATCAGGCGACTTTGGGAGAGAAATCATATAATTGCCCTCGGTATCCCACGTGCAAAAGGAGATGGCTCCCCTCAGGTCCATTAGCCTCACAGCATGGTCCCAGGCCATCTCCTTTTGATTAAAACCCGACCATTCTAAAAGAGTTCTACAGCACCAGCATCAACCTCAGAAACCTATTTTCACACTGAAGAAGTGCTCGGCATCGAGACGTCCCATATGCCGGTAGGCATAATCGAACGTCCCCTTGAATTCATGGAAGTCATACGTGAATCCGCCGCCGAGGCTCAAGCCCCTCAGGATATCGGTACTGTTCAGAGAATCCAAAAGTCTGACCTCATCCTTCTGAACATACCACCCTCCCCGGGCGCTGATGGCCGTCGTTGAGCCCTCACCGCCGAGTCGCATGGTATATTCCGTCCCCGCCGAAATTGTTGCGGCCTGATTGTTCGGTTGAGCGAACTCGCCGGCGATAATCCATGAATGACCGGCCTCCCAGGACCTGGGAACCAGGTCGTAACTCATGGCCGCCTTGAACGCGTTCGGAATACCGAACCGAGTCGTCCGGTACTCGCCGTTCCGGTTTTCATTGGTAGAACCCTCCTCACCGCCACCTGGCGGAATGGGGACATTCAGCCTCGAACCACGGAACTGCATTTCAGCGCCCAGGTTCTGCACAACGAATGCAAGGCGGATGTTACGATCCATGAACGTAGTGTGGTAATTCGAACCGAAGTCGAAGGCAAACGAACTGGCGGCGACATCCCATATATTTTCGTGGATGCCCTTTACCGTGACTCCGGCGGAAAATCGATCACTGAAGTTTTGCGCCCACGTGACACCACCTGCGAAACTGAACGAACTCCACATCAACCCCGTTCCATTAGGCTCCTCTACGGTATTGACCTCAAGGTTCCCAAAACTCAAGACCTCTGCAAACGCCCCTATCGAGGCACTCCCGTTGAGGACCGACGTCCCCCCACCCGCGTAACTCAGGGTCACATCCAGCGGCATGTTGACCACTGTAAAAAACGCCTCGCTCCCCTCCAGGAACCCCAATCCTGCCGGGTTCCAGTAGAGAGAGGTGATGTCGTCCGCCAGGGCGCTGTATGCACCGCCGAGTGCCACCGCCCGGGCGCTGACCCCTATCGTGAGAAACTCTGCGGACCGGTTTCCCACATTGTTGAAATCTCCTCGGCCCGAGAGGATGTCCTGCGCCTCCTGGCCGGTCTGTTGGGCGAGAATCAAGCCCGCAGGGACCAGCATGCTGAAGGAGAGCAACACCAGGGCAGTGAGCCATTTTCTTCCACGTATCATCTTACTCCTCCTGGTCCTAATCTCAATTACTGGACCACTGCGAAACGACTTAGATAAGTCTGTCCCCCGGGCGTGGTCACGTGGTAGTAGTAGTTGCCCGAGGCCAGCGGCAGGTTGTAACGAGTCCGGAGGTTGTATACCTCCGTTCCACCCTCGTCCGAGGTGTGATCCAACACGTTCACCAGGTTTCCGCTGATTGTGTAGATCCGAATCGTGCACTCGGGCGGCAGGTTGATAAACTCGATCCGCTTCTGTGTCGGGCCCAATTCGAACTCTGAGGTTGCTATATACGGGTTCGGCACCACGCGGATCTTCGTCAGATCAATGCTACCCCTGTCCTGCCCACCGGATTGAGTATCGATCCTATAGCGCATCCCCGGTACAGGCGGCCGTTGGGCGTCAAAATACGTCGTCGTCGTGTCCACCACCGAAGAATCGGGCGGGATCAGCGTTGTATCGATCTCCACCTTCTCCGTCATCGCCACCTGGCGCAAGGTCCAGACATCTCCCACCTGCGGCATCCGCGACATACCGGCCACCGTAACCCTGCTCCCACAGATCCACAGGTCCGCTATCGGTTGAGGAGTGCTCGTAAGGAAATACCTACCCCCGGGCTGCAAGGCCCCACCGCCCACGGGCAGAAACGCCCAGTTGGAGCCCTCCTCTTCCTCGGTCACGTGACTTGTAGAATCAACGATCCCATCACCGAACGGGACGTCCACCAGGTTGTCCAGGTCACGTACCTGGAGCGTCAAGGTGTCCGTACCGGCCTCCACCCACTCC
Organism: uncultured Gemmatimonadota bacterium; assembly: GCA_964573995.1. Taxonomy (GTDB): domain Bacteria; phylum Gemmatimonadota; class CAZMKB01; order CAZMKB01; family CAZNLH01; genus CAZNLH01. Next base: position 11,611 of record CAZNLH010000048.1, read on the forward strand.
ATCCGAATATCCGACGCACGGTAACCGGCCGGCAAGAAGGCCGCCGCCGGTGTCGTCACGT
>CAZNLH010000049.1:0-11020 GCA_964573995.1 uncultured Gemmatimonadota bacterium
GGGGAGAAGAATGGGCCCCTGCAGTTTCCTCATACGGAGATGGCGACCTGGGCACACCTGGCGCCAAAAACGACGCGTCGGCCCTTGGGATCACCGAGGGGGTATCCAACCGTGAAGGGGTGAATGACACATCTTCGGCCTTCTTCCTGACTTACCCGAACCCCTTTGCGGGATACATGACCGTTTTGATCGAGGCAGACTTGACGCTCAGGTCGACGCTGGGCCAGGACTTCCCGGGCGGACCCCCCCTGAAACTTTCCGTCTATGACCTGCGCGGGCGCAAGGTTCGTGAACTATGGAGAGGCAGGTTGACGAGTGAAACACGTATCACATGGAACGGCAGGGATGATCGCGGCAATCCGCTCCCTCCGGGAATCTACTTGATGCACCTGTCTGGTGGAACACTCGACCTGCAAAGGAAGGTAATCCTTATGGCGAGATAGTATCATGGGGAGATAATATCCAGGCAGCCATAAATCATTAACGACCGCTTGCACGAGGCAACAATGTCCCCGCGGGAGAGGCACGGCACCCTGGTTCGGTGCCGGCGAATGACATCGCTGCACGGCCGGGGGGCGACGACAGGGGGGGTCAATTACTCCAGTCTCGATTTCGCCCGTATATAATCTCCAGGGTTCAAGAGCCTGTAATCGCCCGTAATCCCTCGATCCAGAAAATACAGTATCGTCTTGAACCCGATGGATCGATCGTAGACCCAGATTTCCATCGTCCCGAAAGGGGAAGTCACCCAATCCCGGCGCAGAACCTCGTCCGGAGGCCCGAGCGCCAGGTAAGCCCTCCCGCGATCGGTCTTCCATCCCCTCTCCAGGTGGGTCGAGAAATTACGATTGACGTAACGGATCCGCCCAAAGTATTGCAGCATCGCCTCGTTGGCCGGAGTGGCCGGCAGTGGATCCCTCTTGTCCCAGAACTTCCTCCAGGCTTCCAGCCGTTGATCCCCCCGGGCGGACTTCAACTCATCCATCTCACCGTGACCGGCTATGTACCGAAGGTACTTGACAACGGATTCGAAGTGATCTTCTATCCAGCGCGGGGAACTCGAGACGAAGAATGGCTTCTCCCTCCCGGCAATGACTTCCCCACTTGCTCCTGATAAGACGACTTTGAAGCGATAGCCTCCTATTTCCAGGGGCCTCCCCTCAACTTTCCCCCGGAATACCCGGACACTCCCGCCGGCGCCAAGAGGCTCCCGTCTCTCCCACAACACTTTGCCGGCTGAATCGACTGCGCTGATACCAACTTCCAGCGGCTTCAAGGCGGTATCCCCCGCAACGGGATAGACCTCCACGTAATAACCAACCGGGTCCATCGAATAGCGATACACCCCCATCGCCCTCGGCTCCACCCCCTCCGACGAAGGCCTGCCGATCTCCTGTATGACCTCGCCTGCTTGGCCCGAGAGGAGTATAATTGACGAGATCGAAGGGGTCTTCCCCCGGAAGTCCGGGACGGCGGCCTGGAACGAGACCTGGCCGTAACGGTGGGCATTTCTGTCCTCGACCTCCACCTCGACCTTGTACCGGCCTGGTTTCATGGTTACCGACGATTGAAAGACATGCATGGTGTCCGCCGCCTCACATTCCCTGGAACGATCCAGAACACGATCCCAGGAACGCTCCGCGGCCTTCAGGGTCTCCTCGTCTTTCCAGTAGAGAGACACACGGTAACTTGCGTGAAAAGAATCGTCCCGGCTGGCATGAAGGAGTTCAGCGTCCGGAATGGCCAGCGTCAGGAACATACGGGTCTCGCCACTACCAGGTACGGCCAGAAACCCCGTATCGGCGTAATAACCCACATCTCCCTCACTCTGCCTGAGGTCGCTCTTCAGGCGGAGGAATTCATCGAGGCCCGAGAAGGGATCGAGGGCATACGCGCCTCCAATTAGTCCGTCGAAGAGGAGAAGAGTGGAGGTGAAAATGATGGAGATCAAGTGCATCGCAGTGGGCCTGTTCATAAGTTCGGTGGCGGCCCGGGGGTAAAATGTCCCTTGGCGTTCTATCCCCCCTACACAAGAAGAGGCGACCGATCAAACCGGTATCCGATTCACCCCCGGTCCCACGCATAGCCTACCGGAATGACCACGATCCCGGCTTCACTCAGGAAAAACCGCTTTTCGTCTTCCGCCCTGTCGTAACCGATCACAGTACCGGGCGGCACCTTGACGTGTTTATCGATAATGACCCTCTTCAGGCGGCAGTTACGCCCAACATCGACCCCATTGAAGAGGATAGAGTCTCTTACCTCGCTGAAACTGTGGATGAATACATTTTTCCCGAGGATCGAGTCTTTCACCGTCCCCCCACTGATGATGCATCCCTCGGATACGATCGAGTCGATCGCCAGCCCCTTCCTCTTTCCCTCGTCAAAGACGAACTTGGCTGGTGGATCCCCGTAACTGACCGTGCGCACCGGCCAACTCCGATTGTACAGGTTAAACGCGGGGTCTATGTTCTTGAGGTCCATGTTCGCTTCGTAGTAGGCCTCGATAGTGCCGATATCCCGCCAGTAAGAGTGTTCCTCCCCCTTCATACTCTCAGGTATCCGGTTTTCCCTGAAGTCATAGACGTAGACATCCCGTCTCTTGCACATCTCCGGCAGGATCGACTTTCCGAAATCGTGTTCCGTGGCCCGGCAGGCATCCAATTCGAGTTCCTCGATCAACACGTCACGCCTGAAGAGATAATTCCCGAGTGACGCCAGGCAGAGATCCGGATGATCCGGGAGCGGCACGGGGTTCTGGGGCTTTTCTTGAAATCCGACCATCTTCCAGTCGCGGTCGACCTCTATGATCCCGAAATGGCATGCCGTTTCAACAGGGACCGGGAGGGCGGCCACGGTGGCGCAGGCCCCCTTGCGATAGTGGTAGTTTATCATCTGCCTGATGTTCATCTTGTAGATGTGATCCGCCCCGAAAATGGCTACGATCGAAGCCCCTGAATTCTCGACGAGATGCAGGTTCTGGTAGATGGCGTCCGCGGTCCCCTTGTACCAGGAACCACCGATCCTCTGTTGAGCCGGGACCGCCGTTATGAAGTGATCCTTAAGCAGGCCGCTGAATTGCCATCCCTCCCTCAGGTGATCCTGCAGTGACTGGGATTTGAACTGGATCAGGACGAATATGGAGTATATCTCGGAATTGATGAAATTGCTGAGGACGAAGTCGATTATCCTGTACTTGCCGCCGAACGGTACGGCGGGCTTCGACCGCTCCTTTGTGAGGGGATAGAGACGGGCCCCCCTCCCCCCCGCCATTATCATCCCGAGGACGTTATCTCTCAAGGCATCTTCCCCCTACTTTTCATCGAGCCTTGCCAGTTTCTCGATCTTCTCGTCGCTGCCCACCACTACAAGGACATCGCCACTCTCTATGCGATCCCCCGGCCTCGGAACGTCGTTGACCTCGTCGCTCTCCACTTCCTCGCCCCTGCCGTTGACTTTCGAGACCTTCTTGCGGATCGCTACGACGTTCACGCCGAACTTCTTACGTACATCGAGTTCCCCAAGCGTCCGTCCTACCAGTGCGCTGGCGGCCTTGACCTCCGCTACGCTGTGTCCGGTGGCAAGGGTGATGTGTTCGTAGATGTTCGGAGCGATCAGGGAAGTCGCGAGTTGCTCCCCCATGTGCTCCTCGGGATTGACGACGCGAGTGGCCCCCACCACTCTAAGGATCTGTTCCTGCAAGGGCGAAATGGCCCTTCCGATAATCTGCCCGACCCCGAGCCGCTTGAGGACCGCGGTCGTAAGGATACTCACCTCAACCCGTTCACCGATGGCCACTACCGCAACGTCCACATCAGGGACACCGGCCGCCTTCATCGCCTCTTCATCGGTCGAATCGAGGCATACGGCGTGGTGTACCTCCTCCTTTATCGATTCAACCTTCACGATGTCATTGTCGATCGCTATCACCTCTCCACCCCTCTCGATCAATGACCTGGAGAGTTTCACTCCAAAGGTTCCGAGGCCAATAACGGCAAACACCTTTTTCATCCTATCAGCACCTTTCCAGCGGGGTAAGTGACCCTGGCCCGTTTCTCCGCCTCCCCGACGACCAGGGCGAGGCTCAGCGGACCCACCCTCCCGACGAACATCAGGACGATGATCAAGACCTTCCCGAGATCGGTCAACCCTGCAGTAATACCGGTAGACAGGCCCACGGTTCCGAAGGCTGAGACCGCTTCGAACAGGAGGGAGAGGAAGTCTTCCTTCTGCGTGGCGAGGAGCAGCAAAAACATGAATACCAGGATAAAGAAGGAGATGGCAACGATGGAAATCGCCTTGTAGACGGTGGTCTTCCGAATGGTCCTCCCGAACACCTCCACCTCGTCGCGCCCTATGATCATCGATCGAACTGCGAGGAGGAGGACGGCGAAGGTGCTCGTCTTTATCCCGCCACCGGTAGAGCCCGGAGAGGCGCCGATAAACATCAATATAATAAGGAAAAACAGCGTTGCGGGCCTCAATAGGCCGATATCCATCGTATTGAATCCCGCAGTCCTTGCCGTGACCGACTGGAAGAAGGCGGGCAGGATACATGCACTCAACGGCCGGTCGCCGAAAGAGCCGCTTCTTTCGAAGAGGATAATAACCAATGTACCGGCTACAATGAGGGCCCCGGTCATAACAAGGACCAGCCGCGTATGAACGTTGATGCCGACAAAAAAACCGAGTTTGCCCCTCCTGCAGGATGTATTGGCCACGATATCCTCGACGACCACGAACCCCAGTCCGCCGACGATGATCAAGGCCGCGATTACGATATTGACCCCCGGATTCTCACGGAAGCCCTCGAGGCTGTCGGAGAAGAGAGAGAATCCCGCGTTGCAGAAGGCTGAAATGGAGTGAAAGACGGCCAACGCCAGGGAGGAACCGGCGGTCGTACCCGGTCGATGCCAGCAGAAGAAGAGGAGAAGGACGCCTATCGCCTCGACGATAAAGGTCATCTTTAACACGAACAGAATGAGACACTTGAGGTCTTCCGCGCTGCTGGATTCAACGATCTCCTCCATTATCCGCCGCTTACCAACGGCCAGGCGTTGCCTGAAGACCAGGAAGAGGGCCGCTGAAAAGGTCATGATCCCAAGACCGCCGACCTGGATGAGGATGAGGATGACCGACTGTCCAAAGAAAGAGAAGTACTTGGGGGTATCGGCTACAATCAGGCCGGTCACGCAGACCGCCGAGGTCGAGGTGAATAGCGCTGTAATGAAGGGTGCTCCCTGATGGTCCCTCGTAGACCATGGAAGGCTGAGTAAGAGTGTACCAGCAAGTATGGCGGCCAGGAAACTCAGGACAAGCGCCATCCCAGGACGCCGCATCAGCAATGATATGGATCCCTGTCTTTCCCGCCTATGGCGGTGCAGGCGAAGGAGGGGTCCTGGACGCTCAACCATCATCACCTGTACGATAAACCCCTCTTCAAAACGAAATCACCAGCGAAGACCCGTTTATCACCTGTAAAAAGGGGTCATTGTCTCCCGGCCTTTTCGGATAGAGAAGACAACAAAAATCCACGTCAAAGCCGGAGACAACGACCCCGGAGAGTTGAATTGACCGGTAGGCCTTCCGGTAATCACCACGAAACTATCTTGAACTCCGCTCGCCGGTTTTTCTCCCAGGCCTCGGGGGTATGGGCCGGATCCAACGGCCTCTCCTTCCCGTAACTGATCGTCGAAATGTGCCCCTCATCGATCCCCGCGTCGACGAGATACTTCTTGGCGGCAGTCGCCCGTCTCTCACCAAGTGCCAGGTTATATTCCTCCGTGCCCCTCTCGTCACAATTCCCTTCGATTCTGATCTTCACCGTCGGGCGCTGCCTCAAGAGATCAGCCTTCTGAGACAGGATGTCCAGGGCCTCCGGCTTCAGGTCGGATTTGTCAAAATCGAAATGGATCATGACCGACATCTGGGCCTCAAAGTCTTTCCGTGCCTTCGCCTCCTTGGCCTCTGCCTCCTTCCTCAACTTCTCCGCCTTCTCTTTCTCCAGACGTGCCCGCTCCTCTTCTTCCTTCCGAAGCCTTTCTTCTTCAAGACGCTGCGCTTCCTCATTCACCGGAGGAATAGGTTTCTCCTTCGCGCACCCGATGACGACAAACGCCATCAACAGACTTAGAACGATCCAACGATGACCTATTAAACCCTTTTTCATGGCCTTGAACTCCTCACTTTCATCAGTCACTCTACCTCTTCCCCACCGGTCCCCTATTCCACACTCCATTGCCCTTGGAAACCTGATTCAAATCACACACGACGCCAGAAGGCCTTTCCCTATCTGCTGCTCCTATCACCCCCCTCTCCACAAGATAGCGGCAGGAAACATCGATCGATACTCCTCTCTCAATGACGGGCCCGGGCCAACTACCCCAGGAAACCCGCAGGTATTGAAGTCTTCATTTTGCCAGGCAACACGGCATATTATATCTCTCTTTTATAATTTATCGTACAAATCAGAAAAAAAGCAAGGAAAAAGAGTCCCATCCGTTCCCGGCCCCGATAACCGCCATGAAACAGACAGGAAACTCAAGGTCTCTTCCTTCCCTCTCATTGACAATAATGAAAACGACTCTTATATTGCACCATGTGCCGACGGTTTCGAGATGCTCTTTAAGGCCTCGAAAAGGGCCAAAACGCGGTTTTCAATAAGCAGAACGCTGCATTCACAACCAGGGAGAGAGAGGTTTCATGCCGGGACTCGATGAACTCCAGACCGTGATCCTGTGCGGAGGGATGGGGATGAGGCTGAAAGAGGAGACTGAATATCGACCCAAGCCGATGGTCCCGATCGGCGGCAAGCCGATCTTATGGCATATCTTGAAGATCTACGGCGCACACGACATCAAGAAGTTCATTCTCTGTCTCGGCTTCAAGGGAGAGACGATAAAGGAGTATTTCCTAAATTATGACATGATGACAAACGACTTCAACATCAGCCTCGGATCGGACAAGCACGCAAGGATACTCGGCGCGGACCGCGTGGACGACTGGCACGTCACACTGGCGGATACGGGGCTCAAGACCATGACAGGCGGGAGAATCAAGCGTATAGAGAAATATATCCAGGGCGAATACTTCATGATGACATACGGTGACGGCATTGCCGACATAGACCTCCGGAAACTCTTCGACTTCCACCTGAAGATGGGAAAGATCGCCACCGTGACGGGCGTACATCCCGAGTCGAGGTTCGGGGTGATAGAACCGGATCAGCACGCGGAAAGCGTCTGCCGCTTTCGCGAGAAACCGGAACTCGATCAATACGTCAGCGGCGGTTTTTTCGTCTTCTCACGCCGCGTCTTCGACCTGCTCGACGAGGATTGCATCCTCGAGCAGCGCCCCCTCACCCAACTCGCCGAGATGGGGGAACTCGCCCTTTACCTGCACAAGGGTTTCTGGAAATCTATGGACACCTACAGGGACTACATCGAATTGAACGAGATGTGGAACGGGGGCCGCACGCCGTGGAAGATATGGTAGATCCAGAAACTTCGAGGTTTCAGTCAACGACGGGACCGGGCCGAGGGTACTGATGGGCAGGGAGAGATACTGGAGGGACAGGAGGGTCCTCATAACGGGCTGTACCGGCATCCTCGGCTCCAGGCTCGTGCAGGATCTCTACGAACGCGGCGCCGACGTAATAGGCATAATCCGGGATGACGTCCCCCGATCCAACCTCGTCCTATCCTGCTACGACAAAAAGATCACGGGCGTGAGGGGCTCCATCACCGATTACGCGTTGGTCGAGCGGACCATCACGGAATACGAGATAGAGGTCATCTTTCACCTCGCCGCGCAGACCATCGTGGGCACGGCCAACGCCTCGCCCCTCTCGACATTCGATTCAAACATCCGCGGGACCTACACGGTTCTCGAGGCAGCGAGAAACAGCAGGTTCGTCCGGAAGATAATAGTCGCGTCGAGCGACAAGGCATACGGGGAGAAAGAGGACCTCCCGTACCGAGAGGACGACCCGCTCCACGGATTATTCCCATACGATGCATCAAAGGCCTGTACCGATATACTGGCCCGAAGTTACTTCCATTCCTTCGGCATGCCGGTCGCCGTCGTGAGGTGCGGCAACTTTTACGGCGCCGGCGACCTCAACTGGAACCGCATAGTCCCCGGTACCATACGCTCGCTCTACTATGGCGAAAGCCCCATTATAAGGAGCGACGGGACCCTCATTCGAGATTATTTTTATGTGGTGGATGCCTCTCTTGCCTACATCATGCTGGCCGAGGCGATGGACGATGAGTCGATCCACGGCGAGGCCTTCAATTTTTCCAACGAAGAGAGCCTGGCGGTCCTCGAACTCGTCGAGAAGATCTCTCACCTGATGGGCAAAGAAGACATCCGGCCCACCGTCCTGGGGAGCGCCGGCTCGGAGATACGCGCCCAGACCCTGTCCGCCGCGAAAGCCCGGGAGGTGCTCGGCTGGGTGCCCGGGTACAGCCTCGACGATGGACTCAGGGAGACCATCGAGTGGTACACCACGTTTCTCGATAGGCTCGAGGCCGACAGGGGAGCGGTCTGAACCGTGGAAGGCATCGAGAACACGAGGGTTCTCCTCACTGGGTCGTCGGGATTTATAGGATCTCACCTCGGCAGGAAACTGCTGGAGATGGGAGCGGATCTACACCTCCTCGATCTCCCGGGGAGGCTCGACTTCAGGATTCGCGATTACAGCGACAAGGCTCATGTGCACGAAGCGGACCTCGGAGACCTTGAATCCCTGAAGGAAATAATCCAGGAAATCAGGCCGGAATTGGTCTTCCATCTCGCCTCGATCACCAGCGTCGAGCGATCCCTCGAAAGGGCCGCCGAAATAACGAGGAACAACCTCATAGGCACCATCAACCTCGTCAGCGCCCTGAACGGCATCCCCTACCGACGGTTCGTGAACACCGGAACCTGCGAAGAATACGGCGACAACCTTGCGCCATTCAAAGAAGAACAGACCGTGAATCCGGTATCACCCTACTCCGCCGCGAAGGCCGCCTCCACCATCTTCTGTGGAATGTTTCAGAGGACCCTCGGCCTGCCTATCGTCACCGTGCGGCCGTTTCTGACGTACGGACCCTTTCAGGACACCAAGATGCTTATCCCCCATACAATAGTATCAGCGTTGCGTGGAAAGAGTTTCAAGATGACCGGTGGAAAGCAGACCCGTGAATTCAACTATATCTCAGACATAGTCAACGGGTTCATCCTTGCGGCGACCGCACCGGACACCATCGGCAGGATCATCAACATCGGAAACGGCATCGAATACCCGGTCCGCAGAGTGGTCGAGAAAATCCTGCGGATCATGAACTCGGATATAAGGCCCGAGATCGGCGCTATTCCCTACCGGGCCGGCGAGACCTGGCACTTCTACTGCGACAACGAAAGGGCCAGGAGGCTCCTCGGATGGAGCCCGCGGGTGTCGCTCGATGAAGGGCTCGAGAAGACCATCTCGTGGTACCGGAAGGCATTCGAATCCGGGGAACTCTTTGAATACTTCCCCGGTGCATCGGTCGACTCCCGTTGAATGCCGGCGGACCGTCTTTCACTTCCACCTGAGAAAGTATATGAGCCAGGATCTCTCAAGCGGAGGCTACCCCCTGAATCGTATCGAGGGAGTCGTCGTCCGTGAAATGCCCTACTACGAAGACGCCCGCGGGTGGCTCCTGAAGGCAGTACCCAACGATTTCATCGGTGAAGACACCTTCGGAGAGATCTACCTGAGTGCGGCCGCTCCCGGCGAGGTAAAGGGGGCCCATTACCACAATGATACCACCGAGTGGTTCTGCGTCATCAGGGGCGAGGGCACACTGCACATGGAAGACGTGCTGAGCGGAAACGATATGAAGGTGACACTCACGGGAGGAAACCACTTATCGGTGGAGATCCCGCCGCGGGTCGCACACGCAATAGTAAACAACGGAAACGAAGAGATGATCCTGCTCGCCTACGCCGATCTACCCTACGACCCGGATCACCCGGATACAGTCCCCTGGCACTTCAACATCTCCTGACGCACCCCACCACCGTATCATGAATCGGAATCGGCATGCGGATACTCGTATATCCGGCTGTACCTCCTGGACTTCCAGATATTCGACTTGTGGGCGTAATATCTCGAGAGGGAGATCAAGAGGCCGAGGCCGTAAAAGACGCACTGCCTGAAGGTCATGGTGGAGGCCCCCCTGAAATACCTCGTCGGGATGGGGATCTCCTTCACCCTGAACCCGTGACGGATGATCTGGACCAGGATCTCCGTGTCAAACAGGAAATTGTCGGAGGCGTACCGGTAGGGAAGGTTCTCCAGCACCTCCCTGCTGTAAGCCCTGTAGCCGGTGTGGAACTCCCGAATATCCGCCCCGATGGCGTGGTTTATCAGGCGGGTCAACCAGACGTTCGCTATGTATTTCCACCAGGGCATCCCACCGGCCCGGGCCTGGGCACCGAGGATCCTCGATCCGAGCACCGCGTCGGCCTCTCCGTCTAGTATGGGCTTGACGATCTGGGGAAGAAACTTGGGATCATACTGGTAATCGGAATGAAGCATCACCACGATATCCGCGCCCTCCTGGATTGCCGTTGAATAGCCCGTCTTGAGGGACCCCCCGTACCCCAGGTTGCGCTCGTGTTGAATGACCATCATCCCCAGCGAGTGCGCCACGTCAACCGTATCATCACTGCTGGCGTTATCCACGAGGATTATCTTATCGGCGAAGCCCTCCGGGATATCCTCGTAGGTCTTCCTCAGCAAGTGGCCGGTGTTCCTGGCCGGCATGAATATAACAATCTTTTTCCCGTTGATCATTTGGTTCCCTTGACCCATCGAAAAAACCGGGCCAGAACGCACAGGCGCTCCGCCAGGCAGCCCGGCATATGCCCTCCATGGCCCAACTTCTTCACCTCATCAAAGATATAATGGTAGCACAGGGAGAAGGGTATTGTCAATACCGCTGATACGAAGCATGAAGCGGACGCCGCGGTCCAACTTACAGATTTTCCC
>CAZNLH010000050.1:0-10904 GCA_964573995.1 uncultured Gemmatimonadota bacterium
GATCGGATTGCCCGCGTATTCCTGCCAGTTTTTACCGTCTATGCTGGTTAAATACCATATTGTTATACCACCTCGCCACATTGAGTAAGTTCTTCCTTCTCTCAGGACAAATGGATACTGGCCATTCAATACCGGATTGTCAGGGTATCGATAGAACGTTCCCTGGGCAAAGGACGGCTGATAAGAGAGGGTGCTGAGGAGGAGAATCCCCATGGAACAAGAGAATATTCTTCTTGCATACATCTTTCACCTCCGGGGTTTCGTGTCCCTTGTAACATGATGCTTATTAATCGGTCATATATTCAATAATAGGTACCATTGAGAACAAGGGAAATAATAGCATCAGAACTATTTGTGCTGTTGCCAGATACGATGAACCTTAATTTATTAGCCCTCTCAGGTATGATAAAATCCAGTACAGGATCGACGTCTAATAGATTGCCAAGATAAATATTTGTGATACTATCTTCACTCGCGATATTTATTATATTCGATCTGATTATAGCGCCTCCCTTCAAGAATAGATTCGGTGGGAGCGGCGCCTGATAGATATTGGTGTTGGTAGAGCCTATTTCCGGCGTGCAGGGAAAAAAGACGTATTCCCTTGTCGTATTGGCAGGTTGAGGGGTGCTGCATTGGGTAATGGCTAGGGGGTTACCCGCAGAGTCTTCAAATATAACTTCTACGTATCTATTAGCGGAACTATCGCTTGTTGTCAACTTGAAATTAAGGCTTATCAACTCCTTATTCTTTGTCTCAGATAAGGTATCTGCAAAATCTCTTCCGTGCCCTGGATTTCCTATTTTATCGACTGCTTTTGTGCGAGGTGGGATCATAGGAGATAGATATACCCAATCCTCATAAGTAAAATGATTTACCCACTTATAATTAAGACTGTCCCATCCGCTGGAATCCGTCATGAATTGATAGACGATCTTGATATTGGGATTTGTCCCCCCTGCCTTTCCCCACAATCTCAATGATCTCAGGTCGATATGACTTACATCTATAGCATCGGTTGTATCTTTGGCGGCACCGCTAATCAGATGGTTCTCCCAGATTTTCTGTGACCACAAGGTCTGTGCCGGAAGTTTGGCGTTTGCCCACAATAGGACCAATGATGCGAATAATAGAGATAATTTCATCTTGATATCCCCTGCAGGGGGCTATCGATTTGACCTAATTCCCCATACAGAGATCTAGCCAGACAAGCCGCAAATGTCAAGGCATTTTACATCAACGCTTGCAATGGATAAGCCTATGAACCACAGCAAGAGAAAAAGCGACTCACGCCTATAGTAGCGTCTTTGAAACAGGGGTCAGGGATTGGCCCCTGTTTCTTATAAGTGTGATGATTGAAGCACATGGGCATTATAGACCGACCCTCGTTCTTATCACCCCAGCGATCCGACCTCGTCCTCTACCGCCACCAGTATCTCTCTCGACCGGACCAGGGCCTTCATCGCCTCGTGGTCGGTGTTGGAGGGGGCGGTCCTCATCCAGGTGCGCGACGTGCCGGCGGATGACTTCGTGGGCCGTGCGGACCCCCCTTCCGGGCTGGAGGTCGTGTAAGTCCAGTGCCTGCGCGGCGGCCATGAACTCTATCCCCAGTATGCCGTAGGCGTTGTCAAGTATCTGTGCGTTCTTGATCGCCATTGTGTCAAGCGAAATCTTTCTTTATGCATTAACGCGACATCCAGTTTTACGCACCCTTCCCTCCGGGAACTGAAGTGTATATGTGCTTTAGGCTCTCACCTCCTTTCCTGGGCGACACCGACCTTTACGCATTGGAACTGACCACCGCTCGTTCGAGATCCCTGAGCCGATAGCTTCTTCCCTTGATGTCGAGCACATGGCTGTTGTGTAGCAGCCGATCGAGAATGGCGGTGGCCAGCACCTCATCTCCGGCGAGGACTTCAGGCCAATCCTTGATCCCCTTGTTCGTGGTGATCAGGATGCTCCCCCTCTGGTATCGGTGGCTGACGAGCCGGAAGAAGAGGCTCGCCTCCTGTCGGCTCATCGGCTCGAATCCGACCTCGTCGATGATCAACAGTGAGGTAGAGATATACTTCTTTCGCCTGAGCCTCCCGGGCGGCAGATCGGCATCCCGCCTAAGCATGACCAGCAACTCCTCGAGCTGGATGGGGACGCACGGGTCTACGAACTCTACGGCCTGGCGGACGAGGAGATCCAGATCGTCGAAGCACAATAAGGGTCAACCGCGCGCCTAATTCTGAGGTCGAAGATGGGTAAGATCGCGTCAGCCGAAAGTGCCCTTGCCCATATGATCGAGTACATGGGCGAGAGAGCGATGGAATGGAATGCTCCCTATCTCGAGGTATTCGCTACGATACCCGGATCCGAATACACCTTCCGTCGCCTCGCTACAGCCAAAGGACTCGAGCAAATCGATGACTACCTGGCCGAGGTCCGCTATGCGCTCCTCTTCTTGGGACTTGGATTCAAGGTCCAAGTTGAACCTCTGGGTAGCAAAGGTCCAGATCTTGCCATAGACCGAGACGGTAAGGATGCGGTCGTCGAAATAACGCGTTTTCGGAAGGTCAAGCCAGGCCCTCAATCATTAGATCCATGTGACCCAGCGTCTCTGTTGAAAGTGTACGGTAATCCTTCACGCGATGTGGCCAAGACGATACAGAAGATAGTGCTGAAATTCAAACAGGTTCAAGGGACTCCCGGCATCATTGCGATATGGAACGACGATGGAGATTTAGAAGAAAGCGAAGTCATGGTCGGGGTAAGGAAACTCAGAGGTCTAGCGGAATCCGACGACTTGGACCTCCCTGAAGGTTTGTTATTCGTTCTGTTGGGCTCTCGCTGGCTCCGCACTTCTTATCCATTCCAGTTGTTCTGCTTTCCCATGAGGAACATAAATAACTCTGCTCACCGGGCATGGATCCAGGATATTCAGAAATGCATTGTATCCCACACTATACATAAGATCCTGACACAATCCAATGCAACCTGACTCGCCAGCCAAGAGGATGCTGTAACCTTAAGAAGTAATCAGCAGCGACATCGGAGCATGAAAAAACGACCGCTCGCCTCCGAATCCCGCCGTGCTCTGAACACTCCGGATCATTGACAAAATCGGTGATCACCAATATATTCGTGATCATGGATTTATCGGTGATCACCAATAGCAGGGTGTGAAATGGAATCACGGCGAGAGTATCTGATCGGAAGGATCTCGGACCTGCTTCGATCTCGAGGCATGAAGGTTTCACAGCCTGAACAAGCCTTCGGATCGGTCAAGGCGGACTTGGTGTGCCGCAGTGGATCCTCGAACCTTCTCGTAGAATGCAAAGCGATGAACCTCTACAGGGCGTCTGATTTTCGGGCGGCGATCGGTGACGCCATACTGAGGTTCCAGAGACTGGATCCAGCGGAACGCCGACACGGCAGCCGCCTGATGTTGGCCTTCCTGCTCCAACGGATGAGCCGCAAGGCCGTAGACGATCTTCATGAGTATGCCGTCGATTACCTTCCCGATCTGCAGTGGGCCGTAATTGCTGAAGATGGTTCCGGCTTCGCCCATATCGGCGAGCACGATGAACGGATATCAGTACCCCCCCATCCGGGCGCCCTTCATCGTGAACCAATCGGAAGCCGGGCGAGTCTTTTCTCGCCCAACAACCAATGGCTATTCAAGGTGCTTCTTCTGTCGGGGATGGATCCACGGTATTGGGGCGGTCCATCGCGCAGGCCCGAGGGGATCGGTGAACTCGCTGAGATTTCGGGCGTTCCGCAACCATCGGTTTCCACCTTCGTCAATAGGGCCGAGCAGGAAGGATTCCTGAAACGGGGACCCAAGGGATTTGTCATCCGGCATCATCAGGAGTTGCTGGATGATTGGAGTTATGCGCTCAAGAACAGGGCACGGCGCGCCATCGGTCTTCGTTTTCTCTATCCCAATGAATCCGAGGAGAAGTTCCTGCGCAACTTACGCTCGCATTGTCAGAAACAGGGTGCCGTTCCCGTGGTCGTAGGAGGACACCTCGGTTGTCATCTGCTCGGCCTGGGCCACTCGAACGTTCGCAAGGTGCGACTATACGCGGCCGGGGAAGTTGAGAAAGTTCTGTCCGCGCTCGACCTGGTCGAAGAAAAGTCGGAATACGCGCAGTTGTCACTTCTCATCCAACCTGCAAGGGACTCGGTGTTTCGTTGCGCTGTAAGAGTGGATCATGTGCCGGTGTGCGATGTACTGCAATGCTATTTCGACGTACGGTTCTCCTATGCGCGCGGAAGGGAGCAGGCTGATTACCTCTATGAGCGCATCTTACAGCCTCACTCCGAGGAAGCCGGGTGATGTTCCAGAGTGCGGCATTCGATGACTTTTTCGTAAAGGTGGTCAATACCTTGAAGCCATATCTCTGCGATCTGGTCTGTATTGGAGGCTGCGCGAGCGCCTTATATCGCTATCACGATTACGCAAGTGAAATGCTGTTTCCATACCTCGGCACAAAGGACCTGGATTGGGCCTCTCCCAAGAAACTTCGAGAGGATAGACGCAAACCGGTCGCGGAACTCATGGCCGAAGGAGGCTTCAAGGAAGAGA
Organism: uncultured Gemmatimonadota bacterium; assembly: GCA_964573995.1. Lineage (GTDB taxonomy): Bacteria > Gemmatimonadota > CAZMKB01 > CAZMKB01 > CAZNLH01 > CAZNLH01. Next base: position 4,577 of record CAZNLH010000050.1, read on the forward strand.
AATTTGGGACTGGTGATCGGCCGGTCGTAAAGTACTTGCCCAGGAATGGTACCCCGGCTGCGGAGGTGGAATTCCTCTGTCCCGAGTCTACAATGTATCTCTAATTTTTCGGAATTCCCTGGATGCCTTGATGGTGGAGTCCGAATCTCTGAAAAAGGAGTTCCCGTCTTGGTTCAAGAAGTTCTCAAGGAAGGCATTAAAGTTGTTTGCCGGTGCTGATGCCGAGGGTCCTGTTTCCGCAATCCGGGTTTTCAACGAAGCCCGCGCTGATTTCGGGGTCAGGGGCATGGATTTGACAACAGAGATCATTTGGAGATCAGTAGAAAAGTTTCTGGTTGCCCTGGGATTGCCAAGAGTCGTCTCTTAGATCTGAAGAAGGGGATCCCTCCATCCATGCCGATCTTCAGCGGTATGTATTGGGCCTAAGGGTTGGCCTATGAAGTATAGGTCCCGAGGCCCGTCACGACCGGCTGGTCTCCCTGGTCGAGGAGATGCTGGATCTCCACGAGAAACTGGCCGGGGCCCGGGAGCCGCAGAGCCGGACCGTCCTCGAGCGCCGGATCGAGGCCGTCGACCGGCTGATCGACGAGACGGTCTACGAACTCTACGGCCTGACGGACGAGGAGATCAGGATCGTGGAGGAAGGGACCACAAGATAATTCACTCGACCGGGAGTCATTGCCTTACCTTGGTTTCTCGCTTGACAATAGCAGTATCATGCCGTATAATTATAATTGATCTATACGTCTATCCTATAGGGAGTTCTTGATGAAGACCAAGTTGACACTGCGACTTGACGATGAATTGATCCGGCGAGCGAAGAGATACGCGAGACGAACGGGTAAATCGGTGTCGCAGATGGTCGCCGACTATTTCGCCTTGTTGAGCCCGCGCGGGATGGAAGAGAACCCCCGATACACCCCGACCGTTCGATCACTCAAGGGCATCTTGCGTGGCACCGATTCGGATGAGAAAGACTACAGGCGCCACCTCGAGGAAAAATACCTTTGAAGTTGATCTTCGACACGGATGTCGTACTGGATCTTCTTCTCGATCGCCCGCCCCATTCCGAGGCCGCCGCGAAGTTGTTTTCAAGGGTGGAATCCGGTGAAGGGATCGCGGGATACCTCTGTGCGACGACTCTCACGACAATCTACTACCTGATTGCGAAGGCGCTTGGGGCGAGGCGCGCGGAAGTGGAGATCGGGAAGATCCTCTCCCTTTTCGAGGTGGCCCCGGTGAACCGCGCGGTACTCGAGGGGGCATTGCGGGGTCATTTTCCGGACTACGAGGATGGCGTGGTCCACAAGGCGGCCAGGCAGGTCGGCGCGAACGCGATCGTTGCCCGCAACGTGCGGGACTATAAGAACTCCTCGATCCCGGTCTATTCGCCGGTAGAGTTTGTGAAGATGTTGGGCTCGATGAAGGAGTTCTCGGATGAATAGAATGAATAGAAGAAGTCGGTGGGGACGCACGGGTTTACGAACGCTACGGCTTGACGGACGAGGAGATCAGGATCGTGGAGGAGGGTATAGCGGGAGGAGTGGTGAAAAAGAAGGGCCGATCAGGGATCGATCCACTTGACATACTCCGTCATTCGTGTTACATTGTAATACATGAAGCGTATGACTTCGATAACCATTCGGCTCGACCGTAAATTGCAGCGCCAGTTGGATCAAGTCTGCAAGCGATCCAGACGAACGCGCAGCGATGTCATTCGTGAGGCCCTCCGTCGGCAGATAATCATGTTTCAGTACGAACAGTTACGTCGACAGGTCATGCCGTTCGCCGAGGCCAGAGGATACCTCACGGATGAGGACGTGATGTCCGAGATCTCGTGAAGGTATACCTCGACACCAATGTTTTGGTGAGTGCCTTTGCGACTCGAGGACTTTGTGCCGATGTACTGCGCCATATCCTGGCCGAACACGAGTTGCTCACCGGCGAAGTCAACCTCCGGGAGTTGAGCCGAGTTCTCCTGGATTGCCTCCATGTCCCACAGAATACGATCGAGGCCATCGACGCCTTCCTGCGCGGGCACGAAGTCGTGCCCTCTCCAGAGAAGAAGTTGGATCTTCCGGTCCGTGATCCGGATGACGCCTGGGTATTGGCCTCCGCCGTGGCCTCGAATGCGGATGTGATGGTCACGGGAGATCGAGATCTCCTGGAACTCGCCGAGAATTCCCCCGTTCGAATCCTGGATCCGCGTGGGTTCTGGGAGTGGATCGGAAAAGAGAGTAAGGCATGAGCCTGCTCTTCTTTTTTCTCTCCCAAATGTTGTTCATTTCATCTGCCGTTTCTCTCGGAGAAGAGCCATGCGACGTCGAGGACCTGGTTCGCTCGAGCATTGCCCAGGTAACAGAATCTCGGCGGATGGTATGTGACCGCCCGGGAGGAAACATACGAAAGACTTGCCCGGCTTGGGGTGCCCGCCGTCCCATGGCCGAGGTCACCATATTCCCTCTACGATCCACAAATAACAACGTGTCATGCGCCTTTCGTTGATTAGTTTCCCCAGGAAATCCGTATGATATTTCGTAACTTTCATGAGCAGTACGTGGAGATTCGGGATTTTTCGGGGAGACTTTCGGCCCCCTTTAAGGTACCGGAGGGACATTTCATCGAGGAGATGCTATTGCTGTCTCGTCGTAGTGTACGATAGAGAGAGATCGGCCGTTCCGATTGACAGGAAGCGGGAACTATGGTACAATAAAACCATCGCGTGGATCGTATAATTGCTCGAGTTGTGAATTGGACGCGGCGCCTGATACCAACCCGATAGGATCCACCAATGCCCCGTCCCCGAGCCAAGAGATACGGAGATTGCGGACTACGATGAAAGACGATATAAAGCGAGCCCCGTGGAATTCCATCGCCGATTACCTTATCCCGGTCATTCTCATATCCTGTATCACCTGCGCCCTTCCGCCACCGGCGCAAGGCGCGTGGTCTTCACCAGATAGGCTGACGCACAATAACGGGCGGGACCTGACCATGCCGGGATCGCTGTCGATCGACGGGAACGACGTCCTCCACCTCACCTGGCTTTACTCGGAACCCGGGGGTGGCCTCGACCACGTCCTGACGATGGAGAACCCGGGCACGGGATGGACCGCTCCAGTGGACCTGATCCCCGAGGGCAGGTCCGTCTTCGAGGTGGACGGCGCCACGCACACGAATGGTTCTGCTCACGTCGTGTGGCAGGAGGGATCGGGAGCGGGCGCGGAGATCTGGTACGGCTCCGACCGGACCGGCTCCTGGCAAATCGAACAGGTGACTCTGAACGGGCACACGGACCTCGATCCCTCGGTAGCCGTCGACGGCTACGGCAGGCCCCACGCGACCTGGGTGGGTGAGGACCCCGTATCGGGCAGCGGCAAGATCTTTTACGCCGAGAGGGCCCCTTCAGGCTCCTGGTCGATAGAGGTGATAGACGTGAGCAGCCCGGGGAGTTTCTGGGAAGGGGCAGACCCGAGGATCGCCGTTTCCGAGACCGGGATTCCTTACATCGTGTACCGTGGAGGGAATTATAGAAACTATGACCTCCACCTCCTTACGAAGACGGGCGAGACCTGGACACTCCAGGACCTGCCGACGCCAAACCATGACGACTACGGCGGTTCGGTCCGTACATCCCCCTCGGGGAACGTCCACATCGCATCCGGTGGAAATGATGGGTTCGGCTTCCCCAACCGGACCTATTACAACTTCAGCACCGACGGCGGGACGTCCTGGCAGGGGTGGGACCTCGTCTCCGGCACCTACAACGCCGGCTCGCCGGTACTCGCCCTCACGGCCGGAGGAGAGCCACACATCCTGTGGGAGGAAATCTCCGGCACCTTCTATACCGGGAACATCTACCACTCGTGGTACTCGAACAACGCGTGGCAGAGCGAGCGCTTGACCTTCGACTCGGCCAGTTATGTACCTTCGGCCGTCACGGACGGATCGGGCGGTGTGCACGTGGTCTACTATGATAACCCTTACCTCGCGGCAGACAGTGCCGAGGTCTATTACGTGACCAACTCCTACCCGACGGTCCGGCTCACCATCACCCCACCCGCCGACCCGGAAGTGTCCCCTGGAGGGACGCTCTACTTCTCCATATCGGTAACGAACCTCACCCCAAACCCTCTGACAGGCGACCTCTGGCTGAGTGCCCTCCTGGTCGGATCGGGGAACGAGGTCCTGATCCCCGGATCACTCCTCGACATCGACAACCCCACCAGCGGAACCCTCCCAGCCTGGGGGACCGTCACAATCGACGTCGCGTTGAGCATCCCCCCCTCGGCCCCAGCCGGTCTCTTCCAAGTCATAGCCCGCGCGGGGAACTTCGGCACAGGGGGGGCCGCCGACGAGGCGCGCTTCGTAGGACTCGTACTTCCAACCGTCCCCGCAAGGAATATCGATATTCTCTCTTCCAACTGAGGCGATCCACTCCCCTTCAGGCCAACTCTACCTTATACATCGTATTGGATAATTCTTGTTCTTTCACCGATACAACAAGGAAATTGACATTTTAAAAGCGCTTTTTATTGCCTCAAATATGGATGATCGGTGCATAGAGTTACTTGACAAAGACGCCGATTTTATGCTATTATAAGAAATAGGGGGAAGAGGTAACTCTCAGGTTCTTACAACTTATTAAAAGGAGGTCCTTTTATGCAATATTACAGGCGAATCGCTGCCGCCGTAATTGCGCTGACACTTTTTGTATCATTTCAATTCGTATACGCGGCGCCAAAAGACGGGAACTTGACCGGGGTCGCAGCCCTCCAAGCGGGGCTCAGGGCATGGACCATTCAGTCAATCAACGATCTCGAACCAGGACCTGGTGGCGAGGTGACTGCAGCCGTTGAACTCGATCAGGTCACCTATACCCTGACCCTGAGACCCTACTCCTTGCGGAGTGAGGACTTTGTACTGGAGACCCAGGTAGAAAGCGGGGAACTCGTCGAGGTGGAGCCGCCCCCGCCGACAACTTACAGGGGTGAGGTCTCAGGAGTTCCTGGAAGCCGAGTGGCGGCTTCGATAATCGACGGAAAACTCGACGCGGCGATCGTGCTGGATGATGACAACGTCTGGTTCGTCGAGCCATACTCCAAGTATGAAAAGACGGCTGATAGGTCCGAATATCTCGTTTACAAGGGTTCCGACACCATCCCGACCGATTATATCTGCGGGGCAGACTTGATCGGAGGCCCCCAACACGACGACTTGGATTTCGGGGGGATGAGCACGGAATCGACTGTGACGGAGATGCCCGGAGAGGGCAACTACGAACCTCGGGCGGTCGAGTCGGCAGAGATTGCCTTCGACGCCGACTGGGAGTATTACGGCCTTAATTTGTACAACCTGAACTGGACCGTCTCCGACATCGAAGATGTCCTCAACAACGTCGAGGTGGTCTACCAGCGTGACGTCGAGATCTGCTACAATATCACTCACATTATTGTGCGCACCACCTCCAACGATCCTTACACCAGCAACAACTCCAGCACCCTTCTCAGCCAGTTCCGAAATGAATGGAACCAGAACCAGGGAGACATTCAACGCGACGTCGCCCACATGATGACAGGTCGAGACATGACCGGCAACGTGATCGGCATCGCTTACCTGAGCGCCATTTGTACCTCTTGGTCCTACGGCATCTCCCAATCGAAGTTCTCGCCCTTTATGAGCCAGAGACTTTCATTGACTGCGCACGAGTTGGGGCACAACTGGAGCGCGGAGCACTGTGACGGCGATGGAGATTGTCACATAATGTGCTCGGCTATCGGTGGATGTGACGGACTCGGCTCACCGCCCATTTTCGGATCCGCCGCTATTTCATCGATCACCAGTTACAAATCGAGTCGCCCTTGCCTCGACTCCGGGTGCGGTACGACCCTCGATATCATCGAGCCCGATCCTGGAGAGGCCGGCGTGATGAACGTGATCAGCGTGCGGGGAGCCACGCCCGGAGAGGTCGTTGACTTTTACTATAGTATTGCCTCGGGATCGACGGAGGCCATTGGATGTCCCGGTGTCTTTCTCGGGCTGGCCAACGCGCGCCGCTACGCTCAGGTAACCGCAGACAGCGATGGGATCGCGACCTACACGATGACGGTCCCGGCGGGCGCGTCCGGAAGGACTATTTACCTGCAGGCAGTCGACACCTACAATTGCGAGTTGAGCGACATCGAGGTCTACGCCTTCCCGTAATCGCCCTGATTTGGACCACAATGGAGGAAGGGGCACGGTCTTCCGTGCCCCTTTTCTCATATCCACCCGATATCTCCAGTGCCGCTGTATACGGGATTAAAAGACTCTTAGGCCGGCACGAGCG
>CAZNLH010000051.1:0-10302 GCA_964573995.1 uncultured Gemmatimonadota bacterium
CCAGGTCCATCGATACCCCGAAACGCACGATGCCAGACATAGGACGATCCTCCATCGGTATTATCAAAATAACATTCGTGCCACCAAAGATCAAGAGAGGTCTACCCTGGAGAGAGGAAGAACAGCGGTGAGTTGAGGGTCATGGAGATGATGGTGGATATCGGCGCGGACGAGATCCCGGTGATTCGCGTCAAGGACAAGATCCCGCCCATGGTCAACGAGGTGAAGGAGAACCGGGGGTAGTAAGGGGGGGGAGGTCGAGTGCATGTGCATTATTTTTCCCCTCCCGGTGTTCAGTTGGAAAAGTTCCCGTTACTCTAATGACCATTAGAAGTAAGCACACCGCAGGGGATATTAGGGGATGCGGAATGCCACTGTACCTGTCCCGCATCCAGCCCACTCCCCCACCATTGATACAGGGGCACCTTGACAATGCACGGCACCTCGTGTTACACTGGAACGGTGAGAGTACCCCCCCTCCGGCCCGAAACGAATCGACAAAGAGGGAGGAGGTACCGTGAAAATGAACCGTCGATGGATCCCTAACGTCGTCTTCCTGTCGGTCCTGTCGGCCGCGGGAACCCTTCTTCCGATCCCTTCCCTCCCTGCCGCTGGGGTGGGGGGCCCGCTACTCGAAGGGAGGATCGGTGAGACCACCTTCCGGTCCAGCGACGCCGGGAGGACCTGGACCCGGCAGCGGGAGGGAAGCCTGGCCAGACAGGAGCAGGACTCCCGCGGGGTGACACTCTACGCGCGTCGCCAGTCGATCGACCACGTGGCGAACGCCCAGGCCTTGAGCTTCGGTGACCTCGACGACGACGGGCTCCAGGAGTTGTACATCGAGGACTATCCCCACGACGCAATCGACCGCTACGAGTTCGACACATCCCTGGACTTCACCCTCACCCGCCCACTGGCCTACGGCCTTCCCTGGGTCCTGCGCGACCTGGACGGCGACGGTAACGAGGAGTTGCTCGTCCAGCGGGGCGATCCGGGCTTCTGGGGCAACGGGTACCTGGACCTCTACACGTGGCGGGACACTGTCTTCGTCTTCCTCCAGCGGTTCACCTTCCCCGGCATGAAAACGGTCTATACACCGACGACCTTCGACCTCGACGACGACGGCCGCCCCGAGGTAATCTTCACGACGCAGCGGACCTTCTCCTCGGAGTCGTACGTCCGGGTCGCCTCCTGGGACACGGCAGGCGACTCGCTGGCGCTCGTCTACAACTACTTCCTCGAGAACGCCGTGGGAGAGATCGGGGCGGCGGATTTCGACCGGGACGGCCGGGGGGAGTTCGTCGTCGGCATCCCATACTCCTCGGCCATCTTCGAGGCGGAGGGGGACTCGATCTACCTCCGGGGGAACGTCGGGACGCACCTTGGTTTCTCGACGATGGCCCTCGCCTGGGACGCCCTGGGAAACCGCGACGTCCGCCTCCTGCTCGGGACGACCCTCGGTTTCGTGGACGACAACTGGCGGTTCGAGATCTACCGGTCCACCGGGGACGACACCTTCGAACTGGAGGAGGTCCTGACCCGCACCACCCCGTACACGGGGCTGATCCACGGGGGGACGGGCGACACGGACGGGGACGGGAAGGAGGAGGCCCTTCTCGACTTCTACCCTACCGCCGTCCTCTACGAGTGGACCGGCGCCGGGTACGACTCCACCTGGGGCTTCAGCCAGATCACCGAGACGGGGACCCTCGTCCCGCTCCGCTACCCGAACTGGGACCTGGACGGCGACGCCTACCGGGACTGGGTCTTCGTCGACCATCGGGACAGCCTGTTCGTCTACGGGTACGACGTCATCCCCCCCGTCACCATCGCACTGGAACCCGACTCCTCGACCGTCCCGCCGGGGGGGACGCTCGATTTCACGGCAACCGTGACCAACCGGACCCCCGAGCCCCGCTCCTTCGACACCTGGTCGACGGTGATGCTCCCCGACAGTTCGGTCGTGGGGCCCCTCCTCGGTCCGAACCCATTCACGATCGACCCCGGGCTCGAGGTCACCCGTTCCCTCTCCCAGGGGGTCCCGGGCAATGCGCCCCCGGGAGACTACATCTACATGGTCGACCTGGGGGACTACCCCTCCCCGATTCGGGCCTCCGATTCCATCCACGTCCAGGTGGTACGGTAAACGGGGTAACCGTTCACCTCCACACCTTCCACCCATAGAAGTCCAGGATAACGATGAGGTAGAAGGATGGAGATTATCCGTTCGATGCCAGGGTCGAGCATATGAGCCGCCAGATCCAAGAACGCAGCGTTGTACTTCACACGCTCAGCGATCCGATGCGCGATCACTGTCGACAAGTGAAAACTGCGGTGGCATAGTAACGAGGATCCACTTCATATCAGATGCGGTTCTTACCTCGAAAACCGTCCCACTTACTTCTTCTCCATGAAAAACACGAGCGAGAAAAGACCCTTCTATGCCGTATATGAAATGCGGCTCCGTTGAAATGTCGGGAGAATGCGACCTAATGCCCATCGCAGTCGCCCTGCATGATCCGATGAAACATTTCACTACAAGACATTGCCTTTACCTATTCTTTTCCAATTCAGGAGGTTTAAGATGAAGCCCACATGCCCTTTTTTCAATTGCATAGGGTTGGTTTGCTCTTTTGTGTTCCTATTTCTTGTAATACCCGCAGAGATTGCTTTTCCTGCGTCTTCTAAAGATCATGACTCTCTAATAGAAACACCTTCAGATGCATTTCGTAGTGAAAATTGTCGCCTGCTGTTCGATGGAGTCGACGATTATGTAGAAATGCAAGATAATACTCTGGATCTGTTTGATCATCAATTAACAGTTGAATTGTGGATACAACCATCACAGGATTTGAATATCTCTTCGCCAAGAACAGAATTCATTTATAAAGAATGGCAACAATCAATACACTCTGCGCATTACGGAATGAACTATTCAGACAATCCAGGAAGTCATCCAGGTGAGTTAAAATTCCAGACTTGGGAAGACTCATCCCAGGTTTACGTAAGGTATGATTTTCACGCAGACAGCCTCTATCACATTGCGGGAGTTGTTACAGGAGATAAAGTAGAGATTTTCATAAACGGGCAAATTGTCGCTGAAAGAAGCTACTCCGGTTCCTCGCTTCCTGATTCTTCAGATAGACCACTCTGGGTAGGACAACGTTATGATAATTTATACAATTATCCTGGGTATATCGATGAAATACGGATCTCCAATATAGCCCGTTATATAGATAACTTCACACCAGAGAGACATTTTGCATCAGATGAATACACGATGGCCTTATGGCATTTTGATGAGTGCTCTGGAGATTCTACCTATGATGCATCTGGCAATGCTAACAATGGTGTGATTTATGGAGCGCAATGGGAACCAGGACTTCCCTTCGTAGATTTCGTCCTCTCTCCAACCGGTCCGACAACCGTGTCGAGAGGAGATGTTCTCGGCTTCCAAGCGCGCATCGCGAACACCACCGAGAACAGGATCGAGGGAGATTATTGGCTCTCCGCAGACTTGCCCGATTCCGGGGAGATCCTGATCCCGGACGACTTCCTCTCCCTCCCCAACCCATTGCACGGGTGGATCCCCTCTCGCGATTCGCTGGAGTTCAACGAGGGACTATTCATCCCTGCGCAGGCGGATACGGGAACCTATCGTCTGATCGGTCGAATAGGGACCTATCCAGGCTCCATCTTCGACGAAGAAGCATTCCAATTTCACGTGGTGGAGTGATCTCAAAGAACCAAATCTCTCCGCTTCAATGGAGCTGATGCCCGAGCGATGCGTATCCCAAGTCCAACGATGTACTCGGGAGGAAACCAGCGCTTGTAAAAGAGCAGTCACCCTCGGGGGCATCGATCTTCCATTCTCCCTGAATGAACTGAGCGAGAAAAAATCTCTATGCGCAGTATATAATTTGGACCCTCGCATAGATGGAAAATGGGGTTTTGGAGCAATCTGGCTTTCCCCATGATTTTCATCAGGTACTTGATGCAAGACTTCAGGAGGTGAAGGATGAAATCGTTGATAATGTCACTTTTCTTAGTCCTCCTTCTTCATGCCAACCTCATCTGTCAAACGAGTTGGGACAGTACAATCGTTAAATTGAGCGACTCTGGTGAGATTGGCTTGGGAGCAAGCCCTATTTCTGCAAGCGGAGAATATGTGCATGCCACTTGGTATCACGAATTCGACAATGACATCAAATATCGAAGATCGACAGATCGCGGAGTCTCCTGGGGTCCATCCGAAAGGACCTTGATGGGATCTCCACCAGATTATTATAATCCATCTATTGCTTGCTTCCTGTCCAATTTATGGGTAGTTTTTGAAGACGAAGGCTCAATCGGCCAACTTAAGTTTTCCGATAACGGCGGGAACAGTTTTCAAGATGCCGTACAAATCAACGAACCGTCGATTGGATTTTCTGACCCAGATGTCGATGCAACTTCCATGTGGTGGGCTGGATGTGTTTGGGGGAGTAATGGAGATATATATTTCGCGAAGTTGACCTCGATACCTGGCAGCAATGTTCTCTTGGATGAGGGGGCGTACTTTGTTCCCAAAATCGCAGTATGCGGCCAGTATATATATGTAGTGTATGCAGACCTAAATTACGATCCAGCAAGAATTATTTTTAAGCGCTCGCTCAATGGCGGTGATTCCTGGTGGACATCGGAATACATTGGCGACTCTTCTGCGTGGGACCCTTGTATTGCATGTAGCGGGGATAAGGTCTACGCGGCATGGAGCAATATCACAGGGGAAAGTAATTCAGAGATATACCTCAGAAGGTCTGCGGATCGGGGAGGGTCTTGGCAAGTTGCAGAAAAAGTAACCGACAGTGTTGGCTACTCCGACAGTCCTTCGCTCGAAGCGGATAGTGAATACGTATTTCTTGTGTGGGATGACAACAAAACAGGCAATTATGAGATCTATTATAAATCTTCATCTGACTCGGGTGAAAACTGGTCAGAGGAAGATCGCCTAACGAATCATCCGGCTGAATCACGATTTCCAGATATAGATGTCACTGCTATAGAACCTGATAATTATGATATACATGTAGTTTGGAGAGACAGGCTGTATGGGGGAAATGACGAAATCTATTATAGACACGCGATTTTTCCCCCCGGTGGGATTAAGGAAGTCAAGCGCACGACTTCGATTCCCAAGGCATTCTATCTATATCAGAATTACCCCAATCCATTCAATCCTTCGACAACGATTGAGTTCCGCATTCCAGAGAATGACGAAGACAGAGAAGTTGTCCATGTAAGCCTCCAGATTTATACCATCCGTGGACAGTGTGTAAGGACTTTGCTGAATGAAACCAAAGAGCCAGGCGACTATAAGATTTATTGGAATGGAACCGATGACAATGGAATGAACCTGAGCTCAGGTATATACTTATGCCAGATTGTCGCAGGGAATTATATGTACACAAGAAAAATGGTCTTATTGAAGTGATCCGTTGAATGACAAGTTCAGTGAGAATCTCCCCCAGGTGAATTCACTCCGTGAAAGGCCTTTTGTCCTCAAGGATAAGTCCAATTAAGGGTAAGGCTTCTACCCTTCAGCATTTGAGTCTTTGCCCTCTGCGACTCTTCCCCGAAGAAGACCACCCCCTACGCGATCGGATCCTCGAAGAGCAGGATCCGGAATATGATCCCCCATACCCCATGATCTGGAGTAATTAGATCGAGTGCCGGTATCCCCCTTTGAGCGCCCTTCCCTCGAAAAAACCCTGAAAGAACCGAGCGAGAAAAGGCCCCTGCGCAGCGTAAATACAATGTGTACTCCGCGGGAGCGGTGGGCAGAGCGGGCGGGACCCGCTTGCACTCCCCCGGCACGATCCAGCGGAAGATTTCAATTCCAACCTTTCACTCTCAGTATAGGAGGGACAAATGAAGGTCCTCACCGCACTGGTCGTTTCCACGCTTCTCTCGACCGGATCCCTTTCCGCCTACCAGGCATTGACCACCTTCACCGACAACTTCAACGACGGGGATTTCAAGGGCTGGCTCTGTCAACGGATGGACTGGGAAGTCATCGGAGGGGAGCTCCATGCATTCCAGGCAGGGAACCCTTCCCAGATCTCCTCACCCCTCGGATCGGTTACGGACTTTGAACTGGAGTTCGCTATCCGTTATGGGGGTTCAGGATACGGCGGGGGATGTTTTTTCCGCACTGCCGGTGATGGAAAATACATTCAGTGGATCTACGATGCCCTATCCGGCAATCTTCTCCTGTCGTGGGAATATGATGGAGACGGCGATGTATTATATGAAAGGTACGTCGGTGTCGACACCGACTGGCACACGATGAAGGTCCGGATGATAGGCGACATGATCACTGTATGGTGGGACAATAATCTCGAGACGACACAGCAGTTATCGAACCCCAATCTTTCGGAAGGGCATATCACCTTGATAGGGAAGGGACCGGATCCTTCGGTTTATTACGACAACGTGAGGATCACCATCGGGGCGTGTATGCCAAGGTAGGGTGCTGTTGTCGAGAGTTCCCTGACCCCGCAGATTTTGAGGGTGCGGGGAATCGACAGGTCATTTCGCGGCTGTCCTCCGGATGCCACCTGGAGGCCTCCGTTCCCCCAACGGAGGCCTCCTCGGGTTCATGCCCCCAGATAGAAACCCGACGGAACCGGCTTCCCTCCGATCGCCTTCTCCACCCAACCGGTCTGGACAGTGGACGGAGGTTCTTCCCTATTCCACCTCGTCGTGCCGCTCCGCAAGGGTCTGGACCACACCACGGGTCCAGGTCACAAGTCGCGCGAAGGTCGCCTTCACCTCGTCCCTGTCCACCCCCAGCCTCTCGAAGAGTGGACCCAGTTGCTCGCTTCGCGAGAGGAGGATGGCATACCAGAGATGTACCTTTCCGATATAGTCCTGGCCGATGTCGCTGACGATCCACATCGCATCCATGATGACTCGACGATAATTCAGGGTCGGGCGTGGACAGACGTTCGGACGGATCGACGGCCCGCGAAACCAGCCGGAGACGATCGTGCGCATGGAGGAGAGGTCGGCGCCCGCCTCCTCCAGGTTCGTCTCGATGAAGAGGTCGCTCGTCCGGATCAGGCTGCAGAGAAGATGCCTCGTCTCAAGTTTTGGGTTTCCTTCTTCTCTCGCCATGCGTTCGGCTGTCCGCAAGGCCTCCAGGGCGCCCGGATCCATGGGAAGTTGAAGGGGAGGGACCGTCTGGCGCGCTGCGGCAACATCTACGGCGAACCGGAATGTCTCCCGTCGGAACTGCTCTTCCGCTTTCGAACGGGCCTCCTCGAAACTCAGCCTCTCCCCGAACCGGTCGCTAAGGCCGGTCGTTTCGAGGAGAATGAGTTGTTCCTCCCCCCCGGCCCCCACGCACCTCCGTAATCGCTCGAAATCCGTCCGGATCGGCTCGAACCTCTCCGATACCCGGCGCCAGCAGCCGAGCAATGCATGCTGACCACTCCTCCGGGCCCCTGAATCCTCCGAAACCACGACGATCAGCGGCTGGAGATGGAGGTTCTCCAGGCAGGCGGCAAACAGGAGGACCAAGTCGATGCATGTCCCCCCTCCCCTCTTTTCCCCGGAGCCCGGCAGGACGCGGTGGGGCGGGCGGATGCGCTGGCTCGTCGCCTCGTATCCCACCGAGTAGGGGAGATAATGGATCCGATACGCCTCCCTCAGGCAGCGATAGAGTGCATGCATGGCGATTTCGACCCGGTTCTTCTCCTCGCTCCGGAGAAGTCGTGCCATCGAGGAGAAGGGACGGATCGCCTCCAGGGAATCGTTGGCATCGAGAACGATATTCTGGACGCGTGGATGCGAGGGTTGGACGAAGCAGGCGAGGCACATTCGAAAACGTGGATCCGTCGGCCACTCGTAAAAGCCGAGGATGGGGATTTCCTCGCGGACCACCTCCTCCCCGTTCATCGAGAGGCCGAAACGTGCCCTCTTCCTCCCCTCGTGACCTTCCAGCCGATCGTAATGGAGGGGGAGGTGGATATCCCGCAACTCGATCGTCCCTCCCGGCGGGACCGGATCGATTCGTTTCCTCCAGCACTCGCTGTATCCCCGGATCGTTATCGACAGTTCGAGAGCAGGAGAGGGGGAGGGACCGGGATTCGCCAGCGTGAAATCGGAAAGGATGGGGATCCCGCAGTGGTAGAGGGCGTAATTGATGGCCGGCACCCGGGTGTACTCCACGGTAAGGCCGTGCCACTCCTTCCGGACCTTTCCGGGGGGGTCCAGGACCCACCTGGTATCCCCCGTCCGGACGGGAGTGCCCCACCGGACCCGCACTGGCTTGCCCATCCGCCGGATTTCGAGGTCCTCCACGCGGGTCCCATGCCGGCTTCCGAGGTCCTCGATCCACCAGTCGTCCCCACTCCGGAAGAGACGGCAATGCCTCCGGCTCACCTTCCTGTCGGGGGAGAGATCGACCTCCGGCTTCCAGCCCGATCGGGGATCGGACCTCCCCACCGTGCAGAAATCCCCCCGCAGTGGGAAGTCGCGACCCGGGGCCGGTCCCTCCAGAACGTGAATCTTCGGGGATCGATGACCTTTCACGATCCGGTACGGGAAGGAAGATGCAAGATGAGAAAGTACTCCCCGTCCCCCACTTCTTCGAACTCCGCGAGGAGATAATCCGTCCCCTCTGGATTGCGAAGAGCCTCCACCATCGCCCTTCCCGTGTCCGCGGGGAGCAAGACGGCCAGGGGCCACGGTTCGTCCATGATCTCCCCCTGGATGGAGATCCTCCGCGCGAGGGGATCGACCGTGACCCGCAACCGCGGAGGACCCTCTGCCTCCACTATGACCGAATCGGCCTCCTCGGCGCCCAGGATCTGGACAGGACTCGTTACGGGGGCAAAGGCAAGCGGGGTGGAGATGTGAGAGAGGATATCCGGAAGATGGGAGGGAAGGACCTCCGCGCTCTTCCTGGAGGAATCGAGGAGGATCCTGAGGATCGCCGCCACATTCCCCGAAAGATCCTCGAGAAGGGCGCTCAGTTGCCTTCCCGTCTCACCGGCGATTCCCGTCCGGGCGGTGGCCTCCTCCAGCCGGGCCCTCTTGATTTCCTCGGCATGCTCTCGTGCGGTCCACGTCCGCCAGAGTTCATCGAAATCCTTCCGGAGGAGGAATTCCCGACGAACCCAAGTCATACAGTCCGAACATTCCGCCAAGTGACTGTCCATGGCCAGGAGTTTTTTCTCGTCCACGTCCTCCCTCAGGTAGGATCTCACATCCTCCGTGGTCAGATGATCTTGGTTGCGTCGCTTCTCACTCACGCCTTCCTCCCATTCTGATCATCCAGCTCCAACAACCGACGTATCTGCTTCTTGACCTTGTCGCACCAGTTATACATCGATGACTCCGGATCCTTCGTAAAAAATATCTTGAACGGAATGTTCCACACCAATTCCAACCAAAAATCTCCGAGCCTCTTACGGTATTCTGATTCCGTGTAGATTTCCCGCGTCGTCTTCTTCAACCCCTCGAACAGGGGCTGGAAATACCAGAAGAGCAACTCTTCGTTCATGAGTCCGCCGAAGGTGTGGAAATAATCCTGGAAGAACTGCTCCGCCAAGGCTCCGAGAGCCCGGTCACTCTGCTCGGAGACGAATTCTCCCGGCTTCCATTCCAGCAGTTTAATGAAACCTACAGAGAGGATTTGGTGGGGTTTCGCGCCGCATTTCATCAACAGTTCGAGCATCCTCAGGCGCAAGTTCAAGCGTTCAGGATTCGAGATCGAGGAGATCGCCAAGGCACTCCTCGGGAATTGAATCCTTAAAATCTCCGGATCTTTGAAACGGGTCCCTTCGTGCAAATGCCGCTGGTAGATGAACCCCGCCAGGTTTCTCAGGTAGGTCGTAAAACTATACCTCATATCGTACTTACCCTTCATTAGGCCCTTCTTGGCATATTCGAACGTCGCCTCGCAGAGGTCCTCCGCCAGGTCGTGATCTCCAACCCGACACTTGAAGTAGCCGACGATTGATGTTCTATACGACTGGTACAAGATGCCCCATGCCCCGGAAGTTCCATTCATCGCGTCCGCGGCCAGATGGACCTGTTCCCTCTTCGTGAGCCTATCGATGTTTTTCGTCATGGAGTGCTGCCTACCTTATCGAGCCTCGTGTATCCAGAACCTTCCCAAGATGCGATCTCCAAAAGAACGCTCCTTCAAGGATTACACAGGACACTCAGTCATTATACCTTATGACGATAAATATTGTCAAGGATCCGATTTGAATCACTTAAAATGTAACCGAAGGAGAGTGTGTTGAATCA
>CAZNLH010000052.1:0-9904 GCA_964573995.1 uncultured Gemmatimonadota bacterium
TGGTCATACCCAGGGGGGAATACTGGTTCACCAGGTACGAGTTGCAGTTCGCCACCTTCGAGGGTCGCCCCGCGTCGGGCTACCTCTTCTACCAATGGGGAGAGTTCTACAACGGCCGCCGTACCGAATGGATGATCGCCGGTAACCTTCAACCGAACAAACACGTCAGCATCAGCCCTGATTTCACCCGCAATCGGGTCGATCTCCCCACCGGCCGTTTCACCGTCGATGAGGTGGGCGGGCGGGTGGACCTTGCGCTGAGCCCCGATCTCTTCGGCTCCTTCTTCGGGCAGTGGAACAACGACGAAAACGTCGTGGTGCTGAACTTCCGGGTCAACTGGATTCCCACGCCGGGCACCGATTTCTACTTCGTGGTCGACAGGACGATCGACACGGGAGGCGGCCACTGGAGGACGACCGACACCACTGTCCTTACCAAGTTGGTCTGGAGGTTCGTGCTGTGAAGGGGAATTTTATCGGGAACTCCGTGAAAAACGGGTCCCTCACCGATAAGAACAAGATACGCCGCCCTAATATGTTGCAAAGCAATAAGATAAAAATCTGAAAAAGGGCCTCAAACGCAAGGCCCATGGTTACCGGGACACAGAATATTTTGAACTGAAAATCTACAGCGCGAGCCCAAGAATGAACGGAAGAAGGAAATCCATCAGATAACCCCTGCCGGCGCAATCTTTTCGAAGGGTGCCAGTCCGAAGGACGGCCGGCTGTTACTCTTTCATGCCTCGTCTGATGCTTGCGTCATGCATCGCATCGAATATAATATAAGAATGTATCGTCTTGTAAAGGGATTCTCGGCGTTTCATCGTCCTCTTTATCTGATGGCTTTTTTCATGGATGCCTCGCCTTATTTCAAGCGAGGCACCTGCCGCACTGAGAATGTTAATCAATGGCGAAGCATCGTTTGAACAACGTCTCAGGTACTTGAGAGAGAAAGGCCTCTACCGTTCCCTCAAGATCGTTCACGGCGAACAAGGCCCCTGGGTCGATCTTGAGGGAGGACGTGTTTTGAACCTGTGTTCAAACAATTACCTTGGAATCGCTTCTCATCCAGGGCTCAAGGAAGCTGCGGCCAAGGCGGCATACGAGTACGGCTGCGGCAGTGGGTCATCTCGCCTGATTTGTGGAAGCCTAATGTTACATGATGTATTGGAGAAGAGGGTAGCCAAATTCAAAGGTTCCGAAGCCGCTCTGGTTTACAACAGTGGATATACTGCAAATCTTGGGGTCATATCTTGTGTGGCAGGGAAGGGAGATTTTATATTCAGCGATGAGTTGAACCATGCCAGCATCATTGATGGATGCCTTCTCAGTGGAGCCAATGTGATCGTATTTCCTCATAATGATCCAGCGGCCCTTGAGGAGAAGATCCGGACGTCCTTCGATAGGAACGCGGAGAGTCGGCGTTTGATAGTCGTCGATGGTGTATTCAGTATGAACGGCGATCTGTCGCCTCTGCCGGAGCTCGTAAGGATTGCGGATCGATATAGGGCACTACTGATGGTGGATGAGGCCCATGCCACTGGAACTATGGGCCCGGGTGGCAGAGGGGCGGTTGCTCATTTCGGGCTCGAAGGGAAAGTAGACATAATAATGGGGACCTTCGGAAAGGCCCTGGGCGGCTTCGGTGCCTTTGTAGCAGGCAGCCGTGAATTGATAAGGTACTTAATCAATACCTGCCGAAGTTTTATATTCACAACCGCTCTGCCACCTCCCGTAGTGGCCTCGGATTTGGCCGCCCTGGATGTTTTGGAATCAAACCCCTCGCTGGTCACAAGACTCCGGGGTAATGCGGGTTATCTGCGAAAGAGATTGATGGAGTTGGGCTACAGGATCTCAGGTTCTCAAACTCCCATTATACCTGTGATTATTGGTGAGGCCTCCCTTGCATGCGAATTTTCAAGCCTGTTGCTTGAGGAGGGAATATTCGCCGTGCCAATCCGCCCGCCTACGGTACCGGAGGGCCAATCACGCATTCGAGTCACCGTGATGGCGACACATACGCTTGAAGAAATGGAGTTTGCCTTAAAGGGGTTCGATAAGGTTGGAAGACAACTTGGAATAATTTGAATGGCTGGAAGACGTGGATCCGATAACCGCATCCGAAGAAAAGTTGAAGGAGACTGCAAGGTGCAACTGGAATATTCCTTAGAAGAACTTATAGACATGGACAGGCGCTTCATCTGGCATCCTTTCACTCAGATGATGGACTGGATCAACGAGGAGCCTCTTATCATAGCCTCCGGGGAAGGAAACTATCTGATGGACGTTGGCGGGCATCGTTATCTTGACGGTGTTTCTTCACTTTGGGTAAATATACACGGTCATCGACGTGCAGAAATTGATCAGGCCTTGGTCAGGCAACTCGGCCTTATTGCCCATTCCACCTTTTTGGGGCTTTCAAACGTGCCCGCCATAAAGCTTGCAAAGAAATTAATTGAGTTGACCCCTCCGGGTCTGGTGAAGGTCTTTTATTCCGACGATGGCTCTACCGCGGTAGAGATTGCGTTAAAAATGGCATTTCAGTACTGGCAGCAATGCCGGGAACCACAACCAGCGAGGAACTCCTTTATCTCCTTCGTTAACGGATATCACGGAGACACTCTGGGCGCCGTTAGCGTTGGAGGAGTTTCCTTATTCCACGACATTTACGGCCCGTTGCTCTTCAAGACCCTGAAGATCATGGCTCCTTACTGCTATCGCTGTCACTGGGGCAGGGAATATCCGGGTTGTGAGATGATCTGCCTGGGGGAAGTTGAAGAAGTAATGGAACGCCATCATCGGGAGGTGGCGGCTGTGATTATCGAGCCTCTGATACAGTGCGCAGGAGGGATGCTGGTATTCCCGCATGGGTATAGCCGCGGGGTAAGGGATTTAGCTGCCAGGTATAACGTGCCCTTCATAGCCGACGAGGTGGCGACCGGCTTCGGGCGTACAGGAAGACTCTTTGCGTGCGAACATGAAGGGATCGACCCTGACTTCATGGTGTTGGCCAAGGGTATTACTGGCGGTTACCTCCCCTTGGCGGCCACCGTTACTACCCAGGAGGTGTTTCATGCCTTCTATGGAGAGTATAAGGAAAAGAAGACCTTTTATCATGGCCATACCTATACCGCCAATCCTCTTTCTTGTGCCGCTGCCCTGGCCAACCTGGAGATATTCGAAGAAGATGATGTACTGGTCAACCTGCAGGAGAAGATAGACTATCTTGAAAGAGGATTAAAACCTTTCCTGGATCTGGAACATGTGGGGGACGTTCGCCACTTAGGCCTGATGGCGGGTATCGAGCTGGTCAAAGATAGGGAAAGGAAGGTCCCGTATCCATATGAGGCGAAAACGGGGATCAGGGTGATCCAGGAGGCGAGAAGGAATGGATTGATCATTCGGCCCTTAGGGGACGTGATTGTGCTCATGCCGCCCTTGAGTGTTAGTGTAGAAGAGCTGGAAATGTTACTGGATATAACCTTCCATTCCATCCAAAAGGTTACCGGGGATTAGGATTATGGCCAGGGGCCTTTTCATCACAGGCACGGATACCGGGGTAGGGAAGACACTGGTGGCGGTGGGTCTAATAGTCGTATTAAGAGAGAGGGGTTTCGATACGGGTGTCATGAAACCGGTGGAATCCGGTTGTCTGGGCAAAGATGGACGTGTAATCCCAAAGGATGCGATCCTTCTAAGGAAGATAAGCCGCTGTCGGGATGAGTTGGAGATTATCAATCCATATAAGTTTAATGAACCATTGGCTCCAGCGCTTGCTGCCGACAGGGAGGGGGTGGAGGTGCGACTCGAAGTCATCGGGCGGGCCTATGATCTCCTCGCGTCCAGTCATGAGATCGTGATTGTTGAAGGTGCCGGAGGCATACTTTCACCAGTATTCGGCGGCTGTTTCATGGCGGATTTGGCCAGACGATGGGGCCTGCCCATCCTGATCGTGACGGGAGCCGAGCTGGGAACTATCAATCACACCCTTCTCACGTTGTATTATGCCCAAAGGCAAGGAATTCCCGTCCTCGGTGTCGTGATGAATCACACCTCAAGCCAGGAGGGATTGGCCGAATCTCTCAACGACATAGCGATCCAACGCTGGATCGACGTTCCGTTTCTGGGTTCTATCCCTTTTCTGACCGACTTGGATGAAGAGGCGATCAAAAGGGCCATAGAGAAGAACCTCGACCTTTGGCCCATTGATGAATTCTTGAATAGGAAGAGATAGTAGATGGATTACGGGAGAATCGTGGAGAGGGCTCTTCGGTGCAAGGATATAAGCAGAGAAGAGTGCCTGTCGATCCTGCATACACCCCACCAAAGGATGTTGGAATTGCTCCAGGCGGCCTTCCGTGTCAGGGAGACCTTTTTCGGGCGGAAAGTGTCACTACACATCTTGATCAACGCAAAGAGTGGCCTTTGCCCCGAAGACTGCGCGTACTGCTCACAATCCTCCATTTCTGCGGCGCCTATAGGAAAATACAGCCTGTTGGATGAGAAAGAGATCCTGGAAGGAGCGCGCGCGGCTAAGTCTGCCAGGGCCGTGAGGTATTGCATCGCATGCAGTGGTCGCAACCCATCAAAACAGGAAGTCGAATCTCTATGTCGAGTTGTAAGGATGATAAAGCGTGAGATGGACATCAGCGTTTGCCTCTCCCTGGGTTTTCTTACTGAAGAACGCGCCAGGGTCTTTAAGGAGGCGGGGGTCGATCGCTACAATCATAACCTGAATACCAGTGAACGATTTTATGCCCGGATATGCACTACGCATTCATACAGGGATCGAGTTGAGACCTTGTGGGCCGTTAAAAGAGCTGGGTTGGAACTTTGTTGCGGCGCCATTTTCGGGATGGGAGAGAGTGAAGACGACATAATAGATCTTTTCCTTTCCTTAAAAGAGGCCGAAGCGGAAGCGATACCGATCAATTTTCTCCACCCCATACCGGGCACTCCTCTCGGAGGGATAAACTATCTAACGCCGATTAGATGCCTTTCCATCCTGTGCCTCGCACGTTTTCTCAACCCTGACAAGGAGATAAGGGTGGCGGGTGGCCGGGAGTTCCACTTACGCTCGCTTCAGCCTTTGGCCCTTTACCCTGCCAATTCTATTTTTGTCTCTGGATATCTGACCACCCCGGGACAGGGGCATACGGAGGCCATTCGAATGATTGAAGACATGGGCCTTGTGGTTGATGAAGAGGTAGTCGCGAAGAAAGAGAGACGATGGTCGGCCCTTTAACGTAGCGCTTCCTTCCCATCGTTGTATCCATAGATATCTTCCTTAATGAAAACTATAAGTGGTCATTGTTGTTGGGGATAAGCCAAACCGATTTCTTCACACAGGCATTCCAACCAATTGCTCTTTTAAAGATGTGATCGCCTCGAAAACTTCTATTCTCCTGGGATGTGAAGGTAGGTTCATCGTGAGAATGAGTACCTGAGGTTGTTGACAAAAGGGAGGACATCCCAGAAACTTCCTTGAAAAAGTTCCTCTAGAACAACTTTCAAAGGAGGTTTCACGAGATGTCCACCAGTATCATATATCACGCTTTCGGTGCTGTCAACTACCGGTACATCAAGACCGAGTATCATCATGGTTGCATCATCTTTCACATCCGCAAGCGGGAGAAGCGTTGTGCCGATTGTGGGGGATTTCAAGTGACGCAGAAGGGAACAAGAAAACGCATCATTCAGACAGTGCCGATCGGGTTGAAGCGTGTCTTCTTCATGGTCGAGAACCGGCGATTGTATTGCCATGACTGTGATGCTCTCCGTTACGAGGCTATGGAGATCGCTGATCCCAAGAAGCATTACGATAAAAGGCTCGAGCGGTATATTGCCCACTTGTGCCGGAAGATGACGGTCCAGGATGTTGCCCGGGACCTTCTCCTTTCCTGGAGCACAGTGAAGGAGATCGACAAAAGAAGGCTCGTCAAAGAGAAGCCTGCAAATGCTCAGCTCCGGAAGATCCGCTATCTTGGCATCGATGAAGTAGCGGTCCGCAAGAGGCATCGTTACCTGACGATCTGTGTTGATCTCGAGACCGGTGATGTCGTCTATGTCGGAGAGGGCAGAAGAGAAGAGTCGCTCTTGCCTTTTCTCAAGCGGCTTAGACGCCTTAAAGTGCAACTTCTCGCCACCGCCACTGATATGTGGCCGGCCTATCTGAGAGCTCTCCAGCGGTGCTTTCCCGATACTGCGGTAATCTTCGATCGCTATCATCTAATGGCTCGGTATTCGAAGCTCCTCGATGCCCTGCGAACCCAGGAATATCGTAATGCCTCTAAGGCCCACAAAGGCCTCTTCAAAGGAGTCCGCTACCTTTTACTCAAGGGACAGGAGAAGCTGACTGAGGAGAAGAAGGAAAAACTCTCACTCCTGCTCAACCTCAATCAATCGCTCTCCATCGCCTATATCCTTAAAGAGGAGCTAAGAAGGTTCTGGGGTTGTGCCAATGAGCAACTGGCCCAAGAGCATCTGCTAAACTGGATTCGAATGGCCAAAAGCTCCGGGGTCAAAACGCTCAAGAAGTTCGCCAAATCTCTACAAAGGCATTTCCGAGGGCTCCTGGCTTACTTCTCTCATCCAATATCGACGGCACGCGTCGAGGGGATCAATAACAAAATCAAGGTCCTCAAACGGAAGGCTTATGGATACCGGGATATGGAATACTTCGAACTGAAAATCTACAGCGCTAACAACCTCAGGTATTCATTATTGGGATGAACCATAAGTCGAATCTATCTGGACTTCCGACGTTGCCATCACCCAAAGGGAGGCCCATGGTTCGGTGGATCCCAAGATGGGATTGCCCGTGCACTTCGCCCAGGTGATCCCGTCCGGAGATGTGGCCATTCCGACCATTGCCCTCGGCAGTGAGCCACCGCCGGAATAGTACATGACGTA
Source organism: uncultured Gemmatimonadota bacterium (assembly GCA_964573995.1). Taxonomy (GTDB): domain Bacteria; phylum Gemmatimonadota; class CAZMKB01; order CAZMKB01; family CAZNLH01; genus CAZNLH01. Next base: position 6,913 of record CAZNLH010000052.1, read on the forward strand.
ATCGGAGTCAGTCGGCATGACTGTATTCGGAATGATAAGCTGGGAGTCCCATTCGCCGGCGCTCCCGGTCACCAGAACCGGATCGTTCTCTCTCGTCTATGGCCCGTTTGGATTCGTAGCCATCGCGCGCCCGATGGACGGGCGGGGCTGGGTGCTGTAGACGGCGCTCGCGTTGTAATAGAGGACCCAAGTGCTTCCTTCCAGCACGTGGACGGGCTCGCTGACGAAGTAGGCGTCAAAACCGGTTCCGTCGGCCTCCAGGACCGGGTTTCCGGCGTATTCGGTGAAGGAAATCCCGTCCTGGGGGGTGGCGTACCCGATCGCCTCCGCATGCGTCGTCAAGTCCTGGCTCCCGGCGAAGAAGATATAATATGTCCCGTCTTGGAAGATTGCGCGGCCGAAGGCCACCCATCCGGCGTCCCAAGAACCAGTAGTGCCAAAACCGAGGATCGGGTTGCCCGCGTAAGGAGTCAGGTATGTCTGGGCTTGAGGCGTACCTGTTGAGCCGAGCAGGATCAGGACGGCAAGTAGCGGGAGATACGATCTTTGAAGCATCATCAGGCACCTCCTTTTTCGTATTATCGAACGATTATGGGCCGAATTACCTCAAACAATCATATATTTTATCCTCTCGCCGGTGTGAAGGTCATCACACATCTTGTGACCCTCTCAAGGAAAATCAACTGTTGAAGAAACCGGAAAGGCTCCGAGCCGGAATTACTTGACAGGCCCTCACGCAAGGTGTTATCATCCGCCGGCGGCGGCAAACGGCGTTAGGCGGAAGAACAGAAAACAATGGCCGATAACCGGCCTCGAGTCCCCCGATGTCCGATCAAGCACCCGGCAAGATGTCGATCACCACGGTCAGCATGCTCATCGTGGTGACGACCTTTGGGATCGCAAACGTCATCGACAACATGGTCGAAATCGGACTGGCCGCCATTCCATCCTGGTTCGCGGTCGGCTTCCTCTATTTCCTCCCCCTGGCCCTGATACTCGCCGAGTTCGCCTCCGACACGGCCGAGGCCCGCGGTGGGATATACAGTTACATGGAGCGGGGTCTGGGACCCACCTGGGCGTTCGTCGGCACGTGGTCTTACTTCGTCTCAAACCTCGTCTACCTACAGTCCTCATTCAGCCGGTTCCCGATCAGGGCCTCGCTGGCAGTAAAGGGGGTCGACGTCTTCGCCTCCTCGGCCTGGGCCCTTCCACCGCTCGGCGTGGGGATTTGCGTCGTGATCACCATCATCAGCAGCCAGGGTGTGAGGTTCTTCTCGCACCTCGCGGACTGGGTGGGCAAGGGCACCCTGTTCCTGGTGGGACTGTTGATCGGGGTACCGATCTTCCTGGTCCTTTTCACCGACCGCGGATCGGCCACAGCGTACACGGCCCGGGCGATCGTCCCCTCCCTCGACCTGGAATACTTCTCGACCTTCGCCTGGCTCCTGTTCGCCGTGGCCGGCGCCGAGGTCGCGGCCCCCTACGTCAAAGAGACCCGGAATCCAAGGCGCAGTTTCCCCCGGGCGATCCTCCTCTCAACGATCCTCATCGGGACGCTCTACATCCTGGCCTCGGTGGCTGTGAGTTTCGCCTTCCCCCTCGAATCGCTGACGAAGGCCACCGGCCTCTACGATGTCCTGGTCCGGCTCGGAACGTTACTCGGGCTGCCGGGGGAGACCTTCGGAAGGGCCTCAATGGTCTTCCTGCTGGTCGGATCGGTGGCGGCGTACGTGATCTGGATGGAGTCCCCCCTGCGCGCGATGTTCGCCGAGGTTCCGCAGGGCACGTTCCCAGCCTTCCTGACCCGGCGGGACGCTGAAGGCACGCACCGCCAGGCCCTCTGGACCCAGGCCATGGTGGTGATCGTCCTCACCCTCGTCCCCCTGATCTCGATCCTCACAGGGACCTCGGGCTCGGAGGCGTTCATCAGGCTGCTGAACGACATGACGTCCCTCTCCCTCGTTATCCCCTACGCCTTCATCGCCATTGCATACATCCGGGCCCGACGAAGGGGGATGAACTCGCCGTTCCGTATCACCCGTTCGACACACGCCGCGATCGCGATCGGCGGGGTGGTCCTCGTGGTCTCCACCCTGGGATACCTGGGTGCCGGGCTCTTCGCCTTACAGTCCGAATCGATCGACTGGATCTACGTCGCCGTCGTCTACGCGGGGCCCATCGCCCTGATCCTCCTCGGCCTGCTTCTTCGGACCCTGTCGCTTCGCCTCCATCGCCGAGAAAGACCGATCGAGGCGACGGTGGAGTCGAGGGACAGCGGTCCTTGAGTCCTCACGCGCGACGTGTTCGAGCCCGAGACGATTCATAGCGACCCCCGCCTACATGCCGCTCGATTTCGACCGAACCCCCCCTGGACGAACTGATCGCTGCAACGAGCATCGTCAGCCGAGACTCATTGTTCACCCGATATCCTCGAAGTCGAAATCCTATCCTCCCGTCACTTCGACGAATCCGGGGGCATCCCCATTGCCTTTTCCTCCGAAACGTGACATCATATATACCGGCGAAATCGTTGTGAAGCATATCCGGGAAGGTCCGCGTAACACACCACCTAACCGAGGAGGAACGATGATCGACCACGTATCCTACCACGTCACGGACTACGCGAAGAGCCGGGAGTTCTTCCAAAAGGCCCTCGCCCCACTGGGCTACGAGTTGATCCACGAGTTCGGGGGGAACGCGGGGGGGTTCGGCGCGGAGGGGAAGCCCGACTTCTGGATCATCGGCGGAGAGCCGCCCAGGTCGCGCATCCACGTCGCCTTCCACTGCAGGAGGCGGAAGGACGTCGACGCCTTCTACGAGGCCGCGATCGCTGCAGGTGGAGAGGACAACGGAAAGCCCGGCCTGAGGACCCATTACCACCCAAATTACTACGGCGCCTTCGTCCTCGACCCGGACGGCCACAACATCGAGGCGGTGTGCCACGAGCCGGAATGAGGGATATAGCGAGGCGTCATGAAAGCCCCCGCCACCG
>CAZNLH010000053.1:0-3600 GCA_964573995.1 uncultured Gemmatimonadota bacterium
GGCCGTCGTCCTTCCCATGCCGGCCGAGTAGGTCGGGCTCGATACACACAGGCTCGGCTCTGCGATCAGGCTGGCGGGGTCTACCTCCCAGTCGAAGGTCTTCCGGCAGGCCGGGCACTCCACGTCCCGATGATAGCGGATCGACGGGGTCTTCGCCGCGATGACGTAATCCTTGAAGAGGGGGACCTCCTTCTTGCAGAGCGGGTTCGTGCAGATCGCCGACTTGACCCAGAAGGTATAGATGGTATCGGCCTCCTCACGGCCCGCGCCGCAGCACGGGCACTCCGTCCGGTACTGGTCCAGGAGGGTCTCCCGGACCGGCTTCCCGCTCCATCCCACCTTCCGCTCGGCCAGCCGCTCGAACGACGCCTCGAGCGCCTCGATTTCGACCGGCCCGACCTCGGTCTTGACGATGAACCAGGCGACCGGGTTGAGGTCGATCCCGATCACCTTGCACCCCAGGCGCAGGGCCTCGACGACCGTGGTCCCGCCCCCCATGAAGGGATCGAGGATGACCTTCCCCACCGTATCCGGGTCGTTCGTGTGGTCCTTGTAGAACTCCTCCATGATCACCTCGGCCCCGCTCTTCATGGGCTTGCCGTTTTCGTCGAGCGGGAGCGGCTTCATGCAGCCCAAGAGGATCGCCCGGAAGACGCAGGAGGCCCGCCGGGCGAACCACTTGTGCATCTGGTAGATCGGCTTGAAGGCGTTTCGCTCGGGAATCGCCAGCCGGTTGATCTCCACGATCGGAAACGAGTCTTCTATAGCGCAAATCGTCTTTTTCTCCGGATTCAATTTTTCTCCCGGGATTTCAATTTATGGTGCATTTTGCTTTTTTATGGGGCAGTTTCAAAATGGACAATTTCCGAAATAAAACGCCCCATAAATTTCAAGATGACATTCTCCGTTTTTTCCGGGACAATCTTTTGGGGCAGTTTAATTTTATATGGGGCGCTTTAAAATTCAAAATGCGTCCATCTAAACTGCTCCATATCTTGTCAGGGGAAACTTTTCATTCGATATCTTGTTCCTTCTCCCCTTCCAACCACAGCCTCTTCTCAATGAGAAATGTTGCAGTTTCAACTGGAAATGAAGCAGTTTAAAAGGGCGGACTGATCATTTTAGACTGCTTCAATTTCAGTTTTGACCCTTTTGACATATTTTGAGCCCCTGCCCTTGCCTATCAATTCCACAAATCCTTGATCGACCAACGTCCTGGCTATCCTGACAGCCTGGAACCTCGACACTCGGAGAATCTCCTGGATATCTCGGTTCGTAATATACCCCTGGCTCTCCAATACCTTTTCCAGCGGCTTGTAGTCCTCTGGGAAACCCCTCTTTCTCATCGCCGGCAACACGATTCGATAGATCCTGCTCCGTTTTCCGAGGTGTTCCAGGCACCCCTTCCGGATCATCCACCTGATTCCCCTCGAGGCAGAATAGATGTCTGTATCACAAATCCTCTGCCAATCCCGGTTTGTGAACGTTCCATCGTGGCTGCGCGCGAATAGGAGCATTCTCTTCTGGTCAGGGTTGAGGCCGAGTCTTTCAAACTGTCCCAGCCACTCCATATCACTCGGGGTAAACACAGGCTGGTTCTTCAGGGATACGGAAAAGATCGAATCCGCCACGATTCCAATTTGAGGCGGATACAATCCGTTCTTCTCCATCTCATCGAACATCCGCGGAATTCCTTCACCTGTCTCCCGCATGTAGCCGAGATCGGTCAATACCCGGACGATCAGCGGATTCCGACTCGCATGCACACGTTCTCTCTTCAGGATCTTCTCCAACGTCACCGGCTCAGGTGGCAGGCCGGGGCTTCGGATCTCGATCCGGTCATCGAACATCCATATCTCGATGGAAAGACCCTGTATGCTGTAATCCCTGTGCGCCACCGCGTTCACGATTGCCTCCTGCCAGGCGAACGTCGGGTATTCCATCCTTTCGGCGAAGAACAGATCGTGCAGATATTGTCGTTCCTTGACATGCGCGGATATGGTGCGGTAGGCCTCATCGATCAGCAATACGAGGGGGCATTCAAGCCTTGCTCTCTTGATGATGTTCAGTTCCCTTCCCGTCTTCCTCTCCGTCCCCTCGTACTTGATGAAATCGATTCCGCACCGGGGGTGCCACTTCAATGGATCCTTCCCGAACAGAAGGAGGGCTGCCAGTTTGAACCTCGGGTTTCCATCGTCATAGTCGATCAGGCGATAATCACGCAAGATCTCTTCCGGGCTGTCATCGAGTCCCACCCTCTTCCCAAAATCGGATATTCGTTCTTCCGATATATCATTCCATGAGGCAGATAGTACGATCTGGCCTTCGAAGACCGCTCGACGCTTGCCTGCCTTCAACAGGTCTATCTGGTCCGCTGGAAATGGCATGTTGGAATCACCGATCCTCATCAAATATCGACCATCCGTCAACCGATAGGTGCCCAGGACCCAATGGACACGAAGGACGAAGATCTGTTTTCCTGAGAAGTTGAACCGTTTGATTTCCGTCGGCAAACTGGAAATCTCCGGGGAGGCCGGTCGAATTAAATTCCTGGGGGCTTCTTTGATGACCTTGAGTTTGTCCTCCGGGTAATCCACACCGGATACTCTACCGTCATCATCCACCCCGAGGAGGAGTGTCCCGCCATCGGCATTGGCGAAGGCGGAGAGGGTTTCCGCTATATCTTTCGCAACAGCGCGGGGCTTTCTGCGTTTCCATTTACCCGAAACGAACTCGTAACAGCTCTTCCGCTCCAGGAACTGACCCTCAGGTTGCTGTAGGAGTCTTTCGACATCGCTTTTCTTCATATCTCTCATCTACGACTCCAGGACGATCCAGGGGACGAGAATCTCCATGATGGAGAGCCCGCCGTGCTTGTACAGCCTGCTCGCTGCCTTGCCGGGAGGGTGGGTTTGTACGCGCCCCCGAATCACGGCAACACCCCGGTCCGGATAAATGGCGAGGTCGGGATGGGAGGGCGGTCCGTCACCCTTTCCCTCGGCATCCTTCGCCCGCGCCGATAGCGATGGAGGGGTCAACCTCTTGAAACGCTCTCCGCCCAGATAACCGGACAAGGGCCGCAACTCGAGATTCGACCGAGCGAAACAGAGCCCGGCCCCGAAGTAGACGTACCCATGGTCGCTCGTCACCACGATCTTGCGTCCCCGAGGGACTTGTTGAACCGTATTTAACCACGCGGTCTTGAGGAGTTCATGCGTTTGCTCGAAGAACCGGGGAAAACGTGCCCCGCTGTCGCTATAGGTGTTATCCGGAAATGCCGACCAGAGGAAGAGCGCCCGCGCGTCTGGGTCGAGGGAATGACGTTGACTCGGCTGATTGTAGTAGTAGGCAGCGATTCCCGCTTCGCGCAGTTCCTTTCTTTTCGGAAGAAGAGAAGGCGCGATACTCTCGAACCTCATCCGCTTGTCGATGAAATCGATGGTTTCCGTGGGGATGACCGACCGCGATACACCGGTTTCAAGAACGGATATTCCGGCCTCTCCTGCCAGTTTCAGGACGAGCGGCACCTCGCGGAGAGAAAGCCCGTCGAAGATCGCGATGGCGATCGACGGCTCTTTTCCGATCATCCGCGCGATGTCC
>CAZNLH010000053.1:3700-9584 GCA_964573995.1 uncultured Gemmatimonadota bacterium
CTCGAAGGGCTCGCTGACGGTGGCCTCGAAGAGTTCCGTTTCGTTCAATCCTGGATCTTCCCTGCAAAAGTTCCCCCGTGGATGCCGGATGCCGATTTCTCCCTTTCGGCACAATTCTCGAAGCGCCTGGCTGACCGACCTTGGAGTAGTGGGAACGGGAAATCCCAGTGCGACCCGGTATTCTTCTTGGATCTTCCGTACCGGTTGGTTCATGATTTCAGCCCTTCGTGAAGCGAGGTGCTCTTCGAAGAGTTGAGAGGGGAAGAGTTGCTGGGAGAGGAACGTAAAGACCGCTTCACGGTTTTGACCCGGGACCGATTCTTCCTCGACTTCGTCCTCCTTTGCGTCCTTCCCGCATTTCTCCCACTTGATAAAGATCAGGCCGGCCCGCTTGATCACGTCGATGCAGTGGCTTCTATCCTCCCGCTCGATCCTCTCGTAATCGTTTCTCCGCTCAGCCTCCTGAGACGTCTCTGCCAGATTCCTCGCGGCGAGTTGTCTCTTGGCCCACTTGAGGAGATCCTTGTGGGTGTCGAGATTGAAAGTCGGATCCCTCGGCTCCAACAGGACGACCTGGTTTCGCATCGGGAGGCCATGGAAGAGGGCATGGCGTTCCTCCTGGCTCAGCCTACGGGGAGTTAGGACAAAGCGCAACCGATTCTTGTCGAGTTCGTTCAGTGCCTCCTTCGTTTCTTCCACCCCATCATAAATGACGGCACTCGGCTCCCTGAAGATTTCATCGCGCCAGAGCGAACGAAGGAAGCCCTTGGCCTTCGATCCATCCGAATCGATGATCAGGGACCGAAACTCGACCTTTGCATCCGGATTTTCCTCGAGATCGAAGAGGTATTTGCCATCCTGGAAGTGGAAATGGGCGGCATATTTTTGAAAGGCAAGGAGGGTCTTTTCGAAGTCGTTGATATTGACCCTGGGATTCACGACATGACGGAGCAACTCCTCCCGGGAGGCCCCCCGATCGCGGCCCGATCCGGTGAGGGTATATAGAATCACCGCGGAGGCGATCTCCGTAGCGAGCGGCTGGCCCTTCAGGTCATCGAGGTTTCCCCTCGCCTTTGAAATGAGATCCCTGCTCGCATCGAGGTCCGACAGCCGGACGGCGACTTCCCGGTCACGCAGGTCGGCATGGGCGGCGGTGATGAGATCGACCTCCGTATGGGTCAACCGGACGATATTCGCCAGAAATCCCAGGGCGCCCCGCACGCTTTGGAATCCTCCCTTTGCCGGGACCCTCTCCAGGATCAGTTCCATCATCTCGGGCAGGAATGGATATGTGAGGAGCATCCGGGATCGGTATTCATCCGGCACGGACAACGAGTGGCGACGCCAGACGTTGAGATAACTATCGATCGTTGAAGAACAGGAGTTCACATCAAAGCCGAAGTAGTTTTCGAACAGGCGGTGCAAGACGACCTTCGCCTTATCTGGGGAATGTGCGAATTGAATGCGGCACGGATCGACTCGAAGAAGTGTACTTCCCGGCTCCTCCTTGTCGCTGTATATGCTGGCGAAAATGGTGACCTGGTCCTCACGATTCGACCACTCCGAGAGCATCTGAAGAAAGGCGATGTTCTGGTTACGGATCGCCTCGTCGCCGATCACTCGAATCCCCTGCTCCAGTTCATCCAGGATCAGGATCAATTTCTTGTCCCCGATCACCGCCTTGATCTTCTCCAGATCAGGTTGAACGACGCCCTTCTTGGGCCGATCGCCCGTGAACCGTTCATAGATGAAATCCCAAATCGAGTAGAGGGGCAAGTCGGTGAACTTGTTGACAATGACCGTCGCATCAGGAGGAATCTGACATTCGATCTTCTGTCTCTCGAGCCACTTCTGGCCGATCTCGTAATTCTCGAACAGATGATATATGAAGAGAAGCAGGTGGGATTTTCCGCTTCCCTTCAGTCCTTCGAAGAGGAACAACCCGGACGTATCTCTTTTTTTCGAGAAGCGATCCGATAATCTCTGGATCACCCGTCGAATATCTGCCGTGGGCCAGGTCAGGTCGAAAAATCGTCGAGGGTTCCCCTCTAACTTTTTCTTCTTCGACAGATTGGCCAGGTCGATGATCCCCTCGATCCCTTCCTCGGAGAGGACCTCGGGTCTGGGCCTTAGGAGTTGAGAGTAGCTCATGGATTAGGCCTCCCTGGAAAATAATTCAATCTAATCTAAAAGAGGATCGCTGGATTCTTCAGAGGTTTATTCATTGTTTTATTAAGGTATTATTGGAAAATTGAGATAAGAGATTCTCCCCTATCATCAGCAGGGTTCCATTGACACAGTCAAGGATAGATATGCCCTCCTGGATTCCGGCTTTCGTTGGAATGACAGGAATCTCTTTGCGTTATAAGATTCATCTACCACAGACTACGGCATTCTACAATGAGTTTAGTAAATTGTCAAGAAAGGAGGATTCACAAGTCCTCTTTAAACAAAAACCCGGCTCCATTATCTGGAATCGGGTCATTTATCAGGACTGTACACCGGTTCAATTTTCTTTTCAGTGGTGGAGGCGGTGGGATTCGAACCCACGTCCGATGGTGCAGCGATAGAGACCACTACATGCTTAGTCCATCTTTTGTATTTCCCCCGCAACCCTCCAATGGACAGGATGGAGACGGAGTCAGCCGGCATAAGGATCTCACCGCAGCATCGCCGACACCAGCCACGGCCAGCCTGTTTAGTCGGCGCCTTCTCCCGCCTTACAGGCAAAAGGTATGGGAGAAGACGTGACCGCCTTTAGTTAGGCAGCCAGTGCCAAGTTTGCATTGGCAGTTGATTTTTCCCAGTTGTTTTACGAGACCACTGGGACCTCGGCATGCGCTCTCTACCCCGTCCCACCACCGTCGAAGCCTGATCGCCCCCACACACAATAGTATAATATAACAAGCGGGTTATGTCAATCGGGAGATGCTGACAATCGGGACGATAACGGAAGATATGTGTAAGCAATCAGAGGTTGATGGGGGCTTCAAGGCCGTAACGCTTCATCTTGCCCCGGAGGGTCGCCTCGTGAATACCGAGTTGCCGTGCCGCACGTGTCTTGATCCACCGGGCATCTCTCAGGGCCATGAATATCCTCTGCTTCTCGAAGGAGGCCATCAGTTCCGGGAGTGTACTGCCCACCTGGGTCTCCTCCCCGGGCTTCATTCTCCCAAGAACGGACTTCTTTATCTTCCCCGACAAATGCCGTACACCGATCTCTTCTTCGCCCCTGACCATGCTGACCGCACGGCGGATTTCATTGATCAACTCCCGGACGTTCCCGGGCCAATTGTAACTTATGAGGAGGTTCAAGGCATCCGGCGCGACTCCCCTTATCTTCTTCCCCTCTTCGAAGGCGTACCTCTCAATAAAACGAGAGATCAACAGCGGAATGTCCGCACGACGCTCACGCAACGGCGGTATCTCTATCTTTATCCCCTCCAACCGGTAATAGAGGTCCTCACGGAACCTGCCGGCCTCGACCTCCTCGGCCAGATCCCTGTTCGTAGCCGAGATGATCCGAACATCCACCTTGCGGATGGTAGTATCACCCAACCGCTTGAACTCGCCGTTCTCGAGGACACGCAACAACTTCACCTGCGTGCCCAACCCCATGTCCGCGATCTCATCGAGGAAGAAGGTCCCCTTGTCGGCCACCTCGAACAAACCCTTCTTGTCTGAAATCGCACCCGTGAAGGATCCCTTGCGATGACCGAAGAGTTCGCTCTCCAGGAGGTTGCTCGGCAGGGCCGCACAGTTGACGGCGATATAACGCCTGTCCTTCCTCACCCCGGTGCTGTGGATGGCCCTCGCGATCAACTCCTTGCCGGTTCCGGTCTCACCGATCAGCAGGGCCGGAATCGTGGAATCCTTTATCTGGTGGACTATCTCCAGCACCTCGAACATCTTCGGGTCCTGGGTGATGATCTTTCCAACGCCCGCCCTGGGATTGAACCCGATCCCGGAACCACGCTCATCCTCATGATATTCCGTACGCTCCATCGCCGAAACGAAGGAGGCGATATGGCCCGAAACATCGGCCACCTCCTTGAGATCGTCGTACAGAAGCGGTCCTCGGGACCCATCAGCACCACGGTCGATGTAGCAGACCCCACCCACCTCACCTCCAACACCGAACGGAACCACCGCAACAGATCCGGCACCGAACAATCTGTCCCTTTCCGCGGCATCGAACCGATCGTCACGAGTTACATCGATGGATAAAAAGGGCCTCTTCTCGTTAAAGATGCGCTTATCCACACCCTGCAGGTAATCAATGATCTCATGACCCAGGGAGGCCTCCATCCCCTTGGCGACGGATACCGTGTATCCACCACCCGGTCCATTCCGACTGGCTATAAATCCCCTTCTCGCACCAACTATCTCGACGAGGTGTGAAAGGATCTTCTCAAGACCGCCTATGCCATACGGGAAGTATGCAAGCAAGGCACTCGCCCCCGCCCTTTCCAGCAGGTGACGCTGCCCCTGTCCGCTCAAAACACGATCCACTATCGATTCCTCAAGCGATCGTTTTATCCCCCTCGCCATAGAGGTCAATTCCTCCTCATCACTCGTACCCAAGTATATCCCCCGGGCATACCGCAACCGTTCGATGACCCCCTTGTCATTTCCCCTTATCGCGGCAATCCGCGCCATTTCCATCACAACCCTCGCCCGGTAATAGCCTATCTCCAGTTCCTCGAAGATCTCCATGGCCTCCCTGAGGTTCTGCTCCGCACTGTTTAGGTCCTCCTCACCCTCCCATGTCTCACCCAACAACCTCGCTATCTCGAGGTGCGTACGCGCCCGCTCATACTTCTCATCCAGTGAACTCAAGGTCTTCAGGCAGTGCCTGAGATTACTCAAGGCCTCTTCCCTCTCCCCACGCTCCTCGTATATCAGGCCCCTCACCCGGTAGACCAACGCCTCCTCGTAACGGTCACCAAGTCGCCTCGATACCTCCAGCGCACGCTCCGTCGCCACCCATGCCCCCTCGAGATCACCGGTCCTGACCTTGAGGTCCCCTATCCTACGGAACAATTCGTTTATCAGGTCACCCTCAGGCGCTATCTCCTCGGCGATCTCCCGGTCCTTCTCGTAATACTCCTCCGCCTTCCCGTATTCACCCATCTCGAAGGCCAACTCCCCGAGGTACTCGTAACCTATCGCCACATCACGCCTCATACCCTTCTCCGAAGCACGCCTTATACCCTGCTGGAGATGCCTCGATGCCTCACCAAACCTGCGCTTCTGAACATAGAGCCTTCCTATAAGGAGGTTGGCATGTATCTGCTCATAATCGTGGCCAAAGCGGTTTGCCATCCTTATGCTCTTCTTGAAGTAATTCATGGCCTTCTTGAAATCGCCAAGACACATATTGAATATCCCCATGGTATTATAAAAAATTGGCAAATCCTTATGCTTTTTATTAGAAAGGCTTAATTCTATTGCATCTTCAAGATATTCTATTCCATTTTTCCACTCTGATGTAATTATACAAACAGTTGCCAATTCGTATCTTATCCTTGCTACTTCGACAAATTCACCAAGTCTGCGAAAACTGGAAATGGCATCCTCGAGATAGGTCTTTGCCTTTTTAATATCTCCTATATCTACATAACACCATGCAAGATATTTTTGTACATTTCCAATTTCAAAATTTTCAGAAGAAAGTCTTAATAATTCATAGGATTCCAAAAAACCTTGTAAGGCTTTATTATAAAAACCCTGATTATATAAAACTTTGCCAGTTATTACTTTCAATTTTGCCTCTATTAAATTCCCATAATTGGGTAATGGAATCTTTATTGCTTGTTGAGACAATAGCATGGCTTTTCTATATTCTTTTTTAAGGTAAAGGCACTTTGCCTTATTAAATAAT
>CAZNLH010000054.1:0-8995 GCA_964573995.1 uncultured Gemmatimonadota bacterium
GCAGCACCCAAGATTTTGGATCTTGTTGTCGAGGTTCGAACCCTCGGGGGGCAGTACCATAGTATGGTCCGATATCGTTAGTAATGATATATATCTTTGAACGGGATTGTCGTTACCGACCTGACCTGAATCGCTCAGGTTTTTCTGTTTATGATTATCGAGAGATTTACACGGGGGCGCCGGCGGATTCCCCGGAACCGTTCCCCTCAGGGGGGAGAGCGCACCGGGATGGATCGGAGGAGTGAACGATGCGAGACGACTTTATTTTGTTGACCGGCAATGCCAATCCTGAACTCGCCGAGAAGATCAGCAAGCATCTTGGCATTCCGATCACCGATATGGAGGTCTTCAAGTTCAGCAACGACAATATATTCGTGAGGATCAAGGAGAATATTAGGAGGAGAGAGGTCTTCATCATTCAGCCTACCTGCTACCCCGTCAACGATAACATCATGGAACTTCTTATCATAATGGACGCGTGTGTCAGGGCCTCCGCAAAGAGCATCACGGCCGTTGTCCCTTACTTTGCCTATGCTCGTTCGGACAAGAAGGATCAGCCGAGGGTACCCATCACGGCAAAACTCGTGGCCGACCTGATTACGGTGGCCGGTGCAAACCGTATCATCACGATGGACCTCCATTCCGAGCAAATCCAGGGATTTTTCAGGATACCTGTAGACCACCTGTATGCGGCCCCTGTGCTGATAGATTACCTCAAGTCACTCCACTTGAAGGATTATGTGGTCGTTGCACCGGATGTCGGGAGCGCAAAACGCGCCAGGGGGATCGCCAAGAGGATATCCGCCGAACTGGCCATTGTGGATAAAAGGCGGGTGGGGAACATTGACAGCACCGAGGTCCTGACCATCATCGGGGAGGTGGAGGGCAAGAATTGCATCATCCTCGATGATCTCATCGACACCGGGGGGACGTTGGTGAAGGCGGCAGAGATGTTGAAGGAAAAGGGGGCCAGAGACGTTTACGCGGTGGCGACCCACGCGGTACTCTCAGGTCCGGCGATAGAGAGGATCAGTGCCTCTGCCATCAAGGAACTCGTTGTTACGGATACCATCCCCCTTGCAAAGGAGAAGATGATCGATAAGATAAGGGTCCTCTCGGTATCCAAACTCCTGGCGGACACTATTTCCAGGATATATCGGGGGGAGTCGGTCAGTTCACTGTTCGTGTAGTTAGTTGGTTTTTGGGCGCTTGTGATGAATTCTCAACGACCTGGAGGACGTCAAGGTGAGTGAACCGGAATTGAAAGCGATGATCAGAGAGGGTAAGGGCAAAGGTGCTGCCCGGAGGTTGAGGGAGGCGGGCAGGATCCCCGCCGTTGTTTACGGCCACCAACTCAAGCCGATGTCCGTGAGCGTGGACGCCAAGGACATTGAGGACCTGACCCGGTCGATGGCCGTTGAGAGCACCGTGATCAACCTGAAAATCGACGGCGGGCCCAAGAGGCCGATCAAGGCGCTGGTGAGGGAGATACAGCGGCATCCATTTCGGGATCAGGTCCTGCACATGGATTTCTACAAGATTTCAATGAAAGAGCAGGTAAATGTCGAAGTTCCGATCTCCATTGTCGGAACGGCTGTGGGCGTACGACTGGAAGGTGGGATCTTGCAACACCAGTTGCGGGAGGTCCAGGTATCGTGTCTTCCCGGTGAGATTCCTGATAAGATAGAGGTCGATGTCTCTGAACTCTTGATTGGAGACAGCCTCCACGTCTCCGATATCTCCCTTGGAGGCGTAGAAATTCTGTCGGACCCCACTGTGCTGGTAGCCACCGTATTGCCTCCCACAATCATTCAAGAGGAGGCCAAGCCGGAGGTTGCAGAGGAAGTATCTGCAGAACCTGAACTCGTGGGCGAAGAGAAGACCGAAGAGAAGGAGCATGAAAAGGGAGGCGAACCAGGGGAAGGGAAATAGTGGGAGGTCGTGAAAGGAGAATTATTGTTGGACTGGGCAACCCTGGGGAACGTTACCGGGACACGAGGCACAACGTTGGATTCTGGTTTATCGATTATCTCGCTCATCGATGGAATTTTCCAATCTTCGGCCTGGAGGATAACGTCCTTTTATCGGATGGGACCTATAAGGATGTCGGAGTCGTCCTCGCGAAACCTACCACGTACATGAATCGCAGCGGCCTGGCGATGGCGACGCTCTCCCGAATCTTCGATTACGAAAAAGGTGATCTTCTCGTATGCCACGATGACCTCGACATACCCGTTGGAAGGTTCAAACTGAAACCTGCGGGTGGAGCGGCGGGTCACAGGGGCGTAAGGTCCGTCCTTGAATACATGGGAGGAGATGATGTCGGCAGATTGAAATTCGGCATTCTCCCGCCTGAAAGGCCGGAGGACATGGAATCGTTCGTCCTGTCGTCTTTCGGGGAAGAGGAGGAGAAGATGATATTGGACCTGTTCCCACGGGCGGAGCGTTCCGTCGGGTGCATATTATTGGAGGGAATCGATAAGGCCATGAGCCTATACAACTGTGAACCACTGGACACGATTGATCAGGGGGAGTGAATGAGCGAGACGGTCTTTCCACTTGTTGCCAGCCTGCTTGCCCTCGGTTTCGTGCTATTCCTGTCACTGGGGATTTCACGAAAGGAGATGGGGACGGAGAAGATGAGGAACATATCCAGGTCTATACAGGAGGGCGCAACGGCGTTTTTGAGGAGAGAATATTCCTATGTACTGGTTTTTATATCCATCCTGGCCCTTTTTATCGCGCTGTCTCCGGCCATATTCGATGGCGTGAAACTCTCGTGGAGGACCTCGATCGCCTTCATCATCGGGTCGATGGCCTCCGCAATGGCCGGTTATATCGGGATGAGCGTCGCAACGAGGTCAAACAGCCGGACTACACATGCTGCATCTACTGGAGGTGTCAAGGCCGCCCTCAACGTGGCCGTTTCGGGTGGAGCGGTAATGGGTTTTAGCGTGGTAGGCCTGGCCCTTCTCGGTCTGGTTATTGTCTATACTATATTCAATGGAAAACCTGAGATAGTGAATGGTTATGCCATGGGAGCGAGCCTGATGGCGCTCTTCGCCCGCTCTGGGGGCGGTATCTTTACCAAGGGTGCGGATATGGGTGCGGACCTCGTGGGGAAGGTGGAGGCCGGGATCCCCGAAGATGACCCGAGAAATCCGGGTGTTATAGCAGATAACGTGGGAGATAACGTTGGTGATGTCGCCGGCCTCGGGGCGGACCTCCTGGAGAGTTACGTGGAGTCGATCATAGCGAGCCTCGCACTTGCCGGCGTCGTGGGCCTGTCTCTCGGTTCTCGCGAGGTCTCCGACAGCTTGAAGATGCTCCCGCTCACCATCGCCTCGGTAGGGATCGTAGCCTCGATCATCGGGGTCATGTACGTGAGACTCCTCGGCCGTAGAAACCCCCAGAGCGCCTTGATGGGAGGGACCTACATCAGTGCGATACTGACTATTGTAGCGACCTTTTTCATCGTGCGCCACTATGGCGTTCCCTTCGAATCCGGCAACCCGGCCCATGAATATGGTGTGATGGGCCCGTTTTACGCGATACTCGCGGGGGTAATCTCCGGTGTTATCGTGGGATTTGTCAGTGAGTTCTTTACGTCCTCGAAGTATTCGCCGGTACGGAAACTCGCCAGGAGGTCCATGAGCGGGCCGGCAATCACGGTCACGGAGGGAATTGCAGTCGGGATGGAGAGCACGGCGATCCCGGTGCTTGTCCTGGCGATTGCGGTCCTCGTCTCCTTCCATTACTCCGGCATGTATGGCGTGGCGATGGCCGCGCTCGGGATGCTCGCAACCACGGGCATGATAGTGTCGGTGGATTCGTACGGTCCTATCGCGGACAACGCAGGCGGAATTGCTGAAATGGCGGGGCTCGACCCGTCGGTTCGCAAGATAACGGACAAGCTGGATGCGGTGGGGAATACCACTGCCGCTATCGGGAAGGGTTTCGCCATCGGTTCGGCTGCTTTTGCGGCCATGGGCCTCCTGGTTGCATACATGGCCGCCGTGGGTGTTGATACGGCGGACCTGCGACAGCCGACTGTCCTGGCAGGCCTTCTGATAGGGGGGATGCTCCCCTTTCTATTCTCCTCCCAGTTGTTCAGGGCCGTGAGCAAGTGTGCGGACGGAATCATAGGGGAGGTGAGGAGGCAGTTCAAGGAGATTCCCGGGTTGATGGAGGGTGAGGTCATGCCAGATTCCGCCAGGTGCGTCGATATCAGCACCAGAGCGGCCATCCACGGCATGATGTTGCCGGGGGTCATGGCGATCGTGGTGCCTGTGGTCGTAGGGCTCGTCCTCGGCCCTACGGCGTTGGCGGGACTCCTCGTTGGGAGCCTGGTCACCGGGCTGATGCTCGGGATTCAGACCGCCAACAGCGGCGGTGCCATGGACAATGCCAAGAAGTACATCGAAGAGGGGAACTTCGGCGGCAAGGGATCTGACACCCATAAGGCCGCCGTTGTGGGAGACACGGTAGGTGATCCACTAAAGGACACCGTCGGGCCGTCTATAAATATACTGATCAAGTTGATGACAGTCGTGTCCCTGGTCCTCGCGCCCTTGTTCGTCTGAGGAGCCGCCGGCTGCGGATCTGTGAGTTGGTGGGCGGATGAGCATGAAACTCGGAATCGTCGGCCTCCCCAACGTGGGAAAGTCGACATTGTTCAACGCCCTGACCGGGGCCTCTGCGAACGTGGATGTCTATCCGTTTACCACCGTGGATCCCAACGTGGGGGTTGTGGCGGTTCCGGACACCAGGCTCGAGGAGTTGGGGGCGCTGCTGCGGCCGAAAAAACTGACGCCGGCCCGGGTGGAATTCATAGACATCGCCGGCCTGGTCGAGGGGGCCAGCAGGGGAGAAGGGCTCGGAAACCAGTTTCTCGCGAAGGTGAGGGAGGTCGACGGGATCGTCCATGTGGTAAGATCGTTCGAGGAAGGGATATCTCACGTCTCGGGGAGCGTGGATCCTGCGAGAGACATGGAGATAATCCGTACGGAAATGGCGATCGCTGATCTCGAGGTGCTGCAGAGGCGTATTGAAAAGTTGAAGGGTGCGGTCAGGCGGGGTGATAAGTCGGAGGTCCAGGAAAAGGAGGCCATGGAAGAGATTCAGGGTCTTCTCTCCGACCTCGATTTGAGCGACCTGAGGAGGTGGATTGGGGAGAGGGGTATTCCACCCGGATGTGAATCGCTCCTCTCGATCAAGCCCGTGATGTATGTCGTGAATATCTCGGACGAATGGGCGTCCGAGCCAGACTCTGCCCCAGGGGTCGGCCCTGTTATCGAAATGGTGGAAGGAGAGGGACCGGTTATCCCCATGGCCGTCAGGCTCGAGGGTGAACTGAGTGCCATGTCCCGGCAGGAAGAGGAGGCCTTCAGGGCGGAGTTTAACATGGAGTCGCGCCCGATAAACAGGTTGATAAGGGAGGGATCGAGACTCCTCGGGTTGATTACATTTTATACCGTAAAGGGCGAAGAGACGAGGGGATGGATGGTGAAGGACGGGACGACGATGGTGGAGGCGGCCGGGACAATTCATTCAGACATGGAAAGGGGTTTCATCAAGGCTGAGGTGGTACCCTGCCGGGAACTCTTCTCTCAGGGGAGTATGACAAAGGCGCGTGAGTCCGGCAAAGTGGCGGTCGAGGGGAGAGAGTACCGGGTTCGTGACGGGGATGTCGTTCTGATCCGCTTTAGGGTATGATGTTGAAAGGTACAGGCCTGTGCTTGGTGTTTTCGTCAGTGCGTGGAGCGAAGTAGACAATCAAGACTGAATCAGTAGAGCCCTGCTCCGGTCGCTTGGACTGAAGCCTTGTCCGAAGGGAGGCATGAAGAGTCATGAAGAACTATGAAATGGTCACGATCCTCGATCCTGGTCTGGATCCGTCGGCCTTTCTCGAAAAGTCGAAGTTCATAGTGGGAAAGATCGAGAACCATGGCGGAAAGATACAGAATGTCAGGCAGTGGGGGAAGAGGAAACTCGCTTATCGCATCGAGAAGAAGGACGCGGGTTACTACGTTGTCATGAACTTTCAAATTGAGCCGAAGGGGCTGATCGAACTCAAAGAGAGCATCAAGCACGACCAGGAAATCCTAAGGTACTTGATTGTCGTAAGGAAAGAGGAAGTGCCCGCCGAGCCTACAATGGCAGGTGATGGTGAAGCAGAAGGCCCTGACGAGAATATGCCGAAAGGAGGTTCGAATTGGCAAGGTCAGAAGGGAGAGTAAACAGGTTCCGCAGACCAAGGATCTGTTTTTTTTGCAGCAATAAGATCCAGGATATTGATTACAAGGACGAGAAGACCCTCTTTAATTTCATTACCGACAGGGGGAAGATCCTCCCCCGCAGGGTGAGCGGGAATTGTGCCAGGCATCAGAGAAAGTTGAGCGTGGCTATAAAGCGGGCCAGATATCTGGCGATTTTGCCGTACATACGTGAATTTAGCAGATAGTTGTACCGTTATTGTTGATCCGCCCGGAAGGCCGCCTCGGCGTTGCGCGGTGGTGTCGTGCCCTGCGGCATTACGCTGAGGAGTGTGGAAGTGGTCGGGCATGGGAAGATCCATTCGGGTGGACTCAATGGCGATGTTGGATATCCTTCAATGGAAACGGGACCACTGTTCGAAAGATCTGTTCCATCACAGGCCGCCAGGGTCCTTGGACTTACGGTTCTCCTCTTCCTGTTTTCCGTTCTAGACCCACTGCCGTTGATCATCATGGACGTCTCCTCCCTCCTCGTGTTTCTCTCTTCGAGTGTTGCGCTCAGGGGATTGGGGTTGTTGGGGTTCGGGCTATATTCCGTTGTCTTCTTTCAGATGGGGGCCTGGTCCCCTGCTTCGATGCTGGTCTTGGTCTCGAGCCTGTCCTTCGGATACCTCCTGCGAATGGACAGGTTCAGGGGCGTGATGTTCCCGGCCGTTGCGTCGGGATTAATAGCCCTGGTCTCAGTATGGACCTTTTCCACAGTAAGCGGAGGAGATAGGTTGTCGGGGTGGGTTGAGGGATACGAGACGGAGATGAGAGGAGCGATCGACAGGAGTTTGGTCCAATTAGAGGAGGCCGGGGTCGTGGAGATGGATGAACTCGTGAAGGTCAAGGAATCCATGGAGGAGTTGGTGGGCGTGATGGTGAGGCTCCTTCCTGCTATCGTCTTTATCGATCTCCTCTTGGCTGCTACGCTTGGAACTATCATCTTCGGCCTCGTGAGCCGAGAGAACCGCTTAACGCCTCGGGTCAGGGAACTGAAATATTTCTCGTTTCCTGATATCCTGGTCTGGGCACTTATTGTGGGGCTTATTTTCCTCCTCTTACCCCTGCCGCGTAGCGTCTTGTCTGTCTTGCTTAACGTCCTCGTCGTTATCGTGATATTTTATATCTTGAGGGGCATGGGAGTGGGGATATACTGGTTGCAGAGGAGGGGATTGTCGCCTCTGCTCATAGTGCTGGTTGCTTTTCTCGTGTTTATTCTACTGCCGCCAATTTTTTTCATATCCCTCTTTCTGCCCGGTCTGCTCGATACATGGTACGATTTCCGATCGATGGAGAAAGAGGCATGATAAGCAGCGGATTCGAGTGGAGGGATCCGTCACTTTCAATGGCCTGGGGGCTTGAACGAGAGCAGTCCTTTGCCTTTTCGCGTGCCGCAGATAGGAGACTTCTCTCTCGAGGGGGACTCACGATCCAATGGACTTAAGTCCCCCCTCAAACGGGATTTTCCGGGAAAACGGGCTTGGGAAAGGAGTAAACTGTGAAGGTGATTCTGAGAAAGGACATCGATAAACTTGGTGTTATAGGTGCTGCCGTCGATGTTTCCGACGGCTACGCGAGGAACTTCCTTCTGCCTCGTGGAATGGCCTATTTCGCGACCGAGGGTAACCTGAAGAAGATCGAGGATGAGAAACGAAGGCTGGCCAAGCAGGCGATCAAGAGTGAAGAGATGGCCCGTGAAAAGGCGGCCAAGTTGTCTGAATTGTCGCTGACCTTCGTTGAGAAGGCGACGGAGGATGACCAACTTTACGGCTCTGTTTCCGAGGGCGATATCGCCTTGAAATTGAGTGAAATGGGGTTTGAAGTGGACAGGAAGATGGTCTTGCTCGATGAGCCGCTCAAATCGCTTGGTGTGTACACGGTCAACGTCAAATTGCATCCGGAGGTGACGGGTCAGGTCAAAGTCTGGATAGTGAAGGAATGATTCCTGGCGGCGGTGATGAGCGTGTGGGTTTGTAGTGTGGCGCACCGGTGATTATATTACCTTGTAAGAAGGGGCAGATTTTCGGCCTGAATCTTGGCGAGGTTGGGGATAGACAGGAAACACTCGAGCGATAAGCCAACGGATGTTGAGCGCTTGATCAAGGAGGCGGCCCGTTTTACCCTTGAGAAGAAGGCGCAGGGGCTTGTTATACTTGATATTCGAGGTATATCCGATGCCGCCGATTACTTCATTATGGTATCCGGGGAGACGGATATACAGACCAGGGCTATAGCCGATCACGTCATCGAGAGAATGGATTCCGATGAAGGCCTGCGGCCCTGGCACGTGGAGGGATATCGTTACGGTAACTGGATTCTCCTCGATTACGTAGATTTTATCCTGCACGTGTTCGAGAAGAAGACTCGGGAATATTATCAACTGGAGAGGTTGTGGGGCGACGCAGTTATTGTGGAACCGGGACTTGAAGAAGGGCCGGAAGATCGAAACGGCGGGCCCGATTCGAGGCCGTTGCGCAATTAAGACACGTCGTAGCCCCTTCCCCCCTTGGGAATCCATCATGCGATTCGTCATCACCTCACTGATCGCACTCTTCACGGCATTCTCGACTCCCCTTCATGCCCAGTACTTTGGGAAGAACAAGGTTCAATATAAGAACTTCGATTGGCAGGTCATAAAGACCCGGCACTTCAAGGTGTTGTATTATCCCTCCGAGGTCAGGGTCGCCATGGATGCCGCGCGAATGGCGGAGAGGTCATATATTCACCTGAGTGAC
>CAZNLH010000055.1:0-8887 GCA_964573995.1 uncultured Gemmatimonadota bacterium
TCCCTCTACGTTGAGAGGTTCATCGAGCGGGGCCGCCACATCGAGTTCCAGGTCCTAACGGACACATACGGACATGCCGTTCACCTGGGCGAGAGGGAGTGCTCCATCCAGCGGAACCACCAGAAACTGGTGGAGGAGTCGCCGTCGCCGGCCATCGACTCGGCGACACGGGAGCGTATGGGCGCAATGGTAACCGAGGCGGTCGCGCGGATCGGCTACGTGAACGCCGGCACCGTGGAGTTCCTCATGGACGACGAGGGCCGCCTCTACTTCATGGAGATGAACACGCGTCTTCAGGTGGAACATCCGGTCACGGAGATGGTAACCGGGATCGACATCGTGGCGGAGCAGATCCGGATCGCTGCCAACGAGCCCTTGGCGATACGCCAGGAGGAGGTGAGACTCGACGGAAACGCCATCGAGGCCCGGATCAACGCGGAGGACCCCTACGCGGACTTCCGTCCGAACCCCGGCACGATCGGCCGCTTCGAGCCCCCGGGAATCGACTCCATTCGTATAGACACGCACGTCCGTCCCGGCTACAAGATCCCACCCTTCTACGACTCGCTGATCGCCAAGGTCATAGCCCACGGCCCCGACCGGAAGGCCGCGATCGGAAAACTCGAGGAGGCCCTGAGGAACTTCAAGATCGAGGGGATCAAGACTACCATCCCCATGCACCTCGAGATACTCGCCTCCGGAGAGTTCAGGCGTGGAGACTACAACAACCGGTCCATACCGGGGTGGGACTGAAAGGGCGATGGTGAGATAACCGAGGCTCATTAGAAAACCATCCGAGGTAATAGCCTCGCATGGCACCTTCGTCGTGAATATACCCTTCGAGTTCCATAAAGACGAGGGGAACAGCCATCACGTGCAAATCTCTTCGCCCCTATGATCCGGATCGGTCGTTCCTGCCGACGCCAGCGTTGACCGCTCGATTGCCTGAAGGCTTCCAGATCCATTTCATACGGGATATAGACGGCAACTTGGGTCCTCAGGCCATTGAGGCGGACGGCGAGCGGGATCCCGGCCTTCTACTCTTTTGCCCCTTCGTCGTCAAGACCGGCCAAGGTCTGACGCTCCCCGTTCCGGCCTTCTACATTGAGTGACTGCCTTGGCCACCGGCGCAACGGCCTGAAAGGCATCGATGCATGTCGTCTGTCGGCCTGCCGACCTGCATCTTCATCCTGATGTATTTTTTTTTGCCCTTTCAGGCCTGGGCCTCGGACCCGGGCAGATGAGGCCCTTTTCATGGTCCAACGATGCAACGATCCGTTCCGTCCTTTCCGAATAACCTGCGGGTGGCGTCTCGGGCCCCAGGGCAGAAACTCATTGACACGCCGAATGTTCTACCGTAGAATTCGCCGAAAAGGGGGAGAGAGATGAAACCGAAAGGAAACATCGTCCTGGTCACCGGCTCGAACGGATCCATCGGCAGGGCGGTGATGGAACGTTTCATCGGGAAGTACGAACACGTCATCGGCTTCGACCGCAAGGCCCCCGCCCCCCCACCCCCCGGTTGCGTGGCGGTGCCGATCGAGATCACCTCGGACGACAGCGTGCTGGAGGGGCTCACGGTGATCCGTGAACATCATGGGGAAAACATCGCCTCGGTGATCCACCTCGCGGCCTACTACGATTTCTTCGGCAAGACGAGCGAGAAGTACGAGGAGATCACGGTCCGCGGCACCGGCCGCCTGTTGCACGGACTGAAGCACCTGGGCTTCCACGTCGAGCAGTTCGTCTTCTCTAGTACCATGCTGGTGCACAAGCCGGCGGAACCCGGTGAGTTCATCGACGAGGACTGGCCGATCGAGCCCACGTGGGCATACCCGGAATCGAAGGTACGTACCGAGCGACTCATCCGGGAGGAGCGGGACGACATTCCCGTCATGCTCCTGCGCATCTCCGGCATCTACGATGACCGGTGCAGCTCTGTCCCGCTGGCCCACCAGATCCAGCGCATCTACGAGCGCCAGTTCGCCAGTCGTTTGTACTCCGGGGAGACCTCACACGGCCAGGCGTTCATGCACATGGACGACCTCGTCGATGCGATCGAGAAGGTCGTGGAACGCCGCTTCCAGTTGCCGCCGGTCCTGCCGCTCCTCCTCGGAGAGCCCGAAACGCTGAGTTACGACGAACTGCAGCACACGATCGCCCGGCTGATCCACGGGAAATCGTGGGAGACCCGCACCGTTCCCGCGTCCCTGGCAAGGGAAGGCGCCTGGCTCCAGGACAAGTTCCTCGGAGGGAAGTCCTTCATCAAGCCGTGGATGATCGACCGCGCCAAGATCGGGTTGGGGAAAGGCCCGTCAGGACGCCGAGCGGTCTTCGATGGCCCGGAGGACGAAGAGGTTGAGGAGGCCGAGAGGGAGGAGGAGGATCCCGGAAAGGAGGAGGACGTGCCGGCCGGCGGTGGCCCGGGTCGCCAGGAGGCCGCCGATCATCGAGGCGAGCCCCGCCGCGACGGCCGCATAGCCCAGGGCGGGGATCCCCGTCGAGCAGAAGGTCCAGCAGATCAGGGAGACGTCGAGGTTGAACCAGGAGAATTCACCCCCCCGGGCCGGCGCCCATACGACGAGGCAGTAGAGGGCGCAGGCGGCCGTCGGCAGGCCGGCGAGGGCCGGCAAGAGAATGGTCGTTGAACGTCTCATCGTCTATCTCAACGGCACGATAGGGGAGTCCGCGTTCGGTCGAGTCACGCTCAGTCCCGTGGCCGTTCGGCCGGTCGCCGCCATGGACAGCGCCCGGAGTCGTCGGGCCCGGGCGAATGCATCCCTTCTGCGCCCGACCGTGTGATTCGCCAGGGAACAGGTCTCGAATTCCTCGGAATAGATCGGAACCGAGCCGAACGGCAGTGAAACAGACACTCCCAGTTCGTCCGTCATCTTTTCGATCAGTGTCACCATCCGGGCACTTTCGTCCGGGTTTCGGGGGTCGAATCGACAGGGCCTTTGAAGTCCCCCAAAGCCGGCCTCGGCAGCCCATCTCTGCACCTCATCGAGCAGGGAGAGCATCGTCTCTCCGGGGGTCCGCTTGATCCTTCGGCACATGCGATCCAGACCGGGCACCCGTCCTCCCGTGTCCATTGCCGCAAGCCAGTCCAACGCGTTGGCCTGGTACCTTGCCGCGTTTGTGAGCGATGAGTCGGTGTGGAGCATCAACGCTAACCACAAACGATGAAGGTCGAATGCGTCATCTCGAAGAGCATGGGAAGCGATCAGCAACGGCAGCGTGCCGAACGGATACTTTCCCTGAAAAGAATCGTTGACGTTGATCCCTCTCCACAGGTTCGGACTTGCGCAGTGAGGAAACTCGCTTCGAAGGAATCGGACATCATCCCCATCCATGGCAAAGAGATGATTTCCGATCGAGTGGATGGATGATCGCAGGACCTCCACATCGATGAACACGACGTTTTCCCAGTCGACTCGACCGATCGGGACGTACAACGTCAGGAGCTTGCCGTCGTATGTTCCAACCGTACTCCAGTTGAGTTCGATCGACTGGAGCAGAGCGCACGATACACCGTCCAGGTCCGTGCTCACGAGGCACTGGCGGTTCGGTTGGTGGAGCCACGGAAAGGAACGGAGCCATTCATCGAAGGTCATCGATCGCGTCTCGGGGTGAGCGCGGGTTCCTGCACATCCTCCTCCCTCCGACCGCCGTCGCCAAAGAGGTCCCCTTGTTCCTCGTCGATGGTATTTGATTTCGTATCATCCGAATCGAGCCGGTACTTTCCGCTTGTCAGTCGTTCCCTGGCAAAACGAAAATACTCCGGCACGATTTCAAAGCCAATGAATCGACGGTTCTCCATCTTGCTAACGACCGCCACCTGGCCTGAACCGAGAAAAGGATCCAGTATCACATCGCCCGGTTCGCTCGAGTACATGAGAATCTTCCGTATGAGTTCCGCCGGCAGTTTCGTCGGTGTCTTCTTCTTGCCGGTCCAATACTCCCGCTTGATGTACCATACGTCTTCCTTGTCCCGGTAATGCGCCGAGCCTCCGTCCGGGTCGCGCTGCTCCCTGGAGTATCTGGAGTATGGGAAGAACTTGCGTTTGGTGTCGTCGATACAGGTGTACAGGCAATGGTAATGGGAAGTCACGAACTTCCGTCTCGTGACGACGCCGAACTGGTATTTCCAAATGATGTGATTGACGAGAGTCAACCCCGTTTCGTCGAGCGCAACGAGGATGTCCTTGAGGTTGTTCCAACCGGAGAAGACGTACATCGAGCCGGATTCTTTCAGGCATCGAGCCGCCAGCCGCATCCAGTCCGCGCTGAAGGCGGCATAATCGCACGGCTTGATTTCATTATAGCCATCGAGTACCCGACCACCTGTACGGTTGTAGTTCGAGCGTTTCGCCTTGAAATCGATCGCGAACGGAGGGTCCGTGATGATGAGATCGACCGATCGGGGTTCCATCGAGGCCATGCCTTCGAGGCAATCCATATTGTATATCCTGTCTAAGGCCAAGGCTGAACGGGGGTTGTCGCTGGATGGCATCATGGACTCCAGATTAAAAAGAGAGACCTGAACGTCGTGTTTCGGATCTTCTTGTGGCGCCTCGGGTGCGAGGTCACGTTGGGAATCGGTCGACCCTGGATAGAGAAACGGGGTAGGCGGCATCCCTCTAAAGTCGAGAGGCCGCTGCTCTCTGCCGAATGGGATAATAACGGCTGTGAACTTCGATGTCAAGGGAATTCCGGCGCCGGGCTTGGCCAACATCGAGAGGACCCCAGATTGCAACCCTCATTTGGGGTGCCTTAGTCCCGACGGTCATCATCGAAAAAGATGGCCCGGAGGAGGACCTCCGGTTTTACAAGGAGAAGACATCCCATTACTGCAGGCCCTTCACGTATCGGTGGTGCCCGTCATGCAATTGATAGCCCTCGTTCCAGTGACTATTGCCCTTTTGAAATGCTTCATGACCACCCTCGGACTTGACAAGAACCCCTCCGTGTAATACCATCACCAATCGGCAAGCATCGCCGTCAATCAACCATGGAGCCGGGGAGATATGGCCAAGGTCTTTCTGCAGCCGATCGGGGGCCCGATCGAATCGTTCCTGTCCGAGGAAGAGAGGCTCGCGAACGCGGGGACGATGGAGACCCTCGAGGAGGAAATAGCCCGCAGGCGCGAAGAGGTGCGTGAGGGATGGGGTCCCGAGTACGTCGATCGTGTCCACAAGAAGGGCAAACTCACGGCCTGGGAGCGCCTCGAAATCCTACGCGACCCGGACAGCGAGATCCTTCCCATAGGCACCTTCGTCAACTACGGCCTGGAGTTCGGGGATGGCGAAGACAAGAAGAAGAGTCCGGGAGCGGGCGTCGTGACCGCATTCGTCCGCGTGGAAGACAGATACACCGTGGTGATCGCCAACGACAACACCGTGGCCTCCGGCGCCTGGTGGCCGCGGACACCCGAGAAGATAGAGCGGGCCCAGGCCATTGCCCTGAGGCTAAAGATCCCGGTCATCTACCTGGTCGACTGCAGCGGCCTCTACCTGCCGGAGCAGAGCAGGTCCTTCCCCGGACCGACCGGCGCCGGCCACATCTTCAAGATGAACAGCCTCCTCTCCGCGGGCGGCGTGCCGCAGATCGCCGGGGTATTCGGGGACTGCATAGCGGGCGGCGGATACATGCCGATAATCAGCGACAGGGTCTACATGACCGAGCAGGCATACATGGTGATAGCGGGGGCCGCTCTCATCAAGGGGGGAAAGGCCCAGAACATCACCTCGCTAAAGATCGGTGGCGCGGACGTCCACGTCCACATCTCGGGGTGCGCCGACTTCCGCGGCCCGGACGACACCTCCGTGCTGAAGATGATCCGCAGGGATGTCTCTCTGCTCCCCACCTCGGCTGCGGCGTACTATAGATACGGGGCGGACCCGGATGTCCCGAAGTACGACCCTGCCGAGATCCGCTCGATCTTCCCGAGCGACCACCGCATGCCCTACGACATCCGTCAGGTGATCGCCAGGATCACCGATTCGAGCCTCTTCTGGGAGGTCCTCCCGGGCAAGGGAGAAGAGGTTGTCACGGGGATCGCGCGGATAGGCGGCCTCTACGCCGGGATCATCGCCAACAACCAATTCCTGGTAAGCCACCCGGAGGAACCGGATCGAAAGCGACCCGGGGGCATCCTATACCGGGAGGGGATCGCCCGCCTCTCCCAGTTCTCCAGGGCGTGCAACGACGACGGGATACCGATCATCTGGCTGCAGGACATATCCGGCTTCGACATAGGTCCCGAGGCCGAGAAGGAGGGCCTGCTCGGGTACGGATCGAACCTCATCTACACCAACTCGACCAACCAGACCCCGATGATCACCGTACTCCTCAGGAAGGCATCCGGGGCGGGCTATTACGCGATGGCGGGGATACCCTACGACCCCGTGCTCCAACTCTCCACCCCGATCACGCGCCTTGCCGTCATGGAGGGGCGCACGCTCGCGATCGGGGCCTTCAGGACCAAACTCGACGACAATTTCGAGATAATATCCAGGGACCAGGAAGAGATAGAGGCGGTACGAAGGGGCATGGAGGAGGTCGAGGGACGGATCACGCGTGACATGTACCCGCTGAGGTCTGCCTCACTGATGGACACTGACGAGGTGGTATTCATGCACGAGATAAGGAGATACCTGGAGGCGGTCATCGAGATGTGTTACCAGTCGACCGGGCACAGGCGGGTCAAGAACCCCAGGATCTGGTCGATGCACGACCTCCAGGCACTCACCGAGTTGTAGGAGCACCGCGATGGAGGCGACAGGCAGGGACCTCACCAGGCTGGTCGGCCGGCCGCTCGCCTGCGGGGTGAGGAGATCGGCGGAATTAGAGGGGGAATCGGAGGTCCTCTCGCCGGGCGTCGGCCTCTACGACCGACCGCCCACCGTCGGAACTTACGTGCAGGCAGGTTCCTTCGCGGGTTACCTCACCGTGCTGCGTCGCCCCTTTCATCTAATGGTTCCCGAGGGGGTCAGCGGGACTGTTACCCGCCTCCAGGTCACGAGGAGAAAGGAACGCGTGGAGTTCAGGCAGGTCCTCTTCCAGGTGGGCCGCGCCACGAGCGAGATCGGGCCCTCTCATCCCTTCGGGGACGCGAACAAGGTCGTGAGCGCGGGGCAAGGCATGGCGGCGGGTTTGTTCGTGGTCAGGTCGCCGACGGACGGCATCTTCTACCGAAGGCCCAGCCCCCAATCACCCTCCTACGTTGAGGAGGGATCGGTCGTCACACGGGGGACCGTAATGGCGCTCGTCGAGGTAATGAAGTGCTTCAATCCCATCGTATATCCCGGCGAACCGGGGTACCCGGGACGGGCCAGGGTCGCCCGGATAGTCGCGGGTGACGCCACGGAGGTCAAACACGGCTCGATCCTGTTCTACGTCGAGCCCATCCGTTGAGCGGAGGAGGAGATGATGTTGATTCCCAGGAACCTCTTCTTCACCAAGGGATGCGGGATACACCGCGATAAACTACAGAGTTTCGAACTGGCCCTCAGAAGCGCCGGCATAGAAAAGTTCAACCTGGTCAGGGTATCGAGCATCTTTCCGCCCAACTGCAAGGTCATTCCGCGTAAGAGGGGACTGGAACGCCTCAGGCCGGGCCAGATCGTATACACCGTAATGGCCAGGAACCAGACCAACGAGCCCAACAGGCTGGTAGCCGCCTCCATAGGGCTCGCGGTCCCGGCCGTCCGGACCGGCTACGGTTATCTATCCGAACACCACGCCTTCGGGCAGACCTCCACAATCGCCGGTGACTACAGCGAGGACCTGGCGGCCACGATGCTGGCCACCACGCAGGGGATCGAGTTCAACCCGGAGAAGGCCTGGGACGAGAGGAAACAGGTATACAAGGCCTCCGGCAAGGTCTACCGGACATCAAACGTCACACAGACGGCCAGGGGCGACAAGAACGGCCGCTGGACCACCGTCATCACCGCGGCCGTATTCGTGGACCTTGAGAAATGAAGAAGTACCTGGGAAAGCCGATGATCAAGCCGGCCGGAATACCGGAGGGCCTGACCGTCACGGGGCTGGTCGACCTATACCGGCGCTACGGGGCATTCCAGGGGGGTCGACTCGGAGAGGCAGCCCTCCTCTACAGGAAGATGATAGAGGAGGAGACAACGATCTGCCTCACCCTCTCAGGGGCGATGACCCCCGCTGGAATGGGAGGGGCCGTCATCTCGCTGATCGAGCGCGGATTCATCGACCTGATCGTATCCACGGGGGCGAACCTCTATCATGACATACACTTCGCCCTCGGCCTCCCCGTCCACCAGGGCGACTTCCTCGCGGACGACCGCGAACTCCTCAAGGCGGGCATCGAGAGGATATACGATATCTTCATCACGGAAGGACTACTCAAGGAAACCGACCGCTTCGTCCAGGAGGCAATGGCCGACCTGGAGGGCTCCGATCCCCTCTCGACCGCCGACGTGCACCGCCACCTTGGGAACAAGATCATCGCCGACGCCCCGCACCCAGAGAAGTCCCTCCTGGCCGCTGCAGCCCGGCATCACCTCCCCATCTACACGAGTTCGCCGGGAGACTCCTCGATAGGCATGAACCTGGCCTACCTGCATATCAAGGGCGGCGATATCATAGTCGATCCCAACCTCGATGTTCTGGAGACCGCCTCCATAGTCATGCATGCCGAGAGGAACAGCGTCATCATACTCGGCGGGGGATCCCCCAAAAACTTCTACCTACAGACCCAACCATTCCTCGGGCAGATCTCGGGCCTCGAGAGCCGTGGCCATGACTATGACATCCAGGTCACCGTGGACCCGCCCCACTGGGGGGGCTTGAGCGGCGCCACCCCGAGCGAGGCCGTCTCCTGGGGGAAGATAAACCCCGATGAGATACG
>CAZNLH010000056.1:0-1401 GCA_964573995.1 uncultured Gemmatimonadota bacterium
CCCTGTGGCTTCAGGGGACAAGAAGCAGGGGGCTGATCCCCTCCTCGGTGATGATGATAAGCCGACCGTCTTCATGACTTCGTCGGGGCTCAAGGTCAGGGCGGACCTGTATGATGGTGGAAGGTATACCCCGGAAGAGTACGAGAAGATGGCGAAACTCTACGATGAGACCTTCACCAATATTGCCGAGGGCGAGGTTGTGCAGGGGACGGTGATGAAGATACAGGGGCATTCCGTGATCCTTGACGTGGGTTTCAAGTCCGAGGGTTCAGTGTCCCTCGACGAATTCAGGGACCCCGAATCCGTGTCGGTTGGGGACAAGATAGACGTATACCTTGAGAACCTCGAGGACCAGGAAGGTGTCATCGTATTCAGTAAGAAGAAGGCTGATTTTCTCAAGGTCTGGGACAACGTCAAGCAGTGTTACGATCGCGATGAGCCGATCGAGGGGACCATATCACGGAAGATCAAGGGTGGAATGGTCGTGAACATCCTGGGGATCGATGCGTTTTTGCCAGGCTCCCAGATCGGGCTCCGGCGCGTCAGCGACCTCGATTCCCTGATAGGGGAGACGTATAGTTTCAAGATCATCAAACTCAACAAGCGCAGGCGGAACATCGTCGTCTCTAGGCGGATTCTCCTGGAAGAGGAGCGAGATAACCAGCGTAGGAAGCTGCTTGCCGAGATAGAGATCGGCCAGGAGCGGAAGGGCGTGGTCAAGAACATCACCGACTTCGGGGCGTTCATAGACCTTGGTGGTGTGGACGGGCTCCTTCACATTACTGATATGTCCTGGGGACGGATCAGCCATCCCTCCGAACTGGTCACTATCGGGGATGAATTGACGGTAAAGATTCTCGACATCGACATCGACAGGGGCAGGATATCGCTCGGGCTGAAACAAATGACCCCGTACCCGTGGGAGAATATCGAGGAAAAGTACCCGGTCGGCCAGAAGGTCAGGGGCAAGGTGGTCAGCCTTGCGAATTACGGGGCGTTTGTCGAACTCGAGAAAGGGGTTGAAGGCCTTGTCCACATATCTGAGATGTCATGGACCAGGCACATAAGACATCCCTCCAAGATACTGGCGATTGGCGACATTGTCGAGGCCGTGGTGCTGAGCATCGACCCCAAGGCCGAGAAGATCTCCCTGGGGATAAAGCAACTCGAATCGGACCCCTGGCTGTCCCTGGCGGAGAAATACCCACCCGGAACGCTTATCGAGGGCAGGGTGAGGAACCTGACATCGTTCGGGGCGTTCGTCGAAATCGAGGAGGGGATAGATGGCCTCGTTCACGTCTCGGACATGTCGTGGACCCGGCGTGTCATGCATCCCGGAGAGATCCTGAAGAAGGGCGACCATGTCAAGGTGGTTGTCCTGAAAATCGATACCGAAGAGCG
>CAZNLH010000056.1:1501-8607 GCA_964573995.1 uncultured Gemmatimonadota bacterium
CCCATCGACCTTCTGAGGCCATATTGCAAGGTAATAAGAGGTATCCCTTCAAGACCGCCGCGCTCGTCTTCATGCTCCTGCCCCTTATCGTGGTCTGCGCCCCATCCAGGGGACCCGAACCAGCCGTTTCACCGGCGTCTCCTTCGGCCGAGCAGTCGGCGCGGGCGGAGGAGATCTATAAAGGGGCGATGGACGATTTTCGCTCGGAGCGATGGTCAGAGGCTGTCAAGGGCTTCGACCTGCTCCTCGACACTTACCCCGGAACGAAATTTACGTCCGACGCCCTCGTCTTCTCCACCGAGTCGGATCTCGAACTCGGCAACATCGACCGGGCCTCCGGGAGAATTCTCGCTTTCAAGCAGTACCTTGTCGAACAACTTGGCGGCAGGACTGCAGCGTCGGGGAAACACCAGGATCTCCTCTCCTCCATCTTGCGCCGTTACGCCGCGGCCGGAAGGTGGAGAGAGGCCCTCGACTTGCTGATGGCGGTCGTCCCCCCCGATTTCAAACCAAGAGACCTCGGCGATGAAGTATACGACCTGCTCAAGTACCTCTCAGACCCGCTGACCGACGAGGTGCTGAGCGAGACGGTGGCGGCCAATCCCGGCCACGTTCTCACACCCTATCTCCAAGTATCCCTGGCCGGGAGGGCGTTGAGGAGCGGAGACAACGAAGGCGCCCTCGCGCTGATCTCTCGGATCAGGATGCGTTCCCTGAGGGAGACGGATCGAAGGAGGGCGAAGGAAATCAGGGACGAGGCCTCGGGGAAGGGCATAGAGAGCGGAAGGGTTGCACTGCTTCTTCCCTTTACCGGTAATTATTCCCAGTATGCCAGGGCGGTCCTGGAAGGTGTCCAGTTGGCGCTGCATCTGCCGACCGGTGGCGGAGGCGCCAGCCTGGGTTTCGAGGTCTATGACACGGCCGGAGGGTTCTCGAGCCTCAAGGGCATCATCGATCAGGTCTCGGCCGATCCCGGTATCGTCGCCATCCTCGGTCCCCTTTCGTCTTCCTCTACCGCCGCGGCCTCCTTGAGCCTCCAGAAGAAGGACCTGACCCTGATATCTCCCACCGCATCCGAGAAGGGCCTGCACGAACTCTGCGAGAATGTCTACACGCTGAACTTCATAGATGAATCGCTCGCCACGCGTATCGCGGAGTTTGCGGTCAACGACCTGGGGCTGCACGATTTTTCTGCCCTTTTCCCGATGGACGACTATGGATATCGAATGGTACGGGCATTCATAGAGAGGGTCGAAGAATTGGGGGGGCGGATGCTCGTCGCCCAGGGCTATCCGATTTCCGCCACCACCTTTGACGTGGAATTGAAGCGGATCCGGTACTACGCGCCCGAGGCGCTTTTCATACCCGCTCACAGCGAAGAGATCCCCATGTTGGCCCCGCAGATCAGTTTTTACGGCCTGGATGACGTGCAGATACTCGGCACCAACGGCTGGAACAACAAGAGGGTGGCCAGATTGGGGGGCAAGTACGTTGAGGGGGCCTTCTTTACGGACTCTTTCTTCGAGGACAGCCCCAGGATAGCCTACCGGGAGTTCAGCAGTCGCTACGAGAAGGTCTATCACAAGGAGGCAAGCCGGGTGGCCGCACTCGGCTTCGACGCGATGAACCTGATAAAATGGGGACTTGACAGGCATCCCGGCAGGAGTAGGTCTCGCGCGATCGATTTCTCCGACCTCCACGATTACCGGGGCGCCACGGCCCTCTTTTCGATGGGCGAAGACGGCTATCTCCTGAAGGAGCCCCTCCTCCTCACGATCACCGGCGGGAAGGTGCGCGCCGTAGGGGAATCTCCGGTGCACGGCTGGGGTGGCGAGGCGGACACCACATCGACTCCTCTCGACCCCGCGGGAGGGGGGGCCGAGTAACCCGGCCGGGTCGATCGAGAAGGCAACGACGGTGCCTATCGCCGGGGTATCTTGAGCACGTTGAGGAAGACATGAGCATGAAGAAGAAGATCCAGCAACTTGAAGAGATGAACCGCAAGGCCGCCATGGGGGGCGGTGAGAAACGCATAGAGGCCCAGCACAGGAAGGGCAAACTGACGGCCAGGGAGAGGATAGACCTCCTCCTCGACCGCGGTACATTCGTCGAACTTGACCGGTTCGTAACTCATCGCTCGACCGACTTCGGGATGGAAAAGAGGATCGTGCCCGGCGACGGCGTGGTGACCGGCTACGGGAAGATCGACGGCCGCCTTGTCTACGTCTTCAGCCAGGACTTCACCGTCTTCGGCGGTTCCTTGTCTGAGGCCCATGCGGAGAAGATCGTTAAGATCATGGACCTGGCCTTGAAGAACGGTGCGCCGATCATCGGTTTCAACGATTCCGGGGGTGCGAGGATCCAGGAGGGGGTAATGAGCCTCGGAGGTTACGCCGAGATATTCCTCAGGAACACCCTGGCCTCCGGTGTCGTGCCCCAGATATCAGCCATCCTCGGCCCGTGCGCCGGCGGCGCCGTTTATTCGCCTGCAATTACGGACTTTATATTCATGGTGAAAGATATCAGTTACATGTTCGTTACCGGTCCCGACGTCGTGAAGGCGGTTACCCACGAGGAGGTGACCTTCGAGGAACTGGGCGGGGCGGCGACCCACAGCACCAAGAGCGGGGTCTGCCACCTGGCGTGCGAGAACGAGGAGGACTGCTTCTACCAGATTCGCCGTCTCCTTGGGTACCTGCCGAGCAACAACCTGGAGGATCCGCCGTACAGGGAACCGAAGGATGACCCGGAGCGCAGGGACGAGGAACTGCTCTCCATCATACCGGCCAACTCGAACAAGCCCTACGATATGCTGTCCGTCATCCGTCACGTAGTCGATGATGGAGAGATCATGGAGATTCAACCCGATTACGCCAGGAACCTTATTGTGGGATTTGCGAGGCTCTCGGGGCACGTGGTGGGCGTCATCGGCAATCAGCCCCTTCACCTGGCCGGGGTCCTCGACATCGCCTCATCCCTAAAGGGGGCCCGGTTCATTAGGTTTTGCGATGCATTCAATATCCCACTACTGACGTTCGAGGACGTTCCGGGGTTCCTTCCCGGGACCGGTCAAGAGTATGGCGGAATCATCAAGCACGGGGCGAAATTGCTTTACGCCTACTGTGAGGCGACGGTCCCCAAGATGACAGTGATCACTCGAAAGGCCTACGGCGGGGCCTATGACGTGATGAACAGCAAGCACATACGAGGCGATTTCAACGTGGCGTGGCCATCGGCGGAGATCGCGGTGATGGGGCCGGAGGGGGCGGTCAACATCATCTTCAGGGACGAGATCAAGAGATCGAAGGAGCCCGAGGAGACGCGCAAGAGGCGTATCAAGGAGTTCAGGGACAAGTTCGCAAGCCCTTACATCGCCGCTTCGAGGGGATACATAGATATGGTCATCAACCCGGTGGATACACGTCCCGTTCTCGTTGGGGCACTGGAGATGCTGAGGAACAAGCGGGATGAAAACCCCCCCAAGAAACACGGCAATCTGCCGCTGTGAAGGCCTGTACCGCTCTCACCCCTCCGGTGCCCGAAGGATGTAATGGCCCTGCGACTTGTCCCAGGGTCCATCCTTGAGAACCCATTTTGGGGGGCCGGATGTTCGAAAAGGTACTCGTAGCAAATCGAGGCGAGATAGCACTGAGGATCATACGCTCATGCCGTGAACTCGGCGTCGAGACCGCGGTGATATTCTCCGACGTCGATCGTGATACGCCGGCCGTCTGGGAGGCGGACGAGGCATATCCCATCGGCGGACCCCAGGTCCTGGAGAGTTACCTGGACATGGAGAAGATCATCTCCACGGCGATCAGGGCACGCGCTGATGCCATCCACCCGGGTTACGGTTTCCTTGCCGAGAACCCCACCTTCGCCGAGCGGTGCCGCGCGGCGGGGCTTGTATTCATAGGCCCGCCCTCCGAGGCGATGGCAAAGATGGGAGACAAGGCGAGGGCGAGACGGACGATGCGGGAGGCCGGTGTCCCGGTCATCCCGGGGACGATGGAGGGCGTGCTCACACCGGAGGATGCCCTGTCCGCTGCCGAGAATGTGGGGTTCCCCCTCCTCCTGAAGCCCGTTGCGGGTGGGGGGGGCAAGGGGATGCGAGTGGTTCGCGGGGAGAAGGAACTCCTCGACGCCTTCAGATTCTCACAGAGCGAGGCGATGAAGGCCTTCGGGGACGGGCGGATCTACCTTGAGCGGTACCTCGGCAATCCGCGTCACATAGAGATACAGGTCCTTGCCGACGGCCTGGGCAACGTGATTCACCTTGGTGAGAGAGAGTGCTCGATTCAACGCCGTCACCAGAAGATGATAGAGGAGGCGCCTTCACCCGTCGTGACGGATGAGACGAGGGAAATGCTGGGGAAATGGGCCTGCCAGGCGGCAAGAACGGCGGGGTACTCGAACGCCGGGACGGTGGAGTTCCTCAGAAACGAGGAGGGAGAGTTCTATTTTCTCGAGATGAACACCCGGCTCCAGGTGGAACACCCGGTAACAGAGATGATCACCGGTGTCGATATCGTCGCGATGCAACTCAGGATAGCCGCTGGAGAGGGATTGAACCTTTCCCAGGACGATATCAGGACCGACGGGGTCGCCATAGAGTGCCGTATATCGAGCGAGGATCCGGAGAACGACTTTCTACCGTCATCGGGCGTGTTGGAAGGGTACGAGCCGCCTGCGGGTCCGTGGGTCAGGGTCGATAGCGGTGTGGTCGCCGGCAGCAACATCACCCTCTTCTATGATCCCCTGTTCGCAAAACTCGTGGTGTGGGGGAAGGATCGTGGGGCGGCCGTTGCGAGGATGAGGCGCGCGTTGGAAGAGTTCCGTGTCTCCGGGATCAAGACCACTATCCCCTTTCACCGCGTGGTGATGGATCACCCTGGGTTTGTCTCCGGAGATTATGATACCGGCTTCCTCGACAAGGAGTTCCGAGAGGTCTCTCATGATCGGGAGGGGGCGATGGAGGACGAGGTGCAGGTGGCGGCCCTGATCGCCCACGTGAAGGAGGGGCGCGGCCATGTCCATGTCTCCACCGAGGGAGAGGCTGGAGGCCGGCCCTGCGAGGCCAACTGGCACAGGACGGGCCTCGAGGCGTCCACGGGTGGTTTTGATAAGTGGAGGCGCCTGAGGGGGTCGGGGCGAGGGCATTGAAGCAGCGATTCTGGATAAGAGGGGCTGGAGAAGGTCGTGTTCTCGAATACGAGGAGGGCGCCCGGGGCATACGCGTGAGGTCTGGCGAGAGGGAGATGGCGGTGGACCTTTCCCTGAAGCCCGGGTCGCCGTTTTTCCACCTCCTGATCGATGGCCGCTCTTATCCCTGCTCTTTTCAAGAGGTTGAGCACCAGGTCATCCTGAACGTCAGGGGCAGGGAATATCGCTTCGAGGTCCTCTCCGAGCGGAGAAAGAGGATCAGGGACCTGGGAATCGCCGACAGGAGAGAGGTCCGTCACAAGGACATCGTCGCGCCGATACCCGGGCTGGTCGTGGACATAGAGGTCGAGGAGGGTGAGGAGGTTGACGTTGGGCAGGGTGTCGTGGTAATGGAAGCGATGAAGATGGAGAACGAACTCAGGGCCCAGGCCCGGGGCGTGGTGAAGGAGATCAAGGTTGCAAAGGGCTCGCCCGTCGACCAGGGCCAGGTCCTTGTTGTGATAGAATGATGGGATGCACCTCCCGCCGGCACCTTCGCCTGACCATGTTGCGCCGCCGCTGAGGGAACAATGATGGATGAAGATAAAAAGGACGTTTCAAGGAGGTTCGTGACCTCCTCCGGGATTCCCGTGGAGCCCCTCTATGACCGGCAGGCCCTTGAAGGGATCGACGTCGAGTCGGAAATCGGGCGGCCGGGCGAGTACCCCTTCACCCGCGGTATCTACCCAGATATGTACCGCGGCCGCCGATGGACGATGCGCCAGTACGCGGGC
This sequence comes from uncultured Gemmatimonadota bacterium, assembly GCA_964573995.1. GTDB lineage: Bacteria > Gemmatimonadota > CAZMKB01 > CAZMKB01 > CAZNLH01 > CAZNLH01. The sequence continues at coordinate 7,438 of CAZNLH010000056.1, forward strand.
TTCGGGACGACGGAGGAGACGAACGCGAGGTATCGTTTTCTCCTCGACCGTGGGCAGACGGGCCTCTCCGTTGCGTTCGATCTCCCGACCCAGATGGGATACGATTCCGATCATCCGAGGGCCTTCGGCGAGGTGGGAAGGGTCGGTGTTGCCGTGGACTCGTTGCGGGACATGGAGGACCTCTTCAAGGAGATTCCACTGGACAGAGTCAGCACGTCCATGACCATAAACGCCACCGCCCCGATACTCCTCTCGATGTACCTCTGCATCGCGGAAGACCGCGGGGTATCTATGGAAGAAGTCCGAGGGACCGTCCAGAACGACCTCCTCAAGGAGTACGTGGCGAGGGGTACCTTTATCTATCCACCTGATCCCTCGATGAGGCTGGCGGTAGACCTTATCGAATATGTCATCGAGAATTGTCCACGGTGGAACCCGATCTCGGTCAGTGGCTATCACATGAGGGAGGCAGGCGCCACGGCCGTGCAGGAGATAGCCTTCACACTGGCGAACGCCGTAGCCTATTTCGATGCGGCGATTTCGCGTGGGATCGAGGTCGACCGTTTTGCCCCGAGGGTATCCTTCTTCTTTGCCTGCCACAGCAAATTCTTCGAAGAGATCGCCAAGTTCAGGGCAGCGAGACGCCTCTGGGCCAGGATAGTCCGGGAGCGCTTCGGTGCCCGTTCGGACCTGTCCTGCCGCCTGCGGTTCCATACCCAGACCTCCGGAGTCACGTTGACCGCCCGGGAGCCGGTGAACAACGTGGTCCGTGTGGCGTACCAGGCGATGGCCGCAATACTCGGGGGGACCCAGTCCCTTCACACGAACTCCATGGACGAGGCCCTCTCCCTTCCGACGGAGGAATCGGTCCTCGTCGCCCTGAGGACACAGCAGATCCTGGCGGGGGAGACCGGTTCGGCGGATACGCCGGATCCCCTGGGCGGTTCCTTCTTCGTTGAGGCGCTTACGAGCGAATTGGAGTCGAGGGCGCGGGCGTTGATCGATCGCATAGATGCGATGGGTGGTGCGCTGGAGGCGGTCAAGAAGGGATACATGGAGGACGAGATACGGAGGAGCGCCTACAGGTACCAGAAGATGTTGGAGAATGGCGAGATAGAAGTGGTGGGAACCGGTGCAGGGAAGACGGAGGGAGATCACGACGTGGTCTCA
>CAZNLH010000057.1:0-8546 GCA_964573995.1 uncultured Gemmatimonadota bacterium
AAGATCATGGGTATCTTGCGGGATTCGGGCCTGGTGGAGAGCGTACGAGGCAGGAGCGGTGGCTATATCCTGAAATACCCACCTGAAGAGTTGACTCTATCCCGGATATTTCGTTCCCTGGAAGGTCGGCTCCTGAACCTCGACTTCTGCTCCAAGGAGGGAAGGAAATCGGAAAATTGTGTCCACATACGAGATTGTTCGATACAGTCGTTCTGGGAGGCCTTCGTCCTGATCATGGACAGGTTCCTCGGCGAGGTGACCCTGGCGGACCTGGGTAGCAAACGGATCGCGGCGTCCTATTCGCCTCGAAGCCTGCTTGACCGAAAGAGACGAGGGCCGGTAAAGAGGGCCAAGGCCGATCGTGGGGTCCGCGGCCGGACCGTATCGACCGGTAAAGAGGCCCCTAAGGTACGCGAAGGAGAACGATAGATGCGTGATAAAAAGGATGTGATACTGTCATGCGAAGACCTTCATGTGGAGGTCGATGGAAAGGAAATAGTGAAGGGGATCAACCTGGAGGTGGGGAGAGGCGAAAAGCATGCCGTCATGGGCCCCAACGGTTCCGGAAAGACAACGCTTTCGAACGCACTCATGGGCCACCCTTCATACCGAGTGACCAGGGGAAGGATTCACCTGGATGGTGAAGACGTAACGGACCTCCCGCCGGACGAGCGTGCGAGACGGGGAATGTTCCTAGCGTTTCAATACCCCGTTGCAATACCCGGCGTGAGCGTATCCACCTTCCTCAGGGCCGCCGTGAGCGCAAGGCGCGGCGAGGAGGTGCCGGTCCTCAAGTTCAGAAGAGAACTCGAAGCGGAGTCCAAACTCCTCGGGATCGATCCATCCTTCATCGGCCGTTACGTAAACGATGGATTCTCGGGCGGTGAGAAGAAGCGCCTGGAGATGCTCCAGATGTCACTGTTGAGGCCCAAGATAGCGGTGTTGGACGAGACCGATTCAGGGCTCGACATAGACGCCCTCAGGACCGTCTCAGAGGGGATAAACCGCGTGTGCGGCAAAGACGTCGGCCTGGTCCTCGTTACGCACTATCAACGCCTCCTCGAACACGTGAGGCCGGACCGCGTCCACGTCCTGAAGGGCGGGAGGATAGTACGTTCAGGTGGACCCGAACTGGCCCTTGAACTTGAAAGGCACGGATACGAGACCCTTGAACACGCAAGGCCTTGAGGCGATGGAAGGACGGTCAATGGGCATGGACACTCAGGTTGAACGGAACAAGAAGGGCGTCATGGAGATCGGTGAAGACTATGCCGCTCGGTGGGGATTTCGTGACCCCGTTGAATATTTCCATAAGGGGAAGAGGGGACTCGACCACGAGGTGGTGGAGATGATGTCCAGGATGAAGGAGGAACCTGGCTGGATGAGGGAGTTCCGCCACCAGGCACTGGATATCTTCCTGTCAAAGCCGATGATAAGGTGGGGGAACACGGAACTCCTGAATGACATCGACTTCGACAACATCTATTACTATGTCAAGCCCACGGAAAAGCAGGGTCGCACGTGGGACGAAGTGCCGCAGGATATCAGGAAGACCTTCGACAGGTTGGGGATTCCCGAGGCGGAACGCAAGTTCCTGGCAGGCGTATCCGCCCAGTACGAGTCTGAGGTGGTCTACCATTCCATGAGGGCTGACCTTGCCAAGCGGGGGGTCGTCTTCAACGACATGGACACCGGGTTGAGGGAACATGGTGACATAGTGAGGGAATATTTCGCCACGGTCATTCCCCCTACCGACAACAAGTTCGCTGCCCTCAACAGCGCGGTATGGTCCGGCGGCTCCTTCATATACGTCCCCCCCGGGGTCGAGGTGGAGATCCCGCTGCAGGCATACTTCAGGATCAACATGGAGAACATGGGGCAGTTCGAACGCACCCTCATTATCGCTGACAAGGGGTCCAGGGTTCACTATATCGAGGGATGCACGGCCCCGGTATATTCCAGCGATTCCCTCCACTCGGCGGTCGTGGAACTGATAGCGCTCGAAGGCGCGTACATAAGGTATTCTACCATTCAGAACTGGTCTCGGAACATTTACAACCTCGTGACGAAGAGGGGAGTGGCCCACAGGAATGCCACCGTGGAATGGGTCGATGGCAACATCGGTTCGAAACTCACCATGAAGTATCCCTGCGTCTACCTGGCCGGCGAGGGCGCACGTGCAGAGATACTCTCCGTGGCGTTCGCAGGGCATGGACAGCACCAGGACGCGGGGGCCAAGGTGATCCACGCGGCGTCGAAGACGTCATCGACCATCACCTCGAAGTCGATCTCCAGGGGGAACGGCAGGACTACTTATCGAGGGCTTGCGAAGGTACTGAAGAACGCTCACGACTGCAGGGTAAACGTCCGTTGCGACGCCCTGCTGATCGATGAAGAGTCCCGGTCCGACACCTATCCTACCATGGAGATCGCTGCGGACGACACGCGAATGGAGCACGAGGCGACCGTCAGCAAGGTGGGAGACGAACAACTGTTCTACCTTATGAGCAGGGGACTGTCGGAACAGGAGGCGAGGTTGCTCATCGTGAACGGTTTTATCGAACCCTTCACGAAGGAGTTGCCGATGGAGTACGCGGTCGAGTTGAATCGACTGATAGCCATGGAGATGGAGGGGGGCATAGGCTGATGGTAAGGGCGAACGGGAGACCGCCGGCGTGGCTGACCGCGCTGAAGGAGAGGGCGTGGGAGGCCTATAGGGACCTGCCTGCCCCCGAGCGTACCTCGCATGCATGGAGGTACACCGATCCAAAGGCACTTCTACCGGAAGAGGAGGAAATACGCGATGCCGGCCGTGTCTGTGCCGATGGAGCGTCGCCATGGTGTGAGGCGTGCGCGGGCGATTTCGAGGAAGAGGACTCCCCCGTGGGGATAGCGCTGAACGGGCGCACGCAAGGTCTATCCCTGCCGAGCAGGTTTTCCGGGGCCGGGTTGATACTCATGGACCTTGAAGAGGCGGCGCGTGAACACGAGGAACTCGTACGGCCCCACCTGGCGAATCTCCTTCCGGGCGATGGGGGGAAATTCGAGGCACTCAATCTCGCCGCCTTGAGCGGGGGCTTTTTCCTCTACATCCCCGCAGGTCTCGAACTGGATGAGCCCATCTATCTCTTCAACTCCCATGATGACGGCGCACGGTTTTCGGCCCCGAGGATCCTCGTGGTAGCGGACAGGGGGAGCCGGGCGACGATATTCACGGAGTTCGTTGGGAGTGCGGACTCAGGCCGAAACGATCGGAATGGGTTCCATCGGGTCGATGCCGTTCTCGAGTTTTTTGTGGGAAGATCGTCTCGGGTCAGCCACGTCGCAATCCAGCGCCTTTCCAGGCGGTGCAGCGGCTATGTGACCTCTCTCGCGCGCCTGGAAGAGGACTCGAGACTCGACACGATCGTCACCTCTTTCGGCGGTGCTGTGCTCAAGATGGACACCGGCGTCTTCATGGAGGGAGAGGGATCTGAGGGCGAACTGGTGGGTTTCGCGTTCGGCGAGGGGAACCAGCGCCTGGACCATCGCACGGTTTACGGACATCGGGCGCAGCACACGAACAGCAGGCTCGATTTCAAGGTGGTCCTCAAGGAAGAGGCAAGGTCGGCTTACACGGGGCTGCTCAGGATCTCGGAGGACGCACCATTCTGCGAGGCCTACCAGGAGAACAGGAATATACTACTCTCCGATGGCGCCCGCGCCGACTCGATACCGGAACTCGAGATCCTTAACGAGGAGGTGCACTGCAGCCACGGGGCGACCGTGGGGCCGATCGATCCCGATGAGATCTTCTACCTCGCGTCACGTGGAATTCGGAAGACCGACGCCCTGCGAATGGTCGTCGGCGGTTTTCTGGAACCCACGCTCACGAGGATCCCGGCCGGGGTACAGGGCAAGATTCGGCGTTGCGTGAATGAGAGGTTGAGCGTCCTGTGAAGGCCGACTTTCCCATTTTCGACCGTAAGGTACACGGAAAGAGGCTCGTATACCTGGACAGCGCAGCGACCAGCCAGAAGCCCGAGTCTGTGATCCACGCGCTGTGCGACTATTACAGGAATTATAACGCAAATGTCCATCGAGGCCTCTACATGATCTCCGAAGAGGCGACAGCGGCCTACGAAGCGGCCCGTTCGAGGGTTGCTCGCTTTATCGGCGCGGATCCTCGGGAGATCGTCTTCACAAGGAACGCCACGGAGGCTATCAACCTGGTCGCTTACGCCTATGCCAGGCGGCAACTGCGGGAGGGGGACGAGATACTGCTGACAGAGATGGAGCACCACAGCAACCTTATTCCATGGATCCTCCTGGCCGGGGAGACGGGCGCGAGGCTTCGCCATATCCCCGTTCACGACGACGGCACACTTGCGGTGGAGCGCCTGGACAACCTCCTGACCGACAGGACGCGTATCCTGTCGGTCGTTCACAAGTCGAACGTCCTCGGCACGGTCAACCCGGTGCGGGAACTGGCCGGGGCCGCGCACGCCATGGGGGCCCTGGTCCTGGTAGACGGCGCCCAGAGTGTACCCCACATACCGGTCGACGTGAAGGATCTCGGTTGCGACTTTCTGGCCTTTTCCGCCCACAAGATGCTCGGCCCGACGGGCGTGGGGGTCCTCTACGGGCGGGGAGAGTTGATGGATGAGATGGAACCCTTCATGGGTGGGGGGGAGATGATCAGGGAGGTATACCTGGATCGAGCCACCTGGAACGAGGTGCCGTGGAAGTTCGAGGCGGGAACGCCAGCCATAGCGTCGGTAATAGCCTTCTCCGCTGCCCTCGACTACCTTGATGAGGTGGGGATGGACAGGATCCATGAACACGAGGTGGCACTCACGGCCTACGCGCTCGACCGACTGAGGGGGCTGCACTACCTCAAGGTCTTTGGGCCCGACGACCCGGCCCTGCGAAGCGGGGTGATATCCTTCGTGGATAGCGATATTCACCCCCATGACCTCAGCACGATCCTCGACACGGAGGGGATCGCCATCCGCGCGGGACATCACTGCGCTCAGCCCCTCATGCGCAGGTTCGGGGTTATTGCGACCGCCCGGGCGAGCCTTTATCTTTACAACGATCGCGACGACGTGGACGCGCTCGTGGAGGGTATCAAGTACGCGAGGAGGTACTTCGGCCATGCCGATTCCTGAGCCGGACCTGGATGAATTGTACCGCGAGATCATCTTGGATCACTACAGGAACCCCCGGGGGAGAGGGCACGTTGAGGATCCCCAAGTCCGCAACGAGGGCTTCAACCCGGTGTGCGGGGACGAGGTGTCGATAGCCTTGCGCCTGGCGGGGGATCGGATAGAGGAGATAGAGGTCCAGGGGCGGGGCTGCTCCATCAGCGTTGCCTCGGGCTCGATCCTGGCGGAGCAGTCAAAGGGGAAGACCCTGAAAGAGGTGGGAAGGGTCCTTGGCGTCTTCGAGGCCATGATGCGCGGCGAGCCGGTGGATGGGGAGATAGATGTCGGTGACCTCGAGGCATTCAAGGGCGTCAGGAAATTCCCGGTTAGGATAAAGTGCGCCCTGTTGCCCTGGGTGACCCTGCGGGATGCCGTTCGGACGCTCGGTGAGGGGGGTCCGGACCCGGGGAAGGTATCCACCACGGAGTCGAAGGGTGATGCGATCCACGCCGCTGCTCCGGCGCGTGAGGGAAATCGCCCGGCAATTCCCTGCGAGACGTCCGATCGTTCCGATCGTGAGGATCCTCCCGGGGGGCAATGAGCCATTTATCCGGTACACCCCGCATACAACGAAAGGAAACGGGTGGAGATGGAGATACTGCAACCAGCGGGATGGAAGAGGCCGAGCGGGTACAGCAACGGCATCAAGGCCGAGGGAAAGATGGTATTCGTGGCGGGCCAGGTGGGATGGGACGAGGAGGGCCGTTTCGTCGGCGATGGCTTCATCGACCAGGTGCGGCAGGCCCTGCGTAACATCGTGGCTGTACTGCGCGAGGCTGGTGCACGGCCCGAGCATATAGTGAGGATGAGGTGGTACGTCATGGATATGGAGGAATATCGATCGGCGAGGGTGGAGGTGGGAGGTGTCTACCGTGATGTCATCGGGGAACACTACCCCGCGATGTCCCTCTTCCAGGTGGTGAAACTCGTGGACGACGGTGCGAGGGTCGAGATAGAGGCGACGGCCGTGATACCCGGGGACGAACAGCAGCATTAGCGGCGGCCCCTTCACACTGTCCACCCGATTGCCGACACCGCGGGGATCCGGCAAGGTGGCCGGAGGTCTTCACGCCAACTTCCTAAAGACCTCGAGCCCCCGTTCAAGGGTCTCGTCCGGTGCCGCGAAACTGACCCGCACGTGGCTCGTCCTGCGGCTGAAATTACGCCCGGGCACGACCACGAGTTTGTTGGCCAACGCCTCCTTGCAGAAGTCGATGTCGTCTCGGCCCGGCACCTCGGGGAAGATGAAGAACGACCCCCCGGGCCTCACTACTTTGTAGCCCGCCGCCACGAGACCTTCATAGATCAGGTCGCGTTTGCGCCCGTAAGATTCTATGTGCGATTTCATGTCCACGGAGAACGCCGCCAGGGAACCCTTCTGAACCAGGGTCGGGGGACAGGCGTACACGAACTGCTGTAGCGTCCGCATCTTGTCTATGATATCGGCGGCTCCAGCGGCCCAACCAAGCCTCCAGCCTGCCATTCCGTAGGATTTGGAGAATCCGCCAACTAATATGCTCTCTCGCCCGAGGAATCTCTTTATGCAGACGTGAGGTGCGTCGTAAGTGAAGATCTCGTAGAGTTCGTCGCTCAGGACCATGACGTCTCGCCTCAGGCAGACATCGGCGAGCGCCTCTATCTCATCTGCCGTGAACGTGGCCCCGGTAGGGTTCGAAGGGCTGTTGAGAATGAGGAGGCGCGTGCGGCCGCTGATCCGTTTTTCGACCTCGTCCGCGCGTAGCCTGAAATCCGGATAAAGGTCGTAGAAGACGGGCCTTCCCCCGAACAGGCGGACAAGGCGTTCGTAGAGGATGAAGTATGGGTCCGGCAGCATCACCTCGTCGCCCTGATCGACGGTGGCGAGCAGGGCGAGCACGATTGCCCCCGTCGCGCCGGTGGTCATCAGGATCCGCTCGTCCTCGGACAGGCCGTATTTTTCCCGCAGGTACCGCCTGGTGGCGTCGATGAGTTCGGGGTAGCCCTGGGTGCTGCCGTATCCGCCGCAGCCGGCCCGGATGGCCTCGACGGTGGCCTCCTTGATGGGATCCGGGACGTCGAAGTGGGCCTGGCCTATGGAGAGATCGATCGCGTCCGGGATCTGCATCGCCCTGTCGAAGAGGTCACGAATCCCCGATGCCTCGAAGCCTTCCACTCGCCTGGCGAAACGCATTTTCCCCCTTTCCACGGATCCCTGCCGCGCGGGAGGTGATGAATCGGTTGGATTGGTAAAGGCCTGGTTTCCCCCCCGTGCGTGAAGTTATCACCGGGGTTGATGTTTGTCAAGCGAAGATTGAAGAGGTTGTTGAAAAAGCCGATCTTGCAGAGGCAGGCTGTTAGGGGTCTCTGACCCTGGCAGGTTACTTACCGTCTTTTGGCCTTCATTTCCCCTTTTTGCTTTCTCGATTCATCTCATCCAACCTCACCGAAAGGGAGAAGGGGGGCGATTTCCGGTACGAAAGCGGCATTGGATGGTGATGATCCGACTCTCATCCTGCACCGTGTGGACCCTGTAACCAAAAAACGGCTTCTCCCTGCTCTTATGGCCCCAGCGCGCATCAGGATTCACAAAACTTCCCACCCGATTGCCCTCCATACTCACGACCTTATCCAACGTCTCGTGAGAAGGAGATACAGCCAGGGCTCAACCCACTCTATACACAGAGCCCGCACCCGCCCGGTGAACCCACGGCTCTCCTCCACCTCCGACATAAGGCGAGGCTCCTCACGCTTCATAGGCGTATAACTCCTCGCCTTCAATTTCGTCCCATCGAGCCATACATGGCCCAGTTAACCAGGCGCCTGCCTTCTGACACAAGCGCAACACCTGCACGCAGAGACCCGCCAACTCACCCAGATGGCGCTTGCGAAAGTCCGGCCCGTTGTTCGCCGCCAACACCCGAAACGCCGCATCCTCTTCCAACCGCTTGGCGGTCATACGGCTCGACGTCACCCCCAGGCAATACGGATAGAGCAATACCGACACCGTCATCTGCGGATGATAGGACGGATGACCTCGCTCCTATCGCTCGTACACCGAGTCAATTGTAGTAAGATGAAGATCACTGACTACATCACGAATAAGGTAAATCAGATGGTCCTCGGGCAACCGATCGGTCAGCGCCGGCGACAGCAGGAACGGCTGATCCGGCTCATAGGGGCGATAGGTCTTGTTCATGGCCTCTCCTTCCGTCTCTACAGGACGTAAGGCCAATACTCGCTATGATGGCACTATGCATGACTATTAGTCGGACAGGCTCATAGCCTCATCAAAATCAAATTCTATTGGGCTCTTCTCTCTATCATCCATTTCTAACCAGATCCATTCATAACGAGTTCTATCATCCAAGAATAATGGTATGG
>CAZNLH010000058.1:0-8092 GCA_964573995.1 uncultured Gemmatimonadota bacterium
GACTCAGGATTTTCGATCCTGCAACGGGGGTTCGACTCCCCCTGGGGTCGCCTTATATTTAGTAGTTCTTGTGTGGTACAAGGGCGTGGCCGGCAGTTCTGCTCGGCCCTCATGACGTCCCGTCTCTTTGCCCGGCACTGTTCCTGCCCTCTACTGTAATTCCTGCCTGTTCCCGGTCCCGTCTGCCACGGATCACTTGCGGGAATGGTGATGGGGGAATCCATCCTGGCCTGTCCGAGATCGCAACGTTCAGACCCATCCCCTTTTTACACTTGCAAGCACTCGACTGCCGAGGCGCCGCGTATCAATCGGAGATGGGTCTTGCAAGTTATTGTCTCTATTGACAGGGAATTGCCGGCGGATATATAATGTGTACGTCTCGAAACGGATAATAGAAGGAGGCAATCGTGCGCGTCGCCATGTACTACAATAACAGTGACATCCGGATCGAAGAGATGCCGGTGCCGGAGATCGGCGATGGAGAACTACTGGTCAAGATCGAGGCGAGCGGTATCTGCGGCAGCGACGTCATGGAGTGGTACCGGATCCACAAGGCACCGCTCGTACTGGGACATGAAATCGCCGGGACCATTGTCCGGGTCGGCGATGGGGTGGATCGGTACAGGAAGGGAGAGAGGGTCGCTGCCTCTCATCATGTCCCTTGTTATACATGCTACTATTGCGTTACGGGGCACACCACCTCCTGTGACACCCTCAGGTCCACGACATTCGACCCTGGCGGATTCTCGGAGTACGTCAGGATCCCCGCAATCAACGTCGACCGCGGTGTATACCCACTCCCCGATGGCCTCTCGTTCGAGGAAGCCACGTTCACGGAACCGCTGGCCTGTGTGCTCAGAGGACAACGTCGAGCAGGGCTAAAGGCCGGGCAGAGCGTGCTCGTTGTCGGGAGCGGGATATCCGGTTCCCTTCACATATCCCTGGCGCGGGCCATGGGTGCGAGACTTGTCATGGCAACGGACATAAACCCTTACCGTATCGAGGCGGCCGAGCGCTTCGGCGCGGACTACTCCATAAACGCCGAACGGGATGTGGAAGGTCTCATGAGGGAGGTGAACAACGGGCTTCTCGCGGACGTGGTGATAGTCTGCTCGGGGGCGCAGTCGGCGATCGAGGGCGCATTGAGGCTGGTAGAACGGGGAGGCACTATCCTCCTCTTTGCGCCGACCTCGCCGGGAGTTACCATTCCCCTCCCCTTCAACGATGTCTTCTGGGGCAACGATATCACGCTCACAACCACCTACGCCGGCGACCGGAATGACCATCTCACCGCACTCGAATTGATCCGCTCCGGGAGGGTAAGGGTGAAGGAAATGATAACGCACAGGTTGCCGCTCGAAGAAACTGGCACTGGTTTTCAACTCGTGGCCAAGGCCGGCGATTCCCTAAAGGTGGTAATCGAACCACAGCGTTGAACCTCGATAAGGACATGAAAGGAGTGATGCCGACATGGACTGGGGCATGAAGAACAGGATGTCGCGGATAATCAAGGCTGAGACCGGCAGGACCGTCATGCTGGCGATCGATCACGGTTACTTCCTTGGGCCTACGACTGGCCTGGAGGAACCTGGGAAGACGGTCGCCCCGTTGCTCCCCTATGCCGACACACTGATGTTGACGCGCGGGGTGTTGAGGACGGAGATCGATCCTGCGACGGACATCCCGATCGTGTTGAGGGTCTCCGGCGGTACGAGCATCATAGGCAAGGACCTCTCCAACGAGGAGATCACGGTATCGATCGACGAGGCTGTACGGCTGAACGTGGCTGGCGTGGCGCTGTCGATATTCGTCGGTGCCCCCCACGAGAAGCAGACCCTCCACAACCTTTCGATCCTGATAGACATGGCCCAGGACGTCGGGATCCCCGTGCTGGCAGTGACTGCTGTGGGCAAGGAGATGAGCCGTGACGCTCGTTACCTGGGACTGTGCTGCCGCATAGCGGCCGAACTGGGTGCGAACATCGTCAAGACGTATTACTGCGAGGGCTTTGATGGAATCGTCCGGAACTGTCCTGTCCCGGTAGTGATAGCGGGAGGGAAGAAGATTCCCGAACAGGATGCCCTCAGGCTCGCTTACAACGCTATATCAAACGGTGCGGTCGGGGTCGATATGGGGCGTAACATCTTCCAGTCAGAGTGCCCGGTGGCGATGATCCAGGCGGTCCGCAAGATCGTACACGAGAAGGCGGAACCGGAGGAGGCCTTCGAGTTTTACCGGGACACGAAGAGGAAGTTCGAGCAGGCCGGGTGATCGGATAACAGGTTGAAACCTTCCAGGGAATCCTCCTGGTCGGACCGTCGCGTCCTCGTCACGGGCGGGACCGGCTTTATCGGCGGCCGGCTGGCCGAGCGCCTCGTAAGGGAGAAGGGGGCACTGGTCCGGGTCCTCGCGAGGAGCAGGGAGAAGGCCGCTCGGCTGTCTGCGAGGGGATTCGAGGTCATACTTGGCGACATGACCGACCGGCGCGCCCTGAAAGAGGCGGTCTCGGGCTGCGAAATGGTCTTCCACTGTGCTCACGCATTCGGGCTCGGGATGGAGGAGGCCGTGCGTGTAAACGTCGGCGGGACCCGGGACCTCCTCGAGGCCTCAGGAGGGGCGGGGGTCTCCAGGTTCATCTACCTGAGCAGCGTCGCCGTTTACGGGCAGAGGCCGCCGGACGGCGCCGACGAGGGCCTACAACTCGGGCCCACCGGCGATCCGTACGCCGACTCCAAGATCGCCGCCGAGAAGGAGGTCTTCTCCTTCGGAAGGAGGTGGGGGCTGGAGGTGGTTGTCCTGAGGCCCGCCATCGTCTACGGCCCCGGGTCCAGGATATGGTCACTCGGGATAGTCAGGGCGCTCCAGGCAAGGCACCCGATAGTGGTCGGAAGTGGAGAGGGCACGTGCAACACCCTTTTCGTGGACAACCTGGTCGATGCCATCTTCCTGGCCGGCGAGAATGGAAATGCGGCCGGCCAGGCCTTCATAATAACCGACGGCAGGCCATGCACCTGGGGTGAGTTCGTGGGCCGGTACGCGCGGATGCTCGGGATTGAATCGGCCCCATCCTGTCCCAAGCCGCTTGCCATCGCCGTGGCCGAACTGTTCCGGCCGGTCGATTTTCTCCGCCAAAGGCTGCAAGACACGCCCTCGTGGGAGCCTGGAGGTTTCCTCGTGATGGCGGTGCGGAAATCCTTGGATATTCTCCGCGAGGCGGGCTTCAGGATCTGCGCCTTTACCCCCCGGGATATACGCTACTTCACCCACAGGGCCACGTTCGATATACGAAAGGCCGGTGAGGTCCTGGGTTACAGGCCCAGGGTGGGCCTCGACGAGGGGATGGAGATGACCGAGGCGTGGCTTAGGGAAGAGGGGGTACTTTGATGACCGGCCCCGATGCATCTCGGAGTCGGCCCGAATATCGTCGTCACTCGCACCATGGACCTTGTCGACATGTTAGATGAATAGAATCAGCGCGGAAGGGGGATCGTTTCCATGACCCGCCTTGTCAGGCTGTACATCAAGACAAGTATCGTTTTCCTCTTCACGGGTATCCTGATCGGTGGCTACATGATCTACCGGAGGGACGTCCAAGGGGTATACCCCGACCCCCTGCTGATAACGGCACACACCCACCTGCTGCTGGTCGGCTTCGTCATGATGATGATCATGGGGATCGCCGTCTGGATGTTCCCCAAGCCGGCGAAGGAGGACGTGCACTACCGGCCGGACCTCGCCGTGGTCGTATACTGGCTCATGGCACTGTCCGTCCCTGCCAGGTTCGTCGGGGAGGCCTTGCGAGCGTCGCTGGATTCCTCCGTCCTTGCATGGTTGTCATTCGTGGGTGCATGGATCGAGGCAATAGGGATCGCCCTCTTCTTCGTCAACATCTGGACCCGTGTCCGCGCCCCGGGCAGGAGGCGGTGAGGGCACTTGGAGTCGAGACACAGGTCATGTCTTGTCTACGTTGAGTGAACCCGTGGTTAGACTATCGAGAAAGCCCGCAACCCCGTCCTCACTGTCGGTTGAAGACACCCGTGCGGAAGGCGCACATTCCCTTGGAACCGGATCAATTGATACAGGATGGGCCTCTAAAAACCTATCTGGCTCCTCTGTTGCTTGCGTTCTTTCTGGTCGCGGCAGCCCTGCAAGGCTATAGACTGGGCGTCGGTGACCTGTCAACTTACATCCCCTTCATCCTGCACGAACACGACGCGACTCTCTTCGCCAACGACTTGCTGATTCAGACGCTCAACTCCCATCCTGTCTATATCTGGAAATTTCTCAGTCACTTCTTAGACTGGATCAGCCTTGAGGCACTGTTCAAGGGCTTGTTTCTCCTCCAGGTTGCGATCGTTACCCTTTCTCTCTTTCTCTTCTACCGGCAATTTTTCGGGAGGAACATGGGTTGGATCATCCTTTTATCGATGCTTGTCGTCGGCAAGAAATCGCCGGCCATGGGCCTCTATGGACTAAATGCCTACCATTATTTTCACCCGGGCGCCCTGGCGTTCGGCGTCACGTTGTTCATTTACGTGCTCCTGGATCGTGGTTACTGGATCCTGGGTGGAATTCTCACCGGTTCGATCTTTCTTTTCCATCCGTTCACGGCGATCTACGCCTCGCTGTTCTTTTTTGTGAAGTTGATCGTAGAGTATAAGGGGGCACGGAGAGGGCGGTTATTGGCCGGAAGCGTCCTATTGGTCCTCGCCGCCTCGCCGAGTTTGTTGCTTCAACTTACGCACTTAATGCAGGCGCGAAGCAGTCCCTTTGATGTATCCCTCTGGCTGGAGTTGGTGAGAATGCGAATGGGGCGCTCTTACTTCTTGTCTATGTGGGTTCCCGAGCGTTACTTCTATACCCTGCTCGTCTTTATCGTGTTCTTTCGTTTTCGCCGTCACCCGGCCTTTCGCAAGGTCTTGCCCGTCATCATCGCCGCTATGATCGCGTTGACGACCTTCGGCCTCGCTGGTGTCTTCGGGGTCAAGTTCTTCCTGCAACTCCAGTTGGCCAGATGCACCTATTTCGTATATGTTCTCGCCCTCGCCTTCATTGCCGATCACATAGCCTCGCTAAGGGGCATGCCCAAGGCGCGGAAGGGCATGATATGGTTGTTCGCGGGTTACTTCATGATGATATACCCGGTCGTCGAGCATGGCCCCGGCCTCATCCGGTGGGGCCTCGTCATTATCGCCGTCGGATCGCTCTTCGTGATTTTTTTAAGAAGGGTGAGAGGCTGGAGATATCTTTACGTAGGCATCGGGCTTGTGCTGATAGTCATGATCACGGGCAACCAGGTCCTCTCCACCCACCGGCTGACGGGGAGGATATACGACCTGACCGGAACGGGCCCGTGGGACGACATGCAGGTGTGGTGCAGGGAAAACGTCCCCGAAGACGAGATTATCATGACCCCCTTCTATCGCGAGGGGTTTCGTTGTCTCTCGCGCCACAGTATCTATGGAAGTTTCAAGGACGGAGCCCCGCACAATTATTCGGAAGGCACCATCTTTCGCTGGTGGGCCAGGATGCGGAGGTTCGGTGTCCTCCTCCAGTCTCCGCCCGACTTGAAGTCGTTCGGCCGGTTGTACGGCGCGAATGCCGTGAAAATTGCCAAGGACGAAGGCATCCGTATGCTCGTCTACGATAGGCGCTTCGTACGCCTTTCCGGGGCGCCCCTCTACGAAAACGAGCGTTTTGGAGTAATAGACCTGGAGAGGATGCCGGATCCGGAATTCAAGGTCGCGGCCAATTTTTAAGAGGATCATCCACGGAGATTCAGGTCTGGGTGCAAGGTGTTCGCGAGCGAGGCGATGGAAAGATCGAGGGAGGAACGAGGTGCCCGACTCTTGTTAACCATAAGGGGTTTTAGCCACCCGACCGTGCCCGGATAGTATCGTTTACCCCGGCATGTCGCTATTCCCCAAGGTAGCGGTCGAGGAACCGCTCCATGGCACGGTAGAAGTCGAACTGGTTTTCCTCGTTCTGAAAGCCGTGCCCCTCGTTCGCCTTGACGATGTATTCCACAGGGATTCCGCGTTCCTTGACGGCCTTGACTATCTGGTCAGACTCGTGCTTCGGCACCCTCGGATCGTTGGCGCCCTGGGCAACCAACAATGGGGCGCGTATCCGGTCGGCGTTGAAGAACGGTGAGGTCTCGCGGAATCGATCTTCGTCCCTCTCGGGGTGTCCGACCATCTCGTACATCACCTCGAGGTAGGGCTTCCAGTATGGAGGGATTGCCGCCATCCAGGTGAAGAGGTTGGAGACGCCGACGTAACTGACGCCGCATGCGTAAAGGTCCGGGGTCCTGGTGAGGCCGGATAGGGCCGCGTACCCGCCGTAACTACCGCCGTATATGGCGACCCGGGCCGGGTCCGCGATGCCACTGTCTATTGCCCACTGGACGGCGTCTGTGACGTCATCCTGCATCTTCAATCCCCATTGGCCGAATCCCGCCTTCCAGAAGGCCCTGCCGTACCCCGTCGACCCCCGGAAGTTCATCTGTAGCACGGCGTAACCGCGGTTGGCGAGGAACTGTATCTCGGGGTTGAATCCCCACGTGTCCCGGTGCCATGGTCCGCCGTGTGGATGGACGAGGAGCGGTAACCTTCGGGGCTCTTCCCCCGGGGGGAGTGTGAGGTAGCCGTGTATGATGAGCCCGTCCCTGCTCCGGTAGGTGATCGTTTCCATCCGGGCCATCTCCTCTTCACTGAGCCACGGCGAGAGGTCGAAGAGCTTGGTGAGCGACCACTTGTCGGTGTCCAGCAGGTGATAACTCCCTCGCGTGCGGTCGCTGCCGGAATAGACTATGTACCTGGTCTCGTCACGGGAGTGGGAGACCAGGCTGTTTTCCCGTTCCGGCAACCTCTCGTCGATGAACTCTTGGATCCTGCGACGCTCTGGGTCGAAGAAGTGGTAGTGGAGGCGGTCGGTCACGAAGGTCGCCCCGGTGACCACCTTGCGTCTCTTCGAATGCAACAGGCCCGAGACGTCGACGTCGGGATGTTCGAAGATAGTTTCTGCCTCGAGGCCGGCACGCAGGTCGTACCGGCAGGTGGCCGCCTTGTCGCGTCCCACGTTGGAGGTGACGTAGATCGATCGGCCGTCGAAGGTGAAAAATAGGGGCTCCACGGTCTCCTTGAAATCGTAGGTGGCGACCGTGCTCCATGATGAGTCTTCCGTATCACGATATAGGAGGCTCGTCCTGACGCCGTCGGTTGTCGTTGCCAGCCTGACGCGGCCTTCGTGATCCGTGATCCACCTCTGGATGTTCCCCGGGTTCTCTGCCAACAGGGTCATCTTTGCCTTGCCGACGTCGAGCCGGTAGACGTCGAAGAACTTTGGATCCCGGCGGTTCATCTGGAAGAGGACCTCGTTGTCGCGGTCCTCAAGTTCGTCCACCACCTCGCACTTGACGCCCTCGAAGGGCGTAAGTTCACGAGGATCGGACCCGTCAATACCCACGGAGTAGAGCCGGTAATTTTCATCCCCCCCCTGGTCCTGCCAGTAGAGGAGGCGATCATCTCCGGCCCACAGGTATCCTGCAATGTCCCGGTCGAGGGACGAGGTCACGCGTGATTCCTCGCCCGTCTCGAGGTCTCGTACGAAGAGATTCATGCGCCGTTCGAAGGGCCCCAGGTAGGCAAGGCGGGTGCCGTCCGGGGACAACCGCACCGCGGCCTTCTCCGGTTTCCTAAAGAAGTCTTCAAGTGGAATCTTTCGTCTCATCGCTCGGTTTCCTTGTGCAGAATGCAGGTTGTCGAGATTATAACTACAAGATACATTGAGGCTGGAAGAACTTTTTGTCAATGGGGGAAGAGGGGAAAATAAACTTGACAACATAGTATAGATTTTCTATATTTATAATATACGAAATAGTAGAGAATCATTGGGAGAGATCCTGAAATGAAGATTACATCATCGGAAGAATACGGCCTCAGGTGCCTTATGCTCCTGGCGGCTCGCGATGGGGACCGCCCCCTGACGATCCCTGAGATCTCCGAGATGGAAGGGCTCTCGCTTCCGCACGTGGGGAAGATCATGGGTATCTTGCGGGATTCGGGCCTGGTGGAGAGCGTACGAGGCAGGA
>CAZNLH010000059.1:0-8067 GCA_964573995.1 uncultured Gemmatimonadota bacterium
TCTTTAAGGGAGTATTACTTCAAAGGAGAGAAACAGATGAAAAATCTACTTACCGCGACCATTGCATTGATCCTCTTGGTTGGCCTCGGCTTGACCGAAGCAAGGGCACAGATGTGCTTCGATTTCGACCTCTACTGCGATGGCCTCGAGTTGAACCTGAACAACGGCGTCATTACAGGTTACTGGCGAAACACCGATTGCGCCGGCACCGATGTTCCTGTCTCCGGAATGGTCATGAATGGTCAGGTTGGTTACGGCGGTTATGTCCGGTGCAACTCCAGTACTGACCCGTGTCCATCCGGCCACGACTGGGGGTTCTTTATCGATGCTCCCCTGGACAACACGATGGATATGTACTCGAACACTGGTACCGGATGGACCTTGTGGATCGACGAATTGGCCTATACTAACACCCCGGGCCCCTGCCCATTCGCTCCTGAACTCCGTTACCCGGATGTTACGGCAAGTTGGATGGTGTTGAACGAGAAGTAGTATCAGTTCAGGACAGAAAATGTCCTCAGCGGCGGGAGAGATTAATCCTTCCCGCCGCTCTTTTTACCCTGCAGATTCTATTCACCACATCATGGTTATTATAAGACCAATGGTGAGTGTATCAACGCATATTGTCAGAGAGAAACAGGTCCACTTGTAGACCTGACAGCATCCCTTTCTAACAGATATCGAAGGGGTTGTCATTGATTACCGGCTGGCAGGCTAAAGAGTTTCTCTGAGATCTCTGGATTGTATCTGGCATCAATGACCCGGCTCTCCTGTACGAGTTCATCGCGGTAATAGAACAGGACACGGGTGGCGGTCTGGATACCGTCAAACGCCCTGTATCTTCCCATCATCACGCGTACCGGAATGGCGCCAAGACTTGAGTAAAGGGTATAGTCCAGTCTCACCAGAAGGAACGTCTCAGCATCGAACCAGAGTCTGCTCTGATCACCCTCCACATCAGTTAAATTGAGAACGAGTACGCTCCGATTGTCAAGGGTGTCAGCGACGACTACACTGAGGATGGAACGGTCGTCCATGGCACCATGAAGGAGGAGAATCGGAATGTGCTTGATACTCCTCCTCCTGCCCTCCGCTATGAAGTCCGGACCTTTCGTACGCTGCACTCCCTTGATTGTCCAGGCATCGAGTCCATCATAGAGTTGCGTGATCTTCCGCGTTCCAATATCGATGTCGGCTCGCACCTTGTCCGGGAACCTGTAATCTTCAACTGCATGGCCTTTTGTCGGGTTTCCATCCTTGTCGTAAGTCGTTATCGTGCTCTCAAGCCTCATGGTCTTCAACCCGCCTGCGAGGCCGGCAACGCCGTAGGCATCCAGAGAGCGCTGGACAAGCAGTTTCGGATCGATGCTTGAATTTATATCGGCGGCATGGCCAGCACCTGTCTTGCCCTGTTCAATGACGAAGGTGGAACAACGAACACCAAAAACGACACAGACCAGCGGTAACACCAGGTGTATTATTCCTCTCTTCATATCACTTTCCTTCCTTATTCCCCTTACCACTCAATAGAAAAGACCCCCTACGTCTACTATCGAGAAGAAAAGGTGGCACCAGAATATGCCCTTATGACAAAATTGTACTGGATGATGCATCCTGTCAACCATGTCCGTATTGAGAATCAACCAGCAGATAAATCCATTGACACGGTAGGTGACCTGTTTTATCTTGCATGTGATGGAATGCAAGGCCCGATCGATCAATATGCCCCCATCTTGAGAGATGTCACTCGTTAGTCATACCCATCCACGAAATCGTGACGAGGCGGCCTTCCTCGACCAGTTGCACCGGGAGATAGAGGACTGCCGGCGCTGTATCCTGTCCGAGAGCCGAAGCCGAGTCGTGTTCGGCGCGGGCCGCTGCGACGCCGACATCATGTTTGTGGGCGAGGCGCCGGGCTATCATGAAGACGTTCAGGGGCTCCCCTTCGTCGGATCGGCAGGAGGGCTCCTGAGCGAACTCCTCGAGGCGATCGGGATCAAGCGTCAAGAAGTATACATAACGAACGTCAACAAATGCAAACCCCCCGAGAACCGAACTCCAACAGCGGAAGAGATACGGGCCTGCAGGCCATATCTGGAAAAACAGATCGCGATCATCAAGCCTCGTATCCTCTGCTCCCTGGGCAACAACGCCACCCAGACGCTCATGGGCAAGCGGGTCAGTATCTCAAAAGTGAGAGGTCGTCCCTTCCAGATAGATCACTACTTCCTATTCCCGATGTTTCACCCCGCCGCCGCCCTGCACCTCGGCTCGAGAATAGATGAAGTTCGTGAAGACTTCCGGAGGCTCAAGGAATTCATCGGATCGAATCCACGTCCCCAGGCCAGCCTTGAACAGATGGAACTCTTCTAATTCCGCTTCTTTCAAAAGGCGATGGAACCTCCTTACAAGAAGATACTGGTAATACGCCTCGGTTCTCTCGGCGACATACTCCTTGCAACGCCGGTATTGAGGGCGATCAAGAGGCGGAACCAGGAGAGCGAGGTCCATTTCCTCCTGAAATCCGCCTATGCCGATCTCCTGGTCTGTAACGAGAACGTCGACGAGATAATCCGGCTGGATTCATCCACGGGTCTCGGGGGCCTCATGGGACTGGCCCGGCGGCTCAGGGGGCGTTACGACCTCCTGGTAGACCTCCACCGCTCGCTAAGGAGCTTTGTCCTGAGGTCATTCATCGGGGCGACCCGCACGTTAAAATACCCGAAGGGAGTCCTGAGACGAACCCTGATGATACAAACGGGTTGGAAGGCCGCCTCTCTCAAGAATCCCATCCCCGAACGTTACCTGATGGCGCTCGAGCCGATGGGGATCGAGCCGGACGGCGAGGGGCTCGACCTTGTGATCCCGGACACTATCAGGAGTGAGGTCGATTCCATCCTGGAGAGAGAGACCGGACCGTCCACTTCCACCTGCCCAATTATGGTGCCCCATAGCGCCAAAGAGGGACCCGGCTCTTATTTTTCAATCGCCCCCGGGGCCAGGTGGGCGACGAAAAGGTGGCTGCCTGAACGATTCGCACGGGTCGCCGATATCCTGGCCGAGAGATATCGACTGGTGCCTATACTGATAGGTGACCATCAAGATCAGCCCCTTTCGCTCTCGATCGTCAGGGGTATGAACAGCCCCGCAATCGACATGTCGGGGAAACTGGGCCTCCTCGAGACGGGCTCCGTCATAGAGAGGTCGCGCCTCCTGGTCTGCAACGACTCCGGCCTCATGCACATGGCCGCTGCCCTGTCCACGCCGATCGTCGCCGTCTTCGGGCCGACGACACGGGAACTCGGCTTCTATCCATATCATGCCACCTCGGAGGTGGTCTCATCGGATATCCCGTGCAGGCCTTGCCACCACATCGGAAGCGACAAGTGCCCCCTCGGCCACCACATGTGCATGCAGGAAGTGACGGTCGAGGAGGTCGTAGAGGCCGCTTCACGCCTCATGGAGCCGGCCGGAGACATGGTCCCGGGAGGGAGAGTGAGCAATGCGTGCCGCTGACCGATTCCTGTACGATACCATCGGGCTCCCCGTGATGATCGCGGGCCTCGGGGCCGTCTCCCCATTCGTACCGAAGATCAGGCGCGGGTTCAGCGAGAGGAGGGGCCTGTGGAAGAGATTGCAGGAATCACTGTCGAGGTGCCCGGAGGAAGCCAAGCCACGATTCTGGTTCCACGCCTCATCGGCGGGAGAATTCATCCAATCCCGGCCGCTGCTGGAAGACATAAGAGCATCCTGTCCCGGGGCGCTGATCGCAGCAACCTATTTCTCGCCGTCGGCGGACCGCGTGGTAAAGAAATCGCCCCTTGTGGACGTTTCATCGTACCTTCCCGTAGATACAAAGGGGAACGCGAATCGGATGTTCTCACTCCTTCGTCCCGACCTGGTCATCTTCTCCAGATACGACGTCTGGCCGAACATCGTCTGGGAGGCCTGCCGGCGCAATTGCCCTGCGGTCCTGATAAACGCCACCATGAGCCCGGAATCATCCAGGATCCGTTGGCCGGCGAAGACCTTTCACGGCAGGCTCTATTCAGACCTGGAACTCATCTGCGTCACTACAAGGGAGGACCGCGAACACTTTCTTTCGATCGGGGTTCCCGCATGGAAGATCGAGGTGGCCGGCGACACAAAGTACGACGAGGTCTACAACCGGGTGGCGGCAGCCGGGGTAGGGAAATCCCCGTTGAAGCCCCTCTCCGGTGACGGGAGGATGGTCATAGGGGGAAGCACCTGGCCGCCCGACGAGAAGATCCTTCTCGACGCATTCGGAGAGATCAGGAAGACCTGCCCCGATCTCTCGCTCATCCTTGTGCCGCACGAGCCCACTGCCCGCCGCGTCCGTGGATTGACACAGCGCATCCTGGGCATGGGATTCGCGGTGGAGTCCTATTCCGCCGTAACTGGGGGCGGCGGGCGAATCGAAGGCAAGGAGGTCGATGTCCTGATAGTCGATGAGGTCGGTCCACTGGCAGGACTATACGGCTCGGCCGATATCGCCTATGTGGGGGGCGGATTTTCCAGTGGTATCCACAATGTCCTCGAACCTGCTTCTCTCGGGGTACCCGTCATTATCGGTCCGAAGCATCGCAAGGCGCCGGAGGCGATTTCACTGGTCCGTGATGGAGGAGCCACTGTGGTAACATCCGCGGAGGAAGCAAAGAGGTCGATCTCGGGCCTCCTTGGCGACGATCAGCGACTCGAATCGATGGGGGCGGCAGCCCTCGACAGCGTAAGGAAGAACCTCGGTGCCACCGGACGAGTCATGGCAATACTACGCACTACATTTCCACTGCCAATTTGATACAAGCCTTAAGCCTTGTATTTCCCTGTAAAAGAGGCTGTTACCCTCCATTCCAGCCCGAGAAGGGAAAATTGACCTCGTTCGACTTGCAAGAGGGAGACCTATCCACACATTCAAACAAAGGGATAATACAAGGTTTTAACCTTGTATTTTTCGAGCGAGGAAATTATTTCCCGGTCTTTCGCTTAAGTTCATCCGTTTTCCTGCCTTCGATCTACTTCCCTTTCGATATCACTCATCCTCCCCTCTAACATTTAACATTATACCACCATCCTTTGTCTATAGTTTGAGGATCCCGTACGAGCGGGCTCCTCATCACCCAAACCGCACTTGCACGGTGCCGCTGAAAGGGGTATTTTTCAATTCGGCGCGCTCCTCGAGTGAGGTATAAATCGAGATACGCAAGGCCGATCGGGCGGCTCCATGCGCGAGTAGATTGGCCTACAGGGCGACAACGATGCGCACACTGAAAATCATTGTCCTGCCGGTGGCACTCTTCTCGTTCCACTCCACGCTTCACGCAGCCACATCCCCACCGACCGGCAACCGTAGCCCCATGCAGGTACATGCACCTCTATCAGTTCTCCCCACAGACTCCGATTCGTCCGCGCACACCGTCAACTCTCCCGCTTCAACTTCACAAGGTGACTCCACCAGGTCGAGCCCACACCACCAATCATCACCATCCGAGGAGACACAAGGGAGGTCCTCGCCAGAAGGCGTACGCTACAGGCTCTCAGGTGCCGTTATAACGGCCTACCGCGAAGTACCGGCGATCTTCTCCGCTTCCGCCAGCAGGACGAGCATAGGTCCCGAACGGATCGATTCAAGGAATGTATACTCGCCGTCCAGGATGCTCGAAACCGTACCAAATATCACCCTCGAGGGGACCAACAAGGGGGCATTCCAGTGCCCTGCTATAAGGGGCTTCACGGCGAGCAACAACCTTGTACTGATAGACGGCATTCCGATGAACACGGGTTTCGCCAACTGGGCAAGCGCACTCTCCCTCCCGTCGAACAACATAGATCATATCGAGGTTCTTCGAGGTCCCAATACCACCGTTTACGGCCCGAACTCGATGGGAGGGGTCATAAACATCATCACGCGCGAACCCGGCAAGGAGAATCCAGCCCACGGCGACCTGAGGTTCGGGACCCACGGTCTCCAAAGGACCCTCGTCAGTTACGGCGGAAAGGGGCCTGGAATCGGCTACCTTCTCTCGGTAAGCCGGGACGACGATGACGGTTACCTGCCGAACACAGACATGGGATCGATGCACTACTCCCTTAGAACCGACGCGAACGTCAACGGATCCGAACTCGGGCTGAGAACCGAGTACGTCGACGCCCACGTGGGGGTGCCCATAGATCCAAATGCCCCTCAGAGGTTCGATTACTGGCGCAATGCCAGGGCCTCCCTCGCATACAGGCTCCAGTTCTCGCCAGGCTTCTCCATCTCCTCCCACGCCTACATCAACCATGAAAAGAGCCGTCTCCTGGTATATTCGGACACCACCTTCAGCGCCGTCTCCCAGGACATCCACAACCTGGGTACCACCATCGGAGGGGAGGTCATTACCAACTTCATCCCATCCGGTGGGAACCTCCTGACGGCCGGTTTCCAGGCCAGGAGGGACCAGGTAGACATGGCATACGTGGGGGGGCGAAAGGGGTCTTCCATTGTAGGTGGATTCCTGCAGGATGTAATAGATATTCCCGGGAGACTCACGATCAACTTCGGACTCCGGGCGGATCATCACAGCATATCGGGCAACGCGGTGAACGCCGACGCCGGAGCGATCATCCGGCCGTTCCGCGGAACGGGTGCCCTGCCTGGCCCGGTAATACGCGCGAGTTACGGGACCTCCAACCGCTTCCCCTCGCTAAGGGAACTCTACATGACCAGTCCGGCACCGGGCAGGGGCGACTCGTCACTCAGCAGGGAATCATCCAGGGGCCTCGAACTCGGCGTGGAACAGGCAATAGCAGGCAATAACGTGGCCAGGTTCACCTACTTCCGCACCATGGCGGAAGACCTCATAGAAAGGGACCTGACCGTTAAGCCCTGGGTCTTTGCGAGCCTGGGCGCGGTCCGCATGGAGGGGATCGAACTGGAGGTCGAACGTCCCGCCGACCGCCTTCCGGGATACTTCCTGGCTCTGTCCACATTGAACGCCAGGGAGATCTCCTCGGGAGAAGAACTGGACTTCCGGCCGTCACTTCGCATCAACATGGGCATCGATGAATCAATCGGGCGACTGCGCCTTTACGCAACGGGAAGGTACACGGGTATCCAGCGTTACAAGCGGAAGGATCCTGAGACTGGCGATACGATCAGGGAGGGTGTCCCGGATTATTTCCTTCTCGAGACAAGGTTCGTTTACGACCTCTCCAACTATGGAGAGATATCACTGGCCGTGGACAACCTGCTCGGCGAGGACTACCTGGTGGAAGGACACCAGCAGGCCACGCCGGTCCTGCCGGGCCGTCCAAGGGAATTCACGGTCGGTTACTCCATAGAGATATAACGAAACGGATGAGACATCGGCAAAAGGGGGTCGCCATGAAACAAGAATCGTCAACTATAATGTGTCTCCTCCTGTCGTTGGCACTTTCCTCCTCTGCCTTTCATCCTCTGCACGTCCGGGCCTGTGGGTCGGGTAATACCCACAGGGCCGACCATGGATCGATCGCCACGGAACGCCTCGTCCCCATGCCCACCCACCCGGCATCCATGGACTCACCATGGGGCCTCCTTTACACGGTGAAGGGCCTGACCGATTACAACAATCAATGCACACCCACGCTCACCGAGGACAATCACGTGATTGTCTACACCTATTCCGCCGTTAACGGCCCGGGCCCGGTCACGAGAGGCATTATGATGTCCACCTGGAACGACACTACCGGCTCGTGGAACCCCCCAGTATTCACCGGCTTGATAGGATCCAGGCCCTTCATATCCCCGGACGGATCAAGGCTGTACTATCACGACCAGGACGACATATGCGGGGAAGACTCCTTATGGGGACGTCTTCAAGATGGAGCCGACGCGGATACGCAACGACAGGCGAGGGACCACTCGAGACCCCTTGAGCGTGACTCTTTTTCAGAATTACCTCAACCCCTTCGTACCCATCCACCACATTAACATTTACGGTTACATATCATAATGAAGGCAGGATGGCTCCTAAAATCCATTCACTTTCTTTCGCAGCCTTTTCTTGGCCGACCTCAACTTCTTCT
>CAZNLH010000060.1:0-7814 GCA_964573995.1 uncultured Gemmatimonadota bacterium
AGGAACGACAACCCCACCAGCTTGAATCCGGGCACCATTCCGGCTTATCTCTCATCGGACCCATCCGGAGCGGAAATAATCATCGACGACCTTGATACACAGGCGACGACGCCGGATACAATTCTGCTTACTGAGGGCAGCCATACTATTACACTCAGGCTCTGCGATTACCAAGACTGGAACAGGACCCTGCAGCAAGTCTCGGAAGGGGATACGTTGGACTTCACTATCACCCTGACACCGACTTTCAGTTTCTTCGATGACTTTGAATCAGGTGGGGTGAACTGGTCGGCTGGCTGCCCCTACAATATCATAGATCCGAATTCATACGACAGCAGCAACTGTCTTCGCATCATGTCTGACAGCACCTGCTCGACGCGTCTGATCAACACCTATGCTATCCCCCAATGCCTGGAACCTCATGTCTCTTTCCATTACAAACTGGTGTCGGGGGAAGCCGCAGTTGCATTCATGCGTATCGATGACGATGGAGGCAATTCCTACTATATCCGCCTTGACGAAGCTAGGTATTGGACCCAAATGGACGTACCTCCCACAGACTTCTCATCACTATCTGGTACCGTCACTTTTTGGTTCGAGATCAACTATTCTGACGGAAACCAATTCAACTTCTACCTTGACGACTTCTCCCTGAGTGCCCAACAGGACACGGCCCTTTCCACTGTTTCCGCCGTATGGTCACCCCCCTAACCCTTTCCTCCTCCCTTGCCTCCTCTGGCGAGGGCAATCGTTCCGACGCGAATTGTAGGCCGCATACTTGCGCCCAATCTTCCACGGACCTCCACCTGAAAGATACCCGTCTTTCGGATTTACTGCGACGCGCAGCAGAAGACCACAAATCGGACTTGCCTTGACAGAACGCCGCCATCAAGGCTAAGTTTCACTGTGGAACTTTATTATCATCCAATACTATCATTCACTTGTAAGATCCAGGCATACAGGGGACGGATGGATGAAAAGAAAAACAAAGGTAACCGCCGCCGTTGTCATTTTCATCGTCATCGCCGGGGGATCGTTAACCATGAGGCGATCTTCGAGCGAGTTAGAAGTGACGGCAGAGACAGTGAAATCGGGACCACTCCGATCAATAGTCTCCGCGACGGGGAACATCGTCCCTGAAAGGGCAGTCGACATCAGCGCAAACATCATGGGAGAGATCAAGAAGATCCCGGTCAAGGAAGGAGAGCGTGTCGAAAAGGGCAACCTGCTCATAGTGATCGACCCCGAGTATTACCGCGCGGCGCTCAGGCGGGAAGAGGCGGGACTGGCCGCGGCCAAGGCCCAACTCGCTCTCGCAGAGGCCAACTATGAACGCGCCGATAAGATTTACAAGAAGAAGACAAACGTCGAGGGTGAGGAGTTGATAAGCCAGGAAGACTACGAGCAACTCCTCTCCGAATATCGAGTGGCACAGAGCAACTGGGAACAGGAGAAGGCACAGGTAGAGAGCGCCAGGGCCAACTTGGACAAGACGTCCATCTACTCGCCCATAAGAGGCATCGTCACCAGCCTGAACGTCGAGGAAGGTGAAGTCGCCGTAACAGGCACGATGAACAACCCAGGGACAGTCCTCATGACCGTATCCGACCTCTCGAAGATGCAGGCCGAAGTGGAGGTCGACGAGACCGACATCATCAATGTCAAGATCGGCCAGGAAGCCGAAATTACGATAGACGCCTACCCCGACACCATATTCCACGGCACTGTATCCGAGATCGGCAATAGCCCAATTATTTCGAGAATCGGAGGGGGAGAAGAGGAGGCGGTTGATTTCAAGGTGGTCATCGATTTGACAGATCCTCCGGCCAATCTGAAACCCGGCCTTACCACAACGGCTGATATTATAACAGACAAGCGGGATGACGCCCTCTTCATCGCCATCCAGGCACTTACCATGCGGTCGATTACACCCAACCAAGATCTCGGTGGAGCAGGAACGACTCATGATGACAGCAGGGGGAAGGAGAAGGAGGGGGTCTTCATCGTTCGGGACGGAATAGCCATCTTCACGCCGGTGGTGACCGGTATCAGCGATGGGATGAATATCGAGATCGTTGACGGGGTCAAGGAGGGGGAAAGGGTTGTAACGGGGAGTTTCGAAACCATAAGGACATTACGGGACAGCACCCGTGTGAAGACGATGGAATACCTGAGAGCAAGGGGGAGCGCAAGGTCTCGTGGAGGCTGATCGGCCTTCGAAGGGCAGAACTGGACTTGTAAACATCCCTTCAAGACACGGGCAACACGGGTACACCAAGATTGAGAGAAGCCGCGCCACGATGCACGACAACGATGACGGTACCGGAAGGGCCGATGGACCCATTATACGGATAGCCGACCTCTGGAAGACATATCGGATGGGGAGCGAGGTGATCCATGCCCTTCAAGGGATCACCATGGAAATCGATCGTGGGGAGTTCCTGGCCGTCATGGGTCCCTCCGGCTCGGGGAAATCGACCCTAATGAATATCCTGGGATGCCTCGATGTACCAAGCCGGGGGGATTATTTCCTCAACGGAATCCCGATCAGCGAATTGGAGGACAACGATCTGGCCCGAATCCGAAACCGCGAGGTCGGTTTTGTCTTCCAGGTCTTCAACCTACTCCCCAGGACCACGGCGCTCCACAACGTGGAGATGCCGCTGATATACAGCCACGTCCCATCAAGGGAGCGGCTGGCGAGGGCAAAAGGGGCACTCGAAATCGTCGACCTGGGCGACCGGATCGACCATCGGCCGAACGAATTGTCGGGCGGAGAAAGACAACGCGTTGCAATCGCCAGGGCCATGATAAACAACCCGTCGATCCTCCTTGCGGACGAACCGACCGGAAACCTCGATTCAAAGACCAGCCTCGAGATCATGGAACTCTTCAAGAGGCTCCATGGTTCGGGCAACACGATCGTCCTCGTCACACACGAGGACGAGATATCTACATACGCCGACAGGGTAATCCACCTCCTTGACGGTCGAATCGAGAGCCAGGAACGGAACAGGTGAGCCCAAGTTGACTCCCTTGACTCGAGGCAAGGCGAAGGTTACGGGCCGGGAACGGCTCGTCTCCGCCCTGCGGTTCAGGTTCCTGACAACCGCAGAGAGCATATCCATGGCCCTCGCCTCCCTCTGGTCGAGGCGCCTGAGATCTTTCCTCACCCTCCTGGGGATCATAATCGGCGTGGCCACCGTTATCACAGTCGTATCCATCCTCCAGGGCATGAACCAATACGTGGTGAGGACCCTATCGAGTTTCGGTTCCGACTCGTTCTTCATATCAAAGTTCGGAATAATCACGAGCCACGAGCAATTCCTCGAGGCCAGGCGCAGAAAGAACATCAGCATGGAACAGATGGAGTCCCTGAAGGATTACTGCAGCCTCTGCAGGGAAGTCGGCGCCAGCGTGGGCCGGCCCTTGCAAGTAAAGTACGGCAGGGACTATATCGATGACGTAGAGGTAACCGGGGTCACCGACAACATCCTCGTGACCGACGATTACCACCTGGCCGAGGGGAGGATGTTCACGCCGAGCGACGTGTTGCACAAACGGCCGGTATGCGTGATCGGGAATGAGATACGGGAAATCCTCTTCCCGGGCCGGGATCCCATCGACAGGGAGATAAAGGTCGGCAGGCTCCGTCTGACAATAATCGGAACGATCGACAAGCGCGGCACCTTCCTGGGGCAGAGCCTCGACAATTTCCTCCTCATGCCGATCACCCTCTACCGGAAGACGTACGGCTCGAAGCAATCAATCGACATCCACGTCAAGGCTCGGCGCCGCGAAGAAATGGAATCGACGAAGGACCAGGCCAAGTTCTTCTTTCGAGCCATCAGGGGCTTGAAAAGAGGCGATGAAGATGATTTCGGCATCGTTACCACCAACGCCCTGGTTGATACCTACAACAATTTCACGGGAATGGCCTATCTGGTCCTGATCGGGGTCGCCTCGATCTCGCTCCTCATCGGGGGGATCGTGATCATGAATATCATGCTCGTATCGGTGACGGAACGGATAAAGGAAATCGGCATCAGGAAGGCGCTGGGCGCGAAGAGGTCTGATATCATCGGGCAGTTCCTGGCAGAGTCGGTTACAATCTCCACCGTCGGCGGCCTCATAGGTATAATCGCCGGGGCAGCGATCGCGACAGCGGTTTCCCACTTCTCTTCTCTCCCCTCCAGCATCGAACCATGGGCCGTAATAGCGGGGATTATCGTCTCAGGTGGAGTCGGCATATGCTTCGGGACCTATCCGGCCGTCAAGGCCGCAAGGATGGATCCCATACTTGCCCTGAGACAGGAGTGATGATGAATCCGGATGAGTTAATGGAGGGCTTGCGGATCGCAACCTGGGCAATCCGCACCCACAAACTCCGTTCCTTCCTGACGGTCCTCGGGGTCGTTATCGGGATCGCCTCAGTGGTGGGAATGGTCTCGCTTATCGAGGGACTCAATACTAGCATGGCGAGGCAGATCCTGTCGCTTGGGTCACACGTCATCTATGTCAGCAAGAACAAGCCGGGTATACATATCGGGAGGAGGACACTCGAAGAGCGAAGGAGGCCTCCTATCACCTTCGAAGATGCGATGGCGGTCAAACGATACTCGCGAAGGATCACCTATGTCTCCCCTGAAAATTATTTCTTCAACGCGACCATCAAGTACCGGGACAGAGAGGCCAACTACCCGGCCCTGATAGGTATCCTTCCCGATTACGCCGAGGTGAGGAACATAGACCTGGAGGAAGGCCGATTCATCACCGACGGCGACATAATCCACGGCACGAACGTGGCTGTCCTGGGAAACGATCCCGCCGAGGCGCTCTTCCCGGACACCGATCCCATCGGAAAGACGATCACCATCGACGGGCACAAGATGACGGTCGTGGGGGTCCTGGTGAAGAAGGGACGATTCCTGGGCCGAAGCCAGGACAACCAGGTCTTCCTCCCTTACAAGACCTACAAGAGGCTCCACCCCAATGAAAAGGAGTTGAACCTTGCTCTCAAGCCGACCGATCCAGACTCAATAGGCCCGGCCATCGACGAAGTAACCTCGATCCTGAGACATAATCGAGGCGTGGCCTACGATGATCCCAATAATTTCTACATCTCCACGCAGGACACATTGAACGACCTATACCGGCAACTTACCGGCGGGATATATATCGCCATGATCATCATCTCTTCTATCGGGCTACTCGTCGGTGGAATCGGCGTCATGAACATCCTGATCGTCTCCGTTACCGAACGGACACGGGAGATCGGCATAAGGAAGGCCATAGGCGCAAGGCAACGGGATATCCTCATCCAGTTCCTGATCGAATCGATGGTCTTGACCGGAACGGGGGGCATCTTCGGCGTCCTTTTGGGAATAATTATCAGCACCACCGTCAATAACCTTTCGCCACTACCATCATCGATCTCCCTCCCCTGGATCATCATCTCCCTCTCGGTATCTTTGACCGTCGGGCTCTTCTTCGGGGTCTTCCCCGCGATGAAGGCGGCCCGCCTCCATCCGATCGATGCCCTGAGGTACGAGTGACGAGACCTGTTTGCCGCCACGTCACACTCTGACTATCAGCACGAGGGAACGATGGAATCTCGTCAGCGACTACCAGACACGGCTTGCAGGCCCATCGGCCGATAGTTATTATAAATCCGTTGAGATAACCGTATGAAACGGACTCCTTACCTATCCCCCAAATGCAGTTCAACGGGCACGAACATGATCGAACAAGAGAAAGGAACAGGGACGAAACCTGAGAAGAGGGTGCTGGTGGCAATGAGCGGCGGCGTTGACAGTTCAGTGACCGCTGCCATCCTCCTCGAAGAGGGATACGACGTGACAGGGGTCACGATGCGACAATTCTGTCTCCGGGATGGAAAAGGGCCCGTGACGCCAAGGAGTTGCTGCTCCCTCGAATCCCTGGAAGACGCCCGTGAGGTGTGCGGGCATATCGGCATCCCCCACTACGTCCTGGACGTCGAGGAGGACTTCCGGAGGTTCGTGGTAGAAAACTTCAGGGAGGAATATCTCAAGGGGCGCACGCCGAATCCATGCGTGCGCTGCAACCAGGCAGTCCGGTTCCCCCGCCTCGTAGAATTGAGCCGCTCCATCAACTGTGGCTGGATCGCCACCGGCCACTACGCGAGGATCGAAGGCCCATCGCTTGGCAAGACATCTTACTCACTGAACCGGGGCCTGGATCCCAACAAGGACCAGAGTTACTTCCTCTGGATGCTCGACCAGGAGGCCCTTTCGAGGACTCTGTTTCCCGTGGGAGAGATGTCGAAGCAGGAGGTAAGAAGGATGGCCCGCAGGCTCGGGATCGGGGTGGCCGAGAAACCGGACAGTCAGGAGATCTGCTTCATCCCCGGCGGAGATTACCGGGAGTTCATCGATCACCCCGGGGAGGCAAATCCTGCCGTTCGCCCGGGCCCGATAGTGAACAAGGGCGGAGAGAAGGTAGGACGACACGATGGCGTGGCCTTTTACACGATCGGCCAGAGGCGGGGGCTCGGCCTCTCGAGTCCCTATCCCCTTTACGTGGTCGATATCCTGCCGGCCTCGAGCACGCTTGTCGTAGGCCGGAGAGAGGATCTCGAGGCCGCCGAATTCGAGGTCGATGAATGCCGCTGGATCTCCGGACAGTCGCCGCCTCTGCCGCTCACGTGCGACGTCAAGATTCGATACCGGCACCCGGGCGCCCGCGCCACGATACGGGAAGGAAAACGTACCGGGCACCTGAACGTCACCTTCGTGATTCCCCAAGAGGCGATTACACCGGGCCAATCGGCGGTCTTCTACGACGGCGAACGGGTACTCGGAGGAGGGATCATCGGGGGTGTCAGGTGTTAGACGTCAAGGTGCCGGCCGGGCATGGTCCCATGCGTACCGGCGAATCACTCATCCAGGGCGGCCCTGATGACTGCGTTAATCGATGAGCATGGGTTTGACGAGAATTCACTCCCCATTACCAAGCAATTGCTTCAGGGTGTCGAACGTCTCTTGGAGCGACTGGGGCAGCACCTTGGTCTCATCGAGCACGGGAAGGAAGTTTGTGTCACCGATCCACCTCGGCACAACGTGGAGGTGAAAGTGCCCGATGACTCCAGCCCCCGAGCACCTTCCTATGTTCGCCCCTATATTCATACCGTCAGGTTTATAGGCCTTCTTCAGGACCCGCTCCGCGACCGCGAGTAACTTGAAGATCTCCTCGCCCTCCACCTTCCTCAGTTCTGAGGGGAGTTCTACATGACGGTACGGGGCTACCATGAGATGGCCGCTGTTGTATGGGTACTTGTTTAGCAGCAGGAAAGAATGCCTTCCCCTTCGCAGGACGAGTTCCTCTCGATCATTATCCGCCTTGAACTTCCGGCAGAAGATGCACCCTTTCTTGCCCACCGATCTTATATATTCCATCCGCCAC
Source organism: uncultured Gemmatimonadota bacterium (assembly GCA_964573995.1). GTDB lineage: Bacteria > Gemmatimonadota > CAZMKB01 > CAZMKB01 > CAZNLH01 > CAZNLH01. The sequence goes on from CAZNLH010000060.1 coordinate 7,444, forward strand.
GGAGTCCAGAGGCGCTCCACCGTCGGCCTCCATTTCTATCCTTTGAGACAATCGTCGGAAGACCAACCTTGTAGTAAGGGCCCCCCGGGACTAATCGATAATCACAATCTCAAACTCGAATGCAAGTTACAGGTACTGTTAATATAAGGACTTGATGATAGTTTACAAACACCCTCTCGCCGTGTCAAGAAGAGTATATTTATGGTGCATTGCAACCAGTCTGCAACAAGGTTACAATTACCGGGGGACGACCAGCAAACAACTTTAGATGAGCAGATACACCATGCACTTTCAAATTCTTAAATGACAACTTTCAATTCGGACTGTTGACAGGTGCCGTTTGAATATGGTACAATTGTATAGTAACCACT
>CAZNLH010000061.1:0-7633 GCA_964573995.1 uncultured Gemmatimonadota bacterium
GATGACTATACTATTATTTTTGGATAAATGAACCGTTTATGAATAGATCAGGCTATAAAGTATACTGAATCGCCAGGAGGTGATTATAGCGCAAGGATCGGGGTGATGTCAAGGCAAAGTCTCCATGAAGGTTGCACAGGCCGTTACTCGAGGAGGTCGAGCATCAGATCACCTCAGAAATAGACCTTGAACTCCCCGTAATAGACGTCGGGAAAGGTCCCGAACTCGCTGCTGAGGCCGTAAACGGCATTGGGATCGAACTCGGGGCGGCCTCCGAAGTTGACGAGCCCGCCGAAGAGGAGATCGACCTCGTCCGAGGCTGAGTAGGTGAGAGACGGCTGGATCTGCCCTGAACCGTCGGAGAGTGACAGGAGGCCGCCCAGGCGACCCGTTAGGATCGGAATTATCTCGTAACTTCCGAGCAGCCCCAGCAGGTGCCGGCCGAGGTGGAAACTATCCCCGCTGTTAAACCTGACGAAGGCCGCGTCGAGGTTGCCGGGCTCACCGGGCCCGTTGTAGAGATACTCTCCATCGACCTGCAGCGTGTTCTCGAAACGGTGCCCGAGGCCGAATACCGCGACAAGGTTGTCTTCGACGAGGTCGCCTCCAAGGCCGTAGGGCATGGCCGGGCCCTCCATGGCGAACAGGTAGGCCGCCTCACAGCGGACCTCCAGCGGTCCCACCTCCCCTACCACACCTCCACCCAGTTGATATCCCCCGTACACCTTACCACCCTGGAAGGCGACGTCCCATCCCGACAGGGTAGCGAAGCAACGGGCCAGGAGCGCAGAACCGTACCAGGAGGCGATCCACCTCCCCATCCCCCCGTAGACCCTCCTCCCGAAGGCGTCGAATCCAGCCCCGGGGGCCACGACGAGGGTCATGCCGGAGAAGTCCCCGGTAGCGACATCGAGCCTTGCGGCGTCCACCCCCTGCTTGTAGTCACGGTCGAACTGCCTTGGGTCGAAGGCGAGGAATACGTCGAGGGCGTTCCAGAAATAAGTCTTGCCGAAGGTGATCGCCTGGCGTCCCACGGTAAGGTCGGCCCCGCCGAGACTCACCTTCACGTTGAGGCGGTCTACCCAGAGTGCGGCCATCGTCCCGTACCCCCGCAGCCACCTGTGAACGCCGTTTACGGCCTGGTACCTGCTCAACCGGGGGCCGATGTCGAAGACTGATGTCCCCGACCCCCCGCCGCCGGTCGAGATGTCGAAGCCCTGCACCAGGTGGACCTCGTAAGAGAGCCAAGTCTTGGGCCTTCCCTCTGCCGTGAGCCGGAGGATCGACTGGGAGAGGCCGTCAGTGCCCGCATCACCGAAGAACAGCGGGTAATAGTAGTTGTCGATTCCCGCCGTGATGTTGCGCAGGCTGCCGCCGAAGGCCAAAGGCCCCTCGGCCGCCATGGCCGTTACGCCGGGGCAGGTAACCAACGAGGAAATCATCAATGGTACCAGCCAGAGGGACCGCCGCCATCGGAGCCGTAATTCCCTGTCGAGACGGATCACTCCACTATCCTCCCGTCACGGAGGACGAGCCTCTTCCTGGCCCTCTTCATCACGTCCCTGTCGTGTGTGGAGAAGAGAAATGTGATCTTTTTCTCCTCGTTGAGCCGTCGCATCAGGTCCATAAGGGCGGCTGCGGTCTTGGAGTCGACGTTCGCGGTCGGCTCGTCGGCGAGCACAAGCGCCGGCTCCGACACGATCGACCGGGCGATGGCGACCCTCTGTTGCTGGCCTCCGGAGAGTTCCCGCGGGAAGCGGTTCTCCATCCCGCCGAGCCCCACCTCCTTCAGGAGGGCCATTACCCGCTCCCTCCTCGTAGGAGCGGGAACGCCCTGGAGCATGAGGATGTACTCGGCGTTCTCGAACGCCGTCAGGACGGGGATGAGGTTGTAGTTCTGGAAGATGAATCCGATCTTCTCCTTCCTCAACCGGCTGAGTTCCCTCCCTGAAAGGGCGCACAGGTCGTGTTCGCTCACTTCGACCTTCCCGGAAGTTGGCCGATCGAGGCCGCCTATGATATTGAGCAACGTACTCTTTCCCGAACCCGAAGGGCCGACCATGGCGGTAAAGTCCCCGCGGCCCAGGACGAGATCGATGCCGCGCAGTGCGTGGACGACCACCTCATTGTCTCCATAATCCTTGGTTACCCCCTCGAGCCTTACTATCTCTTCCATGTACCTTCCCCTCTCATCGCAAGGTCTCCACGATCGGCACCCTGACCGCGCGCCTCATGGGAAAAAGGCTTATCAGCAGGGTGGCGGCAAAGACCAGTCCCCCCGTCCAGAGCAGGGTTGCCCCCGTGACCCGTGCGTGGATATCGGTCGAGACGGCGAGGCCGGAGATGGTGATCCCCTCTCTGTACAGGGAAGTGATGTCAAGGCCCCATACCTGGACTGCGTAGGACGCCAGGCCGCCGAGCAAGAGCCCGAGGACGCACCCTATCGCTCCTATAAAGGCCGACTCCACCAGGACCTGCCGCTTCAATTGCGACTCCGGAGTGCCAAGGGCGAGTAGCACGGCGAACTCCCTCTGCCTTTCCACTACCGACATCAGGATGGTATTGAAGATGGTGAAGAGGATCAGGAACATCAGGAGGGCCTGGAAGAATACGTTCGAGCCCCTGTCAAGGCGTATGTAACTGGCAAGTTCCGGGATTATCTCCTGCCATGGGTAGACCGCCACCTTTCGTCCGTCCAACCTATCACGGATGTCCCTGAGGACCCTCCCCTGTTCTTCCGGGACCCCCAGTATGACACCCAGTTGCGTGGTGCTCCCGGCCGGTAATCCGAACAGCCGCCTGGCGAAGGATATCGGGACCTGCAGGAGGTAACCGTCGATCTCATCCGAACCCGTCTCGAAGATCCCCCTTACCCTGCATAGTTCCTCGACAAGGGTCCCGTCGACGTTGTTGGTACTGAGCACGATCTTCTTCCCCTCCTTCAGGTTCAACCGCCGGGCCAGTCCACTGCCGATTACGGCATACGCGCCGTCACCCTTGTCGAGGTATCGTCCCTCTACGACGTCCCTGGCAATCGGTGAAGTCCTGCGCTCCACGTCCGGCTCCACGCCCATTACACTCACCCCCACTGCCCCGGCACCCGACCTCGCCACACCCTGCCCCAGCACGAGCAACTTGGTCCCGCTCACCGCGGACATCCCTTCCAGCCAGGCACGTGTCTCGTCCAGGCCACCGATCCACAGGTCCACGGAAGGCGCCTCCCTGTAGCCAGGATTCTCCAGGGTGATGTGGCCGGCCTGCATCCGCACACCGTCATCGATGATCTGGCTGTAAATACCATCCGCCAGGGTCAGGAAGAATATGGCAAAGGTGAGGCCCAGGCCGATGGACAGCACCGTGATGAGGGTACGTCTCCGGTAGCGCCAGATGCTCCGCCACGCAAGCCTCAAGATCAACACGGGTGCTTTGCCTCCTCCATCCTAAACTCGATTGATCGCGCGGACCGGATCCAGGCGTGCCGCCAGCGCCGCCGGGTACAGAGAGGCAACCGCGCTGATCACCCACATCGACACGATGGGGAGCAGTACGACCTTCAAGTTGATGTCAGCGCGCCATATCGGGTCGAAGGCGACACCGGCGATCGAGGTCTCCCCGGCGAAGAGGCGGGTGTCAAGGCCGATCTTCACAAAGTAATAAGATCCGGCGATCCCCAGGACCATTCCCACGGCCGTCGCGATGAACGACAGGAGCACCGCCTCCGACAGCACGTCCCGGACGATGCGCCACGGGGACGCGCCCAATGCCTTCAGGACCCCGAACTCGTGTATACGTTCATACGTGGCCATGAGCATGGTGTTCATCACTCCGAGGCCGGCGGCGAGGAAGAATATAAGGCCGAAGATCATCATGCTCGCGTCGAAGAGGTTGACTATATCGGAGAGCGGTCCCATCAGATCACGCCACGTCTTGACCTCGTCGCCTCCGGCAGCCGTCCCGATGATCGAGGTCAATTCCTCGAGTGGGATCGAACCGTGTGAATTGAGCGCGACCTCGTGGACCCCCTGCGGCATTGCGAACAATTCCCGGAAATCCGACTCGCAGATTATCGCCGCGCTGCGATCGACCGACTCGCCCACGGATTTCAAGATCCCGGTGACCCTGTAAAGTTCGTTTCCAAGCGATCCATCGGCCGCCTGTACCACGACCACGATCTCAGATCCCACCGAGGCCTGCAGCGAACGGGCCAGTTTCTTCCCAAGGACCATGCCCCGGTCCGGCCGGTCCCCGAGAAAATTCCCCTCCATCAGGTGATCGGCCAGGTCGAAAGTCTTTCGTTCGAGTGAGGGGTCGACTCCCCAGAAGAGGGCACCCGCCGACTTCACGCCGTGGGATACGAGGCCGTAACCGTAAATCCGGGGGGCAGCCCCTATATGATTGTCCCGGGCAATCTTCATGACCTCATCGGGATTCGACAGGTACTTGTAGATCGACCGATCAGAAAGGTATCCAGGGGCGTGGACCTGGGCCTCGCCAACCACCATGTTCGTAGCGTTACTGACCGTGTGGTCGACGAGACCGTCCATCAGTGCGTAACTGATTATCAGGATGGCGGCGTTCAGCGTCACGGCGGAGATGGTGATTGCCGTCCGCTTCCCGTTACGCCACAGGTTCCTCCAGGCATACCTCAAGGTCGACATCGCCGCTCCATTCATCGCTGCAGGCTCCGCAGGGAGAATAGATCATCGTCCAGGGGAACGTCGAACTCGATCTCGTCGTACCGGACGAGGGTCGACTCGCCGGGCTTGTCCGCAGGGACAATGGTCATTTCGACCGGGATGTAACGCCCTCCGCGATTGCCGAACTTCGAGAACGTCATGGTCCTTGCGAGTTTCATGTCCTCGTCGAAGTACTCTATCCTGGTTGGAAGCAGGTCCCTTCTCCGTACCCTCGCCACAACCTTCCCCCATACGACCGCGGCGTTCTCCTTCGGCGTACACGTGATCTCCACGACCTCTTCCCCACCCTTCTCCCCCTCGAACGTGACCTCGAATGTATAATCGTCCGCCATGCGGCTCTCCTTCACCAGGTCGTCGTTGTTGAAATGGCTCCCCATCCAAGAGGCGGACATCATCGAGGAGGGGAGTTTTATCACGCGCTTTACCTTGGGGAGATAGTTCCAGATGTCGTTGCCGGAACGGAGGGTGGCGGTCCCTTTCTCCTTCTTCGGAGAGAGGATCCTGATCAGGGACTTGTCCTTCCCCTTGTTCCAGAACTCCATGGATAGTTCGCGGCTCCAGTGAGCGGTCTTGATATCCATGGTCATTCTTCCCCTGCTCGATTTCCCCCGGAAGAGGTCGTCGATTCGGTCGAGGATCTCCCTGGCGGAGGGAAGCGGCGCCTGCGCGAACAGTGGGGGCAGTACGAGGAGTGTGCACAACACCGACAGCATGACTGTTCGCTTTTTCATGTCATCTCTCTCCTTCCAGGCTCATCGATCGGCTCCATCAATCCACCCGCATGTTCCCGCATTGACCGCAACCATGGGAACAGTCACTGAAATTCGCGTGATATCCCGGCCCACGCGGAAAAAATATACTTCACCCACCCGGCCGGTCAAGGAGAAAACCAAGTGGATTTCCCCGGAAAAACACCCGTGATCCTTACACGGCATTGCGATCGTGTCATCCCCGAGCGAGGTGAATCGCCGAAGCCCGATACGCATCCCGCCCGTACCGCGTCATTCACCTGGTAGACGACGATCCGCCCGGTTCCCGCCACCTCGGATCAGGTGGCGGCCGGAGATGCGGGTTCGCTGACGTTGATCCTGGCCCGGATGAGCATCATACCGCCAAAGACGATAAGCCCGCCACCGATCCACGCGAGGGCATGCGGGACCTCTCCCCAGAAGAAGTAACCGTAGATCACCGAGAGGACGACCGAAACGTAACTCGCCGAGGCAACGACCGGCGCCCGGTCCCTTTGATAGGCCGTGGTCATCAGGACCTGGCCGATGCAGGCAAAGACCACGATCCCGGCAACGTAGAACCACTGCCTGGGCGTCAGCGGATCAAAGCCCGCTACGAGGGCCGAGGAACTGAAGATGGCGGTCAGGAGCGTAAAGTCGAAGACGATGACCAGGGGATCGTCCGTGGCGTTCAGGCGCCTGACGAGCAGGTGGGCCAGGGCCGAGGCCACGGCGGCGCCGAGTACGACCCATGAGGCGACCGGCCACTGCATCGCGGGCTTCATGATCAGGGCCACGCCGGCAAACCCGGAGGCGATGGCAAACCAGGCCGACCGCGGCGTCCGCTCACCTATGACGAAGGGGGCGAAGAGGGATAGGATAAGGGGCTGCGACCGGCCGATGAATATACACTCCGCCAGGGGCATGTGCGCCAGGGCGTAAAAGAAACCGATCATCGCGGCCATTCCGAAGAGGGTGCGAAAGAAGAGGACCCCCTTGGCCTTCACCCAGGCGGGCTTCCTCTTGAGACGGATGAAGAAAAAGAGGATCGGGACCGAGAGGGCACATCGCAGGAATACGAGTTCCAGCGAGGATACGCCGGGGCCCACGGCCTTGATCAGGGCCGACATCGAGGCGAAACTGGCCGAGGCCAGTATCATGAGAATAACGCCCATGGTCAATCTACCCCTACCGTCCTACTCCTATAAGCACCGGGGTCCTCATCCAGAACTTCCCCCCCTATCTTGGAAGCGCCGACCGGTAAGGGGCCTCACACCCCCGGCCCGCCCCTATTACCAGCCCCCCGTCCCGTTTTCAGGGTGAGGCGGGACACAACAACCGATGCTACGAGTATCCCAACTACCGCCCCAAGGGCAGCCTCCACGGGTATCGAATAGAAATCGACGACCAGCATCTTGATCCCCACGAAGATCAGGATGATCGCGAGGCCATAATGCAGAAGGTGGAAGTGCGGCATGATGCCGGCCAGGGCGAAGTACAGCATGCGCAGGCCGAGGATGGCGAAGACGTTGGAAGTATAGACGATGAACGAGTCCAGGGTGATCGCGAGGATCGCGGGGATCGAGTCGCTCGCAAAGATCACATCTGTCGTCTCGATCGCGACAAGCACCACGAGAAGGGGCGTCACGAAGAGCCGCCCGCCCTCACGGAGAAAGAACCGCCCGTCTCCATTCCCCTCCGTCAAGGGAAGAAACCTTCGCAGGAGCCGAAGGACCGGGTTCCGCTCGGGGTGCACTTCTTTCTTGCCCTGCAGCCCGAGTTTGATTCCGCTCACGATCAGGAAGAGACCGAGGATATAGGTGATCCAATTAAAGCGCTCGATGAGCGCGATACCGCCGAATATGAAGGCGCCCCTCATGATGAGCGCGCCCAGTATACCCCAGAAGAGGACCTTGTGCTGGTAGACCGCGCTGACACCGAAGTAGGAGAAGATGAGCAGAAAGACGAAGATGTTGTCCACGCTCAGGGCCTTCTCGATCAGGTAGCCGGTCAAGAACTCGAGCGCCCGATCGGGGCCCGCCCACACGTATAACCCGGCATCGAAGAGGATGGCAAGGACGATCCAGAAGGCCGTCCAGGCCAGGGATTCCTTGACTCCTATCTCGTGGGCCCGCCGGTGAAATAGCCCCAGGTCCAAGGCCAGCATCGCGACCACGAAGATGTTGAAGATGACCCAGAGCCAGATTG
>CAZNLH010000062.1:0-4460 GCA_964573995.1 uncultured Gemmatimonadota bacterium
GATAGTTTCTTCGCCGACGTCGATCAGAACGACTTGATCGATCAAGAGGATTTGGACTCGTTGGAGGTCCTTATCAACGAATTCCCGTACATCCAGTGCATCGCCTGGGCTCCCACCGGTCCCCCCCTGGAGTTGGCCGTCGCCCATGGAGGGCCGGGTGAAACCGATATTGTTCTCCCCGTCTATTTGGACAACGACTCCTCGGAAGTGAGCACGGTGTACCTCTCATTCCGGTACGATACGACCGTGTTCGCAATCCCGGCCCTGGAGCAGACCAGCCGGAGCCAGGGGATCCCCTATTCGTTCGAGTCCCAGCCGAGCAGGAAGAATCTGAGGCTCCACGGCAACGACAGCACATTCGTCGACCCGGGTGAAGGTGCGATCTTCAACCTCAAGGTAAATATCGCCTCAGGCGCCCCGGCGGGAAGTTATCACTTCGATATCCTGAGGGCCGCTGCCACCGACACGACGGAGAAGGACCTCTTGGTTCAGCCGTTGAGCGGGAAGTTCTTCATCCCGGAACCGCCCGCCGTCTCGTTGATCTGTACCCCCCTGAGCGATACGACCATCTCACCGGGAGACAGTTTGAGGTTCAACACGACGGTCACCAACCACAGCGACACCTCGATGAGCCCCAAGTTCTTCATCTATGGAACCACGACGGGACCGGATTCGTTCACCTTCCTCGCGGTGGACACGACCCAGATCATGATGCTTCCTCCTGGAGATAGAAAGCGGGATATCACCGACCTCGAGGTCCCCGCAGATGCGCCGTTGGGCCATTACATCTTCACCGCCTATGTCGTCTCCCCGGTCACGGACTCCACGTTCGATGACGACTCCTTTGGATTCCAGGTGAACAGCCAGGGTATGCCGGGTTACGGGGGCGATGAATTGGCTTCTTCCGGCAGGGATATGAAGCCCTGGAAGATTCTGCGCGGATGGTTTGGATACAATGAAAGAGAGGGTGGGGAATCGGGTGGCGCTATCTCTTCTTCACCCTTGCCCAAGGTGTTTTCCATATCCCAGAACTTCCCGAACCCCTTCAACCCCTCGACGACGATCCGGTTCGATGTTCCCGAGGGTCATGCTTCGGTGCCGGTGGACATCTCGATCTATGACCTGAGGGGCAGGTTGATCAGGACGCTCGTGGATGAGGAGAAACCACCGGGCACATACCAGGTCCACTGGAACGGCCGGGATGATATGGGTACGAAGGTACCTTCCGGTGTCTATCTCTACCGGATCACGGCCGGTGACTTCATATCGACCCGGAAGATGGTGATGATGAAATGAGGCGTTCTTTCTATTGGGTCGCCTTGTTCACCTTGTGGACTGCTCGGTTATTCCTCGGAGAGCCGCTCTACGCCCAGGACACCATCTTCACGGATGAGACTTCCGAGAGATTGCCTCAGATAATAGATACAAGTTACTATGCGGAATTCGCAGATATCGATCGTGATGGAGATCTCGATATCCTCGTGTCCAACGGTAACTATGGGGGGACGGATGTTCCGGATCTGGTTCTCCTCAACGACGGGGAGGGTTTTTTCTCTCAGGACACGAGCGGCAGGATTCCTCGGGTTTATACGCGCAACAATCGGATGATCCCCGGGGATATCGAAAGGGACGGTGATCTGGACATATTCGTAGCCATCGACGAGGACTGGAATCGACTATTCATCAATGATGGATCAGGATATTTCGTGGATGAAGGAGAAGAAAGGTTACCAGAAAGTGCTAATCCATGGAGAAGCAAAGATGCTGTCTTCAATGACATTGATAATGATTATGATCTAGATTGTATTGTAGCCAATTTTGGGAATCAGAGAAATCATATAAACTTGAACGATGGTTTAGGCTTTTTCACCGCTGCTGACAACCAGTTCCCATCAGGTCATGACAACAGTTCCGGTGTAGTCGGTGCCGATGTAGACGCCGATTTCGATATCGATGTCTATGTGACGAACGACTTGTTCGGAGATGGTGACAAACTAATGATAAACGACGGTGATGGATTCTTTACCGATGTCAGCGGGGTACAGATCCCGCAGGACGATAACGCGACGAACGGGGCCGCGTTCGGGGATGTGGACCTGGATGGGGATTTCGACCTCGTCATCGCGAACAGTTTCTTTGCCAGCAATCGGATCTTTATCAATCGAGGCAACGGCTACTTTGACGACCGGACCGGGGATTTACTCCCTTGGGATTCGGCCGAGAGTGTTAGCGTTTCGTTTGGAGATGTTGATAATGATGGTGACTTGGATCTCCTGGTTGCGAATCATTCCTCCGGTGGAACATTGAACCAATTATATATTAATGATGGATCGGGGAGATTTTCCGATGAGACATCCTTATTCCTCCCTGTAGAAGATTCTGAAAGTAATATTCTGCTCCTCGGCGACGTGGACCATGATGGTGACCTGGACATATTCGAAGCGAACAATACAACCAGTGGTGGCAAACAGAACCGCCTCTTGATCAACCAGGGCACCCCGGACTCCATCCCTCCCGTGATCCCGAGGACCTATCATCACCCGGACACAGGGGACACATTGAACCCCTACCTCATCACCACCACGGTCTGGGACAACATCAGCGTGGTGATCGGAGAGATCGATGTATCGCTCTTCTACCGGGCATTGAGCCACCCGGGGCAAGGATCGAGCGAGGTGGAGTTCATCGAGGTCCCGATGTTGGATTGCGGTGGATTTCTATACCGCGAGAGAATTCCTGCCCAGCCCTCGGGGACCACGGTGGAGTATTACATCCGTGCCGAGGACCGGATGGGCAACGTATCTTACGATCCGCCCGGTGCGCCGGATTCGGTCTACAGTTTCCGTGTGGACGCCTCCCTGGGGGTCGGGAATGGCTCATCATCCTCTCAAAACCTCCCTAAGGCATTTTCCCTCTCCCAGAACTACCCCAACCCCTTCAACCCATCGACCACGATCCGGTTCGATGTTCCCGAGGGTCATGCTTCGGTGCCGGTGGACATCTCGATCTATGACCTGAGGGGCAGGTTGATCAGGACGCTCGTGGATGAGGAGAAACCACCGGGCACATACCAGGTCCACTGGAACGGCCGGGATGATATGGGTACGAAGGTACCTTCCGGTGTCTATCTCTACCGGATCACGGCCGGTGACTTCATATCGACCCGGAAGATGGTGATGATGAAATGAGGCGTTCTTTCTATTGGGTCGCCTTGTTCACCTTGTGGACTGCTCGGTTATTCCTCGGAGAGCCGCTTCACGCCCAGGACACCATATTCACGGATGAGACTTCGTATAGATTGCCCCAGATAGAGGACATGAGCATATATGCTGAATTTGGTGATATCGATAACGACGGTGACATAGACATACTCGTTTCCAATAGCGACTTCGAAGGATCGATAGTTCCGAACTTAGTTCTGCTCAATGATGGAGCGGGCTTTTACTCTCAAGATACGAGCGGGATGATCCCCCAAACTCTCACGAATAGCAACCGCATGGTCCTTGGGGACATCGAGAGGGACGGGGATTTGGACATATTCGTAGCGGTTGATGAGGACTGGAATCGACTGTTCGTCAATGATGGATTCGGACACCTTATTGATGAAAGCGATGATAGATTGCCTGAAAAGATAAGCCCATGGCGAAGTAAAGACGCCTTTTTTAATGATGTAGATAGTGATATCGACATGGATTTTATTGTGGCGAATTTCGGCAACGACAAGAACTTATTGAGATTGAATGATGGAAACGGATATTTTGCTAGCGCAAATGATCAATTTCCCTCCGGTCGGGACAACAGTTCCGGTGTAGTCGGTGCCGATGTAGACGCCGATTTCGATATCGATGTCTATGTGACGAACGACTTGTTCGGAGATGGTGACAAGTTGATGATAAATGATGGTAACGGGTTTTTTACGGATGTCAGCGGGATACAGATCCCGCAGGACGATAACGCGACGAACGGCGCCGCCTTCGGGGATGTGGACCTGGACGGTGATTTCGACCTCGTCATCGCGAACAGTTTCTTTGCCAGCAACCGGATATTCATCAATCGAGGTGATGGTTACTTTGATGACCGCACGGGAGATTTGCTCCCTTGGGATTCTGCTTCCAGCGGGCAAGTGACGTTCGGTGATATCGACAATGATGGGGATTTGGATCTCCTTGTTGCCAATCATTCTTCTGCCGGAACGATGAATCAATTGTACATCAATGACGGTACTGGCAGATTCTCTGATCAGACGTCGAGTTATTTGCCCGTTCAAGAAGTTGAAACCGATATTCTCCTACTCGGTGATGTAGATAAGGATGGGGACCTTGATATTCTCGAAGTCAACCATAACGACCAACCTCCAAACTGGGGAAGACAGAACCGTCTTTTGATCAACCAGGGCACGCCGGATTCCATCCCTCCCGTGATCCCGAGGACCTATCATCACCCGGACACAGGGGACACAT
>CAZNLH010000062.1:4560-6992 GCA_964573995.1 uncultured Gemmatimonadota bacterium
GGGTCATGCTTCGGTGCCGGTGGACATCTCGATCTATGACCTGAGGGGCAGGTTGGTCAGGAAACTCGTGGATGAGGAGAAAGTACCGGGGACCTATCAGGTCCACTGGGATGGCCGGGATAGTGAAGGTAGAGAGGTTGGATCAGGTGTCTATTTGTATAGAATAGAATCCGGAGACTTCGCATCTACCAGGAAGATGACAATCTTGAGATAGTATCAAATTACGGGGGTCTACAGGGGCCAGGAGCAGACATGGATTGGCCTCATGTTTGAGATACCCCTGAATTCCGGCTTCCGCCGGAATGACGAGGGAGGGGAAATTGGGTTCCTGATCATGATGGGATGAATGGGGGGATTCGGCCCTCTCGCCGGAGTCACGGGGATGGCGGCATTTTGTCGGGGTGTCGTTTAAGGTGAAATAAAGGCGCCCGCCATCCTTTCCCCGGCTTCCTTACATGGATGAATCGGGGGATGAACCAAGTGAGTTGACACGTGTGAGCCGGTATTTCACCACGGTGTCGACCACCGGGTGCCGACCCCCGGCCCGATCAGTACGGCATTGAGTAGCAGGCGGCGCGTGGCGAGCGTCCAGCCGCGTATCTCCGGGCTGCTCAGGAAGAGGATCACCTGGCCGCGGCCGACCTTTTCTCTCGTCACGTAGGCCGTCCTCGCGAGCCTGGCCGCCGCCTCCGGCCAGAGTAGTCCCCCGAGGTGGACGTGCTCGATGTCGGCGAACCTGGCTGCCACCTGCACGGGAGGCTCGGCCACGAGTGCGTCCCGCTGGAACACGAACGCCGGCATCTCCCTTTCCAGTCCCCACGCGAGCCATGCGTCGGGGTCGAGTTCGATCCTGAGGAACGCCCCGTGCGGGCTGAACCTCCTGAGGCGCTCGTCGGCCCTTTCCAGGTCCTCTTCGTCCGGCTCGGCCTTCCCCGGCGGGAGGTAGGGAACGAGCCAGGTGGCCAGGTCGACCGGTTTCATGGCTGCCGGCGTCCCCAACTCGAAGCCCTCGGCGAACGGCCTGGCGCCAGGCCCGAGTATCGGCGCCACGTCGTACGGCGAGGATCCCTTGAACCGCGGTATCGCCTGTCCTTCCTCCTCCTTACCGGCCTTCTTCTCTCCTTCTGGCGCGCGGATGCCGGCCGCCCTGAATGGTCCGCCTGCCTGCGCCTCTTCGGGGCCGGGGCCGATCACGACCGGCGGGTAGCGATCGAGGGCCTGGCGCCGTAGCCGGGTGTCGGTGAGTTCGTTATCCTCGTCGGCGAGGTATTCCGCTCCGCTGCCTATCCCGATAGCGGTACCGCCCGCCTCGATCCAGTCCCTGAGCCGTTGGAGGCCCGGATCGCCCAGGATGCGCTCGTAGGAACCGGGTCCTCCGTATGTCTGGGGGAGGATCAGGACGTTGTAACGGCTCAGGTCCCTCGACCCGATGCGTGACACGTCGAGCGCCGTGAATCGCAGGTCCAGTACCTCGTCCATAAGGTACCAGAGTGCCCCGTAAGCCGATGGGCCCACGGGCGGTCCGGTGAATATGCCCACGCGCGGGGGGATAAGGGTGTGAAAGTAGCCGCCCCCCAGGTCGGGACCTTCTTCCGCCTTGAAGGTCCCCGTGCCGTGGACCTGGATCCTCCAGCGAGCGGAGACCTGCTCCAATGCCCGGTCCAGGTCTTCCTGATTGTCCTCCTTGATTATCAGGAGCGATCCCGAGGGGTAGCGCCGTCCCCCGACGGCGAAGGCCTTCTCGGCCACCTTGACCTTGATACCCCGTTGCAGCAGGTCGGCCAGGGCCGGAGGCACGAGGTCGCTCGTTCCATCTATGATGTATGCCTTTGCTCCCTTGTCTGTCTCCAGCCTGCCCTGGAACGCGGGGACCGGCTCCCTCCGCCACTTGCCATCCAGTTTTACTCGCGGCGCCCAGTAGGCATCGATCCCGTAGGCGAGGGGCAACGACCAGGCGGTTGTTTCGTAGAGCCTGGTCCCCTTACCGCGCTCCAGGTATTCCCGCTCCTCCTGCAGGAAATCCGAATCCATGGGGATGTGGGGGTCGAGAATGGCCCGGATGAGTGGCGCGGCCGGTTGGTCCAGGGGGACGAGCCACGTGGCCCCGGGGAGGCTCCTCGACGATACCTTCCGGCCCGTCACAGCGTCCCTCATCCCGGGTACCGACGGCGACGGGACCGTTGCGTGGTACACCTCGATCCCCTGTTCACCCAGGAGCGAGACCAGGTGCCGAGTCCTTTCCGGGTGACGGCCCTCGGGGAAGATCCAAGCGCCCAGTGGGCCGCTGCGCGCCTTGTCGATAGCGGACCTGCGGTCGGCCACGAAGTCCTTCAGTATCTCTTCGCGATGTTCGAGCAGGGTCTCGAGGTTGGCCATGGTGCTGGTCACGTGGTGTTCTATGGCCTCCGGGAACGTCCTCACGGTCCCCTCAC
>CAZNLH010000063.1:0-6654 GCA_964573995.1 uncultured Gemmatimonadota bacterium
TCCAAGGCCAGCATCGCGACCACGAAGATGTTGAAGATGACCCAGAGCCAGATTGTATTCCCCATCCTTCCTTCCTCCCCGACTCGCCCGGGGACCCTCCATTGATACCGCCGCCGTATACGGCAACCGAAAGAGAGGTAAAGATAACCCCATCAAAGAAGAAATGTAAAGGAAAAGATGGTGAGAAACTTGACCGGCCGATTCCTCCCTGCTATCTTTCGATAATCAATACCGCGGGGCATTATACTCGTAATTACGCCTGAATCATATGAATCGATGGAAAATAGACATCCTTAAGGTCCTCCTCTTGTTGAGCCTGATTGCCGCGACCGATGCCGGCCTGGTCGCCTGGAAATTCCTCGGCGACGATCGGTCCCTATTACTTTACTCCATCCGGGCCTCCGTCTCGATTTACCTCTTCGCGCTCTTCGTCTACATCCTGATCGGTACCCCGGTCTACCTCGCGGTCTCTGTCTTTCTCAGGAAGATCTCATGGCTTACGGATCTCTTGACGGTCTCGATCGCCTGCCTCCTGGGATGGGGTCTTATCTACCAGAAAACAACCCGATTCCTATTCGTCTTCCCTTCCCTTCTCCCATGGGCCGCTATCTTTGGGACCCTCTTCTTCCTCATCGCGCTCGCCATCTTCCGGTCCGGTAGGATACGCCCATGGTTCATCTCCATTGGCTTCGTTCATCTCGGACTCATCCTCTTTCTCCTCGTCCCAGCCAACCGCAGGGTCCCTACGGGACAAAAGGCTGATATACACGGCCCAAACGTCGTCCTGATAATAGTGGACACAATGCGCTACGATCGATTGGGCTGCTCGGGCTACAGCATGGGCCTGACACCGAACATCGATAGAGTGGCCGCTCGCGCCCGGATCTACGACAACGCCCACGTCCATTGGCCCGCCTCCGCACCATCGCATGGGGCTATACTGACCTCACTTCCAGTCTGGGAGCACAAGACACTGAATGGGATGGCGCTCAACCCGGACCTCCGCACGCTGGCCGAGGTCCTGAAGGATAACGGATATATTACCGGCGGCTTCGTACAGAACCCCATGCTGAGCCACAGGAACCACTTCGATCAGGGTTTCGACCTCTACATCAATGAGGGGGAAACGAGCCTGCGCGGGGCGACGACCAAGGTGCTCCGAGATTGCCTCCTCCCACTGTTCCTCTATTACCGTATCCTCGGCAGGGACCGATACACCGACGAGGCGATAGACTGGCTCGCAAGGAACAGGTCTGAAAAGACCTTTCTCTTCCTCCAGTACTTTTTCCCACACATCCCCTATAACCCCCCTCGCCGTTTCATGCCGAAAGATGGTTACCGCGGACCTATCACGGGAAGCCTGGAGCAATCACGCGCGATCCGGAACGGCGAAATGAAGGTGAGTCCCGAGGATATAGGGCACATGACCCATCTCTACGAGGCCGAGATTCGTTACGCCGACGAGCAGATCGGCCGGGTTCTCGATGCGATGGAGCGGTCCGGACTGGCGGATAACACGATCCTCGTCATCACCGCCGATCACGGCGAAAACCTTTACGAGCACCACAAGTTTTTCGCCCACGGGAACGAACTCTACGAGTCGACCGTCCATATCCCTTTGATAATCTCCCTTCCCAGTGAATCGAGGAGTGGAGAAAGGCACGGGGAACTCATCCAGGAGACGGACATCATGCCCCTCATCCTGACCGCGGCGGGGATCTCGGAGCCGGGTATCACGGAGGGACGGCCCTCCTTTTACAGGAACGATGCCCTGGGTATTGTGGGAATAACCTGCAATCCGGAGCAGACTCTCCTTTACTCCCTGTTCGACACGTGGAAATACATCCTCAACTACAAGACATTGGAAGAGGAACTTTATGACCTGAAGAGCGACCCCGGGGAGGTCCGGAACCTTGGAGATCTGGAGCCCTCGCTCTGCTCGACCTTCCGGAAGATCATACTACAGGAAGTTGACCAGAACGAGCGGATACGCGAATTCATCTCCTCCGATCTCTGCGGCGAAGAGGTCCAGGAACCTGAGGCGCGCGAACTGCTCAAGGCACTGGGATATATCGAGTAGGTGATCATGATCTTCCTGATCATCTGCCTCGGTGTCTTAATCATCTATTTCTATACCGGCTGGCGCCTGATCACCCCCCTTCGGATCAAAGGTATCTACCGGCTGGCGGCCTGGTCCGCCTTCGTCATGTTGCCACTGCTCCTGCCGATCTCCTACTACCTGCGTTTCCACCTGGACGCTCCCATTCCCGGCGACCTCCTCGCCTGCGTCGGCTACACGAGCCTGGGGTTCTTTTCGTTTGTCTTCACCTTCCTCGTCCTACGCGACGTCACAAGGGCGCTCGCTCACGTGACATCCCTTCTCAGAAGGGGGCACGCAGACCCCCCACCCACGAGACCCACCGGGTTCGAACCATCCCGGAGGCGCTTCCTCGAACGGTCGTTCAACTTGGGAATACTTGGACTATCAGGGCTCCTGACCGGTTACGGGATAGTAGAGGCCCGGCGGCGCCCCACGATCGTCAGGTTGAACGTCAAGTTACGGCGCCTCCCTCGCGAATTTGAAGGCTTCCGGATCGCCCAGATTTCCGATATCCACGTGGGCCCGACGATCAAGCGCGACTACGTCGGGATGGTGGTCGATCAAACGAACCTCCTGGGGGCCGACCTCATCGCCTTCACCGGCGACCTCGCCGACGGGCCCGTATCGATCCTCAGCAACGACGTCGAACCGCTGCAGGACCTGTCTGCACCATACGGGAAATTCTTCGTCACGGGGAACCACGAGTATTATTCAGGGGTCCTGCAATGGATAGAGGAGATAGAGCGGCTCGGCTTCAGCGTCCTGATCAACTCCCACCAACAGATCCTGAAGGGGCCCGCCCGGCTGGTCCTGGCCGGAGTCACCGATTACCAGGCCGGCCGCTTCATCGAGAGCCACGCATCGAGCCCCGGGAAGGCCCTCAGCGGCGCCCCGCGCGATACCCCAAGCATCCTTCTCGCCCACCAGCCGAGGTCCATCGCCTCGGCAGCCCGCGCGGGCGCGGATCTCCAGCTCTCGGGGCACACCCACGGCGGCCAGTACTTCTATGGCGATCTCCTTGTCGCCCTCAGCCAGCCTTACCTCAAGGGCCTACACCGATACGACGAAACGACAATCTACGTCAACAGCGGCACAGGTTACTGGGGTCCCCCGTTGCGTCTCGGTGTACCGTCCGAAATCACGCTCATCACGTTGACCGATTGTTCAAACAACAAAACTTGACATTAATTGTGAAATTGGCTATTTTAACAATAAGGCAATAATTGATATCGACATTGTCCACATCAATCCACAACGGGGGTACGTTGAAAAGAAAGGTCCAGGAGCAGTTCGAGGCCAGGGCGCGCATCATCAAGGCGATGGCGCACCCTTCACGCCTATTCATAGTCGACGAACTGTCGCGCGGTGAGCGGTGCGTCCGTGAATTGGCCGGGATGATCGGGGCCGACATGTCGACGGTCTCCCGGCACCTCTCCATCCTCAAGGGAGTGGGCATCCTGAAGGACGAGAAGAGGGGCTCACAGGTATACTACCGCTTGAATATGCCGTGCGTGCTCACTTTTTTCGATTGCGTGGAGACGGTCATGAAGAAATCGGCCGCGGAACAGAAGAGTCTCAGCGAGCGGAGGTGAAGTGGATAATATTTTTTTCATTAAATTATTTGTGAATTGGCCAAATAGCCTATTAATCTGATTGGCCAAAAACCCAATTAGCAAAGCGGTGGGGTATGGACTGGAGATCTGAATGGAAGGCGCTGCTCACGATAATAGCCGTCTTCCTGGGATGTTATTATCTCCCCCTCGAATCAACACGTTTCAACAATTCACTCGTTGAGGCCCTTCAACTGCTTAGGTGGTACGCCAGGGAACACGTGTTGCTGTGCCTCGTCCCCGTGGCCTGGTTCGGGCTCGAGTTGTGGAAGGCCGCATCCGTGATCATACCTGTCTCGATCCTCGCAATCCCATTCTCCGGGAGCCCGATGGTCCCGTTCGCGACGGCAGTGCTCGGCCTATCGATAGTAACGAGCACACAAGGCTGCCCAACATGCTCGTGATAAGGAGCATCATGGGGACGAAGAAGGAGGAGGGCAAGAGGCCGTCACAGGGATATGGAGCCTGGCGCGGAATACCGAGGGAAGCGATCCAGTGGTCTCCGACCATCATGGACGACCTTTGCAACGCGTGCAGGGCATGCCTCGTTTTCTGTCATCGCGGGGTCTTCGGGCTAGACGAGGGAACGGGAAGGGTCCACGTGTCGACGCCTTACGCGTGCGTCATCGGCTGCAACTCGTGCGCCGCCAGATGCGAAGCCGGGGCAATCTCCTTTCCACCGCGCGGGATGCTCGGGGACCTGCCCGCCGGAACGACGGGATGAGGCGGATACGATCGCTCGATCCTTGACAGTGAGAGGGTGGGAAATTATATTTCGTCACATGGCGAAGTATCGTATTGATAATTTTTACGAGCTCATGCAGGTCACCCGCGCCCTCTCGGACGAGAACCGGGTCAGGATCCTGATGTTTCTCAGCAGGGGCGAACTGTGCCTATGCCAGATCATCGAGATGCTCGGCCTATCTCCGTCTACCGTGTCCAAGCACGTGGCCGTCCTGCGACAGGCGGGCCTGGTGGAGGGAAGAAAGGAAGGCAGGTGGCACTACTACCGCCTCCCGGAGCCTACCCGATCCCACGTGATCGGCGGCGCAATCCGGTGGTTGAGTGATGCCCTGGCCAGTGACCCGACAATTGAAAGGGACGTAGAGACCCTGAAGTCGGTCATACTCAAGGAGAGGGAAGAATTATGCGCCCACTACAAAAGTTGAGGGTCCTCTTCCTCTGCACGGGCAACTCATGCCGGAGCCAGATGGCCGAGGGGTGGAGCAGGCACCTCGTGGGAGACGATATAGACCCCTATTCCGCCGGGCTCGAGGCCATGGGGCTCGACCCCCGGGCGGTCCGCGTTATGGACGAGGCGGGCGTAGACATCTCCGGGCAGAGGTCGAAGCATATTGATGAACTGCGCGACATCGACTTCGATGCAGTCGTTACCGTATGCGACCTGGCCCGGGAACGGTGTCCCGTCTTCCCCGGCGCCTCAAGGGTCATCCACGAAGGATTCGACGATCCGCCCAGGCTGGCGGAGAAGGCAAAGACCGAAGAAGAGGCGCTCATGCACTACCGCCGCGTCCGAGACGAAATACGCGCCTTCGTGGACAGGCTTCCGCGGGCGCTCGGCCGTCCTCGAGATTGAAGGCCAAAGGGGCCGGGACGCCGTGGCCGGTAAACGGTAGATACTTATCAAGGATTCAACGGAGGGCCCAGGGATATGCCAAGGACCACGAAACTCGCCCTGATCGACCGCTTCCTGACCCTGTGGATCTTCCTGGCCATGGTCCTTGGCGTCGGCCTGGGCTACTTCGTCCCGGGCACCGAGGGGGTTATCAACCGCTTCCAGGTCGGAACGACAAACATCCCCATCGCCATAGGCCTCATACTGATGATGTATCCTCCCCTGGCCAAGGTGCGTTACGAGGAACTGGGAGACGTATTCCGGAACACGAAGATACTCGGCCTGTCACTGGTCCAGAACTGGATCATCGGGCCCATCCTGATGTTCTTCCTGGCGATCCTGTTCCTGCACGGCCACCCGGAGTACATGGTCGGTCTCATCATGATCGGCCTGGCGAGGTGCATCGCCATGGTCCTCGTGTGGAACGAACTCGCAAGGGGCGACAGCGAGTATTGCGCGGGACTGGTGGCGTTCAACAGCATATTCCAGGTCCTATTCTACAGCATCTACGCATGGTTCTTCATCACCATCCTTCCGCCGCTCTTCGGATTCAAGGGGAGCGAGGTCGCCGTCACGATCGGCCAGATCGCGGAGAGTGTCTTCATCTACCTCGGGATCCCCTTTGTTGGAGGGATGTTGACCAGGCTGCTCCTCGTCAGGAGGAGGGGGAAGGACTGGTATCACGAGAGGTTCATACCCAGGATAAGCCCGATAACCCTGGTCGCCCTGTTATTCACCATAGTGGTGATGTTCAGCCTCAAGGGGAACCTGATCGTACGGATCCCACTCGATGTAGTGCGGGTCGCCGTCCCTCTCCTTTTATATTTCGTTATCATGTTCCTGGTCAGTTTTTACATCGGGAAGAAGAGCGGGGCCGATTACGGCAAGACGGCCACGCTCTCTTTCACGGCCGCCAGCAACAACTTCGAGTTGGCCATCGCCGTCGCCGTGGCGGTGTTCGGCATCAATTCCGGCGCGGCGTTTGCCGCCGTGATAGGCCCCCTGGTCGAGGTCCCCGTGATGATAAGCCTCGTCAACGTCTCGCTGCGCCTGAGACAGGGGTTCATCTGCAGCCAGGGCCTCCCTCGAACCGCTCCACCTGCCTCGTGACGCAGTTGCAGAAGCCGTGGAAGATGGCGCACACGCCCCCCATCAGCGAGAAGATCCCCCAGAAGAGCGGCCTGCCGCCATGCCTATCAGTCGCCTGGCAATTGCTCAGGGGTCTCTGTACCCTTGGAAGGCCGAGGCCCTCCTCCAGGGTCGCCTCGTTTATGAGATACTCTCCGTTGAGAAGGATCGTTATAATT
>CAZNLH010000064.1:0-5557 GCA_964573995.1 uncultured Gemmatimonadota bacterium
TTCCCCACGCTATTCCCCCCGGTCGGGATCGGAGACGAACCGGACGGCCCGAACGCAAGGCTCCCAAGGGCCTGTACCCTGGCGCAGAACTATCCCAATCCCTTCAACCCCGTGACGACGATAAGGTACGAGATCGCCGGGGATGGTGGCTACGAGCCGGTCGATCTGACGATCTTCGACCTCCGGGGAAGACGGGTCAGGGGCCTGTTCGAGGGATCACAACCCCCCGGAAGGTACGAGGTGCAGTGGGACGGAAGGGACGACCACGGCCGGGCCCTTTCGTCGGGGGCCTATCTCTATCGCCTGAAGGCCGGCAATTTCGTGTCGACCCGGCGGATGAACATGGTGAAATAAGAAAAGGTTGTGCAGACCGGTTCTGGCCTGTCTTCACCGCGGCCCGGAGGCCCGTACGACCGGGAGGTCCGGCTGACCAACGGCCGCCATGTACCCCTATCTGACGCCAGGTGAGTCTCCCGGCGGATCTCCACCCCCCCTGCGCCTGGACTCCGAAGCCAGTAATGCCGCCCTCGCGGTCCACGGCAGTAGGCGCATGCAGGCGTGACCGGATGGGAAACGGGTTGATTCCCGCCCGGACTTTTGGTATCTTTCCGGGCGAACCAATGAAATTCATCCAGTCATCCCTTGACGCGAGGTCGCATTGGTCCACAGGATAGAGGTGGGCATCAGGCCCGACATGGTCGACGCGCGGGGCGAGGCGGTTATGCGCTCGATCACCGATGACCTCGGCATATCGATAGATAGTGTCCGGGTGATAGACGTCTACACGATCGAGGGCGACCTCGGCCGGGACGACCTGGAGATGCTCCGGCAGCGCCTTTTTACCGACCCCGTCATCCAGGAATCGGCGACGGACTGTCCGCTGGCCCGGGGCTTCGACTGGCTCATTGAGGTGGCATACCGCCCGGGTGTCACGGACAACGTCGGAAGGACCGCACTGGAGGGGATCCGTGACCTCCTCGGCGGGGATGGAAGGGGTGTGGGGGGTGTCTACACATCCATCCAGTATCTCATCCGTGGCGACCTAAAGAGAAGTGAAGTGGAGGGAATCGCCGGCGGCTTGCTGGCGAACGGCCTGATCCAGCGGTGGGAGATCAGGAGCCGTGGTGAGTGGGACGGGGGGAATGTCATAACGGCCTATGTACCGCGCGTTGGGGGGGATGCGGGGGCGGAGGTGAGGAGTTACGACCTCGAGGTGAGCGACGACGAGTTGGTCGAGTTGAGCGAAAAGGGGGTGCTCTCGCTCACCCTGGAGGAGATGAGGGCGATCCGCGACTATTACAGGGACGAGGACGTGCGCAGTGAGCGCGCTGCTTTGGGGCTCGGACCCCGGCCGACCGACGTGGAACTCGAAGCGCTTGCCCAAACATGGTCGGAGCATTGCAAGCACAAGATATTCAACAGCATCATCCACTACAGGGAGGGGGACGCCGAGGAGGTCGTGGATTCCCTCTTCCGGACCTACATCCGGGGGGCTACTGAGCAGGCCTCTGCCAAGATAGACTGGCTCCTGTCGGTCTTCCACGACAACGCGGGGGTGATACGGTTCAACGATGACCATGACCTCGTCATGAAGGTCGAGACGCACAACTCCCCCTCCGCTCTCGATCCTTACGGAGGTGCGCTGACCGGGATCGTGGGGGTCAATCGCGACCCCCTCGGCACCGGGATGGGCGCACGTCTCATATTCAACACCGACGTATTCTGCTTTGCACCCCCGGACGATTCCGCACCGGTGCCTCCCCCTTTGTTTCGGCCGAAGCGGGTGTTCCGCGGGGTCCATCGCGGCGTGAAGGACGGTGGAAACGAGAGCGGGATACCGGTGGTGAACGGCTCGATACTCTTCGATACCAGATACAGGGGGAAACCACTCGTTTTCTGCGGAACGGGCGGAATCATGCCTGCGAAGGTGAACGGCCGGCCGGCCCACGAGAAGCGCGTGGAGCCGGGATGCCTGGTGGTCATGGTCGGCGGCAGGATCGGCAAGGATGGGATCCACGGGGCCACATTCTCATCCGTGGAACTGACTGAGGAATCGCCTGCGACCGCAGTACAGATCGGGGACCCGATCACCCAGAAGAAGATGGTGGACTTCATCCTGGAGGCAAGGGACCTGGGGCTCTACACGGCCATCACGGACAACGGCGCGGGGGGGCTCTCGAGTTCGGTCGGAGAGATGGCGCGTTACTCGGGTGGTGCCGAGATCCATCTCGAAAGGGCGCCCCTCAAGTACCAGGGGCTGAGGCCATGGGAGATCCTCCTGTCGGAGGCGCAGGAGCGGATGACGCTCGCGGTGCCCCCCGGGAAGGAACGGCCTCTTCGGGAACTGGCCCTAAAGCACGACGTCGAGGTGACGGTCCTGGGGACTTTCACCGACACGGGCCGCTTTCACGTCCTCCACGATGGAAAGACGGTGGCCTACCTCGACATGGAATTCTTCCACGAGGGTATGCCGCGGATGGAACTCCGGGCGGAGTGGACGCCTCCTGTGCTCGAGGAGCCGGAACCCGGCAGCCCCGCCGACATCGGTGTTCTCCTGCACGCCGTTCTCGGCAGGTGGAACGTGTGCAGCAAGGAGTCGTTCGTCAGGCAGTACGACCACGAGGTACAGGGAGGGAGCGTGATAAAGCCCTTCGTTGGCGCCGAGGATGACGGGCCGTCGGATGCCGCGGTGATCCGGCCCTTGCTCCGCTCGGAAGAAGGTCTGATGATATCCAACGGCATTTGCCCCAAGTACTCCGATATCGACACCTACCACATGGCGGCATGCGCGGTGGACGAGGCCGTGAGGAACCTTATCGCGGTGGGGGGTAGGCTCGGGGACATCGCCGCGCTCGACAACTTCTGCTGGCCCGACCCCGTGGCCTCGGGGAAGACCCCGGACGGTGAGTACAAACTGGCCCAACTGGTAAGGGCCAGTCGCGGCCTGTACGATGCCTGCGTGGCCTACGACATTCCACTCATATCCGGCAAGGACAGCATGAAGAACGACTTCGGGACCTGGCCTGACAAGGTCTCGATACCACCCACCATCCTCGTAACGGCGCTGGGTAAGATCGATGATGTGAAGGGCGCGGTGACCATGGACGCCAAACGTGCGGGCGACCTGCTCTACGTCCTCGGCGTGACCAGGAGGGAACTCGGTGGCTCGGAATACTATGCCCACCTTGGCCTCCTCGGCAGGAGTGTCCCTGTGGTGGACTTCGAGGTGAACCGGAGGTTGTACCAGGCCCTGTCCCTTGCTGTTTCCAGGTCGCTCGTGGCCTCTTGCCACGATTGCTCGGACGGTGGACTCGGCGTGGCCCTTGCCGAGACCGCGTTTTCCGGGGGCCTCGGCATGAGGATCGACCTGAGGCGCGTGCCGGCCGAGGGGGTCGAACGTGACGACTTGCTCCTTTTCTCCGAGTCCGCCGGCAGGTTCGTGGTCACGGTCCCAACGGAGAGTTCCGAAGAGTTCGAGTGCCTCTTCGAGGACCTGCCCGTGGGCCGCGTTGGCGTGGTGACCGAAGATCGGGCCTTGACCATCGTGGGCCTGTCGGGTGATGTCGTGGCCCGTGAGGATGTCCTTTTGCTCAAGTCATCATGGAAGAGCCCACTCGATTGGTAGGGGTATTCGTGTGGCACGGACCCTTTTCCGGGATGACCAATCGCGCCCTTATACATTTGTGCATGGAAGGCGAGCGAATGGCGCCACATGGTTGTTCACCCGTCCTTGAGATGCGACGAGGGACGGCCTCCGGTGTCCGGTGAAGGAGGAGGAACGTGAAGCGAAGAGTCAGGGTCATAGTACTGACCGGATACGGGATCAACTGCGATCTCGAGTCCGCCCACTGCTTCGAGACGGCTGGCGCCGCGGTCGACAGGGTCCACGTCAACGAGTTGATCGGTGGCGCGAGGTCTCTCGAAGACTACCACGTCTTCTTCATACCGGGCGGCTTCTCATTCGGGGACGACATCGCCTCGGGCAAGGTCCTCGCCAACAAGATGCTCGCCCACCTGGACGACGAGATACGTGCCTTCGTTGATGGGGGCCTGCTCGTAATCGGGATATGCAACGGGTTCCAGGTACTCGTGAAGATGGGCCTTCTGCCCGGTTATTCCGGCATGGGCGTCCAGGATGCCACGATAACCTTCAACGATTCCGGGAGGTTTGAAGACAGGTGGGTCCATCTCGAGGTAGAACACCGGTCGCCGTGTGTTTACACCGTGGGGATCGATTCCCTCTATCTGCCCGTCCGGCACGGGGAGGGGAAGTTCCTCCCTCGCGACGGGGAGACGCTCGAACGCATCGAGCAGGATCACCTCGTGGCGCTGAGGTACGTGGACGGTGAGGGCAGGCCGGCGAACTATCCCTTGAACCCGAACGGTTCGGTGAACGGGATTGCCGGGATATGCGACCGGACCGGGAGGGTGTTCGGGATGATGCCCCATCCGGAGGCTTACAACCACGTGACCAACCATCCCCGTTGGACCCGCGAACGGGTCCCCGAAGAGGGGATGGGCCTCGCCATCTTCCGAAACGCCGTTCGGTTCGCGGAAGAGGCGTTGTAAGGTTAGGGGACTTGGCCGTGAATCCCCTCGCACCGCCGCTAAGTTGTCTGCCATAACCCCCGCCGTCGCGTTGTCCGGGTTCATACGTGAAACTCGAGTATCTCACGGTCATGAACCACGTAATCCCTGGGAATACGGATGCCTTCCTTGCCCTCTGCCCAGATCCGTGCGAATTTCAGTTGTTGGGCGATGTCCTTGTGGACCATCTTGGCGATATCGTGCACGGTGCTCCCTGAGGGGGCGACGTAGGGCCTGTCCAGGTCAGGCTTCTTGCCCGGGATCTTGGTGTATATGCGTACGATCTCGAGGAACTTGAAGACCTCTATCTTCAGTCTTTCGAGTGATTTCCTGTCGAGGGCGCTGACGAACAACATGGGCACGGTATCGCGGTAAAGGTCCTTGAGGACCTCGGCGTTTTCCGGACCATGAAGCAGGTCCAACTTGTTCCCGATGATCATTGTCCGCTTGACTGTGAATCCCTTCTCCTCCTTTCGCCTGCGCCCTGTCAGGAGGATCTTGTTCGCCCTGAGGATCTCCCTGCAGGTCTCTATGTCGACCAGCGGCCTCGCATCGATGTCTACGACGAGGATGACTATGTCCGCCCGGCGTATGATGTCGAACAGCCATGGCTCGTTGTGTTCCTTTGATAGCGGCGGCGTGTCGATCAATTGAAACTGGATGTCTTCGAATAGCATCATCCCGGCCGTGGGGGACCATGTGGTGTATGGGTAGGAGGCGATTTCAGGATTTGCGCCCGTGGTCGAGCCGAGTATCGTGGACTTCCCCGAATTGGGCGGGCCGACAAGGGCCACCTGGCCGGCCCCTTCCTTCTCGAATACGTACCCAGGCGTCCTCCTGGCGACCTTCTCCCTCTGCTGGAGTTGGTTCTGTACCTTGGCGATCCGCCTCTTGATCTCGCCCTGTAGTTTCTCCGTCCCCTTGTGCTTGGGAATGACGGCGAGCATCTCTTTGAGGAGTTCAAGCCTCT
>CAZNLH010000065.1:0-5190 GCA_964573995.1 uncultured Gemmatimonadota bacterium
GGTGTGATGACGTAATTGATGGTCCTGCAACCTCTTTCAGATTCTCTCCTCTTTGATCCGGGGTTTTATGCTGTTCAGTATAAGACGAGGCTTGTATCCATGATTTCCTTCTCTATCATTAGGTCTCATCCAGGGGGCTTCGGAATTGACGGTCATTGTTCATGGAGGTGGTTTCATCTGAGATATTCGTGCGGATGACTGTTATATCTGTGCCCTTGGAAGGGAAGAATCTCTCGAAGGTCAAGATATCGGAATCATACCACCAATGAGAAAGGTTGTCAAGCGAAAGTTTGTGAGGATCAGGAAGAGCAAGTTGCCCCTGAAGGGGATAATCACAAACGCATGGTGATCTTCCGGGTTATGGAGAGGGGGGCTCTTGTGTTCACCTGGTCCGCCTGTCGGCCCGTGGGGGCGAACCGGGCGTGAGGAGGTAAGCGTGGCGTGTCCCATCGGGTAATTCGCCGGAGGTGACGATCTGGGCCAGTGAGTTTATACCCCGGGCGCCGTGAAGGACCGCCTCTGGTCCTGGCCGGACTATATCGTTCAAGTCCCACATGACTCCCTGGTCCATCAGAAAGCCGTGGAACGTCCCGCCCGGGATCATGGCCTTCGCGATATGATAGATTCCATCTGATCCAAGAGTTCGTCCATCCGCGCGGCGGTCGCCTCGATGGGGGCCGGTGTCGTCATGTCCACGCCGGCGATCTTTAAGAGTTCGATGGGATAATCCGAACTGCCGCTGCTTAGGAATTTCAGGTAGTCCTCCACGGCAGGCCGCCCCTCCTTCACGATCCGCCTGGCGATCAACTGAGAGGCGGCAAAGGACGTGGCATAGGTGTAGACATAATAATCGTAATAGAAGTGCGGAATCCGGCACCAGGAGACCTTCTCCTCATCGTCGACCGCCATGTCCGGTCCCCAATACTTCTGGTAGATGTCGCCGAAGATCCCGCTGATGATATCGCGCGTCAGGGGCTCATCTTTCTCTACCTTCTCGTGCATGCGCAGTTCGAACTCGGCGAATCGCGCCTGGCGGTAGAAGGTGCTTCCTATGTCCTGGATGTAGTGCTGCAGGAGCGAGAGCCTCTCGTCGTCGCTTCTGGCGTGTTCGAGGAGATAGTCCGTCAACAGTGCCTCGTTGGTCGTGGAGGCGACCTCGGCGTTGAACGTTGCGTAGTCGCTGTATATGTACGGCTGGTTCCGGTTCGACAGGTAGGAATGGATCGTGTGACCGAGTTCGTGCGCCAGTGTAAAGACGGATTCCAGCGTCCCGTTGAAATTCATGAGGATGTACGGGTGGACGCCGTAGGTACCGGAGGAGTACGCCCCGCCTTCCTTGCCTGTATTCTCGTATACGTCGATCCACCTCTCGCCGAAGGCGCGATCGACGATCTGCCGGACCTCATCGCCGAGTGGCGCAAGTGCCTCCCTCACGATCGATTGGGCCTCTTCATAGGTGAATCGCCGTTCGACGCCCGGGAACAGCGGCGCGTAAGTATCGTATGGGTGGAGCGCCTTTACGCCGAGGATACGCTTCTTCATCCCGGCCCACCGGTGCAGGGGGGCGAGGTTGTTGTTCACGGTGGCAATGAGGTTTCGGTACACCTCGGTCGGGATATTCGGTCCGTCCAGGGCTGCATCGAGTGAACTATCGTATCTTCTTGCCCGGCTGTAAAAGATGTCGGACTTCAACTGCGTGATCAGGAGCGATGTCAATGTGTTCAGGTGGTTCTCAAAGGGGATGTAGAGGGCCAGGTAGGCGTCTCGGCGTACCCGGCGATCGGGGGAGTGCATGAAGAGGAGATAGCGGCTGCGTGACATTTCAACCTCATTTCCCCTCTCGTTCCTGATATCCCCCCAGGTGAAGTCGGCGTTGACGAGCATTCCGAAGGCGAGGTCGGGACCCATGGTCACGCCCCTGGCGAGGGAGAGGAGTTCTTCCTCCTCCCTGGACAGGATATGGGGCCTGAGTCGATGGATGTTGTCAAGGTAGTGGCCGTATAGTCTCAGCTCCTCATCCTGTTTCATGAATGAACTCAGTTTCCGGTCCCCAATGGCGAGGATCTCGGGCTCGATGAAGGCGGTCGCCCGTGACCGTTTCCGTTGAAGGCCCTGGATCTTCTGTGACATTGCCTGGTAGGCCGGGTTTGTTAGGTCGACGTCGTGCCTCCTGGCGGCGTACGAGGAGAGCCGGTCGATGCGTATTCCGAGGCTGTCCCTCAGGCTGAGGCAACGGAGCAGGACCCGAGGTGAATCCCCGAGTCTCCCCCTGTAACCCGCGAATTCATCCAGCGACTCTTCGGCCCTGTGGAAGTCCTCTTCCCAGGTACTATCCGATGGGAAGAGGGCCGAGACATCCCAGGTGTAGGCCTCCGGTATCTCATCCCGCGTGAGTACGTGTCCCACCCGGGATGAATCGCCCTCGACCGGGCCCGCTACCAGCCGGGAGGGCCAGATGTGTTGGGGCACAAGCAGGGAGATGGCCAGGGCGATCAGTCCGATGGATTGTGATCTTTTCAAGGTACGTCTAACTCCTCCATTGTGACCGGCAAATTTCCATCTCCCGATAAAGTATGCCCTTTTCCGCCCTCTCGCAATAGGATAAGGGATGAAGTGAGGGTCTTCCTGCCGGTTCGTCAGGGTTGCGGGTTCCCTTCGATGCTATCCACCCTTGACCCTCCTCTCCATAAGATACATCTTTTCCATGCGAAGAGCGCCGGGGAGATGGCCGCCACTGAGGGGACCGGATGGGGCCTTGTCCACGCCGGCATGATGAACAGGCCACGTGAAACGGGATAGGGCGATCTCCTTGCATCCGCTTACACGAAGGAAAGATGGGAATGGGAAACTTCCGTAACATAGCCATTATCGCCCATGTCGACCACGGCAAGACCACGCTCCTGGACGGGATGCTCAGGCAGAGCGGCACGTTCAGGGAGAACCAGGAGGTCGCCGAGCGCGTCATGGATTCGATGGACCTGGAGCGCGAGCGCGGAATCACCATAATGGCCAAGAACACCGCGGTGTGGTTCCATGACGTGAAGATCAACATCGTTGACACGCCCGGCCACGCCGATTTCGGCGGTGAGGTGGAGCGCAGCCTGAACCTGGTGGACGGCGCGCTGTTGCTTGTGGACGCCAGTGAAGGGCCGCTGCCCCAGACGCGTTTCGTCGTGAAGAAGGCCCTGGCTCGGCGTCTTCCGATCATCCTGGTGATCAACAAGATCGATCGCACCGACGCGCGTATCGAGGCCGTGTTGGATGAAGTCTACGACCTGTTTATCGACCTCGGTGCCTCTGAGGATCAGATAGAGTTCCCGGTCTTGTACACGAATGCGAAGGCCGGTGTGGCCCATGAAAAGATAGGTGACGGCTCCGGGGACCTGCGCCCGTTGTTCGAGGCGATCCTGGCGGAGATCCCGCCCCCTTCTATCAATGATGACCACGTCCCGCAATTCCTGGTTACCAACCTCGACTACGACCCTTACGTCGGGCAGGTCGCAATCGGCAGGTTGAGCAACGGCGTGCTCGAGATGAACAAGACATACAGCCTGTGCGGCAAGGAGGGCATCACGCGGGGGATCAGGTTCTCGGCCTGCTACACCTTCCAGGGATTACGAAAGATACAGGTCCAGAGGCTTGAGGCCGGTGATATCATCGCTGTTTCAGGGGTTGAAAATGTCAAGATAGGTGACACGATTTCTTCTGAGGATCATCCGGTGCCGCTGCCTCGCATCAAGGTCGATGAGCCGACGGTATCGATGATATTTTGCGTGAACGACGGCCCCTGTGCCGGCAGGGAGGGAAAGTACGTAACGTCCCGGCACCTGAACGAGAGGCTGCGGAAGGAGACGCTGGGGAACGTATCCATTCAGGTCAAGGATACCGGGCGCCCGGATGCCTTCGAGGTATGCGGTCGGGGCGAGTTGCAACTGGCGGTCCTCATAGAGACCATGCGGCGCGAGGGATATGAATTCATGGTCTCCAGGCCGCGCGTCATCACCAGGGAAGAGAACGGGAAGTTGATGGAGCCGATGGAGCGAGTTTTTATCGACGTCCCCGAGGACAAGGTGGGTATCGTCACCGAGAGGCTCTCGGCACGAAGGGGGAAGATGGCGACTATGCAGAATTATGGCCACGGGCGGGTCACGATGGAGTTTATTATCCCGGCGAGGGGGCTTATAGGTTTTCGCAGCCAGTTCCTGACCGATACGAAGGGCGCGGGGGTCATAAACCGGCTTTTCGAGGGCTATGCCGAATGGATGGGGCCGATCCCGCAACGGACCACCGGTGCGCTGGTGGCCGATCGTCCCGGCAAGGTCACCACATACGCCAGCCTTGGGATGGTCGACCGCGGGGAACTGTTCGTGGCGGTCGGCACCGAGGTATATGCCGGCATGGTGATCGGTGAACGCAACCGACCGGAAGACCTGGCAGTCAACATCACGCGCGAGAAGAGGCTCACCAACCTGCGAAGTTCAACATCGGAGGCGACCGTGACACTGCGTCCGCATCGCGTCCTGTCGCTCGACCAGTCGATAGAGTTCATCGCGGAAGACGAACTGGTCGAGGTCACACCGAAGAGCATCCGCCTTCGCAAGATGGAACTGGACGCGGCAAAGAGGGGCGCTGCGAGGAAAAAGAAGAAGTCGGGATATCTCGAGTAGACGCCCGACGGGCCAAGGCGTCCTGACAGGAGAGGGGAGTTGTCAAGGAGAAGTCTCCACCCACCCACTGGAGAAGACAACGGCAGCAACTCTTCCAGCGCGTCTTTAACGTCATGTTCACCTGCCCCACCTGCGGCACGGAGATGAAGATCATCGCAGTCGTCATAAAACACGAGCCGATCTGCCTGTGCGTGTCCGCACACAGACAGGTCCATAAAATCCTCTCTCACCTCAAAACCAAAAAGATCGACCCCGGGGCCGGACCATTCGCTGAGCAGACGACCTGAGCCGCAGGGGATGAACTGGAGGATCGAAGAAATAAGCAGGACGGCAAGGGTCCGATCCGACCGCCCCAGCAGTGCGCCTCAAAGCACAAAATGCCCACAACGCCACCATATGGACAGCACCCGCAAGGCAGCAAGCGACCACTATAAGAATGAAAATATCCAGATCTCAACCCGGTGTGGCTTGACACAAAACAAGGATAAACTACCGTGTCAACTCATTTAAGGTGGTAACCGAA
>CAZNLH010000066.1:0-4832 GCA_964573995.1 uncultured Gemmatimonadota bacterium
ATCCGGTACTTCAATTTCAACGATGACACCTTCAACGTGAACAAGAGGTATTTAGTCGAGTTCTGCCGGGCATACCGCGAGCGGATCTATGAACGGCACAAAGTGACCTTCAACGTGCTCTCCCGGGTCGACCTCTTCGACGAGGAGATCTGCCGGAGCCTGAAGAAGGCAGGGGTCCGAATCATCAAGTTCGGAGTGGAGTCAGGAAGCCGGAGGGTCCGCCGAAGGGTGTTGAACCGGAAGATAACGGACAAGGCAATCCTCGAAGCCTTCAGGATCTGCGGTCGGCACGGGATCGAGACCTGGGCCTTCAACATGATAGGGCTCCCAACGGAGACCCGTGAGGAACTCGACCAGACCTTTCGCTTGAACGCCGAACTTAAGCCGGACAACTTCTGGCTCTCGATCTTCTACCCGATCGAGAAGACGGCTCTCTATGACTTTTGCGTCGAGAAGAGGTTGATCGACTACGATGTTCTCATGCGCCTACGAAATTACCGTACCGACTCCCCCCTCGTCTCGGACCGGTTCGAGGAGGGGGAGATCGCGCTGATCTACAGGACCGCGGCCTGGATCCTAAACTCGTACGCCTATCCCCGCCACCGGAAGACCTTCCGGCGCCTGATCAGCAGGGCGCACGAGATGCGCCGTCGCGGGACCCCCTGGGGGGAGATCGAACAGTTCATTGACCGAAAGAACCGATGGGTCGACGAGAACCTTACCCCCCCATTCTACAGCCAGAGGTTCAGGCACATCGCGATCAAGATAACGGGCGATAAGGCCGCCTGACCATCACATCCCGCCCGCCTTCCTTTCTCCGTATTCGGCCCTGACCTTGGACGACATACCCCCCCTCACGTTGAACTCCCCCGTGACCTCCATCCACCGGGGCTCACAGGAGGCCACGAGGTCGTCCAGGATGCGGTTCACGGCCTCCTCGTAAAAGATGCCCCGGTCGCGGTACCCCAGGAAGTAGAGTTTGAGCGACTTGAGTTCCAGGCACTTCCGGTCGGGGACATACCTGATGGTGATGGTCCCCAAGTCGGGCAGCCCGGTCCTGGGACACTTCGAGGTGTATTCTGGGTTGGAGATGGTGATGACGTAATCCCTGTTGGGATGGGAATTATCGAACGTCTCGACCCGGTTCATGGCTCCTCCCTGTTGTTCTTCGTTCTCAGGCCGGCGATAGCGCTAAGATAGGCAAAGGCACCGGGAAAATCAAGCCGGGCTATTGCTGCTTCCTTGACAGGGAGATGGACGGTGACAATACTTCTATTGCCGACGGATCTGTTGCCGGGACATTCCGAGAAAAGGAGGGTGATGTGGACTGGAAAATCATCGGCAGTACCTTCGTCATGATCTTTCTCGCTGAACTCGGGGACAAGACACAACTGGCGATCTTCTCCTTCGCTGCGGGGTCTCGGGATGCCGTGGAGGTCATGATCGGTGCGGGATCGGCCCTACTGTTGACGACCTTGCTGGCTGTCATCGTCGGGCACGTTGTGGCAAGGGCGATCCCTGCCGATGTAATCCGCTATCTCGCGGGCGCGCTATTCGTCGTATTCGGGGTGTTGATGATCTCCGGCCGCTGGGCGGGTTGAGAGGAATCGTTTGGAGGAATGTGAATGTTCAGGGAGATGCTCGTCGAGGCCGTGATTCGCAGTGCCATCACGTTAGAGGAGCAAGCGCATGAGTTCTACGAGGAGGGGCGGTCCGGCGAGAGCGAACCGGAGGTCAGGGAACTCTTCGGGAGGTTGGCAGGAGAAGAGTCAAGACACCGGGAGAGGCTCGAGGACCTGCTGAAGGCCGACTTGGGCGAAGTCCTGTCTGTTGATACGAGGAAACTTCATGAGATCATGGATGTTCCTGGGGGAAAACGGGGGCGGGAAGGGGAACGGGGCGGCCTGTCCATGACCGTGCTGAGAAGGGCCCTCGAGCGCGAGGTTGCCTCCTATAATTTTTACGCCATGCTCGCGAAACGGGCCTTGTTGCCGGTACTCAAGCAGACCTTCCACCTACTGGCCACCGAGGAGGAGATACATGTACGGCGTATCAGAACTTTGATCGATGGGATCGAGGAAGGGGCCGGCAAGGGGAGATAGTGCTCAGTTGCGTAAGTTCCCGTTACTTGGGGCGACTTGGAGGACCGAGCACTCCGCAGCCCCCTGGTTCCATTCAATGAATGGGTTTGGTATCTCCACTCGGGAGGACGGCAGACCCAAATCACAACCATTTGGAGGTGAAAGAAGATGAAAACGGCATCTATCGAGGGGATCCTTTTAGTGATGTTGATCGCGTCGGTCCCTCTTTTTTCCGTGACGGCAATCGGTGAAGGCGGGACGGTCAAGGACCTGGCGCCGAAGGAGGCGTTCCAGTACCTCAGCGAACACAGCGGCGCCGTTCTCGTCGACGTTCGAAGCCGTGCGGAATACGAGTTCGTCGGCCATCCGCCTATGGCCTACAATATCCCCCTCCTGTTCTGGAATCCGCAGCGGTATCGCTTCGAACCCAACCAACACTTTACCAAGGATCTCGAGTCGCGGTTCGGCAAGGATGTACCGATATTCTTCATGTGCAGAAGCGGAGGGAGAAGCGCAAAGGCGGCGGAGGAAGCGGCCTCGGTAGGATATAAACAGGTCTTCAACGTGGCGGAAGGGTTTGAGGGATCGAAGGACGGTGAGGGTCACCGGGCGGTAAATGGTTGGAAGAATGCCGGTCTTCCTTATACCTATCGCGTCTCGGACAAGTTGAACTATCGGCCCGCACGGTAGGCGGCCTGCCCTGCAATATCGGGCGATTGGGCCTGGCCGGCCAATTTCATGTCGAATCGTTGGGTGAAAGAACGGGCGAATGACCATTCATCCATTGCAACGGCTCGAAGGGCCCCCGCTGGGGTCACTTTCCCTGTCCCTTTCCCGTCTTGACCCGATGCGAGAGTCGGGATGGCGCTACTTTTCTCTTGATGTGCTGGATCAAACTTGCAGTATGCAGGACTCGGGGTCTGGGATTGACAAATAGCGGCATTTCGGGTATAATGGAGTCGTGAAATTCGGTGGGGGAAGAATCAACAAGGAGGTATGCATGAAGCGTTTCGTTGGATTTGTTCTTTCCTGTCTCTTTCTGATCGCATCGGGTCGCGCAATCGCCCTTCCGGATTATGCGCTCCTGATCCCAAACGCCTCGGTCAACGTCTGCGGTAACTGTCACATCAACCCCGCCGGCGGGGGGCCCCGGAACAACTTCGGGCAGGATTTCGCCGACAATAGCCATACTTGGGATCCCACCCTGGCAGCCATCGATTCGGATATTGATGGATACACGAACGGCCTGGAATTGCAGGATCCTGACGGCTCATGGGTCGTCGGTGATCCCGACCCAGGGGAGATATGCCTGGTCAGTAACCCGGGTGATTCGCTGGACACACCGACGCCGGTCGCGGACCTGACCCTGAACTACGATGGTTCTCCCGTCGTGCCGGGGACCGACATCAACTTCACGGCGGACCTCCTTGTGGATTCCTGTTACACTAGCCCGCAGACCTTCGACGCCTGGATAGACGTCCTTCTACCGAACGGACAGCCCTTTTCCGGCAATCCCGTCTTCGGGCCGATGGCCCTCACTCTCCCTCCGGGGTTTTCGGTCGCGGGATATCCCATTTCGCTCTATGTGCCTCCGGTGGCCCCTGCCGGGACTTACACGATGATCGGGAGGACGGGGATCTACCCGGACACGATCTACGATGAGAGTTCCTTTACGTTCGATATCACCCCGTAGTTGGGGATGATGTGATCATGGGGGCGCGGAGTCATCCGTGCCCCCTTTTTATAAGACCAGGTTATTTTGCCGTTTACACAGGCCCTTCGATAAGCCGCGATCCTTGTTCAAGGAATCCCCAACCTTCACACACTGGCCTTATCATGCCTCGGAGGTTACCGCAACATTGCTCATTATCTCCATGACGGGGCGGACACTTGGTTCCGCCTTATTGCAGATCGCCGGGTGGTTTCAGGGGATACTGTCGCTATATGTCTTGAAGCCTGCAGGGTCGCCAGGGCGGTTGGGTGGATTCTGTCTCATGGGTAACGCCCGGTGATTACGTCTTCTTTTGCAAGGACTTCTCTTGGTGAATTGCGCTGGATCTCAGGCTTCCGCCGTCATCTTCCCGTGGTGGTCGATGCTGAGCGGCCCGGCGCCGAAATTTATTACAAGGAGGAGCCCCCCCATGATGGCGAGGTTCTTCATGAACATGATCATCTGCATCTGCCGATCCATTCCAGAGAGTGCCCAGAAGTTATGGAAGATGAGGGTCGTGGGTACGAGGAAGACGATGAGCGCCAAGGCACCCACCCTTGCCTTCAGACCGAGCAACACCGAAAGACCGCCCGCGATTTCAAAGATTATGGACGCGACGAGGAAAAATGGTATCATGGGCATGCCCTTGGACGCCATGTAGCTGGCGGTCTGTTCCCAACCTCCGATTTTCCCCATCCCGCTCACCAAGAAGATCATCGAGATTAGAATCCGACCAGCCAGGGCCACATACCGATTTACGCTATCCATGGCTTACCCCTCCTTCGGTTGAAACGGCCGACATGACAAGTGTTGATTCGTGGGACTTTCTATGTACTTGGGCATATCTATATAATAATAGACACACTATGAGGTACGTGCAATCTATTCAGTTGGCGATCACAGCCTGAATAAGGCCTTTGCCCGCCGCCGGCCCAGCCGGTCCAATCC
The DNA here is from genome assembly GCA_964573995.1 of uncultured Gemmatimonadota bacterium. Lineage (GTDB taxonomy): Bacteria > Gemmatimonadota > CAZMKB01 > CAZMKB01 > CAZNLH01 > CAZNLH01. The sequence goes on from CAZNLH010000066.1 coordinate 4,741, forward strand.
ACCACCTTGCTGTGCCCGTCGATGATGTCTTCCTGTTCGCTCGTGCCGGCCTAAGAGTCTTTTAATCCCGTATACAGCGGCACTGGAGATAT
>CAZNLH010000067.1:0-4711 GCA_964573995.1 uncultured Gemmatimonadota bacterium
TCCCCGCCGGACCAGGATAGGGATCGCCTGCCGTCAGAGTCTTCTTCAGGAACCCACCTTGAGCGGCCTCTCGCTCTCCCAGACCCCGTGCAGATTGCAACGCGCCAGTGCCCTCAGTGTAGTATCCTCGTTCAACTTCAGCGTAAAAGTGACCGGGCTACCGCTGACCGTGGGGGTGAAGTCGGCCCTGGCAAGAAAGGCGTCACCGGCAAATAATTCGACCCATTGGATGTGGTGCGCTCCCTCGTCGGGGTGGGCAAGTTCTTTGCCTACGTGGATGACTACCTCGAAGGGCTCCCTGGCACCCACGGAGTCTGGCGCATCGATGGTGGGAATGTGCTTCTTCTCGATATCGGACAGGTTTCCGGGATCCTTGACCCTGTTAACACCCCGGAACAGGTCTTCATCCGCCATGATCTGGTCTCCTTTCAGTTATCATTAGATGAACTATCCGGACCTTTGAATACCGCTATGCCGGGATCGCATTACAGTGTCTCCGGCGAAGGGAATTCTCCGGCGGGAACCGAACGCCCATCCCCTGACAGGTTATTAATAAGTATCCAACTTCGAGGTGTCAAGGCCGAGTATAGCAGGGCGCAGGAAATCCACCACTACCATATTTCCATTGACATGGCGATTCACTGTTACTATATATCAGCAAGACTTTCGCTGCGAGCCACGTGACCAATTATTTATTAGCACGAGAGGAGTAGAGGGAACGACATGGACATGGAAGGAAAAGTCGCCCTTGTCACCGGCGGATCACGGGGGATCGGAAGGGCGATCTCATTGAAACTCGCCGACATGGGTGCGAACATCGCGGTCAACTTCTTCAGCAACCGGAAGGGTGCCCGCGAGGTCGTGGAGGAGATAAGATCAAAGGGCGTCGAGGCGATATCAGTCCGCGCAAACGTCGGCAACCCCGAACACGTGGAAAAGATGTTCCGGACGATCAAGGACACCTTCGGCGGGCTCGATGTCCTAATAAGTAACGCCGCTTCCGGCGTGCTCAAGCAGGCCATAGATATCGACCTGAAGGACTGGGACCGAGCCATCAACATCAACGCCCGTGCCTTTCTACTGTGCACACAGCAGGCCGTGAGACTCATGGAAGGACGAGAGGGCCCCAAGTATATCATAGCCATAACCAGCCAGGGATCGAGGAATTATATCCCCAACTACGGATCCGTAGGGGCATCGAAGGCGGCCCTCGAGGCGATCATCCGATACCTGGCGGTAGAACTTGCACGAAAGGACATAAGGGTCAACGGAGTGGCCTCAGGCGTTGTGGACACGGATTCCTTGAAACTCTTTCCTCACCGCCAGGAGATGATAGAAGAAGCGACCAGGAAGACCCCGATGGGTCGTCTGGGAACCCCCGAGGACATAGCGAACGTGGTTGGACTCCTCTGTTCCGAGGATGCCAGATGGATCTGCGGCCAAGTGATCGTGGCGGATGGAGGCTACTCTTTATGGAGTTGACTCCGGTCCTGCATCTTAAATCTTGAACGGAGTGAAGCATGCCGACAATGGAGATTACAATCGTCATCGGAGGAGACGCCGGCCAGGGAATTGAGACCATCGGCCAGACTTTTACCAAGGCACTATCCGCATGCGGCCTGTGGATATTCGGCCTGCAGGACTATCGATCGAGGATTCGTGGCGGCCACAATTTCTACCAGATAAGGATCAGCGACGAGCAGATCTTCTGTCACCGGGAACAAGTGGACATCCTGATCGCCATGACCGACGAGAGCGTCGAAAAACACATCGACAGGATCGTCAAGGGTGGTGCGATCATCCATGACGAGACACGAAAGGTCGACCCGGGCCAGGTCGAGAGACGCGGAATAATAAATGTACCCGTTCCGCTGGAGAAGATCGCCCTGGAAAAGGGAGGCAACCGTATCTACACCAATTCTGCGGCCGTGGGCGCCACAGCCGGCCTCCTGGAATATGACTATCATTGCATCGAGGATGAGATCCGGAAGCGCTTCTCCAAGAAAGGGGAAGAGGTCGTCGGGCACAACCTGGATGTGGCCCGCGCCGCCTATGATTACACATACGAGAACTTTTCAAAGGACTTCACATACAGGCTCAAGACCACCTCTGAGGGACCGCGCATGGTCCTAAACGGAAACGAGGCCATTGCACTCGGTGCCCTTGCCGCCGGCTGCAAGTTTATATCGGCCTACCCGATGACCCCTGCCACCTCTATCTTTGAGAACTTGGTCAAGCGCTCACAGCGTTTCGGCATCGTAACGAAGCAGACAGAGGACGAAATAGCGGCGATGTGCATGGCGATAGGGGCATCCCACGCGGGAGCCCGGGCAATGACGGCTACTTCCGGCGGTGGATTCTCTCTAATGGTGGAGGCCCTTGGCCTAGCCGGGATGTCCGAGACTCCGCTGGTAGTAGCCATCTCCCAGCGCCCCGGCCCATCCACTGGTCTGCCGACCCGAACCGGGCAGGGCGACCTGAACTTCGTTATCCACGCTTCCCAGGGTGAGTTCCCAAGGGTCGTCCTGGCGCCCGGGAGCATAGAGGAATGCTTCTACAAGACCGCCCAGGCTTTCAACCTGGCGGAAATCTACCAGTGTCCCGTGATCATACTGGTCGACAACTTCCTTTCTAACTCCCTTCGCGACCTGGACCGCGGGATTCTTGACATTGATCGAATACGGATAGATCGAGGAAGCCTCTTAACAGACGAAGAACTCGATGGCCTGAATGAAGGTGAATATCGGAGATACCGGATCACCGACTCAGGCATCTCACCACGTGCGGTTCCCCATCACCCCAACGGGATCTACCTTGCCTTAGGGAACGAACACACCGAAGAGGGCCGCGTCGATGAAGAGATAGAAAACCGTATCCTCCAGATGAACAAGCGTATGAGAAAGATGGAAGTCCTCAAATCCAGGTTGGAGGGGCCGACACGGTATGGAGCCAATGAGGCGGACATCTCACTCATTTGCTGGGGATCGACCTACGGCCCGATCAGGGAGACGGTAGACAGATTGTCGAGACAGGGACTCAACGTCAATATGCTTCACTTCTCCGACCTCTGGCCCTTCCCCGAGGAAAAGACCATGGAGACCTTTTCAAGGGTCAGGCGGGCGATACTGATCGAGAACAATTACAGCGGTCAATTCGGCCGACTCCTCAGGGGATCGACCGGGATCGTGCCGGACAAGAAGATCTTGAAATATGACGGTCGTCCATTTTCCGCCGACCAGATCATCGATCGCCTTATTGAAGAGGAGGAAATCAATGGGTGAGAAATCCCTGTTCACGAGCCCCGAAAGGCCGACCTGGTGCCCGGGCTGCGGCGATTTCGCCATCCTCACGGCGCTCCAGAGGGCACTCGCCAGGCTCAACCTAAAACCGCACGAGATCATGATAGTCTCGGGGATAGGGTGCGGGAGCAAGTTACCCCACTACCTACGCTGCAACGGCTTCCATACCCTTCACGGCCGCGCCCTGCCCATTGCCATGGGAGTGAAACTGGCCAATACCGATCTCAAGGTAATCGCCGTGACCGGGGACGGGGACGGCTACGGCATAGGAGGGAATCACTTCATACACATGATGCGCCGTAATCCCGATATCCTGCATATCGTAGAAGACAACCAGGTCTACGGCCTGACAAAGGGACAGTTCTCCCCGACCAGTGAATACGGTTACGTAACGAAGACCTCACCCGAGGGGACCATAGAGCGGGCGTTCAACCCCATGTCCACCGCTGTGTGCGGGGGAGCAACCTTCATTGCACGGGGCTTCGCCGGCGAGATAAAGCACCTAACCGACCTGATCGTCACCGCCCTCGGCCACAGGGGATACCGGCTGCTTGACATCCTCCAACCCTGCGTCACCTTCAACCGAGTGAATACCTTCGCGTGGTTCAAGGAGCGTGTGTACAAATTGGAAGAAGAAGAGGGATACGACCCTAGCCGCAGGGGTGCCGCCCTCGAAAAGGCGTTCGAATGGGGAGACAGGATACCGATCGGTGTCCTATACAACGTGGAAGGGATCCCTACCTTCGAGGAACAGGTGCCTGCACTGAGAGATGGACCGCTGTTCAGGCAGCCACTGAACAGGAAGGTCAGGAGAGAGTGGGAGATGATAAAGGATGAGTACCTGTGACACTTATCGTTAGAAGATAAACACGATTCCCGTGGAGAAACTCCCCCGGTTGTCCCATCCATCTTCAAGAGAGACAGCGTAATCTTCGACGTCCAACCTTGCGTGGAGGTCTCCGGTCAAAGAGGCCTCGATCCCGGTGCCGAACGACGCCACGAAATCGGTGTTTCGACGGCCCCTCCCAACAACCACCGTCGCCCCGGCGCCGCCCGATAGGTGGGGGATGATCCACTTACCGGTCCACGGCAAGTACACGTACTGGACCATGGTGTATAGATCACTCAGATCACCACGCGAGGGGACGAACGCACCGGTGACTTCTATTCCCATATCCTGCCGGACCAGTGAGGACAGCCTGGCGGATATCTCAAAATCTCCTTTGATCAGGCCGAAGGAGGTCGAGATAGAAGTCGCACCGGAAGCCGACTGGGCGCGGCCGACCTGTACCGGCGAAATTCCAAGGCACAAGATGAGCAGCAGGATTGACTTCAAGAACTTGCCCCCCGAGACCATCAAAAAGGGACCGTGGTTCCGCCCTTGTCTCCGGGGAAGCCGCAACGGGACCATT
>CAZNLH010000068.1:0-4609 GCA_964573995.1 uncultured Gemmatimonadota bacterium
CATTCCACTCCATCGGGCCGTTCCATGAGGACGATGCGGATCTCACCTTTCTTAGTAAACTTGAGGGCGTTTCCAACCAGGTTGGTCATAACCTGGAGGATCTTGTCTCTATCACCGTGGACCATGACCTCTCTCCCGGGCAGGTCCGCCTTGATCGAAAGTCCTCTCTCTTCGGCCTGCACTTGAAAGGCGGACCTGATCCCCTCAATGAGTCCGGCCATGTCGAATTGCTCCACGTTCAATTTCATCATCCCCGATTCGATCTGGGACACATCCAGGAGATCGTTTATTATCCTGGTCAATCGGTCGATGTCCTGGAGGATCATTGAAAAGAATTTCCTTTGTTCAGCGGTAGTATCCCCAAGGAGGCCATCGGCCACCTGGCTTATGCCCTCCCTGATGGTGGTAAGGGGCGTTCGCATCTCGTGTGATACCGTGTGTATGAATTCCTCTTTCAATTGCTGAAGGTGCCTTATCTCGGTGATGTCGCGGATGAAGGCATTGATGTGACAGATCCCTTCATCCCGTAACGGCCAAAGCCTGAGTTCAACGGGGAATTCGTGGCCGTCCCTGTGTATCGCGGTCACTTCTATCTCCCTGCATAAGAAGGGCCCCCGGCCGGTCGACAGGAAATCGATGATGCTCCTGAGGTGACTGTCACGATGTCGGGTCGGGAAGATGGTTTCAATGAACGATCGGCCAATTACTTCATCCTTCGACCACCCGAATGTCTCCTCGGCCTTTTGGTTCCATCTCAGTATGAGGCCGCAGGCGTCCATCTCTAAGAAGGCATCGGATGCCGTCTCGATTATCGACTGGCTCAGCCTTTCGCTCTCCCGGAGGCTCCTTTCCGCTATCTTTCGCTCGGTGATGTCGTGCAGGGAGATCAGGTAGGCCTTTCTGCCCTCCCATTCGGTTTCCACCACGCGGGTCTCTGCAGTACGGGCCAGACGGCCGTCAAGGGGTATCTCGACTTCGCTCTTCTCATCCAGGTTGATCGGCAGCCGGTGCGGACGCCCGATTATCTTCGCCGGTTTGCGGCCGAGGATGTTCTCAGCCGAAGGGTTTGCAAAGAGGACCTTCCTGTCCTTGTTGATGATCACGATGCCGTCCGCGTTCTCACTTATGATCTTTCTGAATCGGGCTTCGCTGCTCTTGAGCGCTTCTGTCTGGCGCTCAAGTGTCGAGAGGAGTTGCTCCCGCTCGAGGGCGTAGCGCAGGGAGCGAACCAACAGCATGGTGCTCATCTGGTCTTTGAATAGATAGTCCAGCGCCCCTTCACGAACGGCTCTAATCGCAAGTGACTGGGCCTCTGCATCCGCGAGGACGATAATCGGCACGCCGGCATATTGATTCTGGAGGTGATGGAAAAATCCGAGTCCGTCGTTGTCGCGTGTTGATATGGCCAGCAGGATGATGTCTACCTTTTTCTTTATCGGACCGTTTCGCTCGGCGGATAGACGGTCCATGCACACTACGTCATACCCGAGCCGGTCCTCGGAAAGAAGCCTCTTCCTGGTGGCCACGGCATCCGCCGGATCGTCCGCTAAGAGGAGGATTCGGATTTTTGTCTTTGCCATGGTAACCATCTCTGCTTCGGGGCGAAGTAACGGTCCTGTGTCTCCCCTTTTCTGACAGGCACTCCAGGCATTCCAACCGCTTCAAGATCATGACGATGTAGAGAGTTGCCCTTCTTTGGTTGGAATACAGTTACGAACGGCAAATTCTCGATTTAAGTAGTATCAGTCAATATTTATTTCATACAATAATCGTGCCAAGTTTCTGCAATGAGGAAATATATTTGGTTCTTCTCCAATTCGGTTGGTGTAAACGGGGAGTCTTTGGCTTGTCTTGGGGGTACCCTCTACAGCGGCTTGGTCACGCTGCCTCTCGGTCATTCCGGCGCCGGAATCCATGGGGAGGGGGCACGTGACGCCATGGAGCCGGCTATAAGGGTGGAGAGGGCGAGGAAGTAATGGAATAGGGCTTGGAAGGTATAATTGATCGAGGTGATAAATCCGGGGTGCTGGTATTTATATGGTGATTTACTTTAAATGACTGGATTCCAGCCTTCGCTGGAATAGACAAGGCTCGTGCCCAGGAGACACCTCACGGATCCCGCAGCCTACCTTGCGCTTTTACTGTATATATCCCAGTGCCTTCAGTTCTTCTTCCAGGCGAGGCTTTAGTGAAATCTCGCCTCTCATGGAGTGTCCTGCACGATACTTGGCCATCGCGCCGCACCAGCGGTGAAACGGATCCAGCAACTCCTCCCCTCCTTCCTCCAGGGGCCGTTCGGCTCGACCTTGCCCCCAGTTGAGGAGATAGACATCGGGGGTGCCACCGTCGGAGAACGGAGGTTCGTTTTTTTTGCATATATATATCAGTTTCGTGGTGGAATCACATACTGAATAGTGGTCCATCTTGTTTTTGGTGAGTTCGCTGAATGCGAGTCCGTTGATGTCTCCACGTTCTCCCCTCAATAGGGGAACGAGGCTGTGGCCGTTGATCCCGGGTGGGGAAGGCACGCCAAGCAGGTCGCAGATCGTGGGAAGGACGTCTATCAATTCGACAACCTCGCCTACTTTCTTTCCTCCCATGCCATTGAGGGGCAGCCTCATCAAGAGTGGCACATGCAACTGATCATTGAATAACGTCCCGCCGTGGTGCGTCCTGTGGTGCTCGCCGAATTCCTCTCCATGGTCCGACAGGACGATCACGATGGTCCTGTCAAGCAGCCCCCTGTCGTTGAGGCCGTCAATGAAAGAGCCGAACTGGCCGTCCAGGTAACCTATCGCCCTGTCATAGCGGCCCTCCAGGTAAGTAAGGGTGTCCTGTGCCCCGGGAGTCAGGTCCCTGCGCATGTACTTTACCAGGAAGGGCCTGATCTCCTCGATGCCTCCATAATTCAGGCCTGCTTTCTTCTGATACTCGGCCTCCGTGTCCTCTGGGACGTAGTAATCGTGGACCTGGTAGGTGTGAAGAAACAGGAAGAAAGGTTCGGACAGTTCGTCGTCAAGCGCATGCCACACACGATCCGAATCCATTGATTCGAAGGGCAAGTACGCGTTGAACCCCCTGCTGAAGCCATAAACGGGGTCGAGGTAGCCTCCACCGGTAAATGCCATCGTGGAGTACCCGGCGTTCCGCAATATTTCGCCGAGCAGCAGGTCATCCCTTGCAATGACCCTCCTCTTGCTCACCGCCCCGTGCAGCGAGGGATACATTCCCGTAAATATGGAAGCGTGCGAGGGAAGAGTCCACGAGCACTGGCTTACCGCCTTGGTGAACTGGACGCTCTCCGATGCGAATTCGTCCAGGTGCGGCGAGGTATCCTCCGGATATCCGTAGCATCCCAAGTGATCGGCCCTCAATGTGTCCACGGAGATCAAAATCAGGTTCCAACGCCCTTCCGCCGCCCCGGACCAGTCCCTCAGGTCCATTATCCAGACTATGGCAGGAACGAGGAGGAGTGCGACCAGAAACGCAGGGTGAGAGGTAATTCGGTGCCTTCCACCCCCTGTTTTCCTTGCGCCTGAGCGTTTGAGCCACGCGTATGCCGCTCCAAAGAGGAGCAGCAGGACCAGTATTGCCCCCAACGACTGCAGTATCCCCACCCTCTTGATAAGCATGATCCAATTTCCGGAGAGTAGGTCCCGGTATGGAATGATATAAAAGTAGAGCAGCAGCGCCACTGTGAAGGGAATCAAAGCTAGGATCGCGGTTCTCCTCTTGGATACACCGGAAGTGTACAGGATGTAAAGGAGAGAGATATTGAGTGCGGCTATTACGAGGAATATCTCCAGGTGATGGAAGAAATTCTTCGTAAGTGACCAGAAGAAGACCTCCAGCATCCCTTTCTGGATGTAATAGTAACGGAGCCCCTCGACGACCCCTGTTGCAAGGCCGGTGATTATTCCGATGATATAGAAAAAAACAAAGATGCCTCTGATATCACCAGTAGTGGGCCTTGATCTCTTCACCCAACGGCCCTCCCCCCTTTTCTTACGACTTCACCGTACATTTTATTCTCGTCCACTTGACCGGGGCGTTTTCTGGATATTCTACCGGGAAAACAAGCCTCAGCAAGGTAAGAAAGTAATTACCACGACAAAAGATAATCCACATACCCTTCCCCTCGCAAGTAGTTCCGGCAGGGGCGCGCTGATCGACTTCGATGAAGGCCCACTGATAAGTAACAGTGATCACCTCACTACACCCGGCACGGAGGCAATTCCCCTGCTTTGCGCCATAAGAAGGGGCGCCACCCGCTCTGATATGTAAATGCGCTCTCACGGTACGGCAAGACCTCTCTTAATGAGGTCCAGGCGGGATGATGTCCCGCCGGGGGCGTGTGCAAAGGCCCAGGACAATTTAGAAATTGGGACCTATAGATGAAGGGCCTTTGCACCTAAGGGCATCGCACATGCGTGGTATGGCTCTTAAGATGTCCGTCCCCAGGAGGGACTCGTCCCGGCCGGACCAAGACACGGATAGTTTGCCATTAGGATCTTCCCTGGTTCCGTCCTTATGAACTGTGCGGGTCCTGTCGCCGAATACCCCCACTGTGCTCAAAGGTGCTGCGCACGGTGGGGCCCCCCCATCGGCG
>CAZNLH010000069.1:0-4225 GCA_964573995.1 uncultured Gemmatimonadota bacterium
ATTTCTAACCAGATCCATTCATAACGAGTTCTATCATCCAAGAATAATGGTATGGTCGTCGGGATTCAATGGTGTGATCGTTCTTTCTCGATTCCTTGCCGGAGTGACAGAGAGGGAGTCTGTATCAGACGTCAGGGAGTGCCTATCTGGCTGTAAGGGGAATAGAGTTCCCCCCGGGGTCTCAATTTGCCCTTTGAGGTGCATCTGGGAGTTGGGTCATCGAATCACGGGTACGCCTTCACGAGATTTCTGAGGATGGTGGCAAAGAGAGCTTTCAGGGGGAAGGAGGAGGGGAGGTGGAGCCTGATCCTTGTGGCCTGTCAAGCGGCTCTGCAGCAAGAACATGAAGGACTTCTATGAGCGGTACAAGGGTGTCTATCCCTGCGAGATCAAGTCCTGGCAGTCGGACAACGGACCGGAGAACCTCGGCTCATTCGACGAGACACTGAAAAAGGACGGGATCCCACACTATTTCTCCTACCCCCACTGCCCCAAGATCAATACCTATATCGAACGCTACAACCGCACTTTCCAGGAAGAGTTCGTCGATAATCACCTCGACATAATCCACGACAAGGAACTCTTCAACCAGAAACTCTCCGAATACCTCATCTTCTACAATACCCAAAGACCACATCAATCATTAGCCATGAAAAGCCCCATAGAATACCTAATAGAAAAAGACCATATGTCGCATATGTCCTTGACTCGTACACCGGACTTGACAGGACGCCGGTTTGTTGATATAATTAAAATTAAAGAAAATTCGTGACATAGGCATGGTATTCTTCCTCCTCTTCTCTCCCCCGTAGATGAACCTGCCAGGAGACCGAGCAGCCTCGTAAAACCATTAAAAACCACGCAGGAGGGTTGGATTATGCGCTACCTGATGAACCTCGTTTTTATTTGTATTTTGCTCGGTTTGTCATTTTCTCTCTCCTTCGCCGTTCCCCAGCAGCATGGGAGAGAGCCTTTCTCCGCCGACTATGACGTAGCGCTTGTCACCGATCTCAATGATTCAGCTAGTTCGCTACCGAACTACTGGAAACCATGCAATAAGATCGTGAAGGGGCATATTCGTTCACCCTTCTTCTTGCCACCTCGGCAAGAACTGGATCAGTTCATCTCTGACATCAACGGAAAGGCGGGGAATGCCAGTTTCTTCCTTCCACTGGACGACCTGTATCAAGGATTCCTCTCGATCGCCCCGCGCAGTCGGTGGATCCAAGCGGTGAGAGAGTGGAAGGACATGGGTGGGAAGGTCTTCATCATGATCAGGGAAGTCCCTGAACCCCTGTGGGCTGACACGAGCGGACAGGTTTGCTCCCAACGGGATTGCGGGGGGGATAGTTGGTCCAGGGATCCGGATTGCAGACTATACCGGCCGCGTGACTTCGCCGCCTATCAAGCCCTCCTGGAAGACCTGATCAAGTATCTCACCCTCCCTCCGGAACTGGGCGTGATGATTCAAGACAGCATTCTGGGCCTTGATCAGCCGGCTTCTACCCAGGGCTTCGACGACGTCTATTTCGTATTCTGGGAGGAAGCGAACGCCAGTCGCCATAAGGACGATTGGTGCCGAGCCGCCTGGACGGATGATTACGCGCAGTGGCTGAAGCTGTATGATTACTGGGTGGCCGCGGTGCGGACCGTACGAAGCGAGTATCCGGACGACGTCCATTTCAAAATCGGTACGAAGTGGCTGACAGGAAATCAATTGGATCAGGTGGGAAAGGCCCTGTACGATGCAGACACCTTCATCGAATTCCTGAACGGAAATCCTCCTCCCATTTCCTGCTTCGATTCGACGTATGATCAAGGTGACGATTCTCTGTATTCGTACGAGTATCGAAGCGATCCCCCTCTCGACCTCGATTTCATGACTCGACAGAGGAGGACCGATGACCATCAGTTGCTGTCGAAGGATGGGATCCAGTGGTTCGACACGGAAAGCGACAGCTTCGAGTATTGCGGGGCGAACGCGCACCTGGCGCCCCATGATGAGACAAGTGGCTTCGACTCGAATTTCTATCTCAAGTTCGAGCAAAATGGCTTTCCCGACATGGAGTGGTACAGCTGGGATATCAAGAACGACGTGGCGGGTGAAATACAGGATTTCATTCTGAGCGCCACGAGTCCTTATCAAGAAGGCCGGCAAAGGTACTGCGGAGTCCAGTCGGATAACCAGATGGGAGCCGTGAATTATCTGGCCCAGGTGTGGGATCATTTCGAGAATCCCGATCAACGGACCTTTACCGATCCCGAGGACACTACAGCGACAAATGATATGCTCGGATTATGGGCCGAATTTTGGGCCGATCCAAGGGGCTATCCCGGAACTGGTGGTTCCTACCCTACGAGATGGCCAAATCATGACAACGATTCTCTTTTTACATCATACGATTACGGGTTCTATAAGGGTGGGGAGGGGATGCTCTTCACGAACAGTGGAGGGTGGAACATGTACGAAGATCAGAGCGAATACCCGGTCAGCATCAAGAAGCCCTTCTACAACATCGTCGAGATGATCGGCAATCTCCAGTCCAGGGAGGTCCCTGTCAGCTACTCCTTCGGAACGGGCTTCCAGAACGATCTCGACAAGGGAGACATGATCAGAGGGATCGTGACGAGGAGCGCTGCCGGAGACACGATCGCCGTGCTCTGGTGGTACTACATGAATCCCCAGGATATCGCGGATGCGATCGATTCCCTGGATTATCAAGCAATCATGGATCACGTCGAGATGTCAGATATGCGCGATGTAGTCATCAAGTTGAAAAACGTCCCCATGGAGAATTATGAGATGCACCGGTACGTCGTGGACGATGTGACATCAAACGGATGGACCTACCGGGATTGCATCTACTGCTTTTACGAGAGCGGCGACTCGTGCAATGCGAACGACCCCGCCGTGGTGACGGATCCCGGGGTAGCGGAAGATAGAGTGATCGCCATCAACGGTTGGAAGAAATGGCTTGGCAACGGCAACCCCTGCAACGCGTCAGTCGCCCTGGAGGAGGTCGAAACCGATCTCGTGAGCCGGAATACGGACGGGAGCCTCGTCCTGAACTACCAGAACGTTAAACCCTGGACAGCGATGCTCATCATGCTCCAGACCGGATTAGATTCAGAGCCGGGCCACACTTCCCCGCCGGGCCTCGATTGAAGTGACGGCCGTACCAGGACATCCGCTCATCACATCCGGGTTTTCTTCCAACTGAGGGGTATGATCTTTCCCTGTGCGGGTCTGGCTCGACCTCTCGCCGACCGAAGAAGAACTCGAGGCCCTCGCCCAGATCTGGTCTGAGCACCGCAGGCACAAGATCTTCAATAGCCTCATCCACTACCGGGAGGGAGGTGAGGAAGATATCGTCGACTCCCTCTTTCGCACTTACATCCTGGAGACGATCGAGAATGTGGCGGAGCGGGTCGAGCGGCTCCTCTCGATCTTCCACGACAACGCGGGGGCCATCCGTTTCAACACAGGCTACGGTCTGGTCATGAAGGCCGAGACCCATATCTCCCCTTTGGCGCTCGATCCCTACAATGGAGCCCTGACCAAGGTTGTCGGCATTAACGGGGACCCCATGGGATTGGGGTGGGGGTCTGGCTCTTCTTCAACACCGACGTTTTCTGCTCCGCGCTGCTAGAGTTCCTCCTCTCCGAGGCCCAGGAGCCGATGACCCTTGCCGTGCCGGTGGACCGGGAGGAGGTCCTCTTCACATTCTGTTCCAAAAACACTATTTTGAGGTGACAGTCCTTATCACCTTCACCGATTCGGGCCGATTCCACGACTGCTACGGAGATTAGGCCGTGGCATACCTGGAGAAGGACTTTTTTACACGATGGACTTCCGAGGATGGAACTCTGGCCCAGGGGGGGTGCTGCCGCACGGGGCGGAACCCGAGGTCTGGCCGCCGGGATACCTCGGGACGATGCTCCACTCAGTCCTTGGCCGATGGAACGTTTGCAGTAAGGAACTGTTCGTCCGGCAATACTACCAAGAGGTCCAGGGAGCGCTGTCAGGCCCTTCGTGGGCGCAGGGGGTGACGGGTCCTCCGATTCCGCGCTTGTAAGGCTGATCCTTGACTCGCAGGCGGAGATGATGGTCTCGAACTGGATCTGCTCCAATGCGTAGAAATCGGTGTCGCTCAGGAAAGAAGGTGAGAACCTAAAGAACGAAAGCCCTTCAGGTAACGGAGGTAAGAGTGCGTAAAACTGGATG
>CAZNLH010000070.1:0-4199 GCA_964573995.1 uncultured Gemmatimonadota bacterium
GGTATGATGCAAGCAGAAAAGTGACAATTTTTTTCCTTGCTGCAATTACAATTTATTCTGGAAAAAACAGCTGCATAAGGGCAGAAGAGTATCCGCCACTATTTTTAGATCTTGAATTTGCCCGACACTCATTTCTCTCACCGGAGGCCCGGGGGCGAGGATACGCCGGCGTAGGAGACCGGGGCGACTTAGACCTGACAATATTGAATCCCGCTTCCTTTAGCGTGCCGGCGGATCTCGATCTCTTCGTCTCTGCCGGAGATGGAAACGCCTTTCTGGACCTGGTCGAATTCGAGAGCCTAAACGGGACATCCGCTATGTCGGCAGGGCAGAGGATGGTACCCTTTTCTGTCGGGATTGGTTCGAGCATTTTCAAGCAACTTAACCTTGGCCTCCTCTATTCCAGGCAAGACGAACTGTTCTATGACCTTGGCGAAACGGTGATGACCGACGAACGAGGAAATGTCTTGGGGGTCTACAATGACTATGATTTTTATAGAGGTGACGCGCTTACCATCCCTATATGTATAATGGTCTTCAATCATATCACCTTAGGTGTCGAACCACGGGTAATCTTTCATAAGATTACAATGAATTTCGCATATTACAGGGGCGAGGAAGAATTCAAGACATTTAACCTAAGGTTCGGTTCCGTCATCGATCTGAATCGGGACTTGTCCATCGGCTTGACACTCCTTCCACAGATAAGGAAGGAGTTCACGCTCCAATTAGTATCGAAGAATCCAGAGGTCATATCCTACGATCAACCCTACGATCATACCTTCCCGCTCGAGGTTCAATTAGGGCTCAAATACAAAGGGATAGAGAATCGCCTTGCGATCTTTGGCGATCTGGATTACCAGAGATCATCCGTTGATCCAACGTTGGGAGATCGCTGGGATATAAGGCTCGGTGCCGAATACGATATTAACTCAATAGTTCGTTTAAGAACAGGCTTCTTGACTACGGGAGACATCAGGGAATATGAAAATATGTTGTCTGACGTGAAATACAGTGTTGCCTATTTCACCCTCGGTGGGAGGCTCTCGTTCCAACATCTTTCTCTCGATGCCTCAATGATCACAAGCAGGTTGATCCCCATTAGTGATTATAAAAACACCTCCTTCAATATCGGATTTAATGTGCCCTTTTCTATTGCTACGAAATGAATTAACCATGCTTGGATAGAGAATAGATGAACTCTATCGACTGGTCGAGCGACAGGACGCGATGCGGAAGTGTTTCAAAGCTATTGACATCTTCCGGCTTACCAGAACTCTCCAGTTTTTGCAAGTGGTATAGTGGTATACGCGGGTGTAGATGTTCACAAGAAGACCTTTCATGTAACAGCACAGGTGGAAGGCTCGGAAGATTTCAACGGTCGAACAGCGGGTGAGTATGAGTCGTTGCGGAGGTTGTTATCACGATGGGAGGCTTGGGAGCGGTAATGTGGTGTATGAGGCGGATCCCGGTGGGTTCTGCTCGCATGACAGGTTCCCCCTAATGAGCCGATGTGATCTTATTGCCGCTGTCGTTGGTACCAGTGGAGTTGGGCAACCGGGCGAAGACGAACCGGAGGGATAGTCCCAAGATGGCGATGTTATTGTAGAACTGCTTGCCCAAGCAAGTTCGCACGCTGACGAAAGGGGAGCGCAAGGTGGCGGCAGGATCGAGATTATTCAGTAAAGGTGGTGAGCCTCCTCAGGAAAGAATCTCCCCTATCAGCCCGGTCCCTGTAACAAGATGCGTGCCACGGGGAACCTGCGGGTTGGCGATCTGCCGGGCGAACCAAAGCCGCCCCTCTCCGAGAAACTCCTCGGAGAGGGGCGTCATCGACCAAGTGGACGCGCTTGCGCAATGTGCCATTTCGCCCGGAACACGGGCCGACCCATCTCCTGTGGGCAGGTAAGACTCTGCTCCACCCAGTTCCAGATGCTCCCCATGTCTGGTACACCGTTGGGCACCGTATCGACGGCGAGGTGGATCGTGTAGTCGTCCCAGTAACTCGGGGCTAGCCGCCATCGGGCTGACTCCATTCCCCCAGACCAGCAGGGGACCGCTCGATTCAGGAGAAACTCTCCCTGTCGAGGTCGAGCTGCTCGATCCCCTCTACCGGAACCGGTAGGCGAGCAAGTTGCTGACGCTGCAGGCGGCCAAATCGACTGCCTGGATGCGAATCGTGAAGTTGCTCGCCGGGGAAGGCACGAAGGAACTGAACGTCGCTGTCCCGTTCGCGTCCGCCACAGCCGCGCCGGCAATATTGGGGTTGTTCATGTCGACCGTCTCGCCCGGGCAACCCGGCACATTCGTCGAACCTGGCTGAAAACTGTAGATATAGTAGACCAAATCTCCAGGTGTCGCGCCGGTCACGACGAAGTCGTTGACTTGTCCAGCCTGGCCCGGGTCGGGGTATTGAAGGATCAACTCGGGAAGATCGACCCCGAGGAACTTGACGTAATCCATGTTGGTAACCGCCTCGGTCCCCTGGACGAAGGTGCCTCCCTCGTCGTCCGTCTGGTAGATCATGTATACGTCCTTGCCGGGATCGGCGTTGTTGTCCATGTTGACCTTGGCGATGGAGGGATAGCGGTCGTCCCAGCCGAGATTGGTGCCATCCGGGTTCGTCACGGGGATCGGCGGCGTCCACGTGTTTCCGTTGTCCGAGGACCACGCCATGTAGATGTCGCAATATCCTACACCGGGACCAGCCGGACCCGATGAATTCGGATCGATGTCGTTGGTGCTGAAGCCGACGAAGGCGACGACGAGGCGCTGACCGTCGACGGCCAGACCGATCGAGGGCCAGTCGACGCTGAGGTGGTTATAGGGCGTTTGGAGATAGTCGGACCGTGTCGTTTCGGCCGATTGGGTCCAGGCGACGGCCACCGTGTCAATCCCGGTCGAGGGGCTCCAGTGGTAGATGGTCGATTTGAAGTCGGCGATCCCGTAAGTCCCTCCGCCGGTGTTGAGGCCCTGGCCGGCCGACCACACGACGTGGGGCTCGGTACCGATGTACATGATGTCGGAGTTGATCCAGCCGAGCCTCGCTGCCGTGGAGTCGAGACCTGCGGGAAGCCCCGCCGTATCCGCGGCGGCGATGATGTTTTCCGTGAAACTGTCCCCGTTATCGGTGGAACTGTAGTATCGAATCGCCCCTGCGACATCCGGTATGACGATCCCCACGCGCCCGCTCGACCCCGCGGCGATCGTGGGCCATTCCATGTCGTTGTCCATCCAGTCGGGCGAGATGTCAGAGATCAGGTTCCAGGGACGAAAACACGAATCGGGGCTTACCGCCCTGGCCCATGCCACAGGGGTTGTGATGCCGTTCAACGTTGCCTGGTTCGTTCCCGTTATGACCACGGAACCGTTCGAGGTCGTCGTGATCCTCGGCCAGATCTGGAAGGAGCCGTCTGACACCGTGTCGGTGTCGCAGTAAGAGAAGATCCTGCTGCCTGGAGCGGCGTCTCTGGCGTCATGGCAACGGAGCCCCACGAAGTCCGGGTCGGTGTGCGCGGCTATGACCACGCTCCCGTTGGCGAACTGGGTCAGTGATCCGAAGCCATTCCTTGCTGGGTAGACCGGCAGGCCGTGTCCCGACCAGCCGGTGCCGTCCCAGAAGTAATACCTCATGGTTCGGTCGGCCGTGCTCTGCTGGTATGCGACCATCATGGTCCCGTTGATCTTCACGGTTCCCTGTTGGTCGAAAAAGGCCAGGTGGTCGTCCAGCCCGCCGTTTCTCTGCCAGTCGTAGTAGGTCGAGTCCAGCACGGTCCCAGGCGATTGGGAGAGCCGGCTCGCCGAATTCAGGGCCTCCCGGCTCGAGACCACGACTGGAATCTCATCCCCGGTGATCTTCAGGGGCTTTTTTACGAGGAGATCGGCGCCGAGGAGGGTCCCGGCCGAGAAGATAAAGAGAAGCAAAACGACCAGTAGATTAGTCTGCTTACGTACCATGTTATCCCTCCTTTCCGAAGGGCTTGAGGGGTGGAACAGCAGAATGGTCCGTTAAAACTTAGTTCTGTTGAATAGGGTCGATTGAACTAATGCAAACTTGCAGGTGCTGATAAAACTTGATACGTAGTTAGAAAGGTGTTAGGTGGACTGATCAGGATCGAGATGTCTCAAAAAAGTCGCATGATGGCGCAATAAGCGTTCACCTCCCTTTTGAACGTGTGAAGAATCATGCTGCGTGAACG
>CAZNLH010000071.1:0-3821 GCA_964573995.1 uncultured Gemmatimonadota bacterium
CACGGCAAGAACGACATCGGCTGCCTGATGATCTCCTCCCCGATCTTCTTCGAGCGGGACGACTGGGTCCGCCCCCCGTCCGATTGGTCCGGGAACATCGTCCAGGGAAAGACATACGACATCACGCGGGGGGAGGGGAGGCGAATCTACGAGGAGTGCCTGCTAAGGGCCAAGAATCACGATCGAACAGGTGGTCTTATCAGGCAGGGAATCTCTCGAGAAGGCGATCGCTACGGGCCGGACGTCCCTGTCAGGCCGCGCCTGGGGCAGGGGACCTTCCGCATCGCGGTCCTCGAGGCGTACGATCGGGCCTGCGCCGTGACAACCGAACACTCGCTGCCTGCGCTCGAGGCCTCGCATATTCAGCCATACGTTGAAGGGGGCGAACACCGGGTCTCGAATGGGATCCTCTTCCGCTCGGACATCCACCGCCTCTTCGACAAGGGCTACGTGACCGTCACGCCTGAGCACCGGTTCGAGGTGAGCCGGAGGTTGAAGGAAGATTACGAAAACGGCCGCTCGTACTATCCGCTCCAGGGACAGAGGATCCACGTGCCGGGTAGATTCGAGGAGCAACCGGACCGGGAGATATTGAGATGGCACAACGAGGTGGTTTTTCGGGGGTGACAAGGAAAAGAATCTCAAGTTGTGGTGTCATGTAGGATCCAATCTGCCGGTAGCGGAACAGTGTTATTAGATTACAGTAGAAAAAGACTTGAAATGAAATGAAGAAAAAGCAAAAAATAAAGAGAGTGCTGCTTCTCCCATGAACATCCTTCTCACGTTCACAGGCTTTCATGATCCTTACGCCCAGGGGCTGGTCGGGGGCGAGGAGCAGCCGGGGCCGGTCCTCTCACTCCTCTCCGCGCGCGCCTTCGACCGCGTCTATCTCTTCTCCACACCGACCACGGAGGAGGTGACCGAGGCGACACGTGCCGCTATGGCCAATCTCTATCCCAAGATGGAGGTCGAGATCCTCGGTATCCCCCTGGACGACCCGACCGACTACCCGTCCATCCTGAATGGGCTCCGTCATCACTACAAGCAGATCCAGGACGAACTGTCCGGTGCCCGGCTCTACATCGCGGTCGCCTCCGGCACGCCGCAGATGCATGCCTGCTGGGTCCTCCTGTCGGCCTCGGGAGAGATCCCCGCTCGGATCCTTCACGTGAGGCCGCCGCAATACGTCACGCGTAAGAGCCCCCTGGTCACGGAGATCGACCTGACGTCACCGGAGTTCCCGACGGTCCGGACGAAGACGTCCGTCGGCCCCGAGATGAAGGAGATACACGCCGACCTCGATTCGATCATCGCCCAATTGGGCATCGTCGGGGATCACCCCTCGATGAAAAAGGCGATCGAGACGGCCGCCATGCTGGCGCCCTCGAACGGGCCGGTCCTGATCTACGGGGAGACAGGGACCGGCAAGGAACTCTTCGCCCGCCTGATCCACAGGCTGAGCGAGCGGGCCGATGGGGAGTTCGTTCCGATCAACTGCGCGGCGATCCCCGGGGAGCTGGTCGAGAGCATCCTATTCGGCCACAGGAAGGGGTCGTTCACTGGGGCCGTGAGCGACCAGGATGGGAAGTTCGTCCTGGCCCATCGGGGAACCCTCTTTCTGGACGAACTGGGTGAACTGCCTATACCTGCCCAGGCGAAATTGCTGAGGGTGCTACAGGACGGCGAAGTGGAACCGGTCGGGGCAAAACGGCCACAGAAGGTCGACGCCCGGGTGGTCGGCGCCACCAACCGTGACCTGCGACGGCTGATCCGGCGGGACAAGTTCCGGGAGGATCTATTCTACCGGCTCAACGTCGGTGAGATCGTGATCCCCCCGCTGAGGGAACGCCGGAGCGACATCCCCGCCATGGCGCTCCACATCCTGGATGAGATCAACCATTCGCTGAAGCTTCCGAAGCAGATATCGCCGGAGGCCCTGAGGCGCTTGCAGGAGCACAACTGGCCGGGGAACGTACGGGATCTCGAGAACGTGATCGAGCGGTCCGCGCGACTGTGCCGGGAGCGGGTGATGGACGCCGACGACCTCCTGATCACGGACCCGGTGGGGTACGCGGATCCCCTGAAAGCATTGCCCGAACCCTACGAGGGATTTTCCATGGAGAAGTTCCTGGGGAGCGCGCGGAAACAGATGATCCTGAGAGCCCTCGAGGCATCGGGAGGCAATCAGAGCCGGGCGGCCAGGATGCTCGGGATCACGCCCCAGGCGATCAACAAGTTCCTGAAACAGTCGGGGACCGATGTAAACCAGGGTGAAAACATTTAAACCAAGGTTTATATTATTGATCATGGGAGAGAGAGAAGGTAAGCACGTAACGTATTGAATGACAAAGAGATGTGCGATAGCCACCGATCTGGCACGCTGGTTGCTATTTCAGATTTGCTCGCTGATTGCGGGAGTCCCCGCGGAACGGCAACTGAAAGGAGCAACCATGTCATTCTGTGTTGTATTCTCGGTGGTCGACGGCAACACGTTCGAAGTCACTCCACCCTGGAAATGGGAGAACATCACCGGGTCCTTCGTGCAGGCGACGGGATATGATGCGCCGAGTATTTCGGAGAAAGACAGCAAGATCGCCAGGGAAAGATTGACCAACCTGATCCTCGGCAGGCAGGTTGAACTTTGCAAACCCCAGGAGGTGAGACACGGGCGCCTTGTCTGTGATGTCTATTTGAATGGAGTCTGTCTCGCGGAGTATTTCCCGGAGTATTGATCAGGGGGTGTGCCTGGGGTGAAAAGGAAAAGGAACCGGTTGAGACCCGGTTGATTGCAAGATGATCAAGCCGAACATCCAGCGCAAATTCCAGGTGTGCAGGAGCCATCTTCTCGATTTCGCGCACCTGTCTCGTCTCTTGTGTTCGATTGCTGAAAAGAACGGTGCGGAGAGAGTCGGCCGCGGAGAACTGCGGGAGGCAACGGGTCTGCCGGACGGGCAGGTGGAGAGCCTGATCAATATCGCGGTGGCCATGGGGCTTGTCGAACGGCGAATCCAGACGCTGACCTCCATTGGCAGGCTGATCGTGAAGCACGATATCTTCTTCGATGATCGGGGCACGCTTGAGTGGTGTCACTATGCCGGTGCGGGTTCATACAGAAACCTGTTCTGGTTCGATGCGTTCAATCATCTCCTGGTGGAAGAGGAGCCGATGACGATCGAGGGGTGGCAGAAGTATTTCTCGAGGCGACTGTCCGGCAGATACTCGGATAAATCGATCAAGAACCAGGTGCCCAAGGAAGTGCGATTCGTGATCAAGGCATACCTGGAAGGGAACTTCAGAAAGATGGAACTTCTCCGCGAGGCTGTCGATGGGAGACTCTACCGCCGCCGGTACACGGAATTTGATCCACGGGTTTTCTGCGCCACGATCTATGATTTCTGCGCCACGCACGATATCCGGATCCCGCAGGTCGGTGAAATGGCGATCACGCCGGGGTCCCCGGCGGTCCTCTTTGGATTGGATGTCGCCACTTTCCGGCAGCAGGTTGAATCCCTTCACGATCGCGGCTGGTTGCGATATGAAACCACGCACAACCTCGATCAGATCCGCCTCAAGCCGGGTTATTCGGCGATCGGCTGCCTCGCGGCGCACTTCGAGGACCGGGAGCCGCAAGGGAACGACAGCATGGATAATATAGACGATTCACACGAGAAATCACCCCAGGGGAACCTATTCGAATGAGCGATCCGATCGACATGGTTCAACTTGTGAAGGAACTTCCCTCCCGCGCGCGCGGGCGAGCCTGCATTGTGCTCACCCACGACTACGCGGGGCAGAGAGAATGGTCGGCCGAACTGGCCCGT
>CAZNLH010000072.1:0-3735 GCA_964573995.1 uncultured Gemmatimonadota bacterium
CGGTGGCGGGGGCTTTCATGACGCCTCGCTATATCCCTCATTCCGGCTCGTGGCAGACCGCCTCGATGTTGTGGCCGTCCGGGTCGAGGACGAAGGCGCCGTAGTAGTTGGGGTGGTAATGGGTCCTCAGGCCGGGCCTTCCGTTGTCCTCTCCCCCCGCGGCGATCGCGGCCTCGTAGAAGGCGTCGACGTCCTTCCTCCTCCTGCAGTGGAAGGCGACGTGGATGCGCGACCTGGGCGGCTCCCCGCCGATGATCCAGAAGTCGGGCTTCCCCTCCGCGCCGAATCCCCCCGCGTTCCCCCCGAACTCGTGGATCAACTCGTAGCCCAGTGGGGCGAGGGCCTTTTGGAAGAACTCCCGGCTCTTCGCGTAGTCCGTGACGTGGTAGGATACGTGGTCGATCATCGTTCCTCCTCGGTTAGGTGGTGTGTTACGCGGACCTTCCCGGATATGCTTCACAACGATTTCGCCGGTATATATGATGTCACGTTTCGGAGGAAAAGGCAATGGGGATGCCCCTGGATTCGTCGAAGTGATGGGAGGATAGGATTTCGACTTCGAGGATATAGGGTGAACAATGAGTCTCGGCTGACGATACTCGTCGCAGCGATCAGTTCATCCGCGGGATCTCCCTCGAAGTCGAGCCGCGTCGAGGCCCGGCCTGCTTGGAGGTCGATCGGCCAGACGTGATGAGTGGCCAGGGCGTTCTTGACATCCGGGTCGTCCAGATCGACGGCAACCCTTCCGAGTCGGGATCATCTCGCGAGTTCCCAGAGGACGATGGCGTAAATACTCCACGGGTTTCGAGCGAGCAGCCTTCGCTCGCCTCCCTTCAGATCGCCCGGAAGCGCATATATCAGAATGTGGGTGTCCAAGGTTGAGCATCGGCGTACCAGTGGATGCCCATGGATAGGATGTCGCCGTAGACCTCGATCTTGTCCCTGAGGTAAGCGATGAGATTCTCTGGACGGTACGGAAAAGGGACCAATCGCGCGACGGGTTTCCCATGCTTGGTAATGATCGGCCCCTCCGGGGTCAACCTGTCCAGGATGGCGAGGCATTGTTCCTTGAACTCGGCTGCACCTATCTTCTTCTGGGTTCACCGGCCATAAGGCTAATTCTTCATCCTTCGGAAACGTGGAGGGAGGGGTGTTGCCTTCCGAGTAGAACCCATATACCGCCTCCTCCATACGTAAGCGAAAACGCCCATCGGTGTCTTCATTCCTTCCCTTTTCAGGTGCTTCACGATCGTTCCATTGCCGGTCAGTACCTCCTCGATTCTCTGGAGCCCGTCCTCGTTCATCCCGTTTACAATTATCCACATACTGCAGGGACTATCACCAAAAGATGAAATCGCCCGTTTTATCTGATCGATCCCGGCGTCGCCGTTTTCAAGTAATATTGCCCTTTCCGATAGCCTTGGGCAGTAGAAGATGAATGGGTATTTCAACTTTCGGCTGACCAGAATTTCATCGCAATCCTCGAGGTCGTCCTTCATCTCCTCAAAAATAGGACGACAATGGAAATCTGGCCTGAAGAGTTTTATCGTATACCTTACTCCACCTGCAAGGATTGGAAGTACGAAGACCGTAAAGATTAAGAGGGTAGAGAAAACACGAGTTATCCCCCTCGAAGGCTTGTTGCCGAGAATGAAGGTCGTGCCCTTCGCGATCGATAGGAAAATCAAGGGAGAAAGATAGAGGGACAATCTCTCCTTAGTGGGATATTTTTCGGCAACGGTAGCTCCCACAGCCAATATTATCGTGCCGAGCAGAACAATTAGTATCTCCTTATTTCGGGTCCTGGAAAGGAATAATATTCCTGCAATAAAGAGAAAAATCGCTCCTAGACTCGTGATAGGGGTGTAGAAATAATAATTGAATATATCATATATATTTATCAAGACTCCTTTTAAGATATTCGCGAGAGAAGGCCCCTTTTCTACATACCAATAAGAGACCAGGCAGGGGGTTTTTATCGTCTTTGATATGGACAATAGATAAAGCAGGTAAAAAGACGATGCTACGGCCGCGATGAAAATAATATATCCGGAAGAGGCGTTGCGACCTCGTTCCCTTATGATTATCCACAGGAATAAGGTGGCTATTGAACTTATCACCAATATCGAGGGGAACGAAGACCAAACGATAACCGCGGAGATGCTGGAGACCACGATCCACCACCCCAAGGACGACTCGAAGGATGTGAATCTTATGGCGATCCAAAGCAAGAGGGTGGTAAAAAAGGCATCGATGCCATATGGTTTGACTTCCTGTGAATAGTAAATGAGCCGGTAGTGGAGTGCAAACAGGAACATGGCAGGCAAACGCTCCTCTTCCTCGAGAAGGTTCTCTGCTACTGCGTGGAACAGGAAAACCGCCCCCACACCCGCGACCAGCGGCAGGAGTCTCAACGACAACTCGCTGCTGCCGATGAGATCGACGATGGTCTTCTCCGCTAAGACAAACAGGGGTGGTGCCACCTGGCAGTGTTTCAAGGGGTCCAGGAAACTCTCGAGTGAACCAGGAAGTAGATTAACGGATATCAGAGCCTCGTCCAACCACAGCGATCTCCTGGAGAAGTAGAGCAGAAGCCTTAGAAATACGCCAATGGCGAGGATGGAGAATACCAACTTTTTATTTCTCAAGACCCCAACCACCTTTGTTATCGAGTTTGATTATCGCCTTGCGGTATGCGAGGCGGCATGGTTCGATCGCGGGTTCGACGACCAAGGCGAAATTGCCAAACAATAAGCATGTAGAGCGTAAATCACAACAAACTATGATCTTGCGAGCCCCTGAAAAATCTCCACCTTCCTCTCTACCTCTCGATAATAGTATCGTGTCTACCACGACATTGTCAACGAAAACCGGTTGATAGTTGGATGGATTTTTACGAAGCAGTGAAGGGAAGAGCGCTGCCTGGTGGATTGGCGTTGGCAGAAGACGCCGAAGTCGACAATAAATCTATTGGATTGCCTCTTAGTAGTGATGGTACTGGTAATCTTCGGAACAAGACCCTCCAGATACCTCTTCGGCCGTTCTCCGGGGAACCCCGGCCCTGTTCCTTCGTCTCTTCCGTTTGTACGATGTCACTTTCGGAGTGAATAGGCAAGGCCTCTCGCTACAGCACGAATCTCCAGACCAACTTGGTCAGGACGGTGGTGTCGGTCGTCTCCCAGCGGTCGCCGCCGGTGTCGATCGTCCGGTCGACCACGAAGTAGAAGTTGGTGCCCGGCGTGGGGATCCAGTTGACCCTGAAGTTCAGCACCACGACGTTCTCGTCGTTGTTCCACTGCCCGAAGAAGGAGCCGAACAGGTCGGGGCTCACGGCAAGGTCCACACGCCCGCCCACCTCATCGACGGTGAAACGGCCGGTGGGGAGATCGACCCGGTTGCGGGTGAAGTCAGGGCTTATGCTGATGTGTTTGTTCGGTTGAAGGTTACCGGCGACCATCCATTCGGTACGGCGGCCGTCGTAGAAGTCTCCCCATTGGTAGAAGAGATAGCCGGACGCCGGTCGGCCCTCGAAGGTGGCGAACTGCAACTCGTACCTGGTGAACCAGTATTCCCCCCTCGGTATGACCACACCATCGTGGATCTCGAAGTCCTCCGTCAGGTTCTCCGCGAGCCGCTGGACGTTGGATTCGAAGAACTCCCCGCTGCGGGTGGTGAAGCCGAGGGGGCGGAACTCCGACCAGAGGGACTGCAATTCGTGGGTCCGGTCGTCGATGT
>CAZNLH010000073.1:0-3599 GCA_964573995.1 uncultured Gemmatimonadota bacterium
CGAAACATTTGCAATTATCCAGTGTATTATTATATTGCCCTTCGGATATCCAGGTTTCCCCGTTAAGATTCCACCTATTTCCTGAAGGGGGTGAGACCCACGATGGTTGTCACAGATAGTTCTCTATGGGTACGCTCCTCCCTCGCACTGCTCGATGCCGTCATGGCAAACGACACCCTGCGGGGGACTGCGCTCAAGATCGCCGAGCACCGCCTCTACAAGGCCCTTGTCGAAGACCATAGCGGTCCAGAGCCGCGCCAGTGCCAGGTGGACGGATACTACCTCCTGCGGAACCTTTTCCACTCGCTGGACCGGGCCCTGTCCAGCGACAGGATCTCGCCGGCCGCCCGCCGGTCCATCCTGAAGGTCCTCATCGGCCAGCACATAATAGGCTCCGATGCCCGGAAGAAGCCCTTCATAGAGACTTACGGGTTCGAGCCGCCCGGCTTCCTGACTATCAGCCCGGGCAAGAGGTGCAACCTTCACTGCACCGGCTGCTATGCCGCCAGCACCGGCAAGGACAGCGAAAGGCTGGACTACGACATCCTCAGCCGGATCGTGCGGGAGAAGACCGAGTTCTGGGACTCCCACTTCACGGTGATCTCGGGCGGCGAGCCGCTCATGTACAATAGCCGCGGCAAGGGCCTCCTTGACCTGGCGGCTGAACACCCCGACAACTACTTCCTCTTCTATACCAACGGGACGCTCATCGGACCGGATGTCGCCTCCAGGCTGGCTGAACTCGGCAACCTGACACCGGCCATCTCCGTGGAAGGGTTCGAGGAGGAGACGGACGCCAGGCGCGGCAAGGGGATATACAAGCGCATACTGAGGGCGTTCGAGTGCTTGAGACAGGCCGGTGTACCATTCGGCGTCTCCGTAACTGTGACCCGAAAGAACGCGGAGGCTGTGTTCAGCGACGCCTTCATCGACAGGTACTTCGAGGAGGAGGGGGCCATCTACTGCTGGATATTCCAGTACATGCCCATAGGCAGGAGTTTCACGCTGGACCTGCTTGTAACGCCTGAACAGCGGCTCAAGATGCTCGAACACATGACACAGATCGTCAAGAAGCGCCATGTCTTCATCGTCGACTTCTGGAACAGCGGTCCCGCATCGGGCGGGTGCTTCGCTGCTGGAAGGTCGAAGGGGTACTTCCATATCGATTGGAACGGGACCGTCACCCCGTGCGTCTTCTTCCCCTATTCCACACAGAACATCCTCGATGTCTACAGGGAAGGAGGAGACCTGAACACGGTCCTGATGTCCCCACTCTTCGTATCCATGCGCAAGTGGCAGAGGGAATACAGTTACATGACCCCCACGGAGGAGACCAAGAACCAGATCGTACCGTGCCCTATCCGCGACCACCATTCGACTGCGGTACGCTTCATCCGTTCGTGTCACGCCCACCCGGCCAATGATGAAGCCGCCAAGGCCCTGGACGATGAGGTGTACCACAACGAGTTGAGCAGGTACGGGGAGGAGGTCGCCTCGAAGACAGAACGGATATGGGAAACCGAGTACCTCGGAAAGGCAACTAAACCTTCACACGCGGATACCCACTGATGAAGCGGATGCTTCCCGCCGCTTTACAAGGCGCCTTGTCGGGGAAAGTCAACCCCTGTTGATGTCGTGTCCTGGTCCGGCCGGGACGAATCACTCCTGGGGACGGGCATCTTCAGGGCCATACCACGCATGTGAGATGCCATTGGGTGCAAAGGCCCTCCATCGATAGGTCCCGATATCGACATTGTCCCGTGCCCTTGCACGCGCCCCCGTCGGGACATCATCCCGCACGGCTCCCATCGATGTGGATCATGCCGGGAGCCATCTCGAACATCTGATCGGGCGATGCCGAGGGGCACTTCCGCAGGGCCAATCTTATCATCATCCGGCGAGTTAGGCGACAAGGTGCGCGCGGATCCACCGCAGAAAGGCTCCAAGACATCCTCGGGGACATTTCATCGTCACACGACCGTGACAGCCACCAATACACGCACAACCCCTGTGAAACCGTCAATTACACGGCAAACCGGCCCTTCTCCGAGGCCCATTGAGGGGTGACAGGGGGGGGACGCCCACCCGGAAATCCACAGGTCCCGGTCGAAAACCGACCGCCAACCCTCTCCCTCTCCATTGTCCTGGAACATTTATTGCCATGTTGCGTGTATATAGCAACATTGACTTGGGAATCGATCCAAATGACAGATTACCTATTATCTTATGGCCTCTACGCGATAACCGGACTCCTCGTAGTCGGGATCCCACTCTTCTATATTCGCGGGGTCATAAGGAGGGAGAAACGGGCCCACAGGAAATACGAGCAATCGAGGAGGCTGGGACTCTCCGAGCCCACTACACTACACCCGATTATAGACCCCAATCGCTGCATAGGAACAGAGGCCTGTGTTAGTGCCTGCCCGGAGGGGGAAATACTCGGGATCATAGACGGCAGGGCGACACTCGTCTCCCCAACGCGCTGCATCGGTCACGGCGCCTGCGCCTCCGCCTGCCCGGTCAGGGCGATTTCCCTGGTCTTCGGCACCGAGAAGCGCGGGGTCGAGATACCGGCGCTAAAACCCAACTTCGAGACCAACATCAACGGGATTTACATCGCAGGTGAACTGGGGGGCATGGGCCTGATCAGAAACGCGGTTACACAGGGTTGGGAGGCCACCGAATATATCAGGGAGTCGCTTGCCGATGGAGGGGAGGCGTCGTGCGACCTCGCCATAGTCGGGGCCGGGCCGGCGGGCCTGTCCGCTTCCCTGAAGGCGATGGAACTGGGGCTTTCCTTCACCTGCTTCGAGCAGGAAGACATAGGAGGAACGATCCTGACCTATCCACGCCGCAAATTGATAATGACCCAACCGATGGAAATCCCGCTATACGGCAAGGTCAAGAAGCGTGAAATGCTGAAGGAAGAACTCCTCGACCTGTGGCAGGAGGTCATCTCCCGCAACGGTCTCACCATCAACACGATGGAGAAGGTCGAGACGATAAGAGGCCGGGCCGGCAATTTCGTATTGAAGACCTCCAAGGGAGAATACTCCGCCAGGAGAGTCCTCCTGTCCATAGGCAGGCGCGGGACTCCGCGCAAACTCGGGGTCAGGGGAGAGAGGTCCACGAAAGTCGCCTATCGACTGATAGAACCAGAACAGTACAGTTCATCCAGGGTGCTGGTAGTTGGAGGAGGTGACAGCGCGATAGAGGCCACGCTCGCCGTATCGGCGGAAGACGACGTGGAGGTGACGTTGTCTTACCGGCGGGGTGTCCTGAGCCGGGTCAAGGACCGGAACCGCGAGTTGTTCGAAGAGGCGGTGGCCGAGGGGAGGATCAGGGCGCTCTTCGAGTCGAACGTTAAAGAGATCCGCGAGAAAGAAGTCCTTCTGGAGGTAAAGGGCCGGCCCGTGACCATTGAAAACGATTACGTCTTGATCCTCATCGGCGGTGTCCTGCCCACCGGATTTCTGCAAAAGATCGGCATCGAAGTCAGGACGAAGTTCGGTGAGGCATAGCGAGTTTACCCACAGGCTCATCCTTTCGACCGGCTACCTGGCGGGGTTCTCGGCCCTGGTCTACCTTGTCGTCCATGC
>CAZNLH010000074.1:0-3281 GCA_964573995.1 uncultured Gemmatimonadota bacterium
CGGATCGGGTCCTTGGTTTAGATAGTGGCCGGGGGGTAATTTTAGGGTTTTCAATTCGCGGAGTGAGAGGGAGATATGGCACGCAGGGTTTAGGATGACCTTCAACTCGGCGCTCGCTGGGATGAGTTACGGCCGGTTATTACATCAGTCCCGATCAGGAGGGGTCCTTGCTGTCGATCCATATCGGGCTGGACCATGCCATCCCGCCGTCCTCCTGGATCACCCTGACACGGTAGAAGGAGGGAGGGCTCACATGCACTTTGAAACGGATCGTGGCATCTTCCCCGCCGGGGTGGAATGTGCGGATAACGGATTCATTTTCGAGGACTTCGACCTGCCGGATCTCCGACGTGCCGAATACGGAGATCTCGAATTCCATGTCCCTCGGGCCGGCGACGGGGATCGATTCGCCCATCCAGTGGCCTCCAGCCTTGAACCACATGACGATCCGTTCTCCAGATGTCCCGTAGGTACGTTTAGAGAGGAGTGCCTCCCAGATGCCCTCCCTGGTGAGGGTGGTTGCCCAGATCCCTGCAAGACCCATGGCTGGGTACTCGACGCCCTTTCGGCCGGGATGGCCGTTGTGGGTATCTCCGGATGCCACGATTCCGAGCCGATAGCCCCTCTTCAGCGCGTCGGTAACGAAGGCCCCCTTGACAGGGTGGTAGATCTCGAGCGGGCAGCCTGGCGAGTCTGAATTTCCATGGACCGAGCAGATCTCGACCAGCGGCTCATACCTGTCGTCGTGGTGGTCCCAGTCGACGGCGATCGGCCCGCCGGCCGGGTGATGGGGTATCGCGATTGCGCCCCAGGGTTGCAGGCGTTTCCCGAGTTCGGCCGGGGTGTCCGAACTGGAATCCCTGAAACTGTAAACCTCTCCATCGTTACCGGGAAAGAGCACGTGGCGATGCCCGTAAGTCCAACTCGTCCACTCGTAGGCCACGAAGGTGACGAAGGCCCCCGGCTCATAACACGAGTCGGCCGTTGATACGATCCTCCTCCAGGTCTCCGGGTGCTCGTCAAGGGGCAGGAGTCCGTGTGCGTCGTGGTCGGTAAGGGCGGAAACGTCCATGCCGGAGACGTACCTTGCATATCCGAAATATTCGCCAGGTGTTCCGGAACCGTCCGAGAGGCCGGAGTGACCCTGGAGGTCTCCCCAGTACAGGTGGTAACGGGGGGCCTTGGAGAGACAGAGTACGGGCCCGCTGCTTGCCGTCATTCGCCCGTCGGGAGTCATTACGTGTATCAGGTGCCTCCCGACGGTGGTGCAGTGTGCTTCTATGGCGGCCAACCCGCTGTCCGACGGAAGTATCTCCCATTCTTCCGGTATCGCGACGCCTTCCCCTCCGTCGAGTATTAGCCTTCCCCGGAAGGAACGGTCCCAGTTACCGAGCGGATCGAGGCCAGTCACCTTGACTTCGAAGAGTTTTCCCGCCTCGACCATCGATGGGGCCTGGACCACGATCTGCGTGGCCTTTGCGGCGAGGATGTCCACCGTCGGCTGTTCCTTTATTGGTACGTAGAAACCGTCTCCATTCCCGTCGACCTTTATGAGGAACTCTTCTCCCCTTTCGGCGTATCTATCTGCCTGAGCGGATCCTCCCATGTGCGCGCCGTTCCCCGTATCGCCGTAAGTGATCAGGACCGAATCACCTGCTGAAAGTTTCCCCTCCGATACGCGGATCAGCAGCCAGTGGAGGTTGCTCCCCTGCAGTTCGAACTTCACCTCGCGATCGCTCGAGCGAACGGTCGTGTAGCCAGGATAATCGGGATCGGACGGTTGCGGTTGGCTCCATCCCCAGAACGGCGAGACCTGGAAAAGGATCCCGCCGCCCGTGGCGATTCCGGTCAAGTCCGCGACGTAGGTGATCGTCCAGGTTCCCCATTGCATGACACGGATGGGATCCGCCGGTCTGACTTCAGCCCACCCTCTCCCGTCCGATGGATCCGCTTTTAATCCCGTGGTGACCTCGGATGGTTGCGGGCGGAATCGTCCCCGGGGCCTTGATGTCCAAAGGATGTAGGCCAGGGCGATCAACAGCGGTATGGAGACCAGGAGGAGAAATCTTCCGCGTGACATCTCAAGATCGAATAACTTTTTGATTGACGGCATTCCATCCGAGTGATAGACTATGATGGTGACTGTTGATCTGTGATTCTGCCGGCTCCGGGGATCGGCGGGGGTGCCAGGCCGACCGAGGGTCCGCATCGAAGCCATTCCGTTCAGGAGTTGGTGACAATACCATCGTCGCCGGAGGTTTCATCTTCCTTCCTCAGGAGCCTGCCGGTCAGGATGAAGGCGGCGCTGACCATGAGGACCCTCAGCATCAGTACGATGTTGGCAGGTCCGGGCAACTCCATGTAGAAGAGGATTCGGGTGATGGTCAGGAATAAAAAGGCGAGGAGAAAGGAGGCCCCGACTATGCGGTCGGGCCTCGGGCCCTTTCTGAACCCCAAACCCCAAAGGAGATAGAAGAGGCCGGTCATTGGGGCGATGAAGGAGCCCAGATCAGCCGTCAGTGTATGAAAGAAGACGGCCTGGCCTTCCAGCATCGCGGAACCGCTTCTCTGCCTTGAAACGAGTGTGCTTGACACGCCCAGGCGGATGAAGTTCGAGAGCATGAGGGTGATGGAACTCGCGAGGCCGAAGAGGAAGCCCGCGGCTGAGAATCCGCTCCGGCCGTTCCAGAGGTAGATCACCACCCCGATCATGGCCGGGAAGAGGAACAGGAATGAGAGCCAGGTTATGAGCAATGAAATGCCGAAGCCGGGATTGGAGTAAAGAGACGCTACCTGGAACGGCTTCAGCCCGGAGGATGCGGCCGGCGGATAGCCGATCCCCGCTATTTCGGCTATGTAGGAAAGGGCATGAAGGAGCCCGAACACGACCGAGCAGAAGCCGCCCCACTTGAGGAGGGAAGGATTTGAAGACATCTCGTATCTCCAGGATTCACGCTGTGGTATCACGAAATCTATCGCTTAAGACCGGAGCAATCAAGGAAAAAGGCATCGGCATCTTCGTATTCCTTCTCCTCCTGTCTCTCAACCAGGTGATGCCGCGAGAGGCAATGGGTGGTGGGTTCAGAGAATTGAAGCAAGAGGAGGGCTATCCCGCAGCCGATGACTTCTGGATCAGTCCCTTCGCTGGAGCCGTGTTTTACGGCGGCCTCAATCCGTTGCCGAACACGGGATTCTACGAAGACCTGCACCGCCCGACCGGTTTCCTGATAGGAATCCGTGCGAGCCGGAGGGTCTCGCGTTTCATTCGGGTCGAGGCCTCG
>CAZNLH010000075.1:0-3079 GCA_964573995.1 uncultured Gemmatimonadota bacterium
GGGTTGCACACGGGGAGCCAGACCTTCCCTTCCCCCGCAGCGGGGGTTGAGATACGCACATCGGGGCCGGCCGCCGAAATCCACGGCCCGGCCCCGGTGCCGTTGTAACCTTTCTCCCGATCAGTCCAGAGGCTCTCCCAGTCCCGCCGCCCTGAGCGTCGACTCGTCCGGGCCGCGGCCCGAGCAGCAGTCGGCGAGCCGGCCGTCGATCGCGACCGCCGGGACCGAACGGACCCCCAGGTCCTTCGCCCGCTCCGCCACCTGCGGGTCGTTCATGTCGAGCACGCTCACCTCGCAGGAGGGGCAGGCCACCCGCCGGACCATCTCGATGGTCTCCCGGCAGGCGGGGCATCCCGCGCTGAATATCTCGACCGTCCTGTTTCCACTCATGGTAGACCTCCTTCACTCCCCCGGTTGTTTTCCGTGAGGTTCCCGTCCGCCGGGGGTACAGGCCGGACAAGTCCCCGCGCCGTCAACGGTGCACTTCACCGGCCATGCGTTCCTTCCGATCTCTTTCGATTTCATCTCTACTCCTTTCTTCATGGCTTATAATATAAACCCTGTACCATGGTACGGAGTCAAGGGGCAAGGCATAATTTCTTATCTTTTCTCCGGGCGGGAACGGGTATCCGCTCCCGGCGGGTTTAATGGGCTCTCATTCGCCCCGACGGGACCACGGCGATATTGCGTTCCTTGACTGGGGGGGATGAATTGCATAGTATCGTGGTGCCTGTCACGGGGGATTGCCCATGGTTGGGGCGGGTCCTCCGGGGATTTCCAGTGCTGGATGTTATAAGGCGACTTGCGAGGAGGCGGTCATGAAATTCATCGGAAAGTTTTTTGGGTCATCACCGTTCAAGTACATCGCGGAGCACACTAAGAAGGTACACGAGTGCGTGAAACTCCTCGAACCGCTGACGGAGGCCCTGTTGGAGGAGGATTACAAGAAGATCGAGGAACTTCACGACCGGATGTCACGTACGGAGCACGAGGCCGACCAGATCAAGACGCTCATCCGCGACGAGATTTCGAAGGTCTACCTCCTGTCCGTGGAAAAGAGCGAGCTCAAGCAGTTCATACAGATGCAGGACAGCGTGGCGGATTCCGCCGAGGATTACTGCGTCGTGCTGCTGCTTAGGAAGACGAAGGTCCCCCGGGAGTTGAGGGAAGATTTCACGGCCTTCATGAGGCAGGTGATCAAGGTGAGCGATCACCTCTTGAGCGTCGCTGAAGAACTCTCGGCGGTGGCGAAGGCCGCCTTCACGGGGGAGGAGGCGGACAGGGTCCTGAAGGCGATCGACCAGATCGGCTATGAAGAATGGCAGGCGGATAAGTTGCAGAGGAAGTTCGCACGCCACGCATACAGCATCGAAGATAAGTTGGACTGCATTACGCTCATCTTCATCGACAAGTATTGCCGTACCCTGAGCGCCGTTGCGAACAACGCCGAGAGGGCCGCGAAGTTCCTGCATAACGTGATCGCCAAGTAACCGGAATCCGGGAGGATGGGGTCCCCCAGAACATGCTGCTGTTGGTAATCGCCATCGTCATCAGTTTTTACATGGCCTTCCACGTGGGGAGCAACGACGGGGCAAATTCCATGGCGGATGCCGTCGGCTCCAAGGCGATCGGCCTCTTCTGGGCCGTCATCCTGGCGGGGATCTTCGAGTTCGCGGGGGCGGTCCTTGTCGGAAGCCATGTCTCCGATACCGTTCGCAAGGGGATCATCGACACGCAGGTCTTCGTCGTGGACCCGAAGGCCCTCGCCTACGGCATGATGTGCGCCCTGCTGGCTTCCGCGATATGGTTGCACATTTCCTCGCTCCTCGGAATGCCCGTTTCGACCACTCATTCCATAGTGGGCGCGGTCTTCGGCTTCGGAGTGGTCTTCGGCGGGTTTGACGACGTGCACTGGGGGAAGATGGGACAGATCGTGGCGAGTTGGTTCATATCGCCGGTGGTGGGTGGGGTGATGGCCTTCTTTGCGTTCAGGCTGATCACGCGCCATATCCTGGCCAAGGAGAGGCCGATCAACGCGGCAAGAAAGGGGGTGCCGATCTGCGCCTTCCTGACGTTCACGACGGTCATCCTCGCGACGATTTATAAGGGCCTAAAGAACCTGCACCTGGACTTGAGCGGGTACGAAGCGATCGGCTTGAGCCTGGTGGTCGGACTGGGGGCGGCTGTCGCGTCAATGTGGTTGATGAGGAGGATTCCGGCGGAGAAGGAGCAGAAGCACATACGATACCAGTTGGCTTACGTGGAGAAGATGTTCATCCCGATGGTGGTGATAACATCTTGCTCGGTGGCGTTCGCTCACGGTGCGAACGATGTGGCCAACGCGGTCGGTCCCCTGGCCGCCATAGTGGAGATCATCCAGACACACGACGTCCCGAGAAAGGTGATGATCGACACGTGGATCCTGGTGCTGGGTGGGGGCGGAATAGCGATCGGGCTTATTACGCTCGGCCATCGAGTCATAAAGACTGTAGGCTCGGAGATCACCCACCTGACCCCGACCCGAGGGGTGGCCGCGGATATAAGCACGAGCATAACAGTCCTGGCAGCATCCAGGATCGGCCTTCCCATCTCCACGACGCACACCCTGGTCGGTGCCGTCTTGGGGGTCGGGATGGCCCGTGGTCTCTCGGCGGTAAATACCAGGATAGTGAAGTCGATCTTTACGTCCTGGATAGCGACCGTTCCCTTTACAGCCGTCCTGACGGTCTTGTTTTACGCCGTCCTGAGGTGGCTTTTTCTATGAGACGGCTGCCTGGGTATAAGAACATAGATCAATTGCATAAATTCTCCGTTGCTCGGCTGACTTGGAAGAATGTGCGCTGCGTGGGAGAAAGAGGGGGCCGCGGGTGGCGCAGATGGGTGAGGATGACAAGGGATAAAACAAGGCAATAAACTTGTATTTTTATAAGGCGCCAAATCGGGAAATAATTGCCTCTCATAAAAATACAAGATAATAACCTTGTATTTTTGGGTTCACCTCTCCGGAGCCCTCGCTTCTTTATCAATTATAACGATCCTTCTCAACGGAGAGTATCTCATAAACGAGGCGACCCTGGAG
>CAZNLH010000076.1:0-2906 GCA_964573995.1 uncultured Gemmatimonadota bacterium
CGCCCGCAACTTGTTGATAAATAAAGACATAATTTTTGAAAGTGTTCAAAATGGGGAACACAGAGTCTTCACATAAAGACAATATACCCTCAACCATACGCTTTGGAGCAGGTGCGGATTTTGTTTTAAAGGGGGTTGATTTTTTAGGAACAATAGAAGGCTCTAATACAACGAATGAATCAACGGATTTCCACGGAGGAATTGAGACATGGTTACACGACCTCTTAGGATTACGTACAGGTGTTGACAACAAAGACTTTAACTTTGGAATTTCGGTAAAATATGAACAATTTCAGTTTGACTATGCATTTATGACGGATATATTGGAAGAAGGTGCAACCCATAAGATAGGTGTTCAGGTCCAGTTCTGACAAATCGGCTCAACCAAGGCCAATTACCTCCTTATCCGCGCCAAAAAAAGTTGACTTACCCGAATATCTCCCCATACAGGAGTTCTATGAGTTCCATCAGGGCTTCCGTGTAACTGCTGAAGGTTTCACCGGCCTCGATCTCGCCGTCCCTATCAAGGTCGACCATCCACGTCGACATATCATCCGGATCAAGCCCATTGTCCGGATCAAGAATGTCTACCTCTGCCTGGGCCTGGGGGTAATAGTCCTGACCGAGGCCGAAATACGATTGGGCGAGAACCAGGTGGATGTCGAGGTAGTTGATCGAGTTTCGATGTCGAAACGAGTAAGTCGGTTCCAGGTCAAGGGCATCCTGAGCGTATTGGACAGCGCTGGAGTCATCGCCTTCCGATTGATAGGCAATGGCAAGCCCCACCTGGGGGTCGGCGGCATAGATCCCGTTGGTGATCGCATCTTGAAAAGCCGCTATCGCCCCATCGATGGGTTCGTTGGAGGGCGGAAGACCGAGGAAGAGTTCGGACCAGCCCAGCCCGTTGTGAGCGTCGGCATAGGAGGGATCGGCTGTTATCGCCTCTTCGAACCTGGTCTTTGCACTGTCATAGGTTCCACTTTCAAAATACGCCCACCCCTCGTTGGTAAGAACGATCGCCTCGTCTCTATCCGGGACGGGTGGACCCTGTGTTCCTCCATTATTTCCACATGAGGTTGGAAGCCATATCATTGCCATTATTGCGAAAAAACGACTGTAAGAACCCATGGCTATCACTCCTCCTAATTATTTCAAAAGTACCATCTTCCGTGTCGAAACGAAGTCGCCGGCCTTGAGTCTATACAGGTAGATACCTGAGGCGAGT
Organism: uncultured Gemmatimonadota bacterium; assembly: GCA_964573995.1. Taxonomy (GTDB): domain Bacteria; phylum Gemmatimonadota; class CAZMKB01; order CAZMKB01; family CAZNLH01; genus CAZNLH01. The sequence continues at coordinate 1,226 of CAZNLH010000076.1, forward strand.
CTTCGACCATGATCATCTCTACCGTCCCACTGGATGGAATAGGACCCCGGTGCTTTATTTTCATTCAATAGTGTCCTGACTCGCTGTCCCCTGATGTTATAGATCGTGAGTTCTGTGCCGACATTATTGACGGCCTCAGGGATATCAAAACCGATCGTCGTCGAGGGATTGAATGGATTGGGGAAATTCTGGGCCAGGCCGAAGGCCCGCGGCAGAGGTGCCGAGCCTGCTGTCCCCTTCGATCTCAATTGATAGCAACCAAGGACATCCACCGTCGTGGTGATCCGCTTGGTGGTGTGGTTGATGGATACAGGCAACTCGGTCCATCCATCGCCTGTCCAGACAAAGATGCCGATGCCGTTCCGGTCGGTATCACCGAGATCCAGCGCATCCAGGTCGAAGGATAGTTCGGCCCCCTTAAACAACTGCTCCCCCGGGGGAGAGAGGGCGTAAACGGCGGAGACGGCCTCACCAATATCTGAGGAAAGGCTCGCACCACCTCCGCGGCCCCTATTCTCTTCCATCATTTCAGCCGACTGAACCTTCTCCTGCCTTTGTATAAGGCGCTCACCGTCTCCAGACATCCGACTCTGTACGACCGTGGCCCTCGCGCCGGCTTCTCCTATGCGCTCGGGACTCTTCGCAGCAACGCCAACCCGTGGCTGCGTGTCCATGATTTCCCGTTGATATCTCCGAGATCCATTGCCCACGGCCTTGCGGTAAGCGGCTTGGGAAAGTCCAAGATGTGTTCTAATCTCAGGAAGAGAAATTCCCTGAGTAGATTGATCAAGCCCCCCACCCACGTCCCCTTCAACCATGCATAGGTAATACCTCAATTCCTCCCGGATCGCATCCGGTGGAACCGTCAGGCGAAGTACGCGATCGGGGCTGACCAATGTGCCGCCCATCGACCGTAGCATCATGCCGACAGAGAAGACTTCGGAACCTTCGCCCTCGTTCCCCCAGGTATCGGATCCCCTGACTTCAACCGTGTCCGTGCCTGCCTGGCCAAGCCGATAATCGGCAGAATAGATCTCCACCTCATTTGATTCCATCTTGCTCAGGAGAAGCGAGTCACCGGCGATTGTGAGGGCCGGAGTATCGGACAACGCCTCCGATGCCACGACGTAGACATCGAGGTCGTTCGTGAGTATCGTGTTCTGAAAGATCCCGATAGTGAACTCGGGGGGGATGAGGTCCCGTGCAGGCGAAAAGTCGAGCCGGTATCGCGTATCCGGGACCGGGGGACGCCGGGCATCGAGATACGTCGTCGTCGTGTCCATAAGTGTCGAATCGATCTCAACCTCCGTAGTCATGGCCACCTGGCGCAGGGTCCAGACATCCCCCACCTGCGGCATACGAGACATACCGGACACCGTGACCCTGCTGCCACAGATCCACAGGTCCGCTATCGGTGTAGGAGCGCTTGTCAGGAAATACCTGCCCCCGGGCTGCAACGCCCCACCACCAACGGGGAGAAATGCCCAGTTAGAGCCCTCCTCTTCCTCGTTCACGTGACTTGTGGAATCCACGATCCCATCACCAAACGGGACGTCCACCAGGTTGTCCAGGTCATGTACCTGGAGCGTCAGGGTGTCCGTACCGGCCTCCACCCACTCCATCCGGATATCCGACGCACGGTAACCGGCCGGCAAGAAGGCCGCCGCCGGTGTCGTCACGT
>CAZNLH010000077.1:0-1750 GCA_964573995.1 uncultured Gemmatimonadota bacterium
CCAACGTGTCATCACCTACCAACGCCAAATCAACCAACGCCAACGAAGCCTTCGTGCAGGACGGATCGATCGACAACGCCCGATTGAGTTCCCGGCTTGCCTCCCCGTACTCCCGCATCTGTCCGTGGGCGAGACCCAGGTAGAAATGTGCATCGACGTTCTCCGGGTTCTCTTTGACCGCGCGGGAGAGGTGGTGTACCGCGCTCTCCAGGGAGTCCTTCTCCATCATCGCCATGCCCAGTCTCATCGAGACATCCGATACCTGGATCATCCTGAAATCGGCCAACTTGTCCTTCGGGTCGGCGAGCGATGGGCCGAACATCTCCTCGTAGGTGGAACGGTACAGACGCTCCGCCCCCAGGTAACCGAGGGCCCTGAGCCTCTCCTGGAAGGCCTCCTCTCCTCCTCTTCGTTCACTCTTACCGGCATCCCCCTCGAATATCTCGGTGCCGGCGAGGACCTCCTCCAATCGCCTCTTGAGAGAATCAACCACCGCGGGCCTCTGCTCGAACAGGTTCTTCGTCTCCTGCGGATCGGACTCCAGGTGGTAGAGTTCCCCCTTCGGCGCCTCGATGTACTTCCAGTCGAGGTTCCGAATCCCCCGCAGGCCGCTCCAGCCATACATGATATACGGCGCGGCGCACTCGAAATATGCGTAGCCGGGTCCATTCTCCCGGCCGAAGGGGTAGAGGCTCACTCCCTGGAACTCCCGCGGCTTCCGGTCGCCGAGCCCCAGGATATCCAGGATCGTTGGCGCGATGTCGATATGCCGACCCAGTCCCGGGTATACATCATCCCGTGGGATACTCCCCGGCAAGGAGTAGATCAGGGGGACGTGGAGGGTCTGTTCGTACGCGAAATAGGCATGGGTCCGCTCACCATGTTCGTCGAGCCCTTCCCCGTGGTCAGCCGTCAGGACGATTAGGGTGTGATCGAGGAGCCCCTTGTCGTGAAGCCCCTGGATGAACCGCCCGATCTGTGCGTCGGTATACTCGATTTCGGCGTCATAGAGTTGAACCTGTCGCTCGTGCGAGCCTATCGGGAGGGCAGGGTCCACGTGCCCATTGTACGGTGGGGGCGGATCCTTCGGGAAGTGGGGATCGAAGTAGTGGAGCATGAGAAAGAAGGGCTCCCTGCCCGCCATCGAGGAGACCATCGACAGGCCCCGGTCGGTCACCTCCTCGGCCCTCCGCTGGGTCCCGCCGAATTGAGACTGGATCTTCCGGATCGTTGGCTGGTACCCCACGAACTTCTTCGGGAATTCGTCGTCGTACCGGGCGAACCCCTGGGAGATCCCGGTCAGCGAATCGAGCACGACGGCGCCCGCGACGGCCCCTGTGGTATAGCCTGCCTCCTCGAGCACCTCCGCCAGTGTTCGCGCGGATTCGTCGAGGTGATATCCCTCGTTGTAGTGCACGCCGTTGGTCGGGGGCAGGGTCGACGTCATGATCGACGAAAAGGAGGGCAACGTGATCGGGACGTGGGCCGTCTCGTGCTCGAAACGGACCCCGCTCCTCGCAAGGGCGTCGATGTTGGGCGTCCGTGCCTTGTCGTAGCCGTAACAGCCAAGGTGATCAGCACGCAGGGTGTCGATAGCGATCAGGACCAGGTTTGGCCTTCGGCCGAGCCGCCCACATCCGCCCGCCACCAGCAAAAGAAAGGGGATGGGAATCCACCATAAAGAGAATACTCCCCTCAACGTCCCTCTAATCATCTCCTTTTTCCCCATTTTCCAGTTTTTTTATCTCCT
>CAZNLH010000078.1:0-1635 GCA_964573995.1 uncultured Gemmatimonadota bacterium
GTGCTTACAGGGAGAAACTCCTCGCGCTGGGCTACCTCGGTTCTTCCCCGGATCCGGGCACCGGGTACGAGTCGATGTTCGACCCTGAACGTGAGGATCCCAAGGACGGGATCGATGAATTCAACGCAAGGCTGGCCGTGCGGGCAAGGATCAACGTCGCGGGGCTTCACCTGAAGGCCTCGGAATTCGACGAGTGTCTGGGAGTCCTGGATGGTCTGAGGGATATCGGGGAGCGTGAGTGGGTCGTCCACTACTATCGAGGGATCGCCTATCTCGGCAAGAGGGACATGGAGAGGGCGGGAGGGGAACTCCGGGCATCTCTGGAGACCGCGCCTATAGGACCGGAGAGGGTGAGGATGCGGGAGTTGCTCGATTACATAGAAAGATCCGCCGGCGAGGTTGGAAGGCAAGAGGGTCGTTGAGAAGAATCGAGGGAGTCGTGGGTAAGAGTGTCAGGAAGCGTTTCAATGCCTGAGTCTTCCAGGCATGGAAGGTACAGACTGCTGGCCGGAATCGGCGTGTTTGTCGTCCTCCTGGCCGCGTTCCTCTATATGAGCAGGTCCCCTCGCCCGAACCTGATCCTAATCGTGATCGACACACTGAGGGCGGATCACCTCGGTTGCTACGGTTACACGAGGATACGAACACCCAATATCGACGCCCTGGCCGATAGGGGGGTACTCATCGAGCACGAGACGGCCCACGTCCCCATCACTCTCCCGTCGGTCTCGACGATCTTTTCTTCCACTCTGCCTCCGACGAACGGAGTACACAACAACGAGGGGTTCCATCTCGACGCCTCCGCCCGTACGCTCGCGGAGATCCTCCGGTCGGAGGGGTACTTGACGGGGGCGGTGGTCGGATCGGTTGCCCTCGATTCGCTCACCGGCGTCTCCCAGGGTTTCATGTATTACGACGACGATATTGAGGAAGAATATACGGGCTACCAGGACTTCGCGAGGATGATCCAATCGCGGCTGAGCCACACGCAGCGAAGGGCGGAGACCGTTACGAACAGGGCCCTCACCATGGTGGACCGGATGATGGAGGAAAGGGGAGGTGATAAGCCCTTCTTCCTCTTCGTTCACTATTTCGACCCTCACGCGCCCTATGATCCCCCGCCCCCGTTCTCCCAGGTGGATCCCAACATCGAAGTGGGGTCGGATGCCTACTTGAACCGGTTGTACGACGGGGAGATCGAATATACGGACGAACAGATCGGCAGGTTGATCTCGGAACTCGGGCAGAGGGGACTCCTCAGGGGGACCTTGATAGTGTTGACCGCAGACCACGGGGAGGGCCTTTCGGAACATGGCGAAAGGAGCCACGCCTACTTCGTCTACGAGGGTACCCTTCACGTTCCGGCCATCTACTCGATGCCGGGGAGATTGCCGGAGGGGGTGGTCTACCATGGCCTGGCGCGGCACGTGGACATCCTCCCCACGATCCTGGATATCCTGGATATCCGCACGGACGGTAGTTTCCAGGGGATGAGCCTTTATCCCTTCGGCGCCGTTTCAGGGCCTGAATTCTCGTATTTCGAAACGGCCATGCCCTTCCTCATGTTCGGCTGGAGCGGACTGCGTGGGATAAAGGGCCTGGAGTGGAAGTATATCAGCGCGCCGCGGGAGGAGT